>NZ_JBALFV010000001.1:0-195299 GCF_036916735.1 Nostoc sp.
AAAGTGGACAAATCAAATCAGTCGCTAAAAAATTTTGTGTATGCTAACTTCTGGTTACCCTAATTTTCTCTCATCACAATGAATTAGCCCTGCCTATTGGGGGTAGAACTGGCGAAGCTGTCATGAAGTGCAAACTAAACCGTTTAGTTTAAAAACTGTTGGTGGAAGGATAAGATTGCCGTTAAAACGTGCTTATGCTTCCAAGGTATCAAAAAAGGATGCGATCGCTTTACGAAATAATGAGTATTACAGCCTCTGTTGCGGCAATATTATGGGTTAACTGGACTTAAACAAAAATTAAGCCCAAATCCTAAACTGGCTTTATAAGCGGTAAACACGTCACGGTTGAGGGTCAACCAATCGAAGAATCAATAAGACATAGCCGTTCTAAATGCTGACAAAGCTTCAGGAAAAGTGTTCAAAGGTTTGTTTGCCCACCTGCGTCTCAAGCCTCCTGTTATCTGATGCCAAAGAATAAAAGTATAAGCACAAAAAACCAAAATAAAATGTCGAAGTAAACTTCTTTTATCTCGAACTTGATATTCTTTTAGCCCTAACCAACATGAGAGCTTCTCTATAAAAAACTTCTACCCAATTCCTTGAGCCATAGGTGTCAACTATCCATTTTGGGGTGACAATTGATGAAGAGACATTGGTAATAAAATAGTCAATATCAGTAGCTTGTGAGAAAGTCGCAGCGTCTCCGGCTCCGCACTTTTTCTATGACCAGAATCGTCAATTATTAAACTAAAGCCCCTACTGATTCTCGTCTGGCTACACTTATTCATGATCTCTAACTGACGCTGATTCACCTAGCAACTAGACCAAGGTGCTTCTGTTGTTCGCCAAAGGGTACTATGAGCATTCTCTACTTCAGTACAAGATTGTAGGCAAGGAGAAAAAGTCTAAAGGGCCATTGATTGTGTGCCTGGATTCTTCTGGCTCGATGGCGGGACTCCCTGATACTTGGGCCAAAGCAGTAACAGCAGTTCTCTTGCAAATTGCTCACAAGGATAAGCGCCACTTCCGTGTCATCCATTTTGATACTAGGGTTCGGCAGACAGATGATTTTCCACCAAAACATCATGATTACCGGAAATTTCTGGACTTGATGCTGAGTTTTTACAGTGGTGGGGGTACAAATTGGGAACCAGCTTTGACAGAAGCTATTAAATGCATAGACAACAACAAGAGCTTGCACAAAGCCAATATTGTTCTGATTACAGATGCCTTGTGTGATATGAGTCAAGACGTTCTAGCAAAACTTAACCAGCACAAACAGCATCTCGAAACAAATATTTTCTCCATTTTAATTGGAAACCATAGTGAAAAAAATCTGACAAAATTTAGCGATCGCATTTGGGTAATTAGAGATTTAAGTCCTGAAGCCTCGAATCAGATTGAAGAATTATTTCTGATTTGAGTTAGAAATCGCTCTTGAGGCTGAATGTAGAGAGCCAAAACAGCCTGAGTGCCGAGTGATTTTAGTCTGACATTATCGTAAAACCCAAACATGCTTGGTTTGATAAAATTCCCCGCGTTGTTCGAGCACGAATCCATTCAGCAGTAACCCTAGCCAAACATTCACCAGCGGCATCGAAAGCGATTGCTGTAGCTTTAGCAATGGTACCGCCCGATTGTGCTGATTCAACCACGTTGTGATCGCTGCCCCCCACTCTCGAACATCCTCTTCGTTTGAAGCGGCGATCGCTTGTCGATATGCCACTTCTGGGTCAATGAGTTCTGTCTTCGCCAACGCATCGATTAAGGCGTGTCGATCAACTGGAGCAACAATTGATTGTGTATCGTCAACGTCACTGAATTGGGGTGCTTTACGCGGTAAATTAATTAACGGCTCGATGTACTGCTCAAAGTCAATTTGCATTGTTTGCCGCACATAGCGATCAAAGGCATCTGACGGCATAACTGGACCATCATGGCTCGTCGTTGCTTGGATCGACTCGAACGTCAATTGCGAGCGCGCTTCAAACACATCGGTAATTTGTGCGATCGCTTCCCCTACCACGCTCAGTTGACTCGAACAATCCAAATCCACGATCGCTGCCTCAACTTCAAGCCACAGTAGCGCCAAATCTGCATCTTCGGGTTCGGTTGCAGCCTGCTTGAGAACATCCCACACCTGAAGGGCAAGCCATTCAACCTGCTGCATGACTCACCTGTAGATGATAGATGCAAGGACGAATCGGACACAGTTGAGGGTCAAGCCGTTCTAAAGCAACAAATTTTTTAATTCTGAAGTAAATTGCAATTTTTATCCTGCATCCTCTCCTCAAAAAACTGCAAACGCAAATGCAGCAAGCGTTTTTAATTTTGCTTTCGCCGATTCTACCACAATTGCCTATTTTGTCTTAGACTCGTCTTATTCGAGAGAAGATTTCTGTTCGTCATGGGAGAGAATATGGGAACAAGTACCGCAGCTACCGTCAATGACTGGAGAGCGTCGCAGCACTTCCCGTATGCATCTATCAGAGGTGATGACGATTGCGATGGCTTCGCCAACGCCAAGGGCGAACGCCTTTCACGGTTCGGGCTATAGGACATTCAAAGAGTTTTATACGCTGCATGTATTACCTGGTTGGCATCATGCTTTTTCAAATCTGGTTAGCTTGGGTAGGGGAAGAAATGCCTCTCTTAGAAGAGGTTTGGCGACTTTACTTGCGTCGTTTTACCGTTGACCACTGGTATCGTTTTTTAAAGCAAGTTTACATTGGACTGTGCCCAAGTTTAGTACTCCTAAGCAGTGTGAACGGTGGAGTGACGTGATGCCCCTCATGACTTGGGAATTGTGGTTAGCCCGTGATATCGTGACTGATAATCCTTTACCTTGGCAGAAGTCCTCCGATAAATTCACCCCTGGGCGAGTTGCTCAAGCTATGGGAGGAGTTTTTGATAGGGTCTTGTCGGCGTTCGCTCTTATAAAATAAATTAGCGATCGCGATTTTCTCTTCTTCGAGTCTCTGAGGATAAAAAAGATGAATAAATTTCAATAAAAGATAAAATTTTTTTCAATTATTTTTGAGTAAATTTTAATAGTTAATCATTCTTAAGTATGTTTTTGAGTAGTACTTTCTTTGCAGGCTCAATCAATATCTGATGTTACGTAGAAAATATGAATTTAATAAAGAACTTAGCATTTTAATTGAGTTAATAGGAGAAATGGATGAGTTGATTTTTAAAATAGATAAAATCCTTTCGGATGAACAATTGTTTCGGTTAGTAGAATCCGATTTATCAAAGCGTTATCCTAATACAAATAAAACAGGGATAAATTTAACTCCGGTTGAAGTAATATTAAGAATGCTAGCATTGAAGCACCTGCGGGGCTTAAGCTATGCAAAAACTATTTCAAACGTTCACGAAAGTTTAGTTTTAAGAAAATTTTGTAGAATTTATTTTAATCCTCTTCCCAATAAAAGTACTTTAATTCGTTGGTCAAATCAAATTCGTCAAGAAACTTTGTTACAATTTAACCAACGTTTAACTCAAATAGCAATTCAGTTACAAGTAACTCAGGGTAAAAAGATAAGAACAGATGGTACAGTCGTGGCTACTAATATTCACTTTTCCTCTGATAACAGTTTATTAGTAGATGGAGTTAAGGTAATCAGTCGGCTTTTATCGCAAGCGAAATAAATTTTATTGCGATATTCAAAAAATATTAACTTAAGTATTTTTAGGAATCGTCATCGCACAGCTAGAAGAATTTCTAGAGAAATTGATAGTTTATCTAAAACGCGAAATCAATCCGGTCGTCAAAAAAGAGAAAAAGCCTACTCTAAATTGATTGAGATTGCTAAAGCTAGCTGGAAACAGGCTCAAAAAGTGAAGTTAGTTATTGGGGATTCAAATTTACTAGAATATCATCATTTCCTTCAACGATTTGAAATTTTCCTCCCTCGTGTATTACAAGTAATTGAACAAACTCAAAGACGAATTTTCAATTGTGAGAAAGTACCTGCTACCTCGAAAATTGTCAGTATATTTGAATCTCATACAGATATAATATGTTGAGGTAAAATCAATGTAGATGTGGAGTTTGGACATAAAGTTTGGTTAGATGAAGTTGATGGTGGAATTGTAAGCAATTATCGGATTCTAAAGGGTAATCCTCACGATACTCAACAATTAATCCCAAGTCTTAACAAACATGTAGAAAACTTTGGTTCATTACCAAAAGTCGTAACTACAGATAGAGGTGTTTACTCTCAAACAAACGAAAACTATGCTCAATTATTAGGAGTCAAAGAAGTCATCTTACCCAAGGGCGGTTATCGAAGTAAAGAAAGAATCAAGCATGAAAAAAAAAGAAATTTTCAAAAAGCGCTGGCATAATGGAGTAGAAGGACGTATCAGTTTCTTGAAACGATGTTTTGGCTTACAACGTTGTTTATATAGGGGAGAGTTGGGATTTTGTCGTTGAGTTGGCTGGGGAATTATTGCTCATAATTTAACTATTATTAGTCGAGGCACTCTCAAAAGCAAAATAAATTATTACATCTTTTTTTGAAATTATTACTATTAATTAATTTTGAGTATAATTAAAGATTACACTATCAAACATAACAAGATAAATAATTAAAATTAGCTTGATTAATAATCAATATCTGTATACGTCAACTATTGATTATTAGCAAAGTTTTATATTTGATTTTTTCAGCAGTTTCGCACCGGGAACTAGTCTAAACTCCAGATTGATAGCATCCTGAAATTAAATTTCAAAGATGATTTTTTAGCACTGTTAAGAGCTTGTTATAACAAAAGGTCTGACAACCCTGCATACCAACGTCTTACCTTTGCATTGCTAGGAGTAGCCACACCTTACGATTTGATTCGAGACAAAAATCGCACCCCATTTAACATTGGTCGGGCAATTCAACTTAGTGGCTTTCAAAAACATGAAGCACAGCCATTAGCTCAAGGATTAGTGAGAAAAGTTTTTAACCCTGAAATAATCTTAACAGAGATATTAGCTTGGACAGGTGGTCAACCCTTTCTTACCCAAAAGCTTTGCAAGCTGGTTGTTTCGTCTGACTTACCAATTATAGTAGGTGATGAGGCCAAGTGTGTTGAAAACATAGTATGCTCAAGAGTAATCGAGAATTGGGAATCTTAAGATGAACCGGAACATATAAAGACAATTCGCGATCGCATACTTAGAAGCGAACAGCGCCCTGGGCACCTCGTGGAACTGTATCAGCAAATTTTATTGAAGGGTGAAATAACAGCAGATGCTAGTCCTGAACAAATGGAATTGCGGTTATCAGGGTTGGTAGTGAAACAACAAGGTTTGTTAAAGGTCTACAATCCCATTTATGCATCTGTTTTTAATCAAACTTGGATTGAGAAAGCGTTATTGACTTGCGACCAAATGGATTAGAGCTAAAAGCATGGGTGGCAACGAATTATCAAGATGAATCCCATCTTTTGTGGGGGCAAACTTTGCAGTCTGCCCAGGCATGGGCAGAAGGTAAGAGTTTGAGTAACCAGGACTATAAATTTTTAACTGCAAGCCTTGAGTTGGAAAAAGGAAAGCTTCAAATTGGTTTGTTGGAAAATAGAAACTCTCATCAAATCTTGCCGAGCAAACGCCATCTTCAAATAATAACTATTTTGAGTGTAGTTGTAACAGCTTTGGTAATCGGAGTCCGACAATTGGGAATGTTACAAACATGGGAGTTGCAAGCTTTCGACCATTTAATGCAGTTGCGTCCGCATGAAGGCACAGATCCGCGGATTTTGCTGGTGACTATCACTGAAGATGATTTTAAGCTTCCAGAACAGGAACATAGAAAAGGTTCACTATCGGATCAAGCACTGGCTTTAGCTTTGCAAAAACTTAGACAATTCAAAGCACGAACTATTGGTTTAGATATCTATCGTGATTTTTCCGTAGATCCCAGCAACGCAGATTTAGCCACTTGGATGCGGCGAGATAGTAGCTTAATAGCTATTTGCAAAGCTAGTGAACCAAAAATAAATCAACCAGGCGTTTCACCTCCTCCAGAAATTCCTGTAGAACGTTAAGGATTTAGTGATTTTCTGGAAGATCCAGATGGAATTGTGCGTTGCCATTTTATAGCTATGAAACCAGATTACACATCTGTTTGTACTACTCGCTACGCTTTTAGCGCTCAGTTGGCATTTAATTATCTCAACTCTCTAGGAATTTATCCTAAGTATACCCGAACAAAGGAATTGCAGATTGGTAAAGTTGTGTTAAGCGTTGGCGATCGCATATGAGCGGCTATCAACAAATAGATGATTTAAGTTACCAAATATTGCTTAATTACCGTTCTTCTGATTCTTTAAAAGTTGCCGAACAAGTGACGTTAAAAGATATACTAACAGGTAAAGTCAAGCCGGAGATAGTGAAGGATCGGATAATTATTATTGGCATTACGGCTCAAAGCGCTGGTGATTATTTTCCTACTCCTTACAGTACTAGACAAAAATTCTATCGCACAATACCTGGGGTAGTTGTTCATGCTCACATGGTTAGTCAAATTCTGAGTGCAGTTTTAGATGGACGACCCCTATTATGGGTTTGACCCACTTGGAGCGAAGCTTTATGGATTTGGAGTTGGTCTGTTTTGGGTGGAATACTAGCGTGGCGTATTTGCAATCCTTTGCAATTAGGAATAGCAGTGGTTACTGCACTCGGTTTTTTATCTGGACTTAGCTTGATACTGTTCGTTTGGGGTGGTTGGACACCACTTGTTCTAGCAGCGTTAATTTTGGTGATTACAGGTGGTAGTGTCACAGCTTATACTGCGTCTTTAGCTAAAAATAAGGGTTTCACCGAATGATAGGCATTGCGAACCAATTGCTAATCGCTCTTTTGAGACACTCAATGATTTAGAGAATGTCTTATTTCATCGGTGTCAATCTTTACTCCAACAGACAGAGTTAATTCGTGGCTTAACTGGTTTTCATTGGTGGCTTCAAATTGGTGTTTAATCGTAAGTCATTACCCGGACATGATATAACTCTTGAATCTGTCAATTATTGACTTTATTCTCAACTAATGGCTAAGAGTTTCTTTCAGCCTTAGCTGAAATAATCTTTTATTTACAGGGCTTGTAGCCCCTAAAATCCGTCGAACTCACGTTAACAAAATCGCATTGCTCCCTGAGAAAGTTGCTTTTGGCGAGATCGCTTATCGAAACGACTTGCGTCGGGAGCAAAACAGATGCGAGATGCTAAAAATAGCACCCCGCAAATCGTACTAGTTGGCGACTTGAATCACGCTAATGAAAGATTAAACAACCACAAAATTGTTTTTGCTTACTGACAATCCAGCAGATAATTGTGCAAATTTTACCTGAGTAAACCCAGACGCACTGCCATCAAGGTCAAAGAACAGTCCACCTGTAGCAGTGTTGTAGATAAATCGCTCTTGGTTAGTCGTTGCAGATGCTCCAAGGGTAAACTGATTAGCTGAGAGTGTACCTAATGATAACCCGCCACCAAAACCAGCAGCCGATACTTGAATCAGTTCATTAGTCGTGGTTGCGTTAAAGTCATAAATAGTATCAATGCCTTCATTGAAACTATTGAAAGCAAAGGTGTCAGTACCAGTTCCTCCAATTAAGCTATCATTACCTTTGCCACCTGTGAGGAGATCATTGCCAGCGCCACCAATGAGTGTGTTCTTACCAGACGCACCAGAAGCTGTGAGAGTATCGTTACCATCGCCACCAGAGAGGATATTATCGCCTGTTGAATAGTCAACACTCAAGCGATCATTACCAGCACCACCGTTGAGCGTGTTATTGCCAGAAACAGTATAAACTCCGTATGAAGAGTATAAAGAGGCTGAACCAGAGGCACTAAGAGAATCATTCCCATCGCCCCCAGACAGTAGGTTATTCCCTGATGAATAGTTAGTAACTAAGTTATCATCACCAGCGCCACCATCAAGGGTGTTCTTGCCAGAGATAGCATCAAGAGAGAAATCGCCTCGGTAGTCGTTGTAGTTTCCAAAGCTACTAAGAGAATCATTCCCATCACCGCCAGAGAGCAAATTATTACCATTTGAATAGTCAGCACTCAAGAAATCCTTACCTGCACCGCCAAAAATCGTATTATTTCCATCTGTTCCATTTATAGTATCGTTACCATTGCTCCCCACTATATAATCATCGTACTCTGTACCTGAGATATTTAATTGTTCGATATTCTTGTAAGTAACGTGACTCGTGCCTGCTGTTATCGAGCCAGTGTTAGTAGCAGCATCGAATGTCGAAGTAATTCCGTTGCTAGTAGTATAGTTATACAACAATAATAAATCGTCACCAGCACCTCCATCGATGGTATCGTTGCCGCTATTACCCCCGTGGAGCGAATCGTTGCCATTGCTCCCCACTATATAATCATCGTACTCTGTACCATAAATATTTAATCCTTCGATATTCTTGTAAGTAACGTGACTCGTGCCTGCTGTTATCGAGCCAGTGTTAGTAGTAGCATCGAATGTCGAAGTGATGCTCTGGGTTGCACTATAGTAAGAAAACGATAAATAATCGTCACCAGCACCACCATCTATTGTATCATTTCCACTACCGCTCCCATCTATTGTATCATTGCCACTGCTCCCCACAATCAAGTCATCGTACTCTGTACCTGAGATATTTAATCCTTCGATATTCTTGTAAGTAACCTGATTCGTGCCTGCTGTAATCGAGCCAGTGTTAGTAGCAGCATCGAATGTCGAAGTAATTCCCCCAGTAGGATAGATATACGATACTTGCAATAAATCGTCACCTGTCCCTCCATCTACTGTTTGAGTTACTAAGTCAGAGGGGGAAGTATATATAACCAAAGAGAAGGAATCATTGCCATCCCCTCCAGAAAGTAGGTTATTGCCAAACGCGCCATCAAACTTTCCAGAGTAGTCGTAGTAGCTAGAGACAAAGAGAGAATCATTGCCATCGCCTCCAAACAACAGGTTATGGCCTGTTGAATAGTTAGCACTTAAGGTATCGTCACCAGCACCACCATCGAGGGTGTTATTGCCAGAGGTGTCAAATCCGTACCTGTCAGAAGCGTAGCTAGAGGTACTAAGAGAATCATTGCCATCGCCCCCAGAGAGTAGGTTATCGCCTGTTGAATAATCAGCACTTAAGTTATCGTCACCAGCGCCACCGTTGAGGGTGTTATTGCCAGAGGCGGCATTGGTATTTCCTCCGTCGTAGTCGATGTGAGTCCCAGAAGTCGAGAGATTATCATTGCCATCGTCCCCAGAGAGCAGGTTATTACCTGTTGAAGAAGTAGCACTCAATTGATCGTTACCAGCGCCACCATTAAGGATGTTATTGCTTGTTGAATAATCAACATTCAAGTCATCGTTACCTTCACTGCCAAAAATCGTATCATTGCCATAGGTCGGATCATTTCCACTACTACCCCCATAGAGCATATCGTTGCCATTAGTCCCCACAATCAAGTCATCGTAGGTTGTACCTCTGATCTCTAATCGTTCGATATTTTTGTAGTTAACCCGATTCGTGCCTGCTGTAATCGAACCAATGTTAGTGGTTGCATTGAATGTCGAAGTCATTCTCCCCGTAGCATTGGTATAATACGCTTGTAAAAAATCATCACCTTTCCCTCCATCTATCGTTTGAGTTACTAAAAAAGAGGGGGCAGTAGATGAAGCCCTCAAAGAAAAGCTGTCATCGCCATCCCCACCATAAAGCAGGTTATTGCCTGTTGAACCCTCAACACTTAAGTAATCGTTACCAGCACCACCGTTAAGGGTGCTATTGCCTGTTGAATCCTCAGCATTCAATACATCGTCACCAGTACCACCAACGAGGGAGTTATTGCCCGTATTACCAATTAGGGTATCTTTCCCTGCACCACCGATGAGAGTATCATTTCCCGTACCACCCCGCAGCAAGTCGTTGCCACTTTTGCCGTCGATTTTGTCATTACCACCCTGACCATTAACCACATCATTTGAGTCGTCTAAACCCGTGATGTTGTTGGATAGGTCATTGAGGAAGGTTACCGTGTTTTTGATCCTCAGCTTAGTTTCAGTGGAATTGGCATCAAAGACATCAAAGCTATCGGTGATACTAGTTTGCCCATTAAACAAGATATTGCCAATCGCTGGTGTTGCTCCAGAAGCTTTCTGGTTTTCCAAGTTTTCTAATTTGAAGTTTTGCAGAATGACTATGGTTTCACCTACTCCTTCAAACGCAATTTCCAGATTGCTGCCATTCTGGGTAAGCAGCAAATTTTCGGCACGAAAGAAGTCATAGCCCTCGAATTTTAGGGTGTCCACTTCGGCAATGACTGCTGCTGTCGGTTTTGTTCCTTTACCAACACCACCGAAATCGGTGATGTTATCAGTGCCGTTGAACACGTTCATGAATTTAAACTGATCCTTGCCACCACCACCAGTCAAAATGTCGTTGCCATTGGTAGCTATGATAGTATCGTTGCCTGCAAGACCGTTAATCATGTCGGCTAACTCGCTGCCCACTAGCGTATCATTACCTTTGGTTCCAATTATATTTGCCATAACTTTTACTATTTAAATCAATTTTTTCAGTAACTTCAGTTGTCAATTTGCTATAAGTGCTATTTTCGGGCACCAAAATCTGCCTCAAGGGTGATGCTTAAGGTATACTTTAGTACACTAATTTTGATATTCACTTAAATTTTTGGTTTCGGTTTAGGAGTGTTATTGAGCCAACGCTCTTGCATTTAACAGAGGTTTATTGAGGAATTATGCATTCGCCGAAGAACCGTTTCTTCTCGGCTCGACTTTATCCAAAATTGAGAAATAGCATCAAGATGAGTAGAAAATCTCGAAACCCATTGATTGGGATTACAACTTACGGTCGCCTTGCAGCATTACTATTTTCTCTGCCAAGTGAATATATAGATGCAGTCCGTAAAGCAGGTGGCATTGGGAGCAACGCGATTTTCTGAAGTTGGACAAAAACGAGTGATGATGCTCCACTCCGGAGGAAGCGATCGCTCTATTAAATTAAGTCCTGACAGGTTAAGACGGGTGCTAAAAAAAAGGGGGTCATATGGAAGCGAGTCAGGAAGAGTCATAAAGGAAAACAAGACCCTGTAGTACGACAAGAGAAGCAAGCTGACCTAGATATGTTGGAATTAGCTGCTGCTACAGGAGAAATAGACCTCAAGTAAATAGAAGAATCAGGGTTTTGTGCATGGAGTGAGCCAAGTTACAGCTATTACCAACGGGGTGAGCAAAAACGCGCTTGTTCAGACGAAGCCTCGGGGTCGAAGACTAAGCATTATCGGTTTTTTTCAACCTCTAATCAGTTTTGTTTACGGTTTGGTGATTGGGGGTGTTAATTGCAAGTCTTATATCATGCAGCAGATGCAGCAGATTAGCGATGCCTACGGTTCTTGCTAGCCTATGCATCAGTAGGTTACGGGAAAACGAGAACTTGGAAGATGCCCCAAGTGCTGTGCTGAAGCATCTGGGGGAACTGAAGCGACCGTATTTGACGGCTGTGGAGGAGAAGTTGTTGGGTGTGATTGAGAAAGAGTACGGTATTAATGAAGTGGCAGGCAATTTTAAATGAATCAATAAGTGAGAGAAAACAGTGATGCAAAGTATCAAACTAAACACTCATGTGGGGTCTGATGGGATTTTACACCTTGATATCCCATTAGGAATAACAGACAAAGAAATAGAAGTAATGGTGATTTATCAACAACTAAAACCGTCAACAACCACAAAAACACCAGAAGAATTAGGATGGCCACCCAACTTTTTTGAGCAGACTTGTGGTAGCTGTCAAGACGATTCAATTGTTATCGATTCTGAAGGTGATTTTGAGACAAGGGAAGAAATTCTGTGAGGTATTTATTAGATATCAATGTTTGCGCTCGTTATCTCAACGGTAGGTCGCTCTTAATTCGAGAACATTTACAGTCAACAAATGTAGAAGATATTGCTGTCTGTTGAGTAGTGAAGGCAGAGTTGTTTTATGGAGCTTTTGAATTGCAATAATCCCCAAATTACTTTAGCTCGACAACAGCAGTTTCTCACTTTGTTTGTTTCTCTGCCTTTTGATGATATTACTGCCCTCACCTACGGTAGAATTCGTGCAGAATTAGCAGCAAACGGTACTTCAATAGGCCCCAATGATTTTCAAATAGCTATGATTGCCTTGACACATAACTTAACATTAGTCACACACAACACCAGAGTGTAAACTAGCCCTTGGGCGTGGGCAAGAATTGAGATCATTTTTCTTGCTTTTCATTATGTTTTTTCACGCCTTTTTTCTCATATTTCTGTGCTTGTGTGCAAATCTCACTTCTGTTTCAATTTAGTGATCGCCCATTCCTGAGTTATTTACGTAATATCACTATCTATTTAGTTAGTAAAATTACTTTAATTTGCTTAGATATATTCTCACTTCTGGAGTTACTTTTTTACGCTCCTATTTGTGTTCTAGTGGTTTATCCTTAGAGATGCAAGATATAAGGTAGGGGAAGAAATGCCTCCCTTAGAAGAGGTTTGGCGACTTTACTTGCGTCGTTTTACCGTTGACCACTGGTATCGTTTTTTAAAGCAAGTTTACATTGGACTGTGCCCAAGTTTAGTACTCCTAAGCAGTGTGAACGGTGGAGTGACGTGATGCCCCTCATGACTTGGGAATTGTGGTTAGCCCGTGATATCGTGACTGATAATCCTTTACCTTGGCAGAAGTCCTCCGATAAATTCACCCCTGGGCGAGTTGCTCAAGCTATGGGAGGAGTTTTTGCGGTGATTGGTACTCCAACAAGCGCACCCAAACCTCGTGGAAAGTCCCCTGGCTGGCAAACAGGAAAAAAGCGTCACCGTAAAAACCGATCCCCAATTGTTAAAAAAACAGTAACTCCACCACGTAAATAACCATCAGTTGCGGTTTAATACTCAAGATTATTCATAATATCATTACGTCTCTCATTAACTCAGCACTGCTGGGTATTTTTGGATGGCTTAGTCTAAACTCCAGTTACTTAAGCCTGTAGCTCTTTACTTTATTTATATGTAAAAAAAGTAAAGTTTTATATGACAAAGAGTTTACTTTTTTAGCTATAGATAAAATGAGGTTGTGTTTTTGCCTGTTCAATAACCTTCGCCGTGCTAGCCTTAACTGAACCATATTGCTTTATAGTTGATTCATTTTTGTAACTTTCCGGTTCTAAATTTAATTTCATAAAGCCCTAGCAAACCTGCTGCTACTAGCAAAGGTAAAAAGTAATAGACTCCCCGATAAGCTAACATTGAACCCAAAACTACTGCCGCCGAAACTTTTGAGGAAAGAATCAGCAAAATTATAGTTTCAAATACTCCCAAACCCCCAGGGACATTACTAACCACACCTGCAAACATCGCTAGTAAATAAATGCCTAAAAAGTCTAGATATGACAAAGATATATTGTTAGGAAGTAAAGCATAAAGAACTGCTGCTGCCAAAATCCAGTCAAAACTAGAAATTGCTATTTGAGCCAAGGATATTTGAAAAGAAGGAAATCGAAATTCTTGCCCGCGAATTCTTAACGGTTGTTTAATAAAAATACTTCCAATTAAATAGATAACGACTAATAGTAGAAAAATTACGCCGATGGGACGCACAGTAGCAAAAGGTAAATGTATTTGAGTGGGAATCTTCAAGGGGTTGATGAGGAATAAAAAACCTGCAACAGCAAACATCCCCAACCAAAAAGTAAAATTGGCGAAAGCAATTACTTGAGCGATCGCAACTGCTGAAACTCCCCAGTTAGCATAAAATCGATAACGGATGGCACTACCAGTTAGCAAGGCAAACCCAATGGTATTACTAAATGCAGAGCTAATAAAGCTGGTTAGAGCAATCTTATTCCAACTTAGGGAACGATTAATGTAGCTAAAACCTAAAATATCATACCCAATCATCACCAGATAACCCAAAGCTGTCAGCCAAATTGCCCAGCTTAAGCGACTTTTGGGAATTGCTGCTAGGGAGTTGAGGATATCACGATAATTATACTCATGCAATTCGTGAGCGATCGCCCATGCACAAAGCACTAGCAGCAACAAGCCAAACAAAGAACTGAAATTGAGTCGCAGCTTTTTAAGCATTATGAAGAAACTTATCCTAACTCTTGACTTTTAATTTATAACCAGTCGTAAAGTTTCCATCCTGTTGACACAGCATTGACATATTATTTGCATAAACTTTTGTAAACAAACACCGACTACCCAATAGATGAACTACAAACAATCTAAAATTCTCTTACTACTTTCAGTATTAACTCTAGTTGGCTGTGATTTCTCCCAAAGTACCGTAGCAAAACCACTACAACAGCAAAATTTACAAACAAACCCTTCTGTAGCTCCAACCCACTTTAATACTAGCGACTCAGCTACTCCCCTAACCTACAAAATTGAAACCTACGATAGTCAGGTAATGGGCGCAAGTCGCACCTACGGCGTTTCTTTACCTCCTGGTTATGAACAAAACCCAAAACAAAGCTATCCTGTAATCTTTCTCCTCCACGGTGGACATGGTAATCCCACTGATTGGTTTAATCAGAGTAAGGGACAAGCTCTCAAAACTGTGGAAAAACTTTATAGTAAAGGTAAATTGCCACCTAGCATCATTATCACACCAGACGGCAACGACAAACGTGGCTCTAGCCCCTACCGAGATCCCGAATATATTGATGGCCCTAACGGTAAAGTCTCCACAGCCGTGGGAGATGAGTTGGTAAAAGTTGTGCAAAGCCGTTATCGTACAATAAACAATCCAGATTTTTGGGCGATAGGTGGTTTATCTTCTGGTGGTTGGGGAGCAATGAATGTGGGATTACATAACCTGGATCATTTCTTGATTTTATTTAGTCATAGTGGTTATTTTCATGATAAAAGCGGCCCAATGAATAGCCCAATAAGTTATATCAAAACCATTCCTTTACAAGCTCAAAAAAAATTGCGAATTTATCTAGATTCTGGTACATCAGATATTGAAGAAATAGACGAGGCTCAAAATTTTAGCCAAGTACTAAATAAGCTAAAAGTTTATAATTTGTTTCGTGAGTTTCCTGGTAGTCACACCTGGAAATACTGGCGAGAACATTTATCCGATTCGTTGACATTTGTAGGAGAACAATTTCGAGTTTCTGAAATAGCACATAGGACTGAAAATTTAGGTGTTAGTCCGTTTGAGAAAGTCAAAAGTCAAAACAATTAACAATTTGTAGTAAAAATCATACTGGATATAGCATAGATTTTTAAAATTTTTTGATATTTAAACATCAATGTGGAAAACTCAGATGCAATTTTTCAGTAGATTAACTATATTAAGTTCTAATGGAGGTGATTTTTTAAACGTTAAAAGAATATGAAGATTTCTAAATTTTTAATTAGTTTGATAGGAGCGATCGCACTCCTTACTACTGCTGGTTATTATTATGTATTCATCTTAGGTGCGCCACAACTAGACCCGCCCCAAGAAGAGGCAAACACCGGGCTAAAGTTTCAATTAACAACCTTTAACTCCCAAGTGATGGGTGCAGTCCGTAACTATGGCGTGATTTTGCCGCCTGGTTATAATAAAAATCAGCAAAAGCAGTATCCGGTAATATTCTTACTACACGGTGGTCATGATGATGCCCGTGCTTACGCTGATAAATATGCAATCTTAGATGTATTGCATGAACTTTATAAAAGTCGAAAATTACCGCCATCAATTGTAATTACACCTGATGGTAATGATAATCGCGGTTCTAGTCCTTTATACGACCCCGATTATTTTGATGGGCCAAATGGTAAAGTAGGGACTTTAATTGGTTCAGAACTAGTGCAAGTTGTCAAGTCACGCTACCGCACTTTAAAAGAACCCCAGTTTTGGGCGCTGGGGGGTCTGTCTTCTGGAGGATGGGGAGCTTTTAATATCGGGTTGCGCCATCTCAACAACTTTCACATTCTGTTTAGTCATAGCGGTTATTTTACCGATAATAGCGGTTCGCAAAATAGCCCCCAACAAATCGTGCAACAGCTATCAATTGAAGATAGGAAGCGATTGCGTGTTTACCTAGATGCGGGTTTGAACGATACTAATTTGCTGGCTTCTACCAAAGATTTCAACGAAACCTTAAATAAATTAGGTATTACTCACGTATTTTATGCGTTTCCAGGAGGTCATGGTTTGTCTGGTGCTGATATAGGCTGGAACTACTTCCACAAGCATCTTAGAGATTCGCTCTCTTATGTAGGGGAACAGTTTCAAAAATTCGGAGTGAAAAATTAGGAGTTAGGAGTTAAAATTTTAAAAATTAGGTTCTACCGCTTCCCTTATGCTACGGAATTAAAATTAAGGTGTTATAAGTAAAATTTAAAACATTAAAACTTAATACCGAGAATTAACATAGCCAATAAAATTGCTTTGTTATTATTTTAGTCAATAAAAGAGTAAAAATTCAAAATTACTAACTTATAACTATTAATTACTAATTAATACTTTTAGATTTATGACCAATACTAATAATTTAAAAACTCAGATTGGACTTTGGAGTGCAGCTTTACTTACAGGTTTAGTCGGAGTAGTAAATTTATTATCAGCAGTGACACCTAACCTATATGGGCGAAATCACTGGTTGAAGGAGTTTTTACCATTTGAAATTCGGGCTGGTGGTCATATATTTGCAGCCCTTACTGGATTTATTTTATTAGCACTTGCTACTAATTTATTACGTCGAAAAAGAATAGCCTGGTTACTTACCATTGGTTTACTAGTGATTTCCATTTTCAGCCACTTGCTGAAGGGATTGGACTATGAAGAAAGTCTACTCTCTGGAGTTTTGCTGGTGCAATTAATCTTGATGCGCCATCTTTTCACGGCGCAATCAGACCGTCCTTCGATAGCACGGGGAGTTCGAGCGCTGATAGGCGCTTTATTATTTACCTTGGCATACGGAACTATTGGTTTTTATTTGTTAGACGGCAAGTTTTCAGAGAATTTTAATTGGCGTGAGGCAATAGTTCAGACTTTGGCAATGTTCTTCACTGAGGATAATTGGGGACTGCAACCAAAAAGCAAATTTGGAGAATTTTTTGCTAATTCTATATATGTTATTGCCGCAGTTACTATTACTTATGCAATAGTAATGTTATTGCAACCTGTATTTTGGCGGAATCTAGCAACGCCAAATGAGCGAAAAAGAGCTAAAGAAATTGTCGAGCAATATGGACGTTCTTCTTTAGCAGCGTTCACACTCTTAAATGATAAAAGTTATTATTTCAGTCCTTCGGGTAATAGTTTAATTGCTTATGTTCCCAAAGGACGCGGTGCGATCGCATTAGGAGATCCTATAGGCCCCATTGAAGACCGCAAAGAGACAATTGTTGCTTTCTGCCAGTTTTGCCAACGTAATGACTGGTATCCTGGTTTTTATCAAACTTTACCCAATGATGTTGAACTTTACAAGTCATTGGGGTTTAAGGTACTCAAGATTGGAGAAGAAGCGATCGTTGACCTGAAAAGTTTTACCTTACAAGGTAAAGCCGGTAAAAACTTTAGACCATCAATCAGTCGTTTAACTAAGCTAGGATACCAAATCGAGTTTTACCAACCACCTATCGCCAATGATTTATTGCACCAGCTCAAATCTGTAAGTGATGAATGGCTGAAAATGGCACAAGGTTCGGAAAAACATTTTTCTTTGGGTTGGTTTGACGAAGCTTACCTAAGAGAGTGTGAGATTGCTGTAGTTCATGATCCTGAAGGTAACATCAGTGCTTTTACCAACATTCTCCAGGAATATCAACTCAACGAAGCCACTATTGACATGATGCGACATCGCGCATCCCTCGAAAATGGCACAATGGACTTTCTATTTATTTCCCTGCTTCAACATTTTAAAGAGGGTGGCTACGACAGCTTTAATTTCGGTCTTTCTGCCCTTGTAGGAGTTGGAGACAACCCAGAATCGCGCCGCTTGGAAAAAGTATTGCACTATCTTTACGGGCATTTGAATCGCTTTTACAATTTCAAGGGACTGCACGCCTACAGAGAGAAGTTCCGCCCCCATTGGGAACCACGTTATTTAGTTTACCCCAGTTTAGCTGCCTTACCAGATGTAGTTGTAGCATTAATTCGCGCAGATTCAGGCGATCGCCTCTTCGATTATTTTAAACCCGGAGCCTAAATGTTGGAAAAAAATAATGGGCGCAAAGGTTAGAAAGCATCTATTCTGGCCTTCAGCAATACCATAGACATCTGGTGAAATTAAATATGCGTTACCCAGAACCCTTGTAGAAACGTAGCAGTGCTACGTCTCTACATTTTTTTTACCAGATGTCTTATAACACCTCATTGCAGGGCAATGTGTATCACAGGCTACGCCTACACAACTTGTCCTTTTTATGATACAATTGTACTATAAAAATATCCGGTAAGTATGCAACGCAAAGTTTACCAGGCGATGCCCAAAGTTTGTAGTAAATAAATGCGATATTAGCTAGTTCGTGAATGCGATCATGAACACACAATAGTTGTGTGGTGTATGCCAAATTTAGCATTTTGGTATTAATTTATTGTGTATTTGCCTATCAATTTTCCACGGTTTAACAGGCTTTAAAAGATTTTTGACCTTTATATGGAAGGTACCAATATGACGAATAATAAAATTTATCTGGTAGAACTAATCCAAATTTTTGCACAATATCGCAACAATATTATCGTCAATATCAAGCACCTGCAAGAACATTATCAAAGAACAGGTATCAAGCGTGTTAAAGGTGTGAGAAACGAAAATGGGGAACTGCTTCAGCCTTGGTTGCAAACAGAAAATATAGATAATGCTGAGTATGTTGGTATGGGCGAGTTTCAGTTTAATCGCAATACTGCTACTATCAACATGCTTATCAAACGTAAGGTCAAACTTGCCAAATTTGAAGACCAAACCCCTACTATTGAGGTAGCAGGTCTGCTAGTAAATGACCTCAATAGCTTTAATAATTATACAATTGTTAGTGACGGCAAAATAAACATCAAGTTTTTACAAGTCAAAATCAGTAGTAAAAAAGTCTTTGACTTACTCAAAGAAAAAGGTGTGTTGGATGCAGACGAATTTGACTTTCGGGCTGAACATACGATTCAGTTAGATAACTTGCCGCTTGTAGCTGCTAATAGTTCTTACAGTAGCATAGATGGACTATTCAATGAACTAGCAGAAATTAAAGTACTTACTAGTATTATTTCTGCTTACTTAAGAAAGGAGTCAGATGTATTTATAGCAGGACAGTTAGATGAATTTAAAAAGCACTATCTGTCTAAAAATGTTTACATTAACTTTCCTACAACTAATGAATACACAGATATCCATGAAGCCTTAGTTAACGGTACTCTTGACTCAAGGTTGAGCTATAAAATTGATATTGGTAGTCAAGATATTCTTAACCTGAGTAAATTTCATTCGGCTAACAAATTTCTGAATAAAATATATCGGTTTTATAATAAGATAACTGGAGCAATCATCATCAAACCTACTTTTGAGATGGCATTTAATGACAATCTCGCTGTTAAACACAGGTTACTATCATCACGCACTAAGATAACGAAAGTTGACGAGTTTATGAAACCAATTTTTGATGATTTTCTGGGGCTTGAGCAAAATGGCATAGTTGTAGATATTCTTAATAAAGTTGGTGCTGATAGTTTGGCGCAGTTATTGCAGGAAAAGCAAGCTGGTAAGCAGATCGGCAAAGAGGAAATGGTTGCAGCTTTAACGGCAGCGAATACCAAGCTAGAACAATATGCAGAAAATATCTACCAATATAAGATATCTCCCTTAGTATTTTACATTGGTTGTACTAGAGTACTGCCAGAAGAAATGGAAGCAAAAGCCATGACTACCGAAGAAGCTGCTGCTAAATACCCAAATTTGCAATTCTCTAAAGATGAGCAACAAGGTTCTTTTTTTGCAGTTGGTGATAGTATTATCAGTATATATCCTAAGACTGAATTCTCCAGTAAAAAGGTGGCTATCCTAAATAATTAGTGAATAGCAAGAACCCCGACTTCTTAAAAAAATCGGGGTTCTGTCGGCTTAAATTATCACAAATAAAATAAAATTACTACACCATATTGCAAGTCAGCGAGGTACGAAATGCAAGACTTAAGATCAGATAGATATAAAAAGTTTCTATATCCTGCCGACGCTCGCAGACTCTTTCAGCAGTTAGCCCCGCTAGTAACCTTAATCGTATCAGCCTACTTGCAATCTGATTTCATTTAGTCATCATCATTTTGATCTCTCCAATCTGGTTCAATGTAATCAAAATCAATCTTTATGTTTGTGGTTATTATTTCAACTTCATCTACTTCTATGTCTTCGTCAAATTTTCCAGATTCGTCTATTAGTGTTATTAAGACGGTTATATCTAAATCTTCTTGCTTTTCGATAGTATTGGCTCCTATCCCAACATCTTCGCCATCTATAGAATCCCAAACTGTAAAGTAAAAGTTGCATTCAATACTAATATTAACGTTAAGCTCTGCTTGAACAACTAAAGTGTCATTATCAAATTTTATAGGTATAAAAATAATGTTAGGTTTCTTAATAATCTTAAATTCATTTCCCTCATGACTTATATTCGTTATTTCATCTTCATATTGATAAGAAGAATTAGCTTCTATATGAATATTGAAATCAAAAATTTGGTTTTCTAGTGTATGATTGATGGCTTTTTTTATAAAATAAAGCTCTTCTTGATAATATTTTTTTGATAAGTGTCTACATATATTATAAGGTTTTACTTCTTGAAATAACTCAAAACATTTTGACAAGCTCTCAAGAAACACAAGATTTTGTGAATGAGCACAATATCGCTTCCAGTCATTATCTATTGAAATCACTAAAACTCTTTTCATATTTTTTTTAGCCCATGACTCAAGAGACATTAAAGCAATAGCATCAGGAAACTCATTTTTCTTTTTACCTGTACCTGCAAATGGTGATTTATTTTTAAAATATTTGTTTAAAAGTTCAGAGACTTCTACGTTACCTTGAACTTGAATGATTTCTACAGATGTTGTTTCAATAAAATTCTTTAAACGATCATACGCAATTTCTTCTGGTCTCCGCCCTTGGAAAAGTGATGCTTTTATCAAATCAATGTCACCTTCAAATTGACAATATGTTTGGGCATCTTTTAAAAGTCTATCAATATCTGTATACAGAGATTTCGGTATTTCTTCTAAATGATTGAGAAGTTCATTTTTAACAACTTCAGAAATAATAATTTTTATAGATGTATCACTAAATTGCCCTAACTGCTTAAGTAATCCTGACTCTAACTTTAAGCCTTCAGCCTTAAAAATTGATGTATCTAAACTTATGGTTTGAATTTCCTGTTTTTCAATTAGTTGTTTTATTTTATCAAATTCCATTTTTTTGCTCCTATGAAAACTATGTTAACAAGTGTGTAACTTTTCGATTGCGCTATCCTACCTCTAAACTCGTAGCTTCGTACTTTATACAAAGGAAAACTGCTGTAAATAATCTATTTTTGCCTGAGAAGCTGGTCATTCTCCTCCAAGCGCTGACTGAATAACTAAATGAGCAATGCCACTAAGTCCCGTTCCAAATTCTGGAATTATAAATAGAAGCATCATTGCAAAAACTCCGAATTGGCTATATTGCAGTGGCTTTAGCTGAGGAAAAATTTCACTGAAAACATGAAAACCATCTAGTGGTGGAATTGGCAGGAGATTAAACAGAAATAAGGTCAAATTGATTTGAGCCGCTAAATAAAGAAATTCCCCACTCAAAAGTTCTAAAAGACTCGGATTAGAGAGAAATTTAAGCATCCCAATAAATAGAATGCCTAAAGCCAGATTTGATAATGGCCCAGCTGCGGATACCAAAATATTGCCTAGCTTCCCAGAGCGAAACTTAGAGGGGTTGACAGGCATTTTTCCCCAAGCTATACCCATGAGACAGAGAAAGATGATCGATTCTTTGCCCATGTGAACTACAGGATTGAGCGTCAGATGACCAGTCTGTTGTGGAGTGTTATCTCCCTGACTCATCGCAGCCCAGCCGTGAGCAAGTTCATGCAAAGTTATGGAAAATATGACAATTACAACGATTCTGAAAAAATGAATCGGGTTTGTGACTAGTGTTTCAATAAACATACGTTACTAAATTTTGGTAATACCCTATCTGTGTAATAACAAGCTTTAAGTATAAATTTTATTAAAATGCTTACTTAAATGCTACTGTAATTTTTGGTATATTTTATAAATTAAAATTTACTACTTTTATTAATCTCAGTTGATTTGATAGCTTAAAAAAGCATTTAATAACACTTTAAAGATTTTATAACCTGCGAATAACTACGTATTTATTTTATTTTTTAGTATTTAAAAACTTAATTCATTAGCTAGTACTTTATTAAAATAGTATAATAAAGTACTTAATATGTGTAAAATCACAAATTACAGATAGATGAGTTTTATTTTTGTGCCTAATTGCATCTATAGTTTCATGTTTCCTTGAGTCAAAACAGAGCTGCTATTGTCTTGTAATGTTGATATATTACTTGGCAAAGTTAGTTTTATTACTTGATCTGGTAATAGATTTACTAATAATCTTTAAGAAAATTACGCAGAAATCAGCTTCAATGAGACAATCTGACCTAATCTTCTCAACCTAAAGGAAGACATGAACGATCGCACAAAGGCTCTTCAGGCTCTCGCAGCTGAACGTTGGCGAATATCCCTGATTCTCAGTGGCGCCATGATGTTTATTTATTTCGGCTTTATCTTATTAATCGCGTTCAATAAGCCGCTACTGGGGTCATTAGTAGTTCCTGGTCTCAGCCTGGGAATTTTATTAGGGGCGTTAGTAATTGTCTCGGCATGGGTATTAATTTTTATTTACGTGCGTTGGGCAAATAGCAGTTACGACGACCAAATCGCAAGGCTAACACGCAAGTGAGTTAGCTATAGCAATTTCTAATCCAAAATCCAAAATACTAAACCAAAAAAGCATGAATAGTGTGTGGTTCGATCTGCCACTAGCGGCGGACATTACCAGTCTTGGTAAGTTTAACCCGTTGGCAATCGCTTTCTTCTTTCTGTTTGTTGCCAGTTCTCTAGGCATTACCTATTGGGCAGCAAAGCTTACCAAAAATACGGCACAGTTCTATACAGCTGGCGGTAAGATTAGCGGTTTCCAAAATGGGCTAGCCCTAGCAGGAGACTTCATGAGTGCAGCTAGCTTTTTAGGTATCGCTGGGCTGGTGGCACTCAACGGCTTTGACGGCTTAATTTATTCTATCGGCTTCTTAGTGGGCTGGCCGATTGTCATGTTCCTAATTGCAGAACCATTACGTAACTTAGGTAAATACACCTTTGCTGATGTAGTGGCTTATCGCTTGCAGCAAAAACCTGTACGTATCGCCTCTGCGATTGGAACGCTGGTAGTGATAAGCTTTTACTTAATTGCCCAGATGGTAGGTGCTGGTGAGCTAATCAAACTATTGTTTGGCTTTGATTATGAATTAGCTGTGGTCATTGTCGGTTGCGTGATGATGGCTTATGTAATTTTTGGCGGGATGATTGCCACTACTTGGGTACAAATTATCAAAGCAATTCTATTGCTCGGTGGAACTGTCTTACTAGCTATCTTAGTACTGGCTCGATTTGGCTTGAACCCGATCGCTCTTTTCGCTGCTGCATCCCAGAAGTATACAGGTGTATTAGCTCCGGGCAAACTGGTTTCTGATCCTTTGGATGCTATCTCTTTAGGGATGTCGTTGATGTTCGGCACTGCTGGATTACCCCACATCCTGATGCGTTTTTACACAGTACCGGATGCCAAAGCCGCACGGCTCTCTGTTACTTATGCCACAGCTATTATTGGCGTTTTTTATCTCCTTACCTTCATCCTGGGCTTTGGGGCGATGGTGTTAGTAGGTCAAGATGCTATCAAGCAAATTAATACTAGTGGTAATATGGCTGCGCCGATGTTAGCAGAATTTATCGGTGGTGATGCTTTGTTAGGCTTTATTGCTGCTGTTTCTTTTGCAACTATTTTGGCGGTTGTCGCTGGGTTGACACTCTCAGGTGCGGCTGCATTATCCCACGATTTGTGGGTGAATGTGGTGCGCTCTGGTCATGCTGACGAATCAGAACAGCTGAAGGTGGCTCGTGGTGCAACAATGCTTTTAGGATTAGTGGCGATATTCCTGGGCATCTTGTTTAAAGGGCAAAACGTAGCTTATATGGTAGGTTTAGCATTTGCGATCGCTGCTAGTGGAAACTTTCCAGCGTTACTCTTATCCATGCTTTGGCGACGCTTCACTACTAATGGTGCGGTTGCAAGTATGTTAGTAGGTACTATCTCATCTTTAGTGCTGATTTATTTGTCACCTACTATTCAAGTAACGATTCTCAAGCACGCTTCTGCACCCTTTCCATTGAAAAATCCTGGATTAGTTACTATTCCTCTAGCGTTTATTGTGGCGATCGTCGTTTCACTATTGAGTACTGAACAGCAGGCACTAGAAAAATTTGCGGAAGTTGAGGATCGCATCCACATTGGTTCTGGACTGTGATTTTGTCAAAGCATAAACAAGTCCAAGCGGCGAAAGCCGCTCAGAACTAGCGTGGAAACTGATTTGTTGTGCTAGGTAAACTTAAACAGTTATGAGCGATCTTGTGTCCGTAAAATAGTAGTGCCAACAGAACGGGCTAATTCCATATCTTCTAAAAACATTTCATTAACAGTCTTTTGACGGTAAATCATCATTTCCTGCATCCAAGAGCCATGACCTTGTTCTATGTACCTACCAATACAGTAACCAGAGTACTCAATATGCTTAGTTTCATCAAAAATCAACAAGTCAGACATTCGAGTTACTTTTGCTAAGTCCTTAGGTGTAGAATATGCTTGCAGTACTGGACGCAACAATAATTGTAGAATCAATGCCCGAATTTCTAAAAGATTGATTTGGATAATCTCATCCATCACCAATTTTTCATCCATTAGTTGGGCCGAAGAAGTGGGCACTAGGGGCGGATGTTTGTGGTGATAGTATTGTGGAGAAAAGGCTTTCAACTGTGTGCGGAAATCTGCTTCTATTTTCGTTGGAAAAATAATATTCAACAGTGCCACAAACATTAGTGAGTGGCGCGATTCATCAATAGAGTGATTTCTCACCAACTGGGCAAACTCCTGATTTTCAATCTGCTCCGAAAATTGCCAAACTTGTTTAGAACCAGTTCCTTCTTCAGCAACATTAGTAATCAGAGAATTAGAGAACCACTCAGCATTACGAGCAAACTGACGATAATAATTACCGTACCATGCCATACCATGTGGTGGTGGGTGAATTTCACAAGCCTGTCTTAAAACACTTTGATAATCTTCAAGAATCTGGCAGTTATAACGTTGTAAATAATTCAGCGCCAATTCACAAACATTGTTCATCTGTTTTATCTTAAAAAAACTAGATTTAGATAATAATTCAGCACTCAGGAGCAAAGCCGGAGATTCCGAATGTTTCGGTCATCAGTCAGAAGTTAGTATGTTGATTCATTAAATTTTATCTTGATTCTCTAACTATTCTGACGACTGAATTTTTACGATTTAGTATAATTCCTACGCATGATTGGATAATTATTAGCAGCACATAGCTCTTATAAACCATTTATAAAGTAAATATTAAGTAGCGTGCGTTAGGCCCAAGCCGTAACGCACCATGTTATCTGGCGATGCGTTCAACGCTCAGACTTTTCTCTATGGCGACTAATAAAAAACCAAGGATTTTAAACCCACGGAGGTGGATAAAGTCTCGTGTAGCCGCGATTTATAGTCGCCAAGACTAGTAATAAATTAGACTTTTCAAACATCCTCTTAAACTTAATCTTTCAATTTAATGATTAATCGTCCTTGCATTTGGTTGGTACTGCAACGATTGTAATTGTAAAAGGGTGCTTGGGTGGTACTGCAACAATTAGAATTCCAAAAGGGTGCTTGGGTGGTACTGCAACGATTAAAATTCCAAAAGGGTGCTTCGGAGGGGATGGACAGTTACTACCAGTCGAGATATTTGTTGGCGCGCTTGTACCACCTTTGATTGCCTCCATATCTTCTTGACTTAAATCAAAACTAATTAATTCATTATCTAGATTATCTAGTTTTGAATTTTCCATTTTTTCACCTCAATTTAATTAGTATCAAACGGAAAGAATATTTAAATACACATGCTTTTTTTGAGTTAAATAAATTACACAACGCTTTATAAATAATTCGTTGCTTAGTTTATCTTGAAAATTCATTATTCTTTTACAAACTAACATTATTACTGCACAGCTTGGTAATCGTTACATTATGTAAAAGGGACATAACTAATTTAGTTTTGTCTAATCTTAATAGTAGTTAGGTCAAATATAAAATGAAAAATTATTTATCATTATTAACACATTACTGTCGTTCACTTAATACAAAAAAATAAAATTAGGCTAATCCTTGATATAGCCTAATATACGCTATATATAATAAGTTTTTTTGTTATAACTCAACAGTCTATTCGCTTTTAACTGAAACCCTGCTTTTGCCTACTGTCCAAGTTCTTTGATGTTTTTCATCACTTGTTCATATAAGTCATTGTTACCTTGATTTTGAAAAATGCTTGCTGCTTGTTGTAAGTCCTTTAATGCTCCCTGCTTATCTCCAGTGGTGGCGCGGGCATTTCCCCGGTTATTGTAGGCAGGGGCAAAGTTAGGGTTGAGGCGAATGGCTTGACTGTAATCTTCGATCGCACCCTGTGCCTCTCCATTGGCAGCACGGGCATTTCCTCGGTTATTATAAGCGATCGCATATTTGGGGTTGAGGAGAATGGCTTGATCGAGATCATCTATTGCACCTTTTTTGTCCCCATTGGTAGCGCGGGCATTCCCTCGGTTATTGTAGGCTTCGGCATAGTTAGGGTTCAGGCGAATCGCTTCACTGTAATCTTTCACTGCTTCTCGGTTATTTCCTAGTGAGGCGCGGGCATTCCCCAGGTTATTGTAGGCTTCTGCGTCGTTAGGGTTGATGCTAAGTGCTTGATTGTAATCTGCGATCGCTTTTTCCTTGTCTCCCAAATCAAAGTAGGCTAGTCCCCGCCCGTTATAGGCAGCGCCATATTGAGAATTTTGAGCAATTGCCTTATCATAAGAAGCGATCGCAGCTTGTAAATCGCCGTTTAAATGCTGATTCTTTCCCTGAAGATAGAATTCCCCACCTTTGGAAGCTGTAGCTGAACTACGACTAGGTTGACTAACTCCTATTTCTGTTACCAAAACATTGTCATTCTTACTACAAGAAACAGTGCTAATTGCTGTCAATATAGTAAAAATAGCTATGGGAAATACTTGTTTAAATAAACGCCGTCTCATAATTTAATATCAACTGCCATAAAATCTGAACACAATTAGTATCAAAATCTAGATTTTAATTCTTTAACTCAATAGTTATAAGACTTATGCAAAAACTCTCTCAACTCTGATTACTTCTCTACAAAACACTCCGCGAACGTTTTCTTTGCGCCCTTCTTTAACGAGACGCTGCGCGAATGCGGTTCGTTCTTTCTTATACTATAGATGCATCTTCATCCAAAATTGGTATTAGGATTTATTCTAATATAATAACTCCATAAAATCTGGCATTTGTATCCATCTAAACAATTTACTCATCTTCAATATCATTTTCTTGAGTTTTGGGATTTAGCCGCCAAGATGTAGTTTTTTCAATATCTACAGAAAGTTGTTCTAGATTTTGCCCTAAATCTTTTTGGAGTTTCTGAGTTAGTGTGATTGGAAAATCTAAATTAATACCTTCACTTTCTACTAGCCTTGCCAATTCTGTAAAAGTAGCTTTGACTGTAGTCCGCTCATAACTAGTCAGTTTGTAATAGGCAGTTTCAGATATATTCTGAGCTTGCATGGCTTTTTTTATACGTTCTTGTAAATGCTCAAATTCTGAATTCAACAACTTGTATTGTTGCTCTAGTTGTGAATATTTACTACTTAGTGATATTAAATCTTCCGTTGCGGGATCGGGACTGGCTTGGGCTTGTAAATCTAATAAATTTGAGTGAATTTGAGCCAGATAAATACAATCTAAGTAGGCATACTCTATCTGTTCTTCAGTCAGGGGTCGTTTTCCCCAATCGCTTGCTTGTTCTTGTTTCTCAATATTGTTAAATCTACAAAGTGATGTAGCTAGGGTTTGGAGTTGGTAATTAGGTAATGGTAAAAGATAGTAGGGAATTTTTTTGGCCATATCTAAAGTACAAGTAATATTTTTCGCTTTCTTGTTACCGAGAAGTTTTAGATCGTAACTAGCATTATGAAAAACTTTTTCAATTGCAGAATTAACCATAATTTTTTCAATAAATTCAGCTATAATATTAGACTGATCTAAGACATCTAAAAGGTAGACGCGATCACCACTCATATCTTTAGGATTATCTAATACCTGAATCAGCGATAGTCGGGGATTACGACTTTTATAGTCAGCAACTTCTGTATCTATCCACAGCGTTTTAGCGTTGGTATATTCAGCAACGATGGCACTAATTTCGTGGGCGGAAGTAAGGTATGGCATTGGCTAATATTTCCTGATATTTGGGGCATTATAAGTAAGCCATAGTTTTCTAAAGTAACATTTTGTTGGTAATTTTGCTGCCACAGAATTGTAAAAATGCTGAAGTTTTTAGTTGCATAGGCTTAGATATCGCCAAACTGACTTAAATCTGATAACATCGAGTCACTACTGTCAGGCTGCACAGTCTACCTACCACTGAAAGAGCTACTGTGCATCTATATTAAATTTATAAAGAGCTACAGACTTTATGCAGACGCATCCTAGTTAGCAAACATCAGGAAAATTGAATTGGCGGTTCTGAAAAATGGCTGCAAAATCTTAGCCTCAAGAAATTGTCTAAGTTTCAATTTCCAGTAACCTGAGAAATTGCTTAGGCATTTTTGCTACTTCACATTTAATTGCTTTTTAACATCTGCTCCTCACCATCACACACCTCAATTAATCGCTTCCAGTATTCAATTTGGAGAAGATAATGAAAAAGCTAATTCTATTACTAGTTAGTAGCATTTTGGTAGTTGGTACTTTTGGCTGTCAAGAGACTCCTAAAACTGGTTCAGAAACTTCTAGCACTACTAATGAAGCCGCTCAAGCACCAGCAACACCAGCTTCTCAGATAAATCAAACTGCGGATAAAACTATTGCCAAAATTCCAGGAACACAAACGACTCCTTTAGCAGTTAGTACAGATACTAAAGTTAAAACAGATTCTGAAAAAACGGCAGCAACAAAAGCTAAGAGCAACTTGAAAACTGAAATTAGCGAAAAGTTGAACAAAGGTTTACCAGGCAATAAATTACAAGTTGAAAACAAAGAGGGTGAAATTATCCTCAAAGGCACAGCGACTTCTGTAGAAGAACTCAATAAAGCTCAAACCTTAGCTAAAGAAGTTCAAGGTGTAAAAACGGTGAAGGTAGAAGCAAAAGTTGATGCTGTGAAAAAGTCATAAAAGAATAACTGAAGTTTTCAGTTAGCATCGGCATGAAAGCCGAACAGAGACTTATATCTGTGTAAGTCTCTGTTTTTTACTTGCTTTACTAACAGGACTTACGCAAGAACTCTCTGAAACCCTCTTGACTTTGTGTTTTTTGTGTCCTTTGCGGTTCGTTTTTTCATAATTTTGCGTAAGTCCTAACTAAAAGTAAGCAGTAGGTAGTTGATACCACTTGCAATACGATTCGGTTAAGGTTATTGGTTGGGTGTTGTGGTATGTCTTGACGTTGCAATGCAAGTTTTAGTCATAGTGATATCTGGAGTTATAATTCTATATTCTCATTTTTCAACTTCCATTATTTGAACCTCGATAAATTCGCTCCATCTGCTCTGGAGAAAGGCGTTTCATTGGAAACCACTCAAATGCAGAAATAGATACTTTCTCATAAGATTGAACATCATCCTGCTGGTTTTGAGGTGAATGCGTTACTAGATTGGTATTTGGATACTGAGCTGTAAGAGACTCATCCATTTCTGATTCTAGAAGCTGAGTTTGAGGTAAAACATAAGCGTGTTTCTGGGGATCGTATGCAAAAACTTCTCCTGTTTCAATGTGATAAACCCAAGCATAAATGCTGAGTTCTCCCTGATAAAGCTTAGAGTGAATCACTGGATATGTCTTCAAATTCTCAATTTGAGTAAGAACATTTTCGGCAATCATAATCTCTAGCAGTTCTTCTCCGTCGTAGTCACTGTAGTGGTCTATAACTAGCCTTCGAGTTGCTTCTGCATATTTAAGCCAATCATGTACAAGCGGCATTTCATCGCTGAGATTGTGTAACTTCATTAGTCCTTTCATTGCACCGCAATGAGAATGACCACAAATAATAATTTGGCGAACATCTAAAGCTTGAACAGCATATTCAATTGTCGCACCTTCACCACCATTACTTGCCCCATAAGGTGGAATGATGTTACCTGCATTACGAATGACAAATAATTCACCAACTTGGGCTTGTGTAATTAGATTTGGATCAAGACGCGAATCAGAACAGGTAATAAATAATACCCTCGGTTTTTGACCATGTGAAAGTTGCTCAAACAATTGTTGATGTGTCGAAAAATAGCTAGATTTAAATTCGCGCAGACCTTTAATTAATCTCTTCATTACTGAGTTCTACAAAAATTTACGGGTTAAGAGCCAAATTCTAGAGGGCAGATTGAGGTAGTAAGGAGGACTTGATTTCTACGTTTTTGCAATTGTAAAGATTACTATATTATAAATTCATTTGGTGCTTTTAATATCCTCTACTGGTTGAGTTGCTTTTTTCCCTTGCTCGCCTCGGTTCCTTAGCAAGTCACGTTACTGTGTGAAAACGTCTTGAGCGTCTTTTTAAACTAGTTATATCCTGAGCTAAAAATGCGATCGCTTGGTTGTCATGATAAACCGAGGGCGACAGATCCAGAGAAGATAATTTAAACTATACCAACTATTTCACCTTCACACTTAAACTTTCCTAAGATTGTATCCGGTTGAATACTTGTAATTAGGACTGACGCAAAGACACGCAGACGCAAAGATTTTGAATTACAAGTAATTTAGTCAGACATGATATTATCTGCTCTAGGAAAATTTGGCTGGTTAGTTGGCGACATAAAAATTTTCGCTCTACACTGATTGATCGCTTGCGTTAAACCTTTCGGGTGAAGCTTGCAGCCTCACTGCAACGCATCTACAATAATCCCCAATTACTCCCTCTACCCTCTTGCCAATTTTTAATTAGTTGATACACTTGTTCCTCATTAGCCTAGGGAACCAGCGCCTATGGGGGCACATCAAGCGCGTCATTCATTATAATGCATATATATCAGTTATCTAAAAAACTGATATCCACATTTTGAGCATTGAATGAGCATTATGGTAAATAGCAGCAAAACACAAACGGGTAGAACTAAAAAGGGTCAAGTAGCCGTCAGGGAAGACTCAGGAAGTATCAAAGCTTGTTTTCCTAGAAGCTACTGCAAAAAAGGTCAAATAAAGTTAGCAACAGGTATCTCTCTGGTTAATGGTTGGGAAGCTAAGGCTAGCCTGTTGCAACGCCGACTACAGATAGAACTTGAAGACGGAAAACTAGACGATGGTGAAGGGAATTTTAGATTAAGTCGGTATCAGGAAATCTTGAAGGATTACGGATTGCGGGCAAGATCAAGAGCGGGGAAAAGTGCAACGCTAACAGACAGCGACCAACTACCGCCCAAGCCTGAGCTATCAACCCTTGAAATCTGGGATGTGTACTGTGAGTACAAAAAAGATAGAGACTTGGCAGAAACAACATATCATCATGAGTTCAGGGGGGTTTACTACAGAGCAATCAAGCAAGCAATAGAAGCTGTGGGAGAGAACAATCCATTAGGCGTTCACAACTGGCTACTTGAAAACAGGAATTCCAAAACCGTTAAGGAAGTTCTGTCTCAGTTGTCTAAAGCTTATCGAATAGCAATGAAGCAAAAACTAGTCTCACACGACCCTTACGAGGGGATGTCCGAAGATATACAAATCAAGCGCAAGCCTAAAGTAATTAATCAGTCAGATGATATCGAGAATGATTCAGATATTTTTGACAGAACAAAAGCTTACACATGGGATGAGGCGCAAATAATACTTAACTATGTTCAGATAAATTGCCCTCATTGGTACAACTATTTGAAGTTCAAGTTTCTTACTGGCTGTAGACCTGGCGAAGCTGCTGGTTTATGGTGGACTGATGTTAAGTGGGAGCATGAAAAAATTGTATTTGATAGAAGTTATGACTATCGATTAGGTATTCACAAGCCAACAAAAAACGAGCACGCTAGGATTTTCCCTATGCCTAAAGATGGTGAACTATGGAATCTATTAAAATCAATTCCACAAGGTGACCCCAAAGACACGGTTTTCACAAGCAAGTCAGGTAAAAAAATCTCGTCTCATATTTTCCAGACCACATGGTTAGGTAGAGATAAATCACAAAAAGGCATCATTACCGAATTGATGAAACAAGGCAAACTTGTCAAATATTTGCCTCCTTACAACACGCGACACAGTTTCATTAACCACCAAATTAACGTTATCGGGATAGCTCCTCATGTGGTTAATGACTGGTGTGAACATAGCGAGAAAGTGAGCAAACAATGCTACAGGCAGACCGATACCAGGATTACGCCAGGTTACGGGATACCAACTACCGCTAGCCAACAATCTCAACAGCAGTCAGAACTTGACCAACTCAAGGAACAATTACGGGAACAGCAGGAAGTAATAAATAAGTTGATGCAAGATAGAAAATCATAAAGTAAAATTTTCACCACAAAAGCAAATACCCCGGAAAAGTGCCTATTTTCTTGGGGTATTTTTATGTATACCCTACCCTTTTCTGGAAAGTGTCAAAAAAAGTGTCAGAATTTTTGTCATTTTTTTTGTCATTTTTTCTGACACTATTTTGAAAGGGGTATACTCAGTATTGCCAAAATACCTACAAATATGGATTTTACCAGTCACAGCATACGTTGTAGCTTATATTTTTATTTTGGGACATAAATAAGTTGATACTTTATTATTTAGTGGCTATAAATAAGAAAAGGCAGTAACAGTAAGGGAAGTAGAGGTTTATCACTTCCATAGCGTTGTTATTGCTGGTCGTTAGATTAAGTTCCCTTTTTACACACAATACTGAATTTTATGCCTAGAGGTATTCCAAAGACGGGTATACGCAAGCCAGGAGGCGGTAGAAAAAAAAAGTTTGATAGTCCTACAGTTCGTCGGCGAATACCTACAGTAATTGCTGAAAAGATCGATGATGTATATCGTTTCTTACTAGAACTAGATGGAGAGATTAGTGCATGGGAGCAAGCTTGTGAGGAAAAATCTACAAGCCCAAGATACGAAAGAGCAAGGCAACTTGTTTCACTTCTGAGAGAACGAATTGATGCATTAGGTATCAATACAATTTCTACTTACTTTGATAACGAAACAACGAACAAAACACCAAGGAAAAATAATCATGACAGATAAAGCTAGACGCACATCAATTCAAATTGCAGGTATCGAAGTAGAGGCGTTTCAGATGCCTAATGGTGACTATGTGATGAGTCAAACACAAGTGGCAAGAGCAATTGGATTGTCCGAGACTGGGTTCCGTCGTTTTTTGAAGGAAAATCAACCAGAACCCTTGATTGATAAAGGTTTAGGTTTCGACAAACTTTCAGTATCGACTGCGGCTGGACAGATAAAAGCCGTTTCCATTGATACTGCATCTGACTTCTGGATGGCTCAAGCGTTTAAAGGCAATGTCAAGGCTCAAGCATTCGTAGCAGCATGTATGCAGGAAGCTTTATAGCGTCGTTGTGATAATGCATTCGGCGTAACCAAGACAGACCAGCAATACGAGCAACAAACTACCACAATCAGGAAACAATGGGAGGTACGACGAAAGTATCTCAGAGAACAGCATACCAATTTTGAGTATGCCTGCAAGACTTACGGGTTCAGTTGTGCATCTACTCATAATAAGTTGACAATAGCAGCCGTACACAAAACTGCAAGAGAACTAAAGGCATTAGAGGTAATACAAGGTAGCAAAGATGTGGGATTGAATTATATCGAGGACTCTGACGAATTACTACTGGTAGCGAAAGTGAAAAAACATTTTTCACGATACCGCACGGGAGGTGTGGAAGATCGCATTCACAGAGCATTGAAGGACGCCTGCAAAGAGAAAGATACCCTGTATTCATTTATAGGTGGTTAATAAAATATCCCCTAGTGATTGCAGTCGCTAGAGGAATGCTGAATTGAATTAATATTCACACCTAGCATATCATTGCTAGGCTTTTTTATTGAATATCATTTGAAGGATTTTACGTTGTTTCAGCCGTTTCGGAGGGCATACCCTACCCCTTCGGTGGAAGTGTCACTTTTTTTGTCAGAATTTTTGTCATTTTTTCTGACACTTTTTTTGACACTCTACCAGAAGCGTATACCCCCTACTGTTTTTGCGCTAAACTGTTGTGTCTTCCAGTGGTATCCACAAGGAATATTGGTCGTTCCAAGCCGGGTACTGCAACGGTGGCGTACCTAAAGTAAAGGTCGCCTGGCATAGGTCAGTCAGTACAAGTGCCTAATGCTCTATGCCCCAATACCCAATACCCAATGCCAAGTAGCTACAAGTGTATACAGGAGGATGTCAACATCCTTTGCAGGGACTGATTTGTGCGATCGCTCAGGCATGCTACCAAAGCTTTCTGTAACTCAGTTTTAGCACTCTCGCTTGTCCGTCGCTTGCATCGGGAACATTAATGTTTCCATGCATCGCATCACTCACGCTTGCACGAGTCATCATTTTTTCGCAAGACGAGTAGTTGTGTAATAAGTGATAGAATTTCAGACTTTAAGGTACAACTAGCAGAACTTGACCAAAACCGTCAGGAACTAAAACAAAATACAGTTCTTACAATACGATGTATGTTACGTTCTTCTACCCTCAAAAAATGAGCATTTATTGAGCATAGCTATTTGGTAGTTTTTTATACTCAAGATTTAGCCTAAACACCTAAAAGTAGCTATTTTGAGCATTAGATGAGCATTTTAAAAGGATTAGCGACTAGAAGTGGTGATATTGCGTGAATAACTGCATGGTGCACATCAAGCGCGTGGAACTTACGAACTTCAAATCCTTCGGTGGCACTACCTCAGTCCCTTTGCTACCGGGGTGTACTGTCATATCTGGGCCAAATGGTTCGGGTAAATCTAATATCTTAGATGCACTGCTATTTTGCCTGGGACTCTCTAGTTCTAAAGGAATGCGAGCCGATCGCCTCCCAGATTTGGTAAATAACACCCAAACAACTAAAGGACGCGCTTCGATTGAGGCTAGCGTCACAGTGACATTTGATTTGTCTGATGAAATCTCCCACAAAGACGCAAAGGCACAAAGAAAGGAAGTAGGAGAAGCAGGGGAAGCAGGGGAAGAAAATCCAAAATCCGAAATCGTTCGACTGAGCCAAGCCGAAGACCAAAATCAAAAATCGGCAGAGTGGAGTGTTACTAGAAGGCTACGAGTGACTCACCAAGGGACTTACACATCGAATTACTATATAAATGGTGTGCCTTGCACATTGGCAGAGTTACATGGAGAACTAAGTAATCTACGGGTTTATCCTGAAGGCTACAACGTGGTGCTGCAAGGGGATGTCACCAGCATTATCTCAATGAATGGGCGGGAACGGCGGGAAATTATTGATGAATTAGCTGGGGTGGCGGCGTTTGATCGCAAAATTATCCAAGCCAAATCAACTTTAGATGAGGTGAAGGAAAAGGAAGATAGCTGTCGGATAATTGAGACAGAATTAACTGCACAACGCGATCGCCTTTCCCAAGATCGGGCGAAAGCTGAAAAATATCAAAAACTCCGCACGGAATTTCTCGCGAAACAATCTTGGGAAGCTGTTTTATCATGGCGATCGCTACAAGCACAACAAGAAAAGTTAGTTCACGAAATTCAAACAGGCGATCGCAATTCTAATCAACTCAATACCCAACTCACAAATCTAAATTCCGAAATCATCCAAAAAACAGATCAACTTGAACAACTCAATGCTCATGTAAAAGCATTGGGAGAAGAGGAACTTTTGGCAGTACAATCTACCCTCGCCACCCAAGAAGCTGAACGAAAGCAACTCCAGCGTCAGTTAACGGAATTAGAAACAGCTTCTCAAGAAACTGCCAAACGTCTGACTCAAACTCAGCAAGAAATTCAAAAACACCGTCATTCCCTTGAAGAAATTGCCGAAACACAAATTGTAGAGACGCGATTCATCGCGTCTTCCCAGCAACAAAGAGATGATGCACAGCAAGCGCTACAAACCTCCCGCGAAGCAGCCACAGAAATCGCCTCGGCTTCGGAAGCGTGGGTGCAGCAACAAACGGCATTCAACCGTCAAATTGAAACTCTGTTGCAAACTCTAGAACCACAACGCACGGAACAAGCACAACTCAGGGAACGCAATAATCAGTTACAGCAGTTAATCCAAGAACAAACTCAGTTAATTGAACGTGATGAACCCCTATTAGCCCAAAAACAAACTGACTGTAGTCAAATTGAAACGGAATTTAACGCCTCTAGCGAACCCATTCAAAATTTAGCTCAAAATCTCTCAGCCACAGAACAAGAACTGCAAATCCAACAGGAAACCCAAAAACGCTTACTTTCTGAACAACGAGAAAAACAACGCCAGTTGGATAAAATCGAGGCGCAAGCGCAAGCACAGCAAGAAGTCCAAGGAACCCAAGCGAGTAAAGTGATTCTGCAATCGGGAATGCCTGGACTTTGTGGCTTAGTTGTGCAATTAGCAAAAGTGGAACCCCGCCATCAGCTAGCTTTAGAAATGGCAGCCGGTGGACGTTTGGGACATATTGTGGTAGAAGATGACAGCATCGCCGCAGCAGGGATTGAATTACTCAAACAGAAACGTGCAGGGAGAGCGACTTTTTTACCACTAAATAAAATTCACGCTCCTAAATTTACTCAAGATGCAACGCTGCGTTTCGCTAGCGGCTTTGTTAACTATGCTGTGAACTTAGTCGATTGCGATCGCCGTTACAAAGATGTATTTAGCTATGTTTTTGGTAACACAGTAGTTTTTGCCAACCTGGAAGCGGCGCGGAAAAACTTAGGATTATATCGCATCGTCACCTTAGACGGAGAGTTGTTAGAAACCAGTGGTGCAATGACTGGTGGTAGTAACACCCAGCGTTCAGCCTTGCGGTTTGGCAATGCAGAAGCGGCGGAATCTGATGAAGTGATCGCTTTAAAAAGTCGCTTGGTGGATATTGAGCGGGTTTTAGAGCGTTGTACAGAAGCGATCGCTACTTTGTCAACCAGAACCAAAAAACTGACGCAAGAACTTACAGAAGCACGTCAGGCGCGACGCGAACAGCAGTTGCAATTAGAACAGTTGCAAAAAGACATTAAGAATTTAACAGCACAATTGGAGGGGACGCAATCGCAACTCGTCCAAAACAGCGAAAAGTTAGCCACTGCTCAATCTCGATTAGAAATCTTGGAGCGAGAATTACCGGGACAAGAAACTCAGTTGCAACAATTGCGACACGCTTTAGCAGAGTTGGAAGCATCCCAAACCCCCAGCGAATGGCAACAAATCCAGGCGACAATTAAAACTCAAGAGCAACAATTGCAACAACGAGAGACAGCGTTACGCGAGGCTGAACAAAGATTAAAAAATTTAGAAAATCAGCAACAACGTTTACAAGAAAAAATCCAAGAAGCAGAAACACGCATCACCGAATACGAAACCCAACAAACCTCTTGTAGAGACGCGATTCATCGCGTCTTTACACAAACCACAACGATAGACAACCAAATCACCCAAACCCGTTTATCGTTAAATCAAATGGAACAGAATTTAGGAGAAGAAAAACAAAAACGCGACGCCACAGAACAAGAAGTGCGATCGCAGCTTTTGCGCCAACAACAATTACAATGGGAAATAGAAAAACTCCAAGAAACCCAACAGAAGCGGCGGGAGGAACTAATTGCACTGCAAAGCCAGTTGCAGGATGTAGGAGCAGAATTACCAAATCCTTTGCCGGAAGTTCCAGATCAGGTAGATTTGGAAGAATTGCAGAAAGAATTGCGATCGCTTACCAAACGCTTACAGGCAATGGAACCTGTTAATATGCTGGCGTTAGAAGAATACGAACGCACCCAAAACCGCCTTCAAGAACTCACGCAAAAATTAGAGACACTAGAAGGAGAACGCACTGAATTACTTTTACGGATTGAAAATTTTACCACATTGCGGCAACTTGCCTTTAAAGAAGCATTCGATGCCGTCAACGAAAACTTTCAATCGATTTTTGCCATTCTTTCAGACGGTGACGGCTTTTTGCAACTCGAAAATCCTGAAGATCCTTTTAGTAGTGGACTGAATTTAGTTGCACACCCCAAAGGCAAACCCGTACAACGCCTAGCTTCCATGTCTGGGGGAGAAAAATCACTTACAGCCTTGAGCTTTATCTTTGCTCTGCAACGCTACCGCCCATCGCCATTTTATGCCTTTGACGAAGTAGATATGTTCCTAGATGGGGCAAACGTAGAGCGATTAGCTAAAATGATTAAACAACAATCACAACAAGCGCAATTTATAGTTGTGAGTTTGCGTCGTCCGATGATAGAATCAGCCGAACGCACAATTGGCGTTACTCAAGCACGAGGAGCTTACACTCAAGTTTTGGGGATTAAGTTACAATCATCCAATACATCTGCTTGAGTTTTTGTTAATAATAGTGTATAGATAAACCGGATTCGAGATCAGGACTCGGTATAGAATGACCTCCGAACAGATAATTAGGCGTTCCGACATATTAAATACCCAGGTGATTACCCGCGACAACGGCAAGCGGCTAGGCATCATCAGTCAAGTCTGGGTTGATATAGATCAACGAGAGGTTGTGGCTCTTGGTTTGCGAGACAGCCTGATCTCCATTTCGGGCATACCGCGCTATATGTACCTCAACAACATCAGCCAGATTGGTGATGTCATTTTGGTTGATAACGAAGATGTAATAGAAGATATTGAAGTTGAATCTCTCAGTAATCTGATTAACTGGGAAGTAATTACAGAAACAGGCGAAGTCTTAGGCAAAGTTCGCGGCTTCAAGTTCAACGGCGAAACCGGCAAGCTTAACTCTATAGTTATTGCTTCTTTAGGATTGCCCCAAATTCCCGATCAATTTCTGAGTACTTACGAGTTCTCAGTAGATGAAATTGTCAGCACAGGCCCCAATCGATTGATTGTGTTTGAGGGAGCCGAAGAACGAGTAAACCAGTTGACAGTTGGTTTACTAGAGCGCCTGGGCATCGGCAAAGCACCTTGGGAGCGAGATATAGAAGAAGAATACGGCTATACTCCACCGCGTCAAGTTGCACCAGCCAATCAACTGCCTAGTGGAGTGCCATTGCAGCCACCAAGGCAAAAAGTTCGCGCCCCCGAACCCGTAGCTCAAGAAGAGGAATGGACAGAAGACTATGTGGAAGAAGAAAGGCCACAGCGTCAGGTAATGAAGGCGCGGCAATATGAATCTATTCAATACCCAGAAGATGAGGAAGAAGATAATTGGAGCGAAGCAACAGGCAGCGACAGGTATCAACAACCGCAGCCGCTAAAGTATGAAGCCCAGCCCTATAGCAAGCCTTATGTTGATGAATACGATGATTATGACGATGTAGAAGGCGATGCTTGGGAAGATGCGCCCAAGCCCGTGAATATTCCTAAAAAAGTCAAGGAAAGACAGCCAGAATACGAAGAAGAAAGCGAATATTAGGTTATCTCCACTCTCAACCCCTTCCCCGTGCCAGCGAGGAGGGGGTTTTTTATGAACAAAATTAAAACGCATCGTCTAATACCAATTCGCAATACTTCGGCTACGCTCAGTACAAGTTTGGAGTACCCTTTGGAGTACCTCAACACGACTTTGAAGTACCTCAACACGACTTTGAAGTACCTCAACACGACTTTGGAGTACCTCAACACGACTTTGAAGTACCTCAACACGACTTTGAAGTACCTCAACATGACTTTGGAGTACCTCAACATGACTTTGAAGTACCTCAACATGACTTCGAGGTATCTGTTGCTTATACCGTTTCTTTGTGAAGCTGCGCTAAATCTCTTAATTTCTTATTTCTTGGCGTACTTGGCGCTCTTGGCGGTTCGTTTTTTATTTCTTGCCCCATAAGCGCATCTTCATACAGAATTGGTATTATATAGCAGTCCTAAATCATTCGTGAGAATTTGAGATCGTTTTAACCCCCCTGTAGTTCCAATACGGTTCGGTTAACGTTTTCATATTTTGAAGATCCCCCCAACCCTCCTTAAAAAGTGGGGCTTCCAAGCCTCTTTTACCCCCTTAAAAAAGGGGTCGCCGTAGGCGGGGGGATCTTAACCGAATAGTATTGCATCACCACTGAGGATTTGCCATAATTAATGCCGTTGCCTGAGAGCTATCTAATGGATGGGAGAAAAAATATCCCTGCCCATATTCACACTTCAACATTCTCAACAGTGCTAGTTGCTCTTCTGTCTCTACCCCTTCGGCGGTCACATCCAGACCTAATTTATGTGCCAATGTAATAATTGTCTCAACAATATCTAAATTTCCATCATCAATAATGCTCCCGCTAACAAAAGAGCGGTCTATCTTCAATTGATTAATTGGAAAGTGGTGGAGACGACCTAATGAGGAATAGCCTGTACCGAAGTCGTCAATTGCCAACTTAATTCCTAAATTTCTCAGTTGCTTTAGCCTGATAATGGCTCGATCATTGTTTTCCATAATTACGCCTTCTGTAATCTCCAGCGTCAAATTCGACGCGGGGATTCCGGTGTCTTGTAGAACTTTATTGATGTGCGGCAGCAAGTTTTCTTCACTGAACCTAGTAGTACAAAGATTGACACTAATGGTCAAGGGACACTCAGCCAGATCCCCACAGCTAGAGGAAAATTGTTCTTGCCATTGCTGTATCTGACTACATGCCTCATGCAAGACCCACTGCTCAATAAGGTTAATTAGCCCGGTTTCTTGGGCAGTTGACATGAAATACTCTGGCAAAACAATGCCGTGTTTTGGATGTAGCCAGCGCACAAGCACTTCAAAACCAGTTATCCTGCCGCGACTGAGTGACACTATCGGTTGATAATAAACCCGAAACTCTTGAAGCTCAACGGCTCGGCGCAGCTCGTTAACTAACTCCAAGTGTGCCATTGCTTGAATATGCATATCAGTGTTAAAAATCTTATAGCACGCCCTACCTTGTGCCTTAGCTCGGTACATTGCAATATCGGCGTCACGCAAGTAATCTTCTGGTTGTTCACAACCTGTTATGCTTAAAGCAATGCCAATACTCGCTGTAGTAGACACTTCGTGCCCGTCTAGAACCATTGGATGTGCCAGATTCTTTTGTATTCGCTCAACAACCGTTACCACTTCTAATACATCTCTAATTCCCACTAGCAAGATAATAAACTCGTCTCCTCCCAGTCGTGCAGCTATATCTATAGAACGCAAGCATTCTTGAAGCCTTTGAGCAACCGTAAGCAGTAATTGATCTCCAAATGTGTGTCCCAGGCTGTCATTGATCAGTTTGAAACGATCTAGGTCTAGAAACAAGACAGCAAATTGATAATCTGGATGCCGTTGGGAATAATTGACCGCATCTTTTAAGCGGTTCATAAATAAAGCGCGGTTTGGGAGTCCCGTTAGTACATCATGAAACGCCAAGTGCAGCAGTTGTGACTTGGCTTGTTTATGCTCTCTAATTTCACTCAGCAATTGCTGATTTGCTTTTGCCAGTTGCACTGTGCGTTTTGCTACTTGTTCTTTTGCTTGTTTAGCTTCAGTGATATTACGCAGCAACCAACGCCAGCTTATCAACTTTTCTTGTGAGTCATACACTGGAGATACCTTAATACTAGCAGGAAAGAGTGTACCCGAGCGTGGCTTTAGGTCAATTACGCAGTCTTTTATCTGCTGCGAATCATTTATCAAAGAGATAAACATCTGGCGGTCTTGTTGAGCAATAAACAGAACTAATGGTTTACCTACCAGATATTTTTGGTGCATACAGAGCATAGTTGCTGCTGCATAGTTAGCCTCTAGGATCTTCCCTACGGTATTAGTTACCAAGTAACCATCCGGCGCAAAATCGAATAATTCTTGGTAACGCTGGCGTTCTATCTCTGCTTTCATTCTTGCTAGCTCTAACTCCTCGGAGGTAGTCAATAGTTCTTCCACTGCCGTTTGGAGTTCATCGAAAGCCGCTATCATTAGCTCTTTTTCTGAGTTTGGTTGAGTTACAGTGCCCTGCCATACTCCTTTTACCCATGATCGCAATTTTTCTATCTGTTGGTTAAACTCATCTACATCCATATAGTTTAAGCTGCAAAACAATAAAGCATGGGTGTAAGTAATGGTCAAATATAAACGTAAGTATTATTAATAAAAACTAAAAACTTTATTATTAATAAAAACTAAAAAACTTTCCTCTATAAAAGGGTGTAGTTTTAATATCTACGTCCTGTGTTATTACTGAGGCTTGGATCTTTTTAACCTAGTTTAGGGGTTTAAGTTGCATAGCTTCTATCAAGCAGCGAGAATGGAAGCTAAATTTAAATCCCCGTTACAAAATGTAATTGCGTAAAGCCTGCGGCATAGCTGCGCTAGCGTAGCATAAAGCCTTCTCTTCTCCTATCAAAGACGCTGCGCGAACGAGGGCAACGCCTTCGGCATAGCAACTCTTAGAGACGCTACACCTAGCTTGCTTCCCCGCAGAGGTACGTTTAGAGCGAGTCTTCTCCCAAGGGCGAACGAGCACCATTGCCTAAAGCCTGCGGCATAGCTGCGCTTAGAGCGTAGCGAGGCGTTCGCTTTAGTGAACTGTTCAGAAACTCACCAAAAACTGCTAGCGTCAAACAAAGGAAAATATCATTGTGGACTTTCAAGCTTGAAAACCCGTTCTAATTACTGGCAACTACTGCCTTATATCCGACTCCAGTGGCGAACCATCACTAAGGGGATTATTGGTATTTTGGGATATGTGCTGGCAACATTAGTGTTGATCAATCTTGCCGGTAAATTGGCAACTCCCTTTGCACAAGGTAATGTAGTAGCGATCGCTCAAATAACTGGTAGCTGTGCCTTAGTATTTCTTGTTAGAGGCTTATTTCAGTCTATACAAGATATGTACATGGCGAAAGCTTCTTTGAAAGTTGCTTTTCATCTCCGTCAGCAAGTCTACACACATCTGCAAAAGTTAAATCTCAGCTATTTTGAAACCGCAAAAGCAGGTGATTTATCTTACCGCCTCACAGAAGATGTTGACCGCGTTGGCGAAGTGGTAAATAAAGTATTTCACGACTTTATCCCCTGCATTTTGCAGTTGCTAGCAATTCCGGTTTACATGATTTACCTCAATTGGCAACTGACATTAGCAACTGTGATAGTTGCACCACTGATGGGTATTTTAGTTGGCTGGTTTGGTGAACGCTTGGGCAAATATTCCTTAAAAAGTCAAAATCGCGTTTCGGGTTTATCAGCTATCCTCGCAGAAGTTTTCAACGGTATTCGTTTGGTACAGGCTTTTGCAGCCGAAAATTACGAAATTGCCCGCTTTGGCCATGAAGCAGAACGCAGTCTCAAAGCCAAATACTCAGCCGAACGCCTGAAAGCGATTCAAATTCCCATTGTCGGATTTCTGGAAGCTTTAAGTGCGTTATCGTTACTGATTGTGGGAGCGTGGCAAATTTCCCAAGGTAACTTGACAGTGGCGAGTTTTTTCAGTTATCTGGCGGCAGCAGCGTTATTAATTGATCCAATTGGTCATACTACTAATAATTACAACGAATTTAAGCAGGGTGAAGCATCTGTTGACCGCGTTTTTGAATTGATGGCAATTCAGCCGACGGTGATAGAAAAAGCAAATGCGATCGCTCTACTCCCAGTCAAAGGCAAAGTAGAATATCGTCATATTTCCTTCGGTTATAAACCGGGTGAACCTGTATTAAAAGATATCAGTTTATTAATATCACCAGGTGAAGCGATCGCTCTTGTGGGTGCTTCTGGTGCTGGTAAAACCACATTCGTCAATCTTCTCCCCCGTTTTTACGACCCCGAAATTGGTCAAATATTAATTGATGGTACTGATATTCGAGATGTAAAGCTGCATAGTCTACGGCGACAAATTGGGATTGTTCCTCAAGAAACCATCATGTTTTCCGGGACAATTGCCCAAAATATCGCCTTTGGACAAGACGTTTTTGACATAGAAGCAGTTAAAGAGGCAGCAAAAATTGCTAATGCCCATAAGTTTATTAGCCAACTACCAGAGGGTTATCGGACTTGGGTGGGTGAACGTGGGGTAAACATATCAGGTGGACAAAGACAAAGAATTGCGATCGCTCGTGCTGTTCTGCTTAATCCCCAAATCTTGATTCTTGATGAAGCGACATCAGCATTAGATTCTGAGTCGGAAGCATTGGTACAGGAAGCGCTGGAAAGACTGATGGAAAAACGGACGGTGTTTATTATTGCTCACCGTTTATCAACAGTTAGGAGGTGCGATCGCATTTTAGTTTTCGAACAGGGTCAAATTGTTGAATCGGGAACCCATGAAGAATTATTAGTGCTAGAGCGTCGCTATGCGCGATTTTATGCCCAGCACTTTAGTTAGTCAAACCTCCCCTGCCTCCCCTGCCTCAAGAGCTTATCCGAACGGTATTGACAGGTAACTTATACGGCTTCGCCTTTACGGTATCACAGAGAATTCTGACAATTGAACCTTAAGTACTTGGCTAAAAAGGCTCAATTTGATATTGTTAATCGACATATCAAATTGATATATCAAAATGCTAAAGTTGGCAGTGTTAGGTTTATTACAGCGAGAGCCATTAAATGGTTATCGGCTTAAACAGCAACTAGAGATGTTTATGAGTTGCAGTATTTGTGTCAACTATGGCGCAATCTATCCTCTTCTGAAGCGCATGGAAGAACAAGGTGAAGCGATGCTATGTGCAGAACAAGGAGAAGAAAGTGGACAGTGTGGAAAGGTATATGAGATTACATCCCTCGGCAAAACCACTTGGTATCAAGAGATGTTGGCATATCCTCATGAAAGCTGGGTTAATGCGCGATCGCGATTCTTTATCAAATTTTTTTTCTTTAGTTATTTATTACCCAAAGAACGAATCCAGTTAATCGAACATCGATTGATGTTATGTCAGTTACGCCTTGCAGAGAAAAAAGCACTTGAAGTTACTGATGATTTATATCAAGTGAAAGTGCAAAAGCGGGGAGTTGAAGTGATCAAATCAGAAATTGAGTGGCTAGTTGAGCAACTCCAAACAGAACAACTTCAATTAGCCCAAAGGCCAACCTCAATAAAACTGCTTTAACACAAAAAAACTTTTGAAGTATCCTAACTAACTATGTGGATCGTCAAAATTGCTTTACGTCTTCCGTATACATTCGCGATCGCTGCCTTGATGATTGTGATCTTGGGTGTAGTAACGATATTTGGCACAGCGGTTGACATTTTTCCGGCAATCAACATTCCGGTTGTCAGTATAGTTTGGACTTATACTGGTACCACATCTGAGGAAATGGCACAGCGAATCGTAACGATTAGCGAACGCTCCATGACAACAACTGTTGGTGACATCGAACACATTGAGTCTCAATCTTTAAATGGTGTTAGTGTTGTCAAGGTTTTCTTCCAACCAAGTGTCAATATAGCCTCAGCAGTTGCTCAAATCACCTCTGTCAGCCAAACAATTCTTCGTCCTTTGCCACCGGGGATCACGCCGCCATTCATTATTCAATACAACGCTTCTAGCGTGCCGATTATCCAGATGAGCGTCAGCAGCAAAAATTTGCCGGAACAAGCGCTCAACGACTATGCTACTAACTTTGTCCGCACCCAGTTAGCAACAGTGCAAGGGGCGAGTGTACCTTTGCCGTATGGTGGTAAAGCTCGGCAAATTATGGTTGATATCGATCCCCAAGCGATGTTGGCTAAAGGCGTTTCTGCCCAAGACGTGACTAACGCTGTCAGCGCCCAAAACCTAGTCTTGCCCGCAGGCAATATGAAGATAGGCGCTCGCGACTTTGCTGTACAAATCAACAATAGTCCAGATATAGTGGCAGCCCTCAACGATTTGCCAATTAAGCAAGTTAATGGAAATGTGACTTACATTCGCGATGTGGCGCAGGTAAGGGATGGCTTTGCCGTGCAAACGAACATAGTACGTGAAAATGGTAAGCGATCAAGCTTACTGAGTATTCTTAAGAGTGGCAATGCCTCAACAATTGATGTGATTGATCGGGTAAAAAAAGCTTTGCCTCGCATCCAATCCACTTTACCCCCAGGACTGAATTTAGCCTTTTTGTTTGATCAATCTATATTTGTTGAAGCTTCGATTCAAGGCGTTCTTAAAGAAGGATTGATTGCCGCGTGTCTCACCGCGCTGATGATTCTGGTTTTCCTGGGAAGTTGGCGCAGCACTATAATTGTAGCCGTATCGATTCCCCTTTCGATGCTGGTTTCGATTATTGTGATGAGTCGTTTGGGACAAACTTTCAACATTATGACTTTAGGTGGTTTGTCCTTAGCTGTCGGTATTCTCGTAGATGATGCCACAGTAGAAATTGAAAATATCCATCGAAATCTCGGACAAGGTAAACCAATTAAGCGAGCAATCTTGGATGGAGCGCAGCAAATCGCAACTCCAGCATTTGTCGCAACATTATGTATTTGTATTGTCTTTGTACCGGTGGTGTTTTTGAGTGGAGTGGCAAAGTACCTGTTTGTCCCCCTAGCGATGGCGGTAGTATTTGCCATGCTTGCTTCCTATCTGCTATCTCGGACTGTAGTACCGACGATGGCAAATTATTTCTTACCACAGGAAGCGGATTGGCATAGAGAAAGCGAGGATCATAATGGTCATAGCGACAACCATCATATAGATTCGCCAGTTCAAAACAATAATGGTCGCGACAACCATCATACTGATTCGCTAGTCCAAAACAATAATGGTCATGGCGATCGCCACACCCATTCACCAGTCGAAATCCATGATAATCGCGACAACCACCACACCCATTCACCAGTCCAAAACAATAATGGTCATGACAACCACCAAACCACAGCGACTGCACAAAAAACGCAATCTGTCAAGAAAGATTGGATATGGCGGCTACACGAAAAGTTTAACCGACAATTTGAGAAACTTCGCAGTTGGTACTACGATGTCCTGACCTCAGCATTAAATCACCGCCGCATAGTTTTTGTGCTGTTTGGTGCTTTTATAGTCAGTGCAGGAGTTTTGTTACCATTCGTCGGTCAAGATTTTTTCCCGGAAGTCGATGGTGGTCAGTTTAGCCTCCATGTTCGAGCCTTACCTGGTACTCGTTTGGAAGAGACAGAAAGAATTGTCAGCCAAGTCGAAGGCGTTATCCGCCAGACTGTACCTCAAGAAAATCTCTCGAAGATTTTGGATAACATCGGCTTACCCAATAGCGGTATTAACCTTACATACGGCTACAACGGTGCGACAATTGGGCCGGCTGATGCTGATATTCTGGTGTCCCTAAAAAAATCTGGTTCAACTTTTTCTTACGTTAAGCAACTCCGCCAGAAATTGAAAGCGACATTTCCCAATTACACCTTCTTTTTTGAACCAGCTGATATTGTGACTCAAATTCTGAATTTCGGTTTGCCTGCTGCTGTTGACGTGCAAATATCTGGCCCTCTGCAAAACTCAAAGGCCAACTTTAAAATTGCCAAAGAAATCGAAGCAAAGATGACGCGCATTCCTGGTGCTGTAGATGTACACATGCAGCAAGTTGTCGATGCTCCAGAGTTACGTCTTGATGTAGATCGCACCGAGGCTCAACAACTGGGTATGACTCAGCGTGATGTTGCCAATAGCGTTCTTACTTCCTTAAGTTCAAGCGGTCAAGCCGCAATTAACCAATGGCTCGATCCCAAAAAAGGCGTAAGTTACACTCTTGCTGTACAAGTTCCCCAGTACAAAATTGACTCTATTGACAGCCTGAAAAATACGCCAGTTGGCAACGGTCAAACTGCACCCCAACTTTTAGGTAATTTGGCTAGTGTCAAACGCGACACAGTAATGCAAGTTGTAAATCACTACAACATTCAGCCAGTTTTCGATATCTACGCTAACTCCTACGATCGCGATCTGGGGGGAGTTGCCCGCGATGTAGATCGAATCATCGCTGATTATAAGAAAAAATTGCCTCATGGTAGTCAAATTAATGTCCGTGGGCAAGTGCAAACGATGAACTCTTCGTTCCTGGGACTTGGTTTCGGACTTGTGTTTGCAATTGTACTGGTTTACTGCTTAATGGTAGTGAACTTCCAATCTTGGCTCGATCCCTTGATTATTATGATGGCACTGCCAAGCGCTTTAGCTGGTATTGTCTGGATGCTGTTTGTCACCCGCACCACCTTTAGCGTCCCTTCGTTAATGGGTGCAATTATGAGTATAGGTGTAGCGACATCAAACAGTATTCTACTGATCACTTTTGCTAATGACCAGCGTCAAGAAGGGCAAAATGCCTATAATGCAGCCCAGGCGGCAGGTCACACACGCTTGCGTCCTGTGTTGATGACTGCCTTAGCCATGCTCATTGGTATGGTGCCAATGTCTCTCGGTCTTGGTGAAGGTGGCGAGCAGAATGCGCCTTTGGGTCGCGCTGTGATTGGCGGCTTGTCAGCTGCAACAGTTGCAACTCTCGTCTTTGTACCTGTTGTATACAGCATATTACGGCGTCAACAACCTCGTCCTATTGATGAGGATGATGACGATTTAAATTTCTCAGATCCACAGACTGCATACTCCTTGTCATCATCCCAAAGTAAGTCATAAGCAATTTCATTGTTCAAAATTGCCAAAGCCAATGAGGGTAATGACTCTAGCTGCCGAATTCATGCAAATTATACTAATTTTCTAAAATTCGGCAACAGATTCAAACCCTCAAACCCAGATTGAATCTGACTTTCTCAATTACGAATGAGTATTACCTATGGATTCTCAGCCTCCTGCATCTCCTGATTCTCAACAACAAACGACTTCTAGAAAAAGACGCGGCATCGGTCGAATTGGTTGGGCTGTAATTGGTGCTGTTTTTTTTGGTAGCCTACTAGCCATAGGTATTCTGCCTCGGTTAAGCCAAAGGTCAGAATTACAAGCAGCAGTTAAAGAAGCAAGCACCGTACCCTCAGTTAACGTTATCACTCCCCGTCGCGCTGCTGCTACTACCAATTTGGAACTACCTGGCAGTGTTGTACCCCTTAACCAAACGACCATCTACGCTCGCAGTACTGGGTATTTGCGGCGGTGGTACGCAGACATTGGCGATCGCGTCCAAGCTGGTCAGTTGTTAGCCGAGATTGATTCACCAGACATAGATCAGCAAGTTTTGCAAGCGAAGGCAGAGTTAGCACAAGCACAAGCCAACGTGCTTCAAAGTCGTGCTAGTTTAGCTAAAGGTGTTTCTGATTTGAAGCAAGCCCGCGCTAATCTATTGATAGCACGTCAGACCTGGCAGCGCTGGAGTGTTCTTGTTAAGCAAGGTGCAGTGCCTCAACAAGATGCAGATACAAAATATGCTACATATCAGGCAAATCTTGCCAGCGTTGAGGCAGCACAAAACACTGTCAATTCTGACTCTGCCAACGTCAAAGCAGCACAAGCTAACGCCTATGCAAGTCTTGCAAACTTCCAGCGTAATACCGTATTGCAGTCTTACAAAAAAGTTACTGCTCCTTTCTCAGGAGTGATTACTGCACGTAACGTAAATACAGGTGTTTTGATTTCAGCAGGTAGTGGCAACAGCAATACTAGTAGTACCACCAATACCAGCAACACCAACACTAGCAATACTAGCCTTTATACTATTGCTGCTTATGACAAGTTAGATGTGAATGTGAATGTCCCACAGAGTTTATCACCGTCACTTCAGACTGGTCAAACAGCACAAATTACAGTCAGAGAGTTACCACAACGAGTGTTTACAGGTAAAGTAGTGCGTACTAGCAACGCTATAGATCCAAATACTCGCACTTTGCTGACACAATTAGAAGTGCAGAATTCCGATGCGACGCTGCGACCTGGGATGTATGCCACTGTCAAATTTGCGATTAACCGTGCTAATACTCCCTTTGTTGTGCCAGATAGTGCCTTAGTCGTTAACGCCGGAGGTACGCAGGTTGCCACTGTAACCCAAGACCAAACAGTGCATTATCAAAAAGTTGCTGTTGGGCGAGATTATGGTACTGAAGTAGAAATTACATCAGGACTGACAGGAAATGAATCGCTGATTGCTACTCCTACAGTTGATGAGACTGAGGGTTTGCGCGTGCAACCAGTTGCACAAACAAAGTAGACTCAATGAAAAACTCCATCCTGCAAGTGGCGTGGAGTTTTTGGGCATTGGAATTGAAAAGAGGCACAGGGGCAAGGGAGCAGGAAAGACAGGTGAATAACCAATGCCCCATGCTCAATGCCCCGCTATTATCTTCTAGACTGGATTGCCTTGATTAAGTCATAAAAAAGTTGCCAATTATCTTCCTGAGCAATTGGTTCCCAAATAGATTCAATTACAGGTCTTAATAATGCTGTTTTGGGATTATGAACAGCTAGAGTTTGGGCAATTACATCAATGCGTAGGCGTAGTCCGTCGTAGACATCGCTCTCCAAATCATTCAAAATTTTATGGTACAGTATGCACCAATCATCAAAAACTCCTGACGCACCTGGTACTGGCACAATATCTGAATTATTTAACACAAAACCTGGATCATCTCGCCATTTCGATGAAAAAGTCCGAGCCATCTCATAAAAAAACTGGTGATAACCAACTTGGCTATCTTTCAAAAATTCAATCGTTAGATTCAACAGTATTCCAGCTTCTGGATGTGGCAAATCCTCAAAACCTAACTTTTTCAACATCAAAGAACTGTATTCAGCTTGATAATACTCATCAAACATTGCTAATCCAGCTTCCATTTCGCCTTTATCAATAATTGCCTTTAAAGGTTCCTGGAGCATTTGTAAATTCAACTGGCAAATACTTGGTTGATTACCGTAACAATAGCGTCCATAATAGTCAAAATATGCAGCTATAAAGGATGGGTTATAAGTTGGGATAAACGCATAAGGGCCATAGTCAAAACTCTCTCCCGTAATCGACATATTGTCAGTATTAAGGACTGCATGACAAAAGCCAGCCGCCATCCACTGGGCTACTAGTTCTGCAACTCGTTTCACTAATTCGGCGTAAAACAAGGCATATTTATTTTGTTCAGCACTTAAGTGTCGATAATACTGCTCAATTACGTGGTCTAATAACTTCTTAGTTAAATCTGGACGCTGGAAATAATGCAGTCGCTCAAAAGTGCCAAACCGAATATGAGAACTGCTCATTCTAATCATCACACATGAGCGAGTAGGCGAAGGTTCATCGCCCCGCCAAAGGGGTAAACCTGTTTCAATCAAGCTCAGACAGCGCGAGGTACGTACACCCAATTGGTGTAGTGCTTCTGCAGCCAGAACTTCCCGCACTCCACCTTTGAGCGTCAGCATACCATCGCCACCACGGGAGTAAGGCGTTCTTCCAGAACCTTTCGTGCCAAAATCGTACAATTCGCCATCAGTGGTGCGTACTTGCCCGTAGAGGAAGCCTCTACCATCACCTAACTGTCTGTTATATTCACCAAATTGATAACCGTGGTAACGTAGTGCCAACAAGGGTTTACGCCCCTGAAATTTGCCAAAAGCTGTGATAAAATCATCATCTTTGACTAGTTGGGGGTCTAAACCCAAGCGGGGTAGTAGTGCATCATTACGCCAACGCAGGAGGTGTTGAGGAAATTTTTCTGCTGCAACCTCATCATAGTAGTCATCGCCTAAAGATTCCAAGGCGCTTTCGTAGTTGAGGGAGAGAAAAGGATTGCTAGAATTTTTGTAGTTTGGAGTTTCAGCCAGAGTCATTACGAGCAAAACTTAATTCATTCTTCCCTTAATACTACCTCTGGCTTCAGCATCAGCACAGACGCAAAAAGCGACCCATATCTAAAATATGGCAGCGCCCCCATCAAAATCTAGAGCGCATAATGAATAAAGTTTTAGAATTAAAGAAAAACTTAACTCAATTAGCTATTTTAGACGCTACATTTGAGGTTTTTGGCTCAGAATCACACCAATATCAATTCAAACCTTGCTTGAGTAACAAAGATATTCAAGTGTTTGAATCTAGATATAATATTACACTACCAAGTGAATATCGAAACTTTCTCTTAGAAATTGGTAATGGTGGTGCTGGCCCAGGATACGGCTTATCTGGACTATCGGGAATTAAATCTGAAGATATCATCTCAGAAAAACTATACCCTGAGAACTACGAAATTCTTTCTAAACCATTTCCTTTTACAAAAGCATGGAATGATTTGGATTTAATTGTCAAAAATAATACAGATTTGGTTACCAACAATGATGACTACTTCGACAATAAATTTATTCAGGGTACTCTTACCATTACAAATTATGGTTGTGGAATTTATGCGATGTTAGTCGTTACTGGAGAGCAGTCAGGAAAAATCTGGATAGATGATCGTACTAATGATAATGGAATATATCCTGCTTGTTTGAGTTTTTGCCATGCTTTTCATGACATCAACCCTGATGATTCTTATCCAAATAGCAATGAGGAGCACCCTTTAAGTTTTTATAATTGGTATGAAGACTGGCTCAACCGAAGTTTGGAACAAATCCGTCAGTCTTCTGAAATTTAACATTAATTAAATAAAATTGATTTTCTAAAACTTGAAGCTGACTATTGCAGAGGTATAAACCAAGTAATTAATGCTGGTTCAATTTCTGGCGTTGCTGATTCCACGGATGAAAATGATTTTGCATAATACCAAAATTTTTGTAGAGACGTAGCAGTGCTACGTTTCTACATCCGAATTCATACTTAAATTCAGCAACGCCCAATTTCTGTTAGTAAATTAGCATCAGTTTGTAAGTATGCAATGATCAGGGGGACAAGGAAGTAATTTTTTTCGCTTATCTCCCCCTGCTCTAACACCTGAGCGACTAACTCAAATTGCTAGTTAGTTCAGGAAATTTGGAGTACCTTTACCACCATTCTTACCTACAGCAGGAATTTCTAGTAGGTTATCGGCAGCTTTGCCAGTACCATCATTGACAACATACATAGAGTTACCGAAATGTCCATTGGGAACGAACAGTTGCGGGTGGTCAAAGGGCGCTTTCTCAGAGACGACTCGCTCATCAGTGAGTCCTTTGAGGAAAGCCACCAAGTCAGCTTTTTCAGTTTCGCTTAATCCTAATGGGCGAAGAACCCCTTGCTGGCGGAAATCTCCACCACGATTATAGAAGTCCACTACTTGCGGCAAAGTCAAATAGCCACCATTGTGGAAGTAAGGAGCTGTCAGTTCAATGTTGCGTAGTCCAGGAACCTTAAACTGTCCGTCTGCAACTACTGTGTCATTGGGGCTAACTGTAACATTGGGGCTTGAACCCAGAAGTAGTGGGAATTTCCCTAAAGCAGCTACCCCTGACTCCGAAAGTGGATTACCAAATGGGTCTTGACCACCAAGACTGATGTCTTCTAGGGTGGGTCTAACACCAATATTGAAGAAACCTCTGTCTGAGACGGTTCTGGGAGTAGTAGTAGTGGCTCTGAGTCTTTGGTTCTTGACGTTGCTAATCGAGGCGCTGGTGAGTTCTAACCCACTATGGCAGAAGATGCAGGCAGCTTTGCCCTCGAATAGTTGTTTGCCTCGTTGCTGCTGCACGGTGAGGGCGGTAATATTTCCTTCTAAGAAGCGATCGTAGGGCGTATCATTGGCAATGAGTGTAGACTCGTACAACTGAATTGCCAGCCCAAAGAATAGCGAAAAGTTATAATCCAACAGCGTGAACTCATCAGTTTCGGAAGAGTTATCAGGGCTGTTGACAAAAGTCCGTTTACCTTGAGTATCTATTTGGATGAGTTGATTAGAGTTCCACCACTCTGGCTTAAAGGCATCTTGAATCAGCTGCTCGTAAGTTTCCTTCAGTCCAGGCTGAGGATAACTACTGTCTGCACCTAAAACGCTGTCTTGTGGATGCACAACCTGTTTACCTAGTGGTGTAAGTCCAGATAACTTTTGCCCTAGTAATCGAGGGAGCTTTGTACCCCCAATTGACAGAATATTTTCCAGCGAACCCAGCGAGTTGTTGACAACTATAAATTTGCTCAGGTCAATTTGACCAAACTTATTACCAATTTCTTGAAAAGTACGGCCATCAGCAGACGACTCAAAGGAACTCAGTGGCGGGCCGACCGCTTGGGAAGCCAAAGACGAATTATTCAGGCTGACTTTGACAAATTTAAGCTGATTTGGGTTTTCTGCTTTCACTACAGAGGTGTTAGGGTCTCTTAAACCGAAAGGATTCACCCCATTAAAGATATCCTGTGCCCTTCCATCCCAGAAGTTGCGAAAGTTTAATGCTGCATTAATTACGGTTGGCGTATTACGCGGCTGGACGCGGCGCACATTGATACCTCCCACTTGAAACACTGGATCTGGCTCACTTGTATCTAAGTCTTTTGAACTACCAGGTATAACACCAAGAAACTTTGTATTGGCGACTCCCTGAGAAGAGCTAACATCATTACTGTCAGATACCACAGTCGTAGAATCATTTGGATTTGACAGCTTGTGAAAGGGAAAATCTGCTTTTGTTAACTGGTAGTTTGGCCCGGCGCCTGTATTAAAAATTGTATCTGGATTCTGTGTACGATCAGCGTTAATCCGCAAAAGCCCAGGAGCAATCTGATTTATGGATCTATTGTCGGCTCCAGCATGGAAGTGACAACTAGCACAGGCAGTCACTCCGTCGCTCCCAACTTGTATATCCCAAAAGAGAGTTTTTCCTAACTTGATTGCAGCTGCTTTGTTTTTTACAAAGTCTCCAAGATTGTCAGGTTCTGGAACCGATACGCTCTTGAGCGAAACTGGAGGCGACCCCGTAACCTGCGCGGATACACTATTTCCAGCAATTACTGCTAGCATAATAATGGCAGCAATTGTTATAGTCTTAGAAAATCTTGATTCTAATCGGTTAAGCTTGCCAAACCTAAGTTTCCACCATTGGCACTTTATTTTTGTCACCAAGGATTTGAGCAAAATTCGACTTCTTGAGGTCAGTAGGAAGTAAATTAATAAGCTAGTAATAAAGGCTACTAAGCTTATTATAAGTATAATTTTCATGAGTTTTGTAATCAAATAATACCGAAACAAGCAGTAGTTGCTCCCACAACGGTTACGCGATCCAAAGCAAGTAAACTTTAATTAATGCTCGTCAAGCAAGTACCTACATAATTTACATTGGGCATATAAGTTTTATGCAGAACCAACTAATTGTTTATAAAAGTTTATAAAAATTCTTATTTGATAATTTTACAGCGTAGTGTCTGTTGAGTTTTCAGTTTCATTTCATAAATTTTTTGCAGACACACGTAATATTTACAAAGGTTCACTAACTACGCTACAGCCAATGTTTTCTCCGTAACCCAAAAATGAGGACGGGTCGCACTATGACTGGGGTCATTGTATTCATTCTAATTTTTTGTACGCACTCAAAATTTTTAAGTGCCTAGAATGACGATTTTCATTCAAATTAGATTAATAAAACTGCGCGTGTTTTCAGAGATTATTTATAAAGTAAATACGTAGCATAATTCGTGTTATCACTCCATATTGCCATTAGGATCTAGTTTTTCAAAGAACAACGAATCTTCGCGCCAGATTTCCCACCAACACACCACTCATCACTCCAATAGCGTCTACATCAGCAGGACTTTCGGAGGTAGAATTAACTGAGATCATACCGTTATACCGTTGTGTTTTTCTACTATAATTTGCTGGGCGATCGCTAATCCAAATCCAGTACCTTTACCAAGTTATTTAGTAGTAAAAAGGTGGTCAAAGATACGTGCTTTAACTTATTTAAGCATTCCCTCACATTATTTTTGATACGAATGACTACATTCACCAATAGTTATAGCAAGTAAGGAAAATATATTATATTAAAAATTATACTCAGTCGCCTTTAAAATTTAGGTGGTTGCCAATTAGGATTGATGAGACTTGTCATAATATGATCTTCCCATTGCCCATTAATTAACAAATAATCTCTAGCATATCCTTCAATGACAAAACCGAGTCTTTTGAGTACGTTGCCACTGCGCCGATTGTGAGGCATATAATTTGCCATGACTCGGTGAAAATTTAACTCTTGAAAAAGATATTGAATGGCGGCTTTTAGCCCTTCTGTCATATATCCTTTACCTTGTTTACTTTCAGCAAGGCTATATCCTACATAGCAAAAATGAGCGGCTCCTCTGACAAAATTACTAAAATTTACAATTCCAATAATTACAGTTGGGTTTTTTTTAGTAAAAATAAATAGCTTTAAAGATTGCCCATTAATAAATTCCAAAAAATTGTTCTCTATCTGATACTGCCAATACTCTTGGGTGAAAAACCCATCAACCCAAAGAGGGTAATATGGAGTGAGATAGGTTTTGTTATAAATGAAGTATTTCAGAATTTCGGGTATATCTTCATGGATAGCCACTCGTAAGAATAGGCGATCGCTTGTAATTAGTGGCAGTTCGGATATCATAAATTACTTAATTAACGGCATCTCTTCTTAAAACATTCTCTAGATTTTAAATTCTCTCATACCCACGGTTTAGCAGCAGCCAGGGCAAATAGAATTGCACGCCAGTTGGATTGCCCAATGCTGAATTTATGAGTATTTTTACTGGTAATCTGCCATTCAACCAAAATCTTGATAAGCTGATGTCTAATATCTAGAGCGGAAGGATTGAGAGCCAATGGGTGATAAAGCACAGTAAGCGGCATAACTTCGAGAAAATCGCTTTGCCCAAATGCTGTACTGCAGGAAATTCAACCAAAAGACAGCTCAAGATTTAACCCAGTCTACAAGAAGGATAGTGATGTGGTGGGAATACGCTACGATTGGCAGGAATTAGAGATTCGGGCGATATACAACACGCCATTGCTAGAGCTTATTTATCAAGCTGCTAGCGTGCATCGCCAATATCATGACCCAACAAAAATACAAGTTTGTAAGCTTATATCTATTAAAACGGGAGGTTGCCCAGAAGATTGCAGCTACTGTGCCCAATCTTCCCGCTATAAAACAGAGGTAAAACCGGAAGCACTCCTAGAAAAGAAAACGGTAGTTAACATCGCCAAGAAAGCGAAAGAAACTGGTGTTAGTCGCATCTGCATGGGTGCTGCTTGGCGCGAAGTACGGGATAACTCACAATTTGAGGAAGTCCTGGAAATGGTCAAGGATGTAACCGCAATGGGTTTGGAAGTGTGTTGCACTCTAGGTATGTTGACAGCAAATCAGGCTAGGAAATTGGAACAAGCGGGACTTTACGCCTATAACCATAACTTAGATACCTCGCAGGAATATTACAGCACAATTATTACCACGAGGACATATAGCGATCGCTTGAACACAATTGAAAATGTCCGTCAGACAAATGTTACTGTCTGTTCCGGCGGTATCCTTGGTTTGGGCGAAACTGTCGATGACCGTGTTGGGATGTTACAAACTCTGGCAAACTTACATCCGCATCCAGAGTCCGTACCAATTAATATTCTTTCACAAGTACCAGGCACACCCTTAGAAAATCAGCCTGATGTTCCCATTTGGGATATTGTGCGGATGATTGCCACAGCCAGGATTTTAATGCCAGCTTCCGATGTGCGTCTTAGTGCTGGTAGGGCTAGACTTTCTCAAGTTGAACAAGCTTTCTGTTTTATGGCAGGAGCCAATTCTATCTTTTCCAGCGACGACAACAAGATGTTGACAGTGACAACTCCTTGTCCAGATTACGATAGTGACCGAGAAATGCTGAATTTACTTGGTTTGGCAATGCGTCCGCCTTCCCAAAGACAAGAAAAGATAGCAAGTCCGGCTGTTGTGGGATAAATATTGGATTTGGTGCAAAACATTTAGTCGAGGATTCAGATCCAGACTAAATGTTTTTCGTTCTGCCTTCTGCCTTGTTCAACAAGGTTACCACTATTCTCCTTCAAATGAAGCTAAGAGCTTTCTTAACAGCGCAATAAGTAAAATTCCCGCTCTGACTGCTTCAAAACACTGAGGATGCGATGCTGATTGGCAACATGAGCCTCTACGGCTTTCTCAATTAAGTTGAAACCTTCTTGCGTCAATGTGATTAAAGTGCCGCGCCGCTCGCTCGGATCAGAAATTCGTTTTACTAACCCAGCTTGCTCAAGTTGGTCAATGCGATGGGTCATTGTGCCCGATGAAACCAAATTCAACCGTTGTTCATGGTGATATTTTCGTGGCTATTACTGGGCGATGAACCATCAAAACGATCAATTATGGCTGCCATTGCCGAAGCGTAACTTGTTGTAAATTGAGGGACAGGCAGAATGCCCGTCCTTCAAAAGTCATAGGTTAATAGGTTGGATCTGTCTCTCGGTTAAATTATTTTGGCAGTCCGCAGACCAAACAGCAGACCTACAGCCAAACCAAAGAACAAAGCTAAAAAGCCGATGTAAGCTGCAATCGCAAACATTTATTTTTCTCCACAATACTTCCTAAATCTATTGAATCATTAGTTGTTGGGTATTGGGCATTGGGCATTGGTTATTCCCCTTATCCCCTCATTACCCCCACTCCCACTGCCAGATTGCGATAGAATACAGCCCACGGGCGCTTGTTAGGGGTTGGGCAATGACTTCTGTAATTAATGTAAATTTACCTGAGCAGTCTTATGAGATTGTGATACCTGCGGTAAGCTACGCTAACGCATCTTCAAGTTTAGATCAACTAGGTCAACATATGGCCAGTCTCAAGCTAGGCAAGAAGGTACTGCTGGTTTCTAATCCGACGATCTTAAAGCATTTTGGGGAAAGAGCGATCGCATCCCTAACATCTGCTGGATTTGAAGTTGCTAGCTGCACCCTACCACCTGGGGAACGCTACAAAACGCTTAATTCCATCCAAAAACTTTACGATATCGCCTTAGAAAACCGCCTAGAACGTTCTTCTACAATGGTGGCTTTGGGCGGAGGTGTTATTGGCGATATGACTGGATTTGCAGCCGCAACTTGGCTGCGGGGCATTAATGTTGTCCAAGTTCCTACCACTCTCTTAGCGATGGTGGATTCGGCAATTGGTGGCAAAACTGGCGTGAATCATCCTCATGGCAAAAACTTGATTGGGGCATTCCATCAACCGCGCTTGGTTTTGATTGACCCACAAGTATTGAAAACTCTACCTATGCGTGAGTTTCGCGCCGGAATGGCAGAAGTTATTAAATATGGTGTAATTTGGGATGCCGAATTGTTTGCCCAATTGGAAGCAAGTAAACGTCTCGACCAACTCCGCTATGTAAAACCTGAACTGATACACACCATATTAATGCGTTCTTGTCAAGCTAAAGCTGATGTTGTTAGCAAAGATGAGAAAGAAGGCGGATTGCGGGCGATTCTCAACTATGGACATACCATCGGTCATGCAGTGGAAAGTTTGACTGGTTATCGTCTAGTAAATCACGGTGAAGCGGTGGCTATTGGTATGGTAGCAGCCGGTCAAATTGCTGTGGAATTGGGAATGTGGCAAAAGGAAGACACGGAACGTCAAAATGCTTTAATTCAAAAAACAGGTTTACCCATTAAGTTACCATCTGGGGTAGATATTGAAGCAATTATTGAGGCGTTGCAGTTAGATAAGAAAGTCAAAGCGGGGAAAGTACGGTTTGTTTTACCAACAGAGATTGGTGTAGTAACAGTTACTGATGAAGTGCGATCAGATATTATTCGGCAAGTATTGCAGGGAATGTGAACAATTTGAAAAATAATTCAGGAGTCAAAATTCAGGAGTCAAAATCAAAATTAGTTGCTCTGTTCTTCAATTACGAATTACGAATTACGAATTACTAATTAATGAATCATGATACTCCAAGCCAAAAATCAATTAACTTTGCAAGAGTTCCTAAATCTTCCACCAGGTGAGGGAGATATAACTTATGAGCTTTTTGATGGTCAAGCAATTCCTAAAATGTCACCAAAGTTTTTTCACGCAAAACTTACCCGTGTCCTTCTGAATTTGATTGAGCAATCGTGTGAGGGAAAAGGAGAAGTTTGCCCGGAATGGGCTGTTGCATTAACCCGTCGGGGACAAGATTGGATGCCAATTCCTGATATTTTGTACATTTCTTATGAACGTTTACCCGCCAACTGGGATGAAAACGAAGCTTGTCCTGTTCCTCCTGATTTAGTGATTGAGATTATTTCCCCAGGACAAACCTTTGGACAAATGGCAGCTAAAGCCAAAGACTATTTAGATGTGAAGGTGTTGCGGGTATGGGTATTAGATAGTAAAGCCAGAAGTATTACTGTTTTTTATCCAGATGCAGCACCACAAACTTATATGGGAGAAGAATTACTCAAAGATTCTTTATTTATAGGATTGGAATTTACTGTTGAGCAGGTGTTTCAAAAGGCGAAAATACCATTAGATACCGAATAGTAAACTTTTTACATTTACCACAATTTTCTTCATCTCAATATCCATCAAAATTTCAATCAGCAGCTTTTGCTACTCAAACTTTTATATTTTTAGTCAGCAACACCTATTTTTGAAACTGCGGTTCTTTCTGCGGTTGCTGCTGGCTATTAGTTGGTTGCAATTTTTGAAATAAAGCTGGTGGCGTAGCTTTGCGGAAAGCACCGCAGTAGTGCATAGTCATAACCGCCTTGAAAGCCCAATGGTCTGATGGCACGTCACTAAAGGGATTCGGTAAAGTTTCTGCTTGATTCTGAACACAAGCATTCAAAACTTGATTCGATTTTACTGAAGTGTCGGTAGTAGGTTCTTGAGATTTAACAGGGGTAACAAAGCTAGTAATAGCTAGCACCACGGCTGTTGTCAGAAGTTTGCAGTTCATAATTTGAGTTTTCTAGGGATGAAAGTCTACCCTATGTTAGTTCCCAGGCTGCTGCCCAGGAACTAGAATCAACTTGCTGAAATTAAGCGTTAGAAAACATGGTAAGCATTACTAATAGAACAACTAATCCACTGATCCAAAGAGCTAACGATCCCCAACTAACTGAATCTTTTTGTACTTTTTGCCAGAAATTGGTAACTAAGTTATTCCGAATTGCCATTTTATAACCTCCAATTTTTATTAAACTTGCCAGAGATTAATCAACAGAGATTTAAATTAATTCATGCAGTGAGTGCCAATACATGGGTCTCAACCCATTACTGAAATCTAAAAAACGAACAAAAATTTACAAAAAAAAATTTTTTGATGCTTAACTTGATTGTCCCATACGTAACTGTTTACACTGAACAATTTGGTGATTTTGAGAGAATTCTTAACGTTTTCTTAATCAGGTATAAAAGTGAGTGTTTTAAATTCCCAAACTACTTAAGTATTGACTTTGTTTCGCTTTTACTCGTGATTTATCTAAACTTAAAAATAGACACATTTAACAGTGAAATGGCAGGAAAACAATGGTGCAACAAATAAGACATGATAAACCGCAATATATCTGTATCATCCCAGTTGAGAGAATTACTGCCAATCAAGACGAAGAAATCATGAGCTTTGGTGCATCAGCCGACGATGCAAAAAAACAAGGTGAGGAATTGTTAGCATCTATCTATGGTTGTAATCAATCACAAGTTTTGGAATTAATCCAGCAAGCACGAATTGAACTAATAGCTCAGTGGTGTGCCCCTTAAGAGCGCAGAGCCATATAAAATCAAGGTGGTTGAGCCATTAAAAATTACTACTCGCGCTGAACGTGAACAGGCGATGTCTACAACGGTCACTGAGCGCAGTCGAAGTGCGGGCTATGCCTACGCATGAGGTAGTAAACGCACTGAAATGGAAAAACTAATATAGAGAATCTAAAAGTTCCAATTCCAAAACGCAAATCCAGATGTCCCGTACATACACAATTAGAGTTCGCGATCGCGCCACTGGCAAAACCCACGCCTTACAAGTCCCAGAAGACCGCTACATCCTGCACTCTGGCGAAAAACAAGGGGTAGAACTGCCGTTTTCCTGCCGTAACGGGGCTTGCACCACTTGTGCGGTGAGAGTTTTATCGGGAGAAATTTACCAACCGGAGGCGATCGGATTGTCGCCACATTTACGTCAGCAAGGTTATGCCTTGTTGTGTGTGAGTTACCCCCGTTCTGACTTGGAGGTGGAGACACAAGACGAAGATGAAGTCTATGAACTCCAGTTTGGACGGTATTTTGCTAGGGGGAAAGTGAAAGCGGGTTTACCGTTAGATGAGGAATAAACAATTGAATAAGGCAGGAGGCAAGTGGTCGTTGAGTGCAGTCGAGGTGAGGCAGAAGGTAAGAGGTTTTGTTAATCAACCCCACCTGAGCGAGAGTCGATTGAAAAAGTGGGGGATTCAAACCCAAGCTACCTCTAGTTGTAGCACGAGGCAAAAGACATTATTCCTCCTGCTTCTTTTATTCAAAATCACTGATCGCGCAATGGCAACCATAGAAGAAGTTGCAATACTTATGCGTCTTGGTGATTGGGTACGAAAAATAGCGATTTTGGCTTGCTTATTGCTCTTGGTTAGTTGCCAAGGTAAAAACCAACTGCCAAAAAATGAGGCTCAGGTAAAAGTAGCGCGGATAGTTAGTGGGCAAAGTTTAGAAGTGGTAGGCATGGCTGAACAACCAAACTTAATTTCCCAAGTGCGATTAGTTGCTATTGATGCACCAGATTTGCGACAGCGACCTTGGGGGGAAGCAGCAAAAGAACAGTTAGAGAATCTAATTGGAGGTGCAGAACAATCGGTAACGCTGGAGTTTGATTTAGAAACAAAAGATAAAATCGGGCGAACTCTAGCTTATGTGTGGAAAAATAAGGTGTTGTTGAATGAGGAATTAGTGAAACAAGGGAATGCAATGTTTGTTGCGCGATCGCCTAACCACAAATATGACCAGCGTTTAGAACGTGCCCAACAATGGGCTAGACTCATGGGTCAAGGAATCTGGAACCCAGAAAAACCCATGCACCTCACTCCCGCCGAGTTTCGCCGTCAAAATCTTTGAAGAATGGGGAGCAAGGGAGCAGGGGAGACAAGAGGACAAAAAGACAAGGTAACAAAAGTTAGAACTTGCAACAAGTTTTTCCCCTTGTCCCCAATGCCCAATACTTCGACTCCCTTCCCTACGGGACGCTACGTGTTAAGCGTAGCTATGCCGCAGGCTTTACCACTAAGCTCAGAGCAAGTCGCAGTTCGACTACGCTCACCGTAAACTCAGTACAAGTGCCCAATACTTCGGCTCCGCTCAGTACAAGTGCCCAATACTTCGGCAACTCTTGGAGACGCTACGTGTTAGCGGAGCTTTCGCTTTAGCGATACGCTCAGTACAAGTGCTCAATGCCCAATGCCCAATACCCAATGACTAATCTACAAATTTTTCTAGATATTGCTACTGAAGCTGCCTTAGCTGCTGGTGTGGTTTTGCAAGGTTATTTAGGTAAATTAGAAGACGCAATTATTGAAAAAGGTCGCCCTGGCGATTTAGTCACTGCTGCTGATAAAGCCTCAGAAGAGGTGATTTTAGAAATTTTGCGTCGCCACTTTCCCGATCACTCTATCCTTGCTGAAGAATCAGGGAAATTAGGTAATCAAGAGAATGAATACCTTTGGGCAATAGATCCCCTAGATGGCACAACCAACTATGCTCATCAATACCCATTTTTTGCTGTTTCTATTGGACTGTTAATTAATGGCGTTTCGCAAATTGGTGTAATTTATGACCCTTTCCATAATGAGCTATTCCGTGCTGCTGCTGGCTTAGGAGCAACCCGTAACCGTCGCCCGATTAAGGTTTCGGTAACATCGGAACTGAATAAAAGCTTACTAGTGACAGGATTTGCTTATGATCGCCGCGAAACCTCTGATAACAACTACGCAGAATTTAATCATCTGACTCATCTAACTCAAGGAGTCAGACGTAGCGGTTCCGCATCGCTAGATTTGGCTTATGTCGCCTGTGGACGTGTCGATGGCTACTGGGAACGAGGACTTTCTCCTTGGGATATTGCCGCCGGGATAATTTTGTTACAAGAGGCTGGGGGTAAAGTCACCGCCTACGATGGTACTCCCGTCAAAATTGAGTCAGGTAGAATTCTCGCCACAAATGGTTATATTCACGGCTCCCTCAGTAACGAACTTTTACAAGTTCCACCACTGTCAGCATAGGTTTAGCAGGTGGGAGCTTTCCCTGCGACTTTGGGTAAACTAAAAAGAATCTAATTGCTGCTTTGGTGCAAAACCTCTATATGTCTTTCAAAATAGATCGTGGACTATTTAAATATGATTTCATAGATCATCACGCAGTTTTGTGCGTTCCAGTGGATGCGGATGTCAAAGAAATTCGGAAACGCTATCTCAAAATCGCCCGCCGTTTGCACCCGGACAGTAGTTTTACTGAAAGTGCTAGTCAAAAAGAGCTAGGGAACGAATTTTTATCAAAGCTAGTTAACCCAGCTTACGAAAAACTGTGTGGCGATCGCACTCGCACGGAATATATTTTAATTTTGTCGCAAATTGGCAAGCGCCTGATACAAGAATCGACTTCGGTGACTCTCAACACCGAATTAGCTAGACAGTTAGCCCAAACGCCTAATCTTGATCATTTCTATAGAAGTGCGATCGCTAAAATCGGCGAAACCCAATATGATTCTTTAGAGCAAGCGCTGCAAGTCATTGCCCAAGTTAGTGAGTTGAATTTAGTGTATTTAATGCGGAGTGCAAGCAAACCATCCGCAGCGCTGCGGTCACCTGCTCAACCCAAAGTCGAATCAGGTACGCCTCAGTCAAATACACCAAAAACTACACCACCCCCGCCAACAAAAGAAGACTTGATTGTAGAACAGTATGTTCGCCGCGCTCAATCTTTGATTGACAAAAACCAATTCGCCCAAGCCAAAGTAGAGTTGCAAGAGGCTCTAAAGCTAGAACCTAAAAATAGTCGGTGTCATAGCTTAATTGCAATGGTGTATTTGAAGCAAAATCAGCTAAAAATGGCAAAAATCCACTTCGACAATGCTCTCAAATTAGACCCCAATGACGAAGCGGCTCTGCAATGGAAACCTAAAATCGATAAAGCTCTAGGACAACAACCTAGTGATCATAAGGTGACTTCATCCGCCAATAATGGAGATAAGCAACCAGATAAATCTGGTAGTGGTGGTTTGTTCGGTGGTTTGTTTGGTGGGAAGAAAAAATAATGGTGTATCAACCAGCAGCAGGAGCCAGGGATTTATTGCCCTTGGATGTGGAAAAAAAACGCTGGATTGAAGATAGATTACAGCAGGTGTTTCACCGTTGGGGATATCACAGGATTATCACCTCGACTTTAGAGCGGATGGATACTCTGATGGCGGGGGAAGCAATCCAGCGCCAGATGGTGATTCAACTACAAAATGGCGAAGATGATGAATTAGGGTTACGTCCAGAATTAACAGCATCCATTGCTCGCACGGTTGTCACTCGTATGGCAAATGCAACCTATCCGCAACGGTTGTACTATAACGCTAATGTGTTTCGCCGCACTTGGGATAGGCATAATCGCCAGCAAGAGTTTTATCAAGCTGGAGTGGAATTATTAGGTACTGGTGGATTGTTGGCGAATGCGGAAGTATTACTTTTAGTAGCAGATTGTTTAGCAGCACTAGGGTTGCGAGAATGGCATTTAATTTTAGGTGAAGCGGGAATTACCCGATCGCTCCTGAGTGCCTTTCCTGCTAATTTACAGGATAAAGTTCGCAGTGCGATCGCTCATCTTGACCGCATTACCATAGATACTTTACCCCTAAGTGATAAACTACGCGATCGCGCCCGAACCATGCTGGATTTGCGTGGGCCCAGCGCAGACGTGTTGCAAAAAGTTAGTAGTTTGGATTTAGACGAAGAACAGCGAGAGGCAGTAAATAACCTCAAATCCCTAGTAGAATTACTCGAATCAGAGAAAAAATTTCCCTTAATCCTCGACCTTAGCCTCATCCAGACCATAGATTACTACACAGGTATCGTCTTTGAAGTTGTCAACGATACCGAATCCCAAGCCAGAGTTTTAGGGCGCGGTGGTCGCTACGACCAGCTTTTGGGGCTATATCATCCCCAAGGAGAAAACATTCCCGGTATTGGTTTTGGATTAAGTATTGAAGATTTATACCAAGTTCTGTTGTCTACTCAGCAATTACCACAAGTCACTCCAGCCAGTGACTGGTTGGTAGTACCAGAGACGGCTAGTGCTAACGCCTTTGCCTTTGCCTACGCGCAAAAACTGAGAGATTCTACTGATTTGGTGCGGGTAGAAATTGATTTAGGGGGAAGGGATGCAGACGCTATTCGCCAATATGCAAGCGATCGCGGCATTGCCCAAATTGCTTGGATGAAAGCTGATGGCTCCCCAGAAATTGAATCATTGCTTTAGTAGGAATTGGAAACTGGAAATTGGGCGGCATGGGGCATCGGTTATTCTCAGTCCCCAGTCCCCAATCCCTACTCCTCACTCCTGACTCCCCTGCTAGGCTAGAAATAGCCGATACAGAAAAGAGGGAATCGAGAATATGCCGCACACGATTGTTACAGAAGTCTGTGAAGGTGTCGCTGACTGCGTAGATGCCTGTCCAGTAGCTTGTATTCATGATGGGCCAGGCAAAAATGCCAAGGGAACTGATTGGTACTGGATTGACTTTGCCACTTGCATTGACTGTGGTATATGTCTCCAAGTTTGCCCAGTAGAAGGGGCAATTCTTGCAGAAGAACGACCGGAGTTACAAAAAACTCCTTAATAGTCTATAGTCAACAGTCATAGCTATTTTTAACTTGACTGTTGACCAATGACAAACGACAAGTGACAAATACTTCGGCTTACCTCGGCTTTGCTCGGCACAAGTCGTTCAGTACAAGTGACAAATGACAAATGACAAATGACTATTTACTAGATGTCCAAAATGTCCACGCTGGATACATCAAAGATGTAGATATCTTGCAAGGTGTAAATTTCCGCGTTGCAATAGGTGAATTGGTAACTGTGATTGGCCCCAATGGTGCTGGTAAATCTACTTTAGCAAAAGCAATTTTTGGACTTTTGATCCCGCACACAGGCACAATTACCTTCAAAGGTGAAAATATGGTGGGGCTAAAGTCCAATGAAATAGTTCAGCGAGGAATGTGTTACGTACCGCAAATCGCCAATGTTTTCCCCTCCCTTAGTGTTGAAGAGAACTTGGAGATGGGTGCTTTTGTGCTTAACGTTCCCTTGAAACCAATTAAAGATAAAATATTTGCTATGTTCCCCAGACTAAGCGATCGCCGTCGTCAACGCGCTGGTACTCTCTCTGGAGGAGAACGCCAGATGCTAGCGATGGGCAAAGCTTTGATGTTGGAACCTAGTTTGCTGATTTTGGATGAACCATCTGCTGCTTTGTCCCCGATTTTGGTGACACAAGTGTTTGAGCAGATTAAACAAATTAATCAGGCAGGTACTGCGATCGTATTGGTGGAACAAAATGCCCGTAAGGCACTAGAGATGGCTAATCGCGGCTATGTACTGGAGTCAGGACGCGATGCTATCTCAGGGCCAGGTCAAGAACTGTTGAACGATCCTAAAGTGGGTGAGCTATATCTGGGAGCAGGTAAAAGACATTAATCCTCTTTATCACTCTTGCCCCCATTCAACATAAAACCACTTTAATAAGGAAACTTCACCAGGCGATAGCGATGTCTAAGGCGGGCTGCGCCTACGCTATCTATAAACTAATACAAAAGCTATAACAATTCCTGCCACTGCCGCGACCGTCGTTTTCGATGCTCAAAGAATTCTCCCCAATAATCCTTGCGTTTCTAATCACATCTACAGCAAGTAAAAAGGTAAAACAGGACATTCATTCAGGAAAAAATCACCAAAATACAAATTAACTAGATTGGGTAGAACCCCGATTCAACAGTAAGGCTTACTGAACTTACTATATATAAAGCTCTGCATCAGTTTTTAATATACTGCTGAGTCACAACAAATCCTGCAAGGCCGCTCCAGAGCGAACCTGAAACATTTTCTCATGGTATAAAAACTCCTATGTTTACCCAATCAAAATTGATTGAGTGCTTTCGGCAATTTGGCATCCAAAATTTTTCTGTTGCAGTTTTAATTGACATATCAACAGGGTTACTGGGACATTGAGAAAATTCTACAAGGGATCAATTCCCGTCTCAAAAATCCCACCCAATGGCCAGTTGTTGACGCTCGCTCTGTGAACTACCCTTTTAGGGTTGGATGCAATTAACAAACAGAGCAAGCCTTACCGCTTCATCACAACTGGCTAGAAATCAAACAGAAAAAAATAGTACAAATGGACTAATAACATTTCAATAATTATCAGTTATCAGTCAAAAAATGTAACTCAACTTAGAGTCATACCAATTGCAGAAAAAATGAAACAGATGCGTAGATTGGGTTGAACTTTAGTGTTATCCAACAATTATAAGACTTTAAGGTGTTGGGTTTCGTCCTCAACCCAAGCTACATTCGGATCATATTTTTTGTGAAAGGGTATCTAGGGCAAACACATCTAAATTACTCTTGATCAGAACCAACGTTAAGAACCAACAAAATCGGCATTTCTCGTTTGGTTTAGTTTGCAAGACTCAAAGCGATATCTACGACGGGCTGCACCTACGGTAAATATGTGTCAATAAGCAGCAATTAATGCGACTAATTTCGAGCTTATTGACAACAAAATTACTTTGTTGACATGATGCGGTTGCCTCAAAGGGTATCAGAGTCTCCCACTTCTAATAAGTGATGTGTTCCAGTCGGTGTCAAATTCCTGAGAGAGTTACCCTGATAACTGATAACTGTTGACTGTTCACTGATTTAATTATGTCTACCTACTTAAGTTCTAAATTATGGTACGATCTGAAGATTAAATGACTCTTAAATCGTGTAAAAGGGTACTCTTACATCTTGCTTAAGTCTGATATCTTCCTGAGAACAGCTTTGTTGTTTTTAGGTAGATTTATGAGTCGAATTAATGGATTTGTAGGGCGACGTGATTTCTTAAAATTTGCCAGCGTAGTAGGTATTGCAGTTACTGCTTTTGGTGATGGTTTTTGGAATACAGAGCAAACTGCTGTTGCTGATATTCATCCAGGCAATCCAAATCCAGTCAGCCCTAATGAAGCCATTAAACTCTTGCTTGATGGTAATCAACGATTTATCCAACAAAAACGTAAATATCCCGATCAATCACTAGAACATTTGCGATTAGTTGCTAAAGCTCAATATCCGTTTGCCGCTATATTAGGTTGTGCAGATTCTAGAGTACCTGCAGAAATCGTCTTCGATCAAGGACTTGGAGATTTATTTGTCGTGCGAGTTGCTGGTAATGTTGTCAGCGACACGGTTATAGGTAGTTTGGAATATTCTACAACAGTTTTAGGTTCGCAGTTGATTGTAATTTTAGGTCATAAAAGATGCGGTGCAGTAGCAGAAGCAATCAAAAACGAACCACTTCCTGGCAGAATTGGTTTAATTATTGAGGGTATCAAACCATCTGTAGAAACAATAAAGTTAAGAACAGGTGATAATATGCAGAATGCAGTTATAGCCAATATTCAATATCAAGCTGAAAAATTGCAAGAAAGCTCAACAATTTTAGTTAAATTGCTCCGTGAAGGAAAACTAAAAATTGTCGGCGCTTATTACGATATTGACACTGGCAAAGTTAATATTATTACTTGATAACTTTACACCTTTTAGATTTATTGAGAATACCTTTTAGTGTCTTTAACTAAAGCAAATATCTTTACTGTTTGAATAAATGTATTTTTTATTTAATTTTTGTATATTTACTCCAGTAATAACCGTTTGTGACAGTTCTGGATGCGGAATCAATAATTTATTGAAGACATAGCCATCTGTACTTGTCCAGCAACGCTTTATCGTTGATATTACTATGTGTGGGGGACTGGTATCTATATTTTTTTATACCTGTGTTTGTTCGGATGTGTTTTCCGCAAACTTACTCTTTTGTGTCCAAAGTCCAATTATGCAACAACACCCATCGTAATTTATAAATAAAACATGTAATTAATGTTTTTTCCGTAATAATACTGATTGAGTAAGTAAAGAACTAAATATAAAGTTATTACTTGACATCTCAATAGTTAAGTTTTACGAGGTCTTCATGAAAAAAACTAAATTTACCCATTTAACGATATTGTCGTTGATATTTTTTAGTTCCACAAATGTATTTTTATCCCATTCACCTCGAGCCTATTCAAAAGATAATAGTGCAGAACCAATCAATACAGAAAATACAGATTTTAATTGTTATAAAAAATATCCTGAAATGAAATACCCTGAAGCAAAATATTACTGCTATGCAATTGCTAACACCAAAATTGCTGAAAAAGATAAAATATGGAAAAATTTGACAGCAATAACTAAAGATAATAAAAAAATTATATGGGAAGATAATAAAGTTAATAGTCGTCTTTTAGTAGCAAGTTGGGCAAACGGGGATAGATATCAACCACTAGTCGGTCAAGATTCAGAACAAACGTCTAAAGATATTTGGGTAACAGTTGCACCAGAATTAAAAGACTTTTGCAACAAACTTTCTATTTTTAGACAAATAACACTTCCTAAAGAAATAACATTATCTTACAGAATCAATCAATTGTTGGGACTACCTCCAGAAGATAGCGAAAAACAAGAAAAGCGTAAGGTTGTACAAATTTGGGTAGAACAAAGAGATTTATTTAGACCTACTCCAGATCCGGAAATTACTGACCATGAAGCAGAACTAAATTTTCCTGAGTTCAGTTGGTTTATGTCTATTATTTCTGATAAATATAAAAATTGGTTTTTAAACCAATTAATGACTAACGATTATCCTTGGACTAAACTTGGATATACTTATGATTGGGGAAAACACAGCGACTGGGAAAAAATTGATCCAAAGAGACCAGTAAATGTAGGCTTAAGTGAATTTATTATTAGAGAAAAGGCTCTTATAAAAATTGATTCAGTATCAAAAGTAGATGATTATTGCAAGTAAAAATTATAAATCTTATCAGAATTTATACAGTGACAAATTAAATAAGCTATTGCCCTACTTTACCTTAACCATCCTCTTTGTCAATACCCTTCATCTGAATCCTTACTCAAAAATTAATCAAATTTATTGCTCAACTTAAAAAATATTCTTTATACTATTTAACAAAATACTTGTTACATATACATTACTAGGGGCGATGATGCATGTCTGAGTTGGTCTACACTAATGCAAACTTACAAAAACTCAGAAAAACCCAAAAGTAAGGCATAGTCGCAGCTTGTAACAAATAAATCCGGCAGGGGCCATATAACAAGGTCGCCTGCCAGGAAGGTATAGTATATTCTGGCCATGTTTGATTAGGTTAGCGCTTATTTATAAAAAATAATTGCATATCCCTAGATACAATAACTAAATACTTTGAAAAATACAGTTAAGAAAAGTTACTAAATAGGTTAATTTCTAATTAAAACCAACAATTCCCCGAATGGAAAGCAGGGGAAGATGAGGGAATGAGCGAGCAAGGGAGAATTGGGGACAAGGGAGCAAAAGTTTAGAACTTGCAACAAGTCTTTCCCCTTATTCCTAATTCTCGTTGTCACCTTGTCCTCTTGCCCATGCCCCTCGGCTTTGCTCGGGCTGAACTCAGTACAAGTCGCTACCTCGGCTTACTTCGACTACGCTCAGTACAAGTCGCTCGGCACAAGTCGGTACAAGTCGCGGTTCCTGAGCGTAGTCGAAGGGCAGTACAAGTGCCCAATTCCCAATTCCCAATGCCCCATAATATAAGAAAGCGCTTCACACTTCTTAAATAATCAGCTTTATTAGAACAATGGCAAGAGACTTGCGGGGATTCATTAAAATTTTGGAAGAAAGAGGACAATTACGGCGAATTTCAGCTTTAGTTGACCCAGATTTAGAAATTGCTGAAATTTCTAACCGGATGCTGCAAAAAGGTGGCCCAGGGTTGTTGTTTGAAAACGTCAAAGGCGCTTCTTTCCCGGTGGCGGTGAATTTGATGGGAACTGTAGAAAGGATTTGCTGGGCGATGAATATGCAGCATCCAGAAGAGTTGGAAACTCTGGGGAAAAAACTAAGTATGCTGCAACAGCCAAAACCGCCGAAGAAGATTTCCCAAGCAATAGATTTTGGTAAAGTGCTGTTTGATGTGGTGAAAGCGAAACCAGGACGTGACTTTTTCCCTGCTTGTCAGCAAGTTGTAGTTCAAGGTGATGATTTAGATTTAAACAAGTTGCCGTTGATACGTCCTTATATTAGTGATGCTGGCAAAATTATTACGCTGGGACTGGTAATTACCAAAGATTGTCAAACAGGTACTCCAAATGTAGGTGTGTATCGCTTGCAACTACAATCTCAGAATACGATGACCGTTCACTGGTTATCGGTGCGGGGTGGGGCGAGACATTTGCGAAAAGCGGCAGAGCGTGGGAAGAAATTAGAAGTTGCGATCGCACTTGGTGTTGATCCTTTAATTATCATGGCAGCTGCCACACCCATCCCTGTAGATTTATCAGAATGGCTGTTTGCTGGATTGTACGGTGGTTCTGGTGTACAGTTAGCGAAGTGTAAAACTGTCGATTTGGAAGTTCCCGCAGATTCAGAATTTGTTTTGGAAGGAACGATTACACCAGGAGAAGTTTTACCAGATGGGCCTTTTGGCGACCACATGGGTTATTACGGCGGGGTTGAGGATTCACCGTTAATCCGGTTTGAGTGTATGACGCACCGGAAAAATCCGATTTACTTAACAACATTTAGCGGTCGTCCACCGAAAGAAGAAGCGATGATGGCGATCGCACTAAATCGTATTTATACGCCCATTTTGCGGCAACAAGTATCAGAAATTGTCGATTTCTTTTTACCAATGGAAGCTTTGAGTTACAAAGCGGCAATTATTTCCATTGATAAAGCATATCCGGGACAAGCGCGACGGGCGGCTTTAGCGTTTTGGAGTGCTTTACCACAATTTACATACACCAAATTTGTAATTGTTGTGGATAAAGAGATAAATATTCGCGATCCGCGTCAAGTTGTGTGGGCGATTAGTTCCAAAGTTGATCCAGTGCGGGATGTCTTTATTTTGCCGAATACACCTTTTGATACATTAGATTTTGCTAGTGAAAAGATTGGTTTAGGTGGACGCATGGGAATTGATGCGACTACAAAGATTCCGCCGGAAACAGACCATGAATGGGGTGCGCCTTTGGAATCTGATCCAGATGTGGCAGCGATAGTAGAAAGGCGATGGGCGGAGTATGGTTTGGCAGAGTTGCAGTTAGGAGAAGTAGACCCAAATTTGTTTGGTTACGATATGAGGTAATGTGTTAGAGAATATTTGTAAATAAATCATGCAGGGCACAGCAATGCTATGCCCTGACGACAGATGTGATTTAATCTCAATCACAAAATACCAAGCTGTGGTTGATTCCATAGTTGGAAAAAGTTTAGATATATTTCTCTGTGCAATGAAACTTTTTAAATTTGCAAAAAGTTAGCGATCGCCTGTGGTAATGGCAAAATAATTATAATTAACAATGCCATTGCCAGTAATCCCCAAACATCGCGTTGGTTATCCAATTCAGTGACATCATTCAGTGCAGGTTCATCAATCAATGGCATAAATAATAAGATAATTGCCCACACCAAAAATTCTTCTCTTACTAAAGCCAGTAATAGCAACAACAAGCGAGCAATTTGACCAATTACGATCGCAGTTCGTTGTCCAAACATTGCATGGACAATGTGACCTCCATCTAGCTGTCCCACAGGCATTAAATTTAAAGCTGTAACAATTAATCCCAAAAAACCAGCTACTGCAACTGGATGCAAATCAAGGGCTGATTTTGCCGTTAAGTGACTACCCAAGGCTAACTTAGACAGTACCGCTAGTAAAATGGAATACTTGGGATTAAGGGCATCAGGATTTAAAAGTCGGGTTTTTTCAGTGATGGAAACTACGTCAGAATGAGCCAAGCCCCATATTAGTAATGGCAAAGTCACCACAAAGCCTGCAATTGGTCCAGCGATACTAATGTCAAATAAAGCTTTGCGGTTGGGAATGGGACTACGCATCTGAATAAATGCACCAAAAGTTCCCAAGAAGAAAGGTATGGGAATAAAGTAAGGCAACGTCGAGCGAATCTTGTAAAATTTAGCTGTCAAATAATGCCCAAGTTCGTGAATGCCCAAAATAGTCATTAACCCTAAAGCATAGGGCAATCCCTTCAATAGAACATCTGGGTTAGATACAACTTTAAACAAAGAGCCAGTTTGCCATACAGGCGGAAGAGAAACACCAGCAATTTCCACTCCCACCAAGGTAGTAGTTACTAAAGTAGCTGCTAGTAGTAGAAGGGCTAATCCTGGACGAGTTAAGCGTTCCTGTTGGCGTCGTGGTGTATTTTTCTCTTTAGCAGCTTGAGTGTTGGGAACCAGTACAAAGAAAGGCTTGCTATCCATACCTTCTTGAAAGATCAGCAAGAAGCGATCGCCAAATTGTGCTTCAATATTAGTCTTAATCTGCTGGTAGGCGTTGCTAGCCTTAGTTCGCAACTGACCACGGCAAATCACGGCTTGTGGTCGATACTCAATATTTTGAACGTAGTATACAGACCAAGGAAAACAATTTCGTAGTTGAGTTTCTTCCTTTAGCTCAATCGGACGTACTATTGGTTCTGCGATCGGCTGGATAGTCGGCTGTGATTCTGAGGCTTGGGCTTGAGTTTGGGCCTGTGTATCTCTTGGCGATCGACGCCCCCATTGAAACAACGTCCAGTACAATACTGTGGAGACAAATATCGACCAAAGAATCAGCGCTGGCGGCGGAGGTTGTTTCGGCCCATACATCAGCGTCCATCCACTCAACAGTAATGCTGGTGCCATTAAAACCAGCCACAACAACCATACTGGCGTCCGGGTGATCTGAGCGACGCTGTGCTGCACCATTAGATAAGTAGCTAACCCCAGTAGGAGGATAAACAGAAACCAAAATGCCATGTTATCTTCAGTAATTTTGACAAAACGCCCGGCCAGTAGCTTTAGCACCATAGCATTAACTACAAGGCAGACCTCAAATCCCAATTTTTTTTCACAGTGGACTGGGTATTGAAGATTGGAGATTGGGGACTGGGTAATGGGGACTGGGTAAGAAATTCTTTTAAGATTTGGTTGGCGTACCAATTCCCAATTCTCAATTCCCAATACTCAATTCCCAATTCCCAATTCTCAATCCCCAATCCCAATTCAATTTTTGAGAATTTCCACACTGTAACCAGATTGTCCACAACTCCTCAGTTTCGGTTCTTTGATCATGTGCCCTTTACCTCAAGTGCCAAGTCATATAACTAAGCCACCACGGGCTGTCTTCCCTAACGAAGTTCCTAGCACAGGTTCTCTGCAATCGGACTTCGCACAAGAGAGCATTTTTGCTTTTTCACCCAATCGGGACACATTAGGGGGAACCTCTTATCTTATTGTAAGAAATGAAGGCAATATCCTCATAGACTGCCCTGCCCTAGACCAAACAAATCAAGATTTTTTGCGATCGCATGGAGGCGTGCGTTGGTTATTTCTCACCCATAGAGGCGCGATTGGCAAGACTGCTGAATTTCAGCAAATCTTTAGCTGCGAAGTGTTGATTCAAGAGCAAGAAGCTTATTTGTTACCAGGTTTAACCTTAACTACCTTCAGACAGGAATTTACGCTTGATGCATCAACACAAGTGATTTGGACACCAGGTCATTCTCCCGGTTCATCTTGCCTATACTACAATGAAAAACTCCACCCCCTTGTGGGTGGAGTTTTTGGGCATGAAGAAGAAGTTACCAATGCTATTCGCCCAATGCCCCAAGCGACGGGGGGAACAACCTCCTCCACCCACGTTAGCGTAGTAAGACGAAGTCCGAAGATGGAGTTTCGCGGCGCTTTCAATGAACTTGGAGGAATATTGTTTTCTGGTCGTCATTTACTCCCTAACCAGCAGGGTAAACCAGTACCATTACGGTCAGCTAAAACCTTTCACTGGCCTAGGCAAATTCAGAGCCTTCAATTATTGTTAGAAAATTTTACACCAGAAACTCTTAAATACATTTGTCCGGGAGCTAACACAGGCTTTCTCAGAGGCAAGCGATTTATAGATCAGGCTTATCAACACCTCGCCTCTCTAGATTTACCAGCTTTGCTGCGGATACAGCCTTTTTGAGGCAGGGGGTATGAGGTATGGGGTATGGGGCATTGGGCATGGAGAGTTAAAACTTGAATGTTCACCTTCAGAAGCTCAATGTTCACCTTCTGAAGCTCAATGTCTAAGTTTTAACTCCCTCTCTTCTGCTCAATCCCCAGCGATGCACTGAGTTTCGGCTACGCGGTAATCGAGTTTCGGCTACGCTCAACTACCGCAAAGTCGAGATTCAACTACCGCTTGTCGTACCCCTTTGGGGAAGCAAGCTACGTAAAGCGTCTCGTTGGCGCAGCCTCTCGTAGAGAAGAGAAGTGTCCCCAATCTCTAATCCCCAACGCAAGTTTTGTAACGTTTGTTAAGCAAGATATTCTCCTGGGAATTCTAACTTTAGTACACAGGAATTCCCGTAAAAATTTATGAGCGCAAAAGCTGATAGAACTTTAAGGATCGCTGGATACCAAATCATAGAGCAACTTTATTCAGGTTCTCGTACTCAAGTGTATCGGGCAGTACGAGAATGCGATCGCTTACCAGTTGTCATCAAGCTCTTAAAACGAGAATACCCAACTTTTAGTGAACTAGTACAGTTTCGCAACCAATATGCGATCACCAAAAATCTAGATATTCCCGGCATTATCAAACCTTACAGCCTGGAAGCTTATCACAATGGCTATGCCCTGGTAATGGAGGACTTTGGTGGCATTTCTTTACGGCAATTTACTCAAGGTAAAACACTGACTTTAGAGCAATTCTTACCCATTGTTTTGCAACTGCTAGACACGCTACACCAGTTACATCAACAACGCATCATTCACAAAGACATTAAACCAGCCAACATCCTAATTCACCCTGTTACCAAACAAATTAAGCTGATTGACTTCAGTATTGCCTCACTCTTACCACGAGAAACCCAGGAGATTCAAAGTCCCAACGGACTGGAGGGAACGCTAGCGTATCTGTCACCAGAGCAAACCGGGCGGATGAACAGGGGCATTGACTACCGCAGCGATTTCTATTCTTTAGGTGTGACTTTCTTTGAATTACTGAGTGGACAACTGCCCTTTGAGTCCCAGGAACCGATGGAGTTGGTGCATTGCCACATTGCGAAACTTCCACCCTTTGTCTGCGATTTCAACCCCGATTTGCCCTTGATGCTGGGTGAAATTATCCGCAAACTGATGGCGAAGAATGCTGAAGACCGCTATCACAGTGTGCTAGGGCTTAAACATGACCTCGTTACTTGCCTAGAACAGTGGCGAGAAACTGGCAAACATACCTGGTTTGATTTGGGAGGGCGAGATATTAGCGATCGCTTTCTCATTCCTGAAAAACTCTACGGACGCGAATCGGAAGTACAGACGTTACTGGAAGCATTTGGTCATGTTGCTAATGGTAACTCCCAACTGATGCTAGTGGCAGGTTTCTCTGGCATTGGCAAAACCGCAGTTGTTAATGAAGTGCATAAGCCGATCGTCGAGTGGAACGGCTACTTCATCAAAGGTAAGTATGACCAATTTAACCGAAATATTCCTCTGTCTGCTTTTGTCCAAGCCTTTCGTGATTTAATGGGACAGTTGCTTAGTGAAAGCGATACTCAACTAAAGCAATGGCAAAACAAGATTTTAGCGGCAGTTGGCGAGAACGGGCAACTTCTGATCGAGGTGATTCCTGAACTAGAGCAGATTATCGGCAAACAGCCTGCAATTGCTGAATTATCGGGGAGTGCCGCACAAAACCGTTTCAACCTGCTGTTTCAAAAGTTTATTCAAGTCTTCACCACACCAGAACATCCGTTGGTGATGTTTCTCGATGATTTGCAGTGGGCAGATTCCGCATCGCTCAATTTGCTGAAGCTGTTAATGGGCGAGAGTAATCGCGGTTATCTATTCATTATTGGCGCATACCGCGATAACGAGGTCTTTGCAGCTCATTCTCTCATGTTGACGCTAGATGAAATCAAAAAGGAATCTTTTTGCGTCAACACTTTGACTCTATTTCCCTTGAGTCAAGCAGATGTGAATCATTTAATCGCCGATTCCCTCAGATGTGCAACTGACCAAGCATTGCTATTGACAGAGTTAGTTTATCAAAAAGCTAAAGGTAATCCCTTTTTCACAACTCAGTTTTTGAAAGTGCTACATGAGGATGGGCTGATTACCTTTGATTCAAAGGCAGGTTACTGGCAGTGTGATGTGACGCAAGTGCGATCGCTTGCTCTCACCGATGATGTAGTGAAATTTATGGCGCAACAGCTTCAAAAGTTGCCCGACATCACTCAAGATGTATTGAAACTGGCAGCCTGTATCGGCAATCAGTTCGATTTGGCAACGTTAGCGATCGTTTCTGAAAAGTCGCAGACAGAAATCGCTGTGGACTTGTGGAAAGCATTGCAAGAAGGATTGGTGATTCCAACCAACGAGGTTTACAAGTTTTATCAAGATTCGTCATTGGTCATCGATCATTTGCAAATGACAAATGCCAAAGGACAAATGACAGTTTACAAATTCTTGCATGATCGCGTTCAGCAAGCAGCCTACTCTCTGATTCCCAACCAGCAAAAACAGGTCACTCACCTGAAAATTGGGCAACTTTTGCTGAATTACACCCCAGCTGCAGAACAGGATAAAAAACTATTTGAGATTGTTAATCAACTGAATATAGGAAATAGCTTAATCGTCAATCCATCTCATAAAATAGAACTTGCTCAACTCAATTTACAAGCTGCACAAAAAGCAATAGCTGCAACAGCATACGCCGCCGCATTTGAGTATGCCACCGTAGGTATTGCAATGCTTGGACAATATCCGTGGCAAACAGAATATGAACTAACCCTGACATTTTATGAAGCTGCCACCGAAGCAGCTTATCTAAGTGGCAATTTTGAGCAGATGACACAATTTGCAGCAGTCATTTTGTCAAATGCCAGAACCTTATTAGATACCGTTAAAGTCTATGAAATCCAAATTCAAGCCGCTCAAGCCCAACATCAATTTCTACAGGGCGTAGAACTGGCTCTCAAGATTTTAGAGCAGTTAGGAATCCATTTTCCCAAGCAACCAAATGAATCAGATATTGCATCGGCGCTCAAAGCAACCAAATCCATTTTAGCTGGAAGGCAAGCGTTAGATTTAATGGCTTTACATCAGATGACAGAAAAAGACAAATTAGCCGCTATGCGGATTCTTGTAAGTGTCTCTTCTTCTGCCTTTGTTGCCGCTCCAACACTGTTACCATTTATTGTCCTTGAGCAAGTAAATTTATCTGTTCAGTATGGCAATACCTCATACTCTACAAATGCTTATGCTTTCTATGGACTGCTACTTTGTGGCGCAGTAGGAGATATTGAATGTGGCTATCAGTTTGGACAACTGGCACTCAATTTACTTGAACAGTTTAATGCCAAAAATTTGAAAGCTAGAACCTATGTCAGAGCGTGCTGTTGTGTATTGCATTGGAAGGAGCCGCTCAGGAACACCTTAGCGCTTTTCCAAGAAGGCTATCAAGTTGGGCTGGAAACAGGAGATTTAGAATCAGCTACCATTTGTGCAGTCGTTTACGTCATGCACTCTTTGTTTGTCGGTAAAGAACTGGGGGAGCTAAGTCAGGAGAGCGATGCTTTCCGTCTTCAAATCACTCAACTAAAACAAGAAGGACTTCTGTACCAGCTGATGATTTTTCAGCAAGGGATTTTGAATTTAATCGGCGATGGTGTTGAAGCATGGCAACTGATTGGTAAGGCTTTCAATCAAGAGCAAATGCTGCCAGTTCTCCAGGACTCAGGCGATCAAACTGTGCTGTGCTATTTCTATGTCAGTAAACTTTTTCTTGGTTATCTGTTTGGGAAGTTTGAACTAGCAGTGGAAGCTGCGATCGCTACTGAAAATTATCTCGGCAGTGCCATCGGATTATTTGTGGTTCCAATCTTCCACACCTATGATTCTCTGGCTCATCTAGCAATCTACTCCCAAGTTTCCGAAACAGAACAACAATACATTCTTCGGCGGGTGAGCAAAAATCAGGAAAAGATCAAAACTTGGGCTAGCTATATTCCAGCCAATCATTTACACAAGTTTTATTTGGTTGAAGCAGAACGGTATCGAGTTCTAGGAGAGAAATCAGAGGCGATAGAATTGTATGATCGCGCCATCACCGCAGCCAAAGAAAACGGTTATATCCAAGAAGTTGCATTAGCGAACGAACTAGCCGCCAAATTTTACCTCGATTGGGGCAAACAGCGCATAGCTGGGGAATACATGATTGAAGCCTACTACGGCTACGCTCGTTGGGGCGCTAAAGCCAAAGTCGCCGACTTGGAACGACGCTATCCGCAACTCCTCGCCCCCATCCTTGAGCAAACCCGTTCTCCTTTCTCCACTCACGAAACTATCTTCACATTAGAGAGTGTCACATCCACCAGTTTTGCCACTTCCAGCAGTAGCAGCGTCTCTGTTGCTTTAGATTTAGCTGCCATTCTCAAAGCTTATCAAACTATCTCAGGGGAAATCGAACTCGAAAAACTGCTAAAAGCATTACTGCATATCGTCATTGAAAATGCCGGAGCCAATAAGTGTGTGTTCATGCTTTTGGAATCAGATCATTTGCTAATTCAGGCGTCAGCACAGCTTTCCCTGAACGGTGTACAAAACCAGGCTGCTAAAGTCGATTTTTACCCAATGTTGCTCAACCCACAGTCTGTTGAAGACTCTGTTGATTTGCCAGTTGGCTTAATTGATACCGTCAAACGCAGCTTACAACCAACAGTGATTGTTGATGCTAGGGTGCATCCTCAATTAATTAATGACTCATATATTCAACGACAGCAGCCCAAAAGTATCTTGTGTAGTCCGATTTTGCATGTAAGTAAGTTGCTAGGCATTTTGTATCTGGAAAATAACTTAGTAACCAAAGCCTTTACGAGCGATCGCGTCGAACTATTAAACTTACTTTGCGCTCAAGCTGCAATTTCTCTGGAAAATGCCCGACTTTATCGAAATTCCCAGAACTCTGCTCAACAGTTAACACAATCTCTAGCAAAATTACAGGCTAGTGAAACCCGTTTTCAAAATTTGGCGAATAATATTCCTGGTATGGTGTACCAATTCCGTCTAGCAGCTGACGGTTCAACTTCAACACCATACGTTAGCTCTGGCTGTTTCGATTTATATGGGTTAGCACCAGAATCAGTGATGGCAGGGACGCATAGCCTTTACGCCATGCATCATCCTGACGATGAACCAGCTGTTGCCCAAGCGATCGCCTACTCTGCCCAAAATCTCACACCATTTGAGCAAGAATGGCGCATTATCTTGCCTTCAGGAACCGTGAAATGGGTTCAATCTGCTTCTCGGCCAGAGCGACAAGCCGATGGCACAATTTTATGGGATGGGGTGGTAATTGATATTAGCGATCGCAAACAAGCTGAAGCATCTCTAGCCAAAGAACGAGAGTTTTTGAATGCCATCATTCACAATATTACCGATGGGATTGTTGTTTGCGATGCTAGTGGTAAATTGACTCTATTTAACAAAGCAACTCGTGAGTTTCATGGCTTACCAGTAAAATCATTACCAGCAGAAGAATGGACAGAACACTTCAATCTCTATCAATTGGATGGTCAAACACCTTTATTAAAAACGGAAATTCCTCTCTTTCGCGCCTTACAAGGAGAAATCGTTGAAAATGCCGAAATGGTAATTGTGCCGAAGCATGGTTCTAAAAGAATTTTATTAGCAAGCGGACAAGCGATCGTCGATCCTTCAGGTAACAAACTCGGTGCAGTAGTTGTAATGCGAGATATTAGCGATGTCTATGACGAGCTTCGCTTACGCAAACAATCAGAACTTGCCTTGCAGCAAAAATCGCTTGATTTGCAGCAAGCACTAAACGATCTACAAAATGCCCAATTACAAATTGTTCAAAGTGAAAAAATGTCCGCACTGGGTAATTTAGTTGCTGGTGTAGCTCACGAAATGAATAATCCTCTCGGTTTCATTGCTGCCAGTCTCAAACAAGTTAAACCCACTGTTGCTGATATTTTTGAACATCTCAGACTTTATCAAGAAAGTTTATCCAGCGAAAATGAAAAAATTCTTGACCATGCCGAAGAAATTGACTTAGATTACAGTTTAGAAGACTTACCCAAGATGATTGATTCTATGTCTATGGCGTGTGAAAGATTAAAAAATATTAGCACCAGCCTCCGCACTTTCTCTCGTGCAGATAGAGATTACAAAGTGCCATTTAATATCCACCAAGGTATTGATAGTACGATTTTAATTTTGAAACATCGTCTTAAGGCAAACGAACAGCGTCCTGCAATTGAAGTAGTCACAAACTATGTAAATTTACCCCAGATTGAATGTTTTCCTGGTCAATTAAATCAGGTATTTATGAATGTTTTAGCTAATGCTATTGATGCTTTAGAAGAATCGAATAATGGACGCAGCTTTGAGGATATTCAGCTTAAAGCGAATCGAATTATAATTACAACTTCCATAGAAGAAGATTGGATAAAAATTACTATTGCTGATAATGCTAAAGGAATGAGCCAAGAAGTAAAAGAAAAGATTTTTGAGCATTTATTTACGACTAAAGCTGTCGGGAAGGGGACAGGATTAGGACTTGCGATCGCTCATCAAATTATCGAAGAAACCCACAGGGGCAAACTTCTCTGCACCTCTGTATTGGGACAAGGAACAGAATTTGTGATTATATTACCAGTTCGTTCACCAGTGCTGAGTGTTGAGTAACCCCATAACTCAATACTTGCCGGGTTTTGGGGAAAAGGGAAAGAAAAACCTTTAACCCAAACCTAGTAACCTTTTGCCAAAACCAAATTCTGAGTTCAAAATGCTTAACTGAGCAGTATTAATGCTAATACCAATTCTGTATAATGATGCGCCAAATTATATAAGGAACGAACCGCAAAGGCGCAAAGGACATAAAGGAAGAAAATTTGGCGCAGCCTCACAAAGAAATGGTATAACCCCATAAGCCAATCGCTTGATTTTGGGGAAATTTATCTGTTAAGCTGTCGCGTCTACAAGTTGCACTATTTTCATAGACTGGCAACAAGGCCAACTCTTAACTTCTGTAGAGACGCGATTAATCGCATCTCTACTCTTAACTCCTAACTTCTAACTTCTGACTTTTTACACCTTCCCCACCACAATCGATTCTTTCTTTAAAAGTTCTACTGCTGCTTGATATTGCAGATCCGCTTGGGTACCAATCTGATCGCGGTTAATTGGCTCTTGGGAAATCACTTTATCTGGCTTAATACCTAGTTTATTGATATCCCGGTGTTGAGGAGTTTCATACTTAGCAATTGTGACTGCCAAGCCCGAACCATCTGATAATTCAAATAAAGATTGAATTAAGCCCTTTCCAAAGGTGGTTTCGCCTACCAACTGGGCACGACCATTATCTTGGAGTGCGCCGGCGAGAATTTCACTAGCACTAGCAGTTCCTTGATTTACCAAAATCACCAGAGGATCGGTCGTCAGGGGTGGCCCAAAGGCTTCAAAACTACCTTGAATACCTTGTCTGTTCACAGTGTAGACAATAGTACCAGAGTCTAACCACAGACGGGCGATTTCAATTCCTGATTGTAACAACCCCCCAGGATTATTTCGCAAATCTAGAATGTAGGCAGCAGCGCCTTTTTTTTCTAGACTAGAAATAGCGTGTGCCAATTCCGTTGAGGCGTTGGCATTGAATTGTGTAAGGCGAAGGTAGCCAATGGGCGTACCTTCAGGAGAAACACGCAAATCTGAAACCACAGGGTTAAGAGCAATGCGATCGCGTGTCAGTCTAATTTCCGTTTCTGCCTCTCCGTCCCGTTCGATGAGAAGAGTAACAAGGCTGCCACTGGGACCCCGCATTTTAGTCGCAGCTTCATCTAAGGTAAGATTTTCTGTGGAAACGCCTTCAATTTTGAGAATGCGATCGCGCGGTCTAATTCCTGCTTTATCTGCTGGTGAACCTGCTATAGGAGCAACTACTTCCAACTTCCCACTCTCAGGATTTAGAGCAATTTGTAATCCAACCCCAGTCAGTTCCCCAGAAGTATTGACCTGTAAGCTGCGGTACTGTTCTGGATCTAAAAAGCGTGTAAAAGGATCGTCGAGGCTCTTGAGCATCTTCTCAATTGCCGCATAACTGGCATTTGAGTCTGTCAGTGGCTTCTCTAGAACCTTTTGCCGCACAGCCGCCCAGTTTTGATGATTAAACGTCTCATCTAGATAAGTGCGATTAACAATTCGCCATACTTCCGAAACCAGCTTTTGTTCTGCCGTCAAAGCCATCGCCGGCTGGGTGAGCGTACCCAACGCCAACCAAAACGCCATTAACAATGAAAATCCAACCCGAAAGACTTGTTTGTTCATGAACCCCATTATCAATTCCACCTCAACCCAAATTGCCTAGATAATGCCCACTTGCTCTGTTGTTGATGAAATCTATCTCTCGATTATGTTACTTTTTTTATAGAAGTGGTGCATTTTTCTCATCAAGTTGTTCAGTCAACTGATGCATCGTATCCACTTACCAAAGGATAAAATCTACTTTGTGTCCACCATTTTGTGTGTAGGGGCGTAAAGAGATCGCAATATATTTCCTCTTTACGGGGCGTGATGCTTCTATCTGGCGGTTTCTAACCGAAAGATATAAGTCAAGAGGCTGAATAATTCAGCCTTTGTGCAGTCGGGATATCGACTGCTGGGTTAGGCGATATCAGACAGGCTATGCCTGCAATTGCTGTTAGCGACCCAGAATCCCACGAATTTAGCGTCCCTTGCGCGTGCCGTTAGGCAAGCGGATTCGGGGGAGTGTGTAAAAGAGTGTAAAGTTTCTGAAGTCTCTTAGTACGCTCAAAGCTGACAAGCTTTCCAAAAAAACTCCTCTTTACTAAAATCCCAAAATTGTTAATTGGGAGAGAAGTCTGAGAGTAGGCTTTTGCCGATTCAGAACTTCGGGATTTATCAACCGCAACCGACTTTTAGGAACTTGAGATTGTATGGCCAACGTTTCCGACTGGTTTGAGGAACGCCTGGAGATTCAGGCACTCGCCGAAGACGTTACTAGTAAGTACGTCCCTCCCCACGTCAATATTTTCTACTGTTTCGGTGGAATTACCCTGGTTTGCTTTCTCATCCAGTTTGCCACTGGATTTGCGATGACGTTCTACTACAGACCAACAGTTACTGAAGCTTTCTCCTCTGTGGAGTACATCATGAATGAAGTAAGCTTCGGTTGGCTAATTCGCTCCATTCATCGCTGGTCTGCCAGCATGATGGTATTGATGATGATTTTGCACGTCTTCCGGGTTTATCTGACTGGTGGTTTCAAAAAGCCCCGCGAACTGACCTGGATAAGCGGTGTCATCCTGGCCGTGATTACAGTTTCCTTTGGAGTCACCGGCTATTCCCTACCTTGGGATCAAGTTGGCTACTGGGCTGTGAAAATCGTTAGCGGCGTACCAGAAGCAATTCCTGTAGTTGGCGTTCTGATTTCCGACCTATTGCGCGGCGGTTCGAGTGTTGGTCAAGCAACACTAACTCGCTACTACAGCGCACACACCTTTGTACTGCCTTGGTTCATCGCAGTCTTCATGCTATTTCACTTTTTGATGATCCGTAAACAAGGTATTTCCGGGCCTTTGTAATCTCAGCTATTAGTAAAAGGCAAACATTTATCAGTTCCCAGATGAAGTTGTTTGTTTTAAACTTATGAAACACAAGAAATAAATTGTACATAAGTTTCAAAAAATTAAACACTTGTATCTGAAGGCTAAAGCTGTAGAGACTCTGGAGGCGGCTGGGTGTAAATAGACAAACGCTGTTTGCCGCCTGTTAGAGTTATTTAGTAGCTGATAGGTTTCACAAATGCTTTAATTTAAGTTAAGCAGGAGAGCACATTTCAAAATGTCAACACAAAAAAAACCTGACCTGAGCGATCCTCAGTTAAGAGCCAAACTAGCTAAAGGCATGGGTCACAACTACTATGGTGAACCGGCTTGGCCTAATGACCTACTTTACGTATTTCCAATCGTGATCATGGGTTCCTTTGCCGCAATTGTGGCTCTAGCTGTGCTAGATCCCGCTATGACCGGTGAACCAGCAAATCCTTTCGCCACACCATTGGAAATTTTGCCAGAGTGGTACTTGTATCCAGTCTTCCAAATTTTGCGATCGCTTCCTAACAAACTTTTAGGAGTGTTAGCAATGGGTTCTGTACCAGTGGGGCTAATCCTCGTTCCCTTTATTGAGAACGTTAACAAGTTCCAAAACCCCTTCCGTCGTCCAGTTGCAACCACAGTATTCCTTTTTGGTACCCTTGTCACCTTGTGGCTGGGTATTGGTGCTGCCTTGCCATTGGATAAATCTTTGACCTTGGGACTATTCTAAATTAGTCATCACAAAGTGCTTTGACGCCTGTGAGTTTCAAGAGCAGATGCAGATGTGCTTTTGAAGAAAATTTACAGGCGTCAATTTTAACAGTTATCAGTTATCAGTTAAAAGTTTTGATACCTGGGTTTAAGTCCCCCACTATATTGGTGAAAACTTCCAACTGAAAATTAATCATGATGCCGCCGATTAGTGCTAGGTGTTAGTGACGAATACAAAACCTATGCCCTCTACACTTGATAACTTATAACTGTTGACTGTTCACTGATTTAATAGTTCAGATTACATTTAGGATGTGAAGTTTTGGATGGAAAAGCTATTCCAAAATTTAAAATCGCCAAAAGTCATCAAATACAAACATTTTTCACTTACTTAACGTAAGTTGCTAGTTACAATTCTCGAAATGCAAAAATCGTTCATGTTTTGTCTTTTGGGACATAGAACATCTAAATTTAGATTTTTTTATATCAAAGAAATTCTGCGAATAGTGCAAAATTTAATAACTAGCAACTTGGGTTTACTTATATTTAAGTCACAGTTAATGTTTAGCATAGTGCAGCAAGACCATCTGACGGTTAAGAGCGAACTCAGTCTCCTAAACCAGGTGCAAGAATGGTTCGAGCAATTTTGTCTGCAACATTTGTCTCAACTTGGCTGGTCAAAAACCCAACTTGATCGCCTAAATTTAGCATTAGCAGAAGGCTTTACCAACGCTGTTCGTCATGCTCATCATGCTTTACCCCCGGAAACAACCATTGAGATTAACATCCATCTCTGGATTGACCGACTAGAGATTAGAATTTGGGATTATGGAAAACCTTTCAATCCTGATGCGATCGCAGAGCCAGAGCCAGGTACGCTGCAAGTAGGCGGTTATGGATGGTTTCTTCTGCGGCGGTTGGCTGATCGTGTTGTATACGAACGTGGTGCAGATGGTAGAAATTGCCTTCTCATCGTCAAATACTCTCAAGAAGTACAAAAGTAAAAGTGAAGCAGCCAAAGTAGAGGAAAGGGGGCAGTTCTTGCTGGGGGCAGAGGAGAGAACAGCGTAGATAGAAAATTTAGGGCTGCTGAAACTTGGACATATTATTTTTTTCTATGGGACGCCAAAGGCGAACGCGCTTTGCGTCTCGAAATAAATATTTTTATTTTGAACATAAATAAATTTTATATCAAAACAAAAGCATGATTAAAAGGAGTCATTGGTCAAATATATAGTTATTTAATTGATAAAAGTATACTCTTTTTCAATATTATCTAAATTGGGGTAATATATTTTTTACGTAAAATTGCTTGTTAATTATGAGCATTTTGTAAAATCTTAAATAAGATTGTTGTATAAAAAGAATTACTGAATACAGTAAAGATAACATTTGAGTTACATTAGCTCCCTTGTTAAGATTTGTCAGCAGTGTTGAGAGTCTTATTTTTGTTCTCCAACAAGTGCCATTTTGTGCTTAAAGAGATAGAGGAAATAGGGGACATATGATTAAGACAGCCCTAATTACAGGAATTACTGGTCAAGATGGCTACTATCTCAGCCATTTGCTCCTTGAACGTGGTTACCGAGTTGTAGGATTAGTACCCCCGCATCAACAACCTAATTTGACCAAACTGGGAACACTGGCAAATCAAGTAAAAATTTTTACAGTTGATTTGAAGGATAAGGCAAAGTTGTTGACCGCAGTTGAACAGCCACGTCCCCAAGAAATTTACAATTTAGCGGCTCCCAGTTTTGTACCCAACTCTTGAAATGACCTATTGGGAACCCTGGTGACAACTGGTAAGGCAAAACCCCAAGTGAGCTTTAAGGAACTTTTAGAAAAAATGGTAAAAACAGATTTAGAACGGTTACAAAGCGGTGCGCTCGCGCCTTTACCGCAAGTGTAAATAACCTAACATGCATATCACTACAGTGACAGAAAACCTAAAGTTAGGTAATAAAATTAACAAAAAAACTAACCATGTCTTCGTGTTTTTAGAAATTTTTGCCCACGAAGGCGGTATCCAATCATATATAAAAGATATTTTTCGCGCCTATCTAGGATTGAGCCAAACCTACAAAGCGGAAGTCTTTTTACTGCGAGATAGTTCTGATAGCTTAAATCCGTTTGAAGACGATAACTTAAAATTTCATTACTTTAAAAATCAGTCTCCCTATTTAGGGAGATTGCAAATGGCAGCAGCTTTACTCAAGTGTCTTTTGCAAAGCCGTCCAGAACAGGTTTTCTGCGGTCATATTAACTTAGGAGTATTAGTACAAACTCTTTGCCAACCCCTGGGTATTCCTTACACTGTGCTAACTTACGGTAAAGAAGTTTGGGAACAGCTCAAAAATCAAGAACGTCGCGCCCTGACATCCGCAGCTGGAATTTGGACAATTAGTCGTTACAGCCGCGATCGCGCCTGTGCTGCTAATAGTCTAAACCCGAAAATGGTACAGATGATGCCTTGTGCAATTGATGGGGATATATTTACTCCTGGTTCTAAGCAGCCAGAATTAGAAAAGAAGTATAGCTTAATCGGTGCTAAGGTGTTAATGACAGTAGCGCGGTTATGGTCAGGGGATATTTACAAGGGCGTAGATGTAACGATTCGGGCATTACCACAAATTGCTGAAGTTTTTCCAGAAGTGAAATATTTGGTAATTGGTCGCGGCGATGACCAACCGCGATTAGCTAAACTAGCTGCATATTTAGGTGTGAGCGATCGCGTCGTATTTGCTGGTTTCGTTGCTACAGAAGAATTAATAGAACATTACCGTCTTGCTGATGCCTATATTATGCCTTCACAAGAAGGCTTTGGTATCGTTTATCTAGAGGCAATGGCTTGTGGAGTGCCTGTATTATCCGGTGACGACGATGGTTCAGCCGATCCTTTGCAAGATGGTAAACTAGGGTGGCGAGTCCCACACCGCAGTCCTGATGCGGTAGCAACGGCTTGTATAGAAATACTTCAAGGGAATGACCAGCGATGTAATGGAGAGTGGCTACGAGAACAAGCGATAGCTTTGTTTGGCATAGATGCCTTTCAACAGCACTTGCAAAAAATTCTTCTATCCCCAATCATGAAGTCCATTTGAGTCCAAATGACAAATAATAAATGACTAATACTTCGGCTACGCTCAGTACAAGTGACCAATGACTAAAATCGCTATCCTAGAAGCAGAGCAGGACGACATTTAAAAAATGAGCTTTAAGTCATTTCAATTGAATCTTTTAAATCTCCGCCCTTGGCTTACCCTGCTGGCAGTTATTTGGTTGCTGGCATCACTGGGCTTGGGTTGGTTGGTAAATTCGTTGCTAATTATTGTCGGGTTGCTGTTTTTAGCACCCATTGTGGCGTTTTTTGGCTTTCGTTGGTGGCTGCAACGTAACTTGGTTGCTGACCAGTGTCCCGTCTGTAGATATGAATTTACAGGTTTAAATAACAGTCAGTTGCAGTGTCCTAACTGTGGAGAGTCACTGTTAGTACAAAATAGTCATTTTCAGCGCTTCACACCAGAAGGCACAATTGATGTCAAAGCTGTGGAAGTCCCAGGCAAATCACTGGAAGATTAATTAAAATAATTCGTAATTTATAATTCATAATTTGTAATTATTACCCCACGACTAAAGTCGGGGGCTTGAATTAAGGAATAAATTTATTTGTCTCCATAACTAAAGTTAGGGGCTTGTACCTTTAATTACGAATTACAAATTAGTAATTATTTAGTGACAAAAGACAAATGACAAATGACTATTTATTTGTTTGTTGGGAGATTGAGAGGGTGTAGTTAAAGCTTGGCTTTCCTGGGGATAGTTCGCCCACAAACAGCGAGTATGTTCCTGCCTGCCAGTAACCAGAAAGTTCTGGCTTACCTCCAGAATATTTATCTGCGATCACACAAAAACGCCCCCCAGGCCCATCGATTAATAGCGTTGGCTTCCCTTCACTCTCTACTGTTAATCGTAAATAAGGTAGTGACTGTGTAACCTGGATAACTTGATTAGGTTCAGTTGTAATATTGCCACAATCACTTTTGACAGTTCCCCCAGACTTTCCCTTGAAAATTAGTGGATCTGATTGGAGATTCCGATTAATTTGGATTTTTGGTGTCTGTGCCAAATTATTCTGGGCGAAAACCAAACTCATCGCCAAAGCTGTGGGAACCATTGTCAGTAGCCTAAGCGTTTTCATTTTAATTAATGCTCCAGATTTTTCTAGAGCAATACTGTTATATCGTCTGATTAATATAGACGGCAGCAATCCGTCTTAGTTCCAAAAGGTGTCGTATAAAGCAATACTATCATTTCAAGATTTTTTATAAAAAACTCCACGGTACTTGCTCTCTGGAGTTTTTGGGCATGGGGAATAGGGCACTTGTACTGAGCTTATCCTGAGCTTGTCCTCTTGGTAGTCGTAAAGCCTGCGGCATAGCTACGCTTAGGGCGCAGCCTAAGAAGAGTTGGGCGTAGTCGTAAAGCCTGCGGCATAGCTACGCTTAGGGCGCAGCCTAAGAAGAGTTGGGCAAAGCCGTAAAGCCTGCGGCATAGCTACGCTTAGGGCGCAGCCTAAGAAGAGAAGTATTGGGCATGAGGAAGAAACTACCTGTTTGGCCAATGCCCTGCTTGATCCAAGCGATGGGGAGAACAACCTCGTCCACCCACAGAGTGGGTAGCAAGACGAAGTCCGGGGATGGAGTTTTCCGTCGCTTTCAATGAAGATTTGATCGGTGTAAAGATTATTAATCGTGCAAATTATTTATATATGGTGGCGCTTTTGCACGAAAATATTCGACCCTACATTATACACTTCAATCTGTAACATGATAGATTTTCAAAAATCATCATAATTTTTACTGTCGAAAAAGGTATTGCATACACAGACATTAGCTAAAATCACTAAGACAACCACCAAAAATAGAATTTGGTTAGTCTGTTGTGGAATAAGTAACCTAGCTGAGGTAGAAAAGATTGATGAATCCTCAAAGAGAAGAAGACTTGCAGCGTCGCCTCAATAAGCTAGAGGCAGAGATTAATTCTTCGCCAAAAGTGGTTCCTCAACCACAAGAGCAAAAACAGACTGAGGCATCTGTTTTTGCCAAATTTAACTTGCAACTGGAGCGATTTCAGATTTGGTTCAACAGCTTATCTGGAACAAAAAAGCTGGTAGTTTCGGGTGTGACGGTGCTAGTAGGCTTGGCGATGCTACAAGCAGTGTTTAAACTAGTTGCATCTGTAATCAGTCTGGCACTTTTGGCAGTGTTAGTGTATGTTGGATACAAAATTTTTGTGTCTAGTAGGTTTCAACGTAAGTAATAAACTGATATGCATTTACTTTGCATACCCGTAGTTATGAAAGTCAGGAGCCATGATACAAAAGGCTTCTGACTTATGACTCCAAAATTCTATTTCAATATGCTTTTCTTTTTGCCGATTAGCTTAGTCTATTTTAACTGTGCCGTTAGCGGCGTATAAATGTATAAATAATGTCAAAAATGTCAAAGGAAATTATGCGATGACGACACCAATTGTCAAAAGAAGTAATCAATCTGGTCAGTCAAAACAACCAGAAAGAGCCAATTCGCTGCTACTAGCAAGCAGGCGGTTTGCTGCTTGGGCGGCTGAAATCACACTAGTGGTTACTAGTGGGTTGATTCCCTTCGGCATTGGTGTCTATGCCAATTCTAGAAGCGATCTTAATCGAGTGCCCCTTAACCCTGTGTTGGTAGTCACAGAAAGAGCGATCGCCAGACCCCTGGCTTTACCTGTGAGCTATGGCATCCGTAACGTGGCATGGCCGACTAATATTTTGTGGACAATCGCCCTGTTAGCGCCTGTAACTCTCTCATGGTGGCAATTGTATTTACTAGCTAAGACTGGTAGCACAATTCCTAAACGTTGGTTAAAAGTGCGAGTTGTCAACGAGCAAGGAAGACCACCTGGTTTGGAGGCAGTGGTGATTAGAGAAGGAGTTGGGCGTTGGACTGTACCCATTTCCATCGCCTATCTGCTGTGGCGCTACAGCTTTGCTTTTCCTAACTTAGGATTATTCACATTTTTGTCTTTGTTAATGATTGTGGGTGAAGGGATAGGCTTACCGTCGCGCCGGGGGCGTCGCGCATTGCACGATCAACTTGCAGGCACTTATACAATAGATGCGACTCGCCCCTTGCCATCCTCACTCTTAGCTAACAACAAAGAAGTTCAGTCTACTGGCGGTAATGATGAGGCAGAAAAATGGCACCAAGGAGAAGAATTAGCGGCAGCCCAAACCAACCAGTCGCCTAATCTGTGGCGGCGGATACAGCAAAATCCTAATCTGACTTTGTTTGGGGTAGGGCTTACGAGTATGACTGCTGTATTGGCAACTTTAATTGGTACTCAAGTTTATATCCAAATTCAACAATCCCAGCGAGCAACCGAGAAAATCAACAGCCAACAGTTCCTAGAACTTGTCAAACAATTAGCTCCCAACTCTGGGGCAACTAATGAGCAACGCCAAAGTGCAATTCTGGCTATAGGTGGTCTTAATGATCCAGAGTCTATCAAATTTCTGGCGAATCTCTTGGTTAGCGAAACCAACCCCAGCCTTCTGGATACAATTCAACAAGCTTTGACAACTGTTGGGCCCAAAGCCATCCCGGAATTAAAAAATAAGAATCAGTTTTTGGTTAGTGAACTAGAGTCTGTAGGTAGCACTGCAACCCAAGAACGAGAATTACGGCAGGGACGGTTGCAAAGAAACCAACGGACGATCAACAAGATTCTCTCTGTTTATAGCGGTAAAATCGAGGGTGTTGACCTTAGTAGCACCCAATTAGGTCAAAACGGGACTCCAGGAAGTTCCTTCTTTAACTTGGTACTAGACAACCTTGATTTATCAGGAGTTAAGTTTAAATCTGCAAATCTTAACCAAGCTAGCTTTAAGGATAGCCGCTTTCGAGATGTGGGTGAAGATGGGCGCTGGGATACATACGATGATGTGATGGCTGATTTAAGTCAAGCTCAGTTGCAGCAAGCCAATCTTACTGATGCTAATCTTAGTCGCGTTTTAATGAACCGTACCGATTTGAGCCGCGCCACTCTCAACAGAGCCAACTTATCCAACGCACGTCTATATGAGGCTAAACTCAACAGCGCCCAATTAGTAGGAGCCGATCTGAGAAACGCAGTTTTGGAAAAAGCTAGCTTAACTGGAGCAGATTTAGGTGACGCTAGATTGAACGAAGCTAATCTGTACGCTGCCCGTTTAGGTCGCGCCACTGCAATTGGAACACAATTATCCTTTGCCAACTTAACTAACACTGATTGGCAAGGGGCAGATTTATCAGGAGCCTATTTGGATCGTGCTAATCTCAGCAATGCTAACCTGGGCGCCACTCGTCTAACTGGTGCTGTTTTGCGTTCTGCCCGGATGGAAAACGCTAACTTGCAAAATGCCGACCTCAGTCTTGCAGATTTACGGGGGGCAAATGTCACCGGAGCAGATTTTAAGGGGACAATTCTCGCCCCAAGTAAACAAGACCCAGCAGATCAATTTGTTCAAACCCCAGATTTAGGCTCAGTATCTGCTGTAGTCCAAGGCGTTGATTTTTCTCTAGCCAAAAATTTAGATGCCAAGCAATTAGCATACATTTGTACTCAAGGAGGCATTCATCCCCGTTGCCCGTAGAATGGAATGGGGACTGGGGACTGGGGACACTTCTCTTCTCTACGAGAGGCTGCGCCAACGAGACGCTTTGCGTAGCTTGCTTCCTCAAAAGGGTACGACTAGCGCTAGTTGAATCTCGACTTTGCGGCAGTTGAGCGTAGTCGAAACTCGATTACCGCGTAGGCGAAACTCGATTTTTGCGAAGTCGAAACTCAGTGCAGCGCTGGGGATTGGGGAAGAGTTTTTCTAAGCTCATGCCCAATGCACCATAACCAATGACAAATGACAAATGACTAATTGGTGTGAGGAGTTCGGTTATGAAGTATATTCAATATTTGGTTTCAGTTTTGGGGGCTGGTTTGATCTTGAGTCTAGCAAGTGCTAAACCAGTACAAGCTCAAGTAGCATACGGCAGTTATATCGGTATCGGCCCTACTGTTGGTTTGACTGATGGTATCCAATTGGGGGGGGTTATAGCTGGTCGCTACAAGTTTTTGGAAGTGCCACTTTCACTGCGTGCCCAAGTATTAATTGGCAATAATACAGCAGTTGTGCCAACGGTTTCTTACGATTTACCCCTTAACTGGCAAGCTGATGCCTACCTGGGTGCTGGGTTAGTGTTGGCTAGTGGTGGTGGATCTTCTCCTGTAGGCGACAAAATTAGTTTTGCTTTACAACCAGGCATTGATTATATGATCCCAAATAGCAATACTGTGCTTTTTGGCAATGCCATTATCGCTTTTGATGCCTACCGTGATAGCGGTGGTACAGCTATCTCTGTACAAGGTGGTGTTGGTTTGAGATTTTAAGGGGCAGAGAAAAACCCTACTGCGATCGCTATCCCTATCCCTAAGAAGCGTTAAACTTCATTGCAAATTAAGAAGTTAGTCCAAACAACGTGATAGTTTTTGGTCATGAAGAGAGACAGCATCGGATTAACACAGGAGAACACAGTGGCAATGGAATCAAATTTATTAACTAATGCAAGTGCAGATGAAATGAATCAAGATTTCAGTGAATATGTCGCCAATTTGCAACTTCACATGACTCTGCAAGCTCGCAATCTTGTTCCAACCCTGAAACAAACACTGGTAGATAGTCGCCAGCAATTACTCCATCAAAGCCAAGCCCATTTTGAAAAGCTAGTTTCTCGACAAGGGCTGTAAATATATACAAATTTTAATCAAAATTCCAATAAAATATAAGGCAGATGTTGTTGGGTCAATGCCAATGGTGTTCTCACAAGGTCTGCTTTTTCTGCTTTTTTAAGTATTAAGTTACTAAAATCACCCTTTTGGAGCAATAGTAAGGGGTAAAAAGCAGTTAATGTTAATATTATTGCAGCAGTTCCTTTGTAGAGCAGTTAGTTAAGGCTAAATAGCGGCTCGAATAAAAATGACTTCATTACTTCCCAGAAACCTCAGCGTTGTTATCCGACCAGTCCAATACCGTGATCTGGACGGGATTGAGCGCATAACTCAAGAGTCATTCGCAGCCCTCACTCCTAAGGGAGCAGGTTTTGCCATCAGCCAGATGCAAAGGCTGCGTCGCTGGTATGGATTACTCAAATTTTTGAGTTGGTTTCCTAACCCGCTACAGTATCGCCTCTGTGCCTATATAGCAGAGCAAGGGCGGATTCTTCTAGGGATGATTCAAGTGTCACCCTTTAACCGGACACGCAGCACTTGGCGCATCGATCAAGTGCTGTTAGAGCGTGGTATCGATAAACAAGGAACTGGTTCGCAACTTTTGCGTCATTGCTTTGAATCGATTCTGGAAGCTCGGACTTGGTTACTGGAAGTTAATATCAATGACATAGAGGCGCTGGCACTATATCGGCAAAATGGATTCCAACGTCTGGCAGAAATGACGTACTGGGAAATTGGCCCAGAATTACTGGCTGAATTGGCGCAAGCAGAGCCAGACTTACCCAACCTTTTGCCAGTAAGTAATGCTGATGCCCAGTTGCTATATCAACTAGATACGGCATCGATGCCGCCTTTGGTACGTCAGGTTTTTGATCGTAATACCCGCGACTTTAAAACCAGTTTGTTTGGTGCTTTAACTGATGCAGTAATGCAGTGGGTAAGCAAAACAGAAGTAGTCAGTGGTTACGTGTTTGAACCGCAACGCAAAGCTGCGATCGGCTATTTTCAGGTGCAACTTGACCGTCAAGGGGAAGTCCCCCACGTTGCAACGCTGACTGTTCATCCTGCTTATACATGGCTGTATCCAGAATTACTATCTCAACTAGCTCGTATTGCCCAAGATTTTCCCCAGCAAGGGTTACAACTCGCTTCCTCAGACTATCAGGCAGAGCGAGAAGAGTATTTAGAACAAATTGGGGCAAAACGCATAGAACATACATTAGTTATGTCTCGCTCTGTGTGGCACAAACTACGGGAGTCTAAATTCGTCTCCTTAGAAGGAATCCAGTGGACTGATATGTTGCAAGGTTTACAGCCAGCACGTAAACCGATCCCAGGTGGGATGTCATGGATACAACCACCAAAGTTGCCATCGTCAGATAAACCACTGCCAAGCAAGTCAGAACCGATAAACTTTTCGGGAAAAAATCCTAGCATGGAAGCATCACCGATGTCTGAATCAGCAGATGCACAGCAGGAGAATTAATTGTGATATCTCAAGAGCAACCAAAACCTTTTATTTCAGCGTTGGGACTAGATTTTGGTCGCAAGCGGATTGGTGTGGCTGGGTGCGATCGCACGGGTTTAATTGCCACAGGGATTACCACAATTGAGCGCACATCTTTTGAGCAAGATGTTGAGCAAATCCGGCAAATAGCTAATGAACGCGAGGTGCAAATCCTGGTGATGGGCTTACCTTATTCAATGGATGGCTCACTAGGATTTCAAGCGCGTCAAGTTCAAAAATTTACTACAAGGCTTGCTAAAGCCCTGAAACTGCCTGTGGAATATGTGGATGAGCGATTAACTTCATTTCAAGCAGAACAACTGCTGATAGCTGAGAACCGCTCCCCGTCACGCCATAAAGGTTTAATTGACCGTAAGGCAGCCGCTTTGATTTTACAACAATGGCTGGATGTTAAGCGTGCTAAATCCCACAGTTCAGTTGCGACTATTGAATATTGATACCTTTTAACATGATATTCTGAAAACGATTAGCCAGCAGTTGTATCTACGTATAAAGCTATTTGGTTGACATAACTATGTCATTAAATAGTTAAGCGATTTTCAAAGTTGCTGGTATTTATTAAATTTCTTTCTACATTTCGGCTATGTTTTCCTCTCCATTTCCTGAAGAAAATGATAACGCTCATGCGGGTTCCATCACTTTAACCGATGATAAAGGGCGATCGCTCGATTGTTACATTGAGCATTCCCTCGAAGTCGATGGACAAGAATACGTTTTACTTCTTCCTGTAGACTCACCTGTAGAAATTTTTTCTTGGGAAGGTGACGGTGAGGAAGAAGAAGCGGTTCTGGTAGAAGATGACAGCATTATTGAGCAAATTTTTGCCACAGCCCAAGCTGTATTATCTGAGCAGAACCTGATATTGAAGAACACAGCTTATGCTCTAACTGTTGCAGGTGATTTACCGCCCGTTGAAGAATCAGAACTCTTCACCTTAGAAATCGAAGACGAACAGGCAGATTTAGAGCCAGAGCAATTACAGCTACTTGCTAGCTTCTATGATGAAGATCAGGAGTATGCAATTTATACACCCCTCGATCCTCTGTTGTTTTTTGCACGGATAACAAAAACAGGTGAACCTGAATTACTCTCTCCAGAGGAGTTTCGCAAAGTGCAACCTCTGTTAGAGGAACATCTTTTTAATGAAGTAGAATAAGATTAAAAATTCAAAATGAAAATGTTGCATTTGGAATTTTTTAATTAAGAATTTTGATTGTGATTAAAATCTACTTAAACCTTTTACCAAATTCTGGACAAAGCATTTTGGTAGGGATTTTTAATTCCATTATCTAAAATTCAAAATTGGGATGAGGTGCTGAAAATGGCTTATAGCGACTTTACATTAAGTAAATTTAAAAAGTCATTCAGCATCCACATTGATGAAGAAGCTGATTTATGTGCTGACATAGAACCTTTACAGCCAAGCGAGAAACTTACAAATTCTTTAGAAGAAACGATAGAACTGGCTTTAGCAATTAATACTGAAAAAGCTCGTTCAAAAATGATTATCACTCCAATATTGTTAGAGGTAAGACGCAGGGCTAATTATCAAATTAGTTTATTTTCAGGAACAGATTTTAATGTAGATATAGAAAAAGGTCTGAACGGCTATTGTGATTTTATCATCAGTCGTTCTAAAGAGCAACTAATAATTAATGTGCCTGTGGTGGTTATTATTGAAGCCAAAAATGAAAATATTAAGGATGGATTAGGTCAGTGTGCGGCGGCAATGTTGGCAGCACAATTATTTAATCAACAAGAAGGAAATGAAATTAATAAAATTTATGGCGCGGTTACAACAGGGGATATTTGGAAGTTTTTGAAGTTAGAAGAAAACGATATATTTATTGATTTGAATAATTATTACATCAAAGAGATAGATAAGATTTTAGGGATTTTATCTCAAAGTGTTCAGGGAGATATTCCAGAATCTAATTCGATTAACTAAACTATATTGAGTTATGCTCATTTGTCTAGAGCTACTTAAATTTGACTGCTGACTATGGCCTGGAACAATCTTTTGCAACCTGATTTGATTTTAGAAGGTTCAGTGTTAAACCTAACACCAGATATTATTCAACAATACGGGCTAAAGGGGCTAGTATTGGATGTTGATGAAACCTTAGTACCCATTAGAGTAGGGCTGGCTTCCCCAGAACTACAAGATTGGGTGGAACAAATTCGCAGATGTGCTGCTTTGTGTTTAGTGAGTAACAACCTGAGTGAAGCGCGAATTGGTGGAATTGCGCGATCGCTCAATCTACCTTACTACTTAGGTGCAGCCAAGCCCTCCCGACGCAAAATTAGGGCAGCTCTTAGGGGAATGAATCTACCAGTTCATCAAGTAGGAATGGTAGGCGATCGCTTATTTACCGATGTTTTAGCAGGTAATCGCCTGGGGATGTTTACCATTCTAGTAGAACCGATTGTCCATGCAGACGCAGCCCTACGCTCTCATCCTGTTCGCAACTTTGAAGTTTGGATATCTGAAATTCTGGGAGCCACTATTACACCCAAAAAAACCAAGATTCACAAAAATTGACAAATCGTCAGGAAAGTAAATCTAAAGAAATGGTTAAAGAATCTTACTGGAATCCAAAAATCGGGGATCATAAGTATTAATAACATGGGGTCAGCCAAAAAAGACTCTACAGCATACAAAATAAATATAAACCCATAAAGCGTCAACCTTCACTATAGAGGGATTGGCGCTTTACAATTTTGGATTTTAGACTTCGGTTACGCTCAGTCGAACGATTTGGGATTTTGGATTGAATCCAAAATAGACTTGTTTGTGGATTTAAAGCCTAAAAAGGTGTTTCCATAAGCTTTAGTTTGTTCACATGGATGTCCTATGCTTTCGGGTAGAGGTCTAAAAAAACTTATGTAAGATGTCTAATTTGTAATCTAAAATCTAAAATCGTTCGACTGAGCATAGCCGAAGTCTAAAATCTAAAATTCAAAGATGTCATTAACAATTGTTGTCAAAATCGGCACTTCTAGCCTAACTCAGCCAGAAACGGGACAATTAGCACTTTCCACCATTGCTACCTTGGCGGAAACACTCTGTTATTTAAGACGCCAGGGACACCGGGTGATTTTGGTTTCTTCTGGGGCTGTGGGAGTGGGTTGTGCGCGGTTAGGCTTAACTGAACGTCCCAAGGCGATCGCACTAAAGCAGGCTGTAGCAGCAGTTGGGCAAGGCAGGTTAATTCGGATATACGATGATTTATTTACTACCTTGCAGCAGGCGATCGCCCAAGTATTACTGACTCGCAGTGACTTAGTACAGCGTAGCCGCTATCTCAACGTCTACAATACCTTTCAGCAACTACTGGGACTGGGAGTGATCCCCATAGTAAATGAAAATGATACTGTAGCAATAGACGAACTAAAATTTGGTGATAATGATACCCTTTCGGCATTGGTTGCTAGCTTAGTAGAAGCAGATTGGCTATTTTTGCTTACCGATGTCGATAGACTGTACTCAGCCGATCCGCGTTCCGTACCCGATGCGCGACCGATCGCTTTAGTGAGTAGCATTAAAGAATTAGCTCAATTACAAATACAAACAGGTTCCCAAGGTTCTCAGTGGGGTACTGGCGGTATGGTAACAAAGATTTCGGCTGCGAGAATTGCGATCGCGGCGGGAGTTCGTACTGTAATTACCCAAGGGCGATTTCCCCAGAATATCGAAAAAATTATCCAAGGTGAACTTATTGGGACGCATTTTGAACCGCAACCTGAACCAACTTCAGCGCGTAAACGTTGGATAGCTTACGGACTTGTACCTGGGGGTAAATTGTATTTAGATGAAGGTGCGATCGCGGCAATTTCTCTAGGGGGAAAATCGTTATTAGCAGCTGGAATTAAGCTAGTAGAAGGAGAGTTTCGCACACAGGACGCAGTGCAATTGTATGACAGCAACGGTAACGAAATTGCTAGAGGACTTGTGAATTACACCAGCGATGAATTGCAAAAGATTCGCGGCTGTCATTCGCGGGAAATTTCCGCAATTTTAGGCTATGCGGGTGCAGAAACCGTGATTCATCGGGATAATTTGGTTTTGATTTAGGATGGAAATTAAATAAATTTCGTGAATACTAACTGCGAGAGTAAAAAATATTATGACTCAAACGTTAGAAAATGCTGTTAACTTCCCAGAAGAACAACACTTCTTCAAACGTGGATTAAGTTGGGAACGATTTTTAAATTTCAGCACATTATTAAAAGTAATTCGTTGCTCCAAATTGCTTACCATGTGTCTTATTTACAAGAGCTTAATCTGATAGCTTTTAGTTAAAGAATCTAATAACTAACTTAAAAAACACAGAAAAGCGATCGCCTTTTAAGCCATCTCCATTTCTGCTAAAGCCACCGCCCCCCACAACGGTGCATCATCCCCCAACGTTGCCGAAACAATTTCAAAATCAACTTCTGGCAAAGCCGTCTGCCGCGCCACTTGACGCAGCACCTGCCAAAAATCCTCCCCCGCCTTTGTCACACCGCCTCCCAACACAAAGCGCTGCGGATTCATCAAATTCGCCACATTGCCAATACCCACACCCAGCGCCCAAGCAGCCTTGTGCAATACTTCCTTCGCCAAATCATCTCCAGCCGCCGCCGCTTCACTTACCAACTGTCCCGTCAACAACGTTAAATTATTCCCTACTAAACTCCTCAAAATCTCTCCATCTCTAAGTCCTTTGCACCTCTGCGCTTCCTTTTCCAAAATTTCCCTAACATTTTGCGCCATATAAGGCCCCGACGCTAAACGTTCCACGCATCCCCGCTTCCCACATAAACAAACTGGCCCAGCAGGATCTACAACCATGTGTCCAATTTCCCCAGCCATCCCACCAGCACCCCGCCAAGGCTGACCGTTGAGTATCCAACCACCACCCACGCCAGTGCTGACAGTTATGTAAAACAGGCTATCGTACCCTTGTCCTGCGCCAAAACGATGTTCACCCAAAGCAGCAACATTAGCATCGTTGTCTACACCAACAGGAACGCCAAACTCCTCCTCCAACAACCTTTTGAGAGGAATATTCTCCCATCCAGCCACATGATGAGATAGTCGCACTATCCCCGTGGAAGCATCTACTGGACCACCAAAGCTGACACTGATCGCAGCCGGTTTTGTGTCTTCTAACATAGAGTAAATGAGTGATCGCATAATTTCCAAGTCAGTACTAGCATTTGCGTTCGCTGGCGAGAGACGGCGTTCATAACGTAACCACTTTCTAGAACCGACATTTACTGTAGCTGCTGCCAATTTAGTTCCGCCAAAATCAAGAGCTAAAATTAATGTCATAGTTTTTTATTTTTTGTAATAAGTGGTTTCTTTCTCAAGAAAGATGTTAACAAGCAAAATAAATTCAACACTAAAGAATACTGTATAATTTAGCAACTCATGACTTCCGCTCAACCCAATCCACTTATCGATTTCTCTCAAGCCAAAGAAACTCCTAGCTCTCTTGATATCGATGAAGCTCAAGAGACAGATACCATTGAACCTGAAGAAGTAACTAAAGAGAGTAAGCAAAACCCCACTCCAGATGATTTAAATAACGAAGATGAAGATCCTAGAATCGGGGGGAGTCAAATAATTAGCGCCAATATTTAGGTAGCTAAATATTGCCATTAGTAAGTTACTCACCTTTTTGTGAGTTGAGTACTCCATTAATAAACTGTTGCAATCGTTCATAATGTGAACCTTTCCAATAAATGCGATCGCAGTCTTGGCAACGCTGGAATTCATCAATCTGCGATCGTACAGTTTCTGGTATCTGGTCAACGATGGATTGCTTATCTACAGGTTCTAATAAGCCATTGCAGCGCAAACACCGTTTAAATGGTGAGATTAATTTAAACAAGTTGTAGCGTTGTAGTACTTCCAAGATTTGTTGATCAGAATTAGTATTTCTAACGTAATACCCATACGTTACCAAACTACGCATTAATAAACCCTTATCACGAGTCAAGAGAATCCGCCCTTGGCTGTAGGATATCTCGGCTAATTTCTCATCCTCGTAGTCATTGCGATATAAACTATCAAAACCCAAAAGTCGTAGAGATGTCGCAAGCTTCCCTAAATGGATATCTAAAACAAAGCGGATAATACTAAGCGGTTCTGGCATGACAGAAATGCTTGGTATAATAGTAGACCTAGCAGAAATTGGATAAACATTGATAGTATCTCTATCCGCAACTATGTAATAAAAATTTACATATTTACCATTGACATTTATAAAATCAACTTCTGGATGAGGGACACCCAAGGACTCAATCATGTCCTTAATTGATGCTCTCTTTTCAAAAAAATGGGAGATTTTCACCTGCTTATGATGCCGTGGTAAAAAATGATTCAATTCTCCATGAAAATAGAAATATGCGATCGCCATACTTAAAAATGTTGGGATTAGTAGAGGTGCACAGATGTGCCCTTACTGCTAACAATTTGTCACAATTGCAAAACTTTATCTATTATATTGATTCTTTCATGTACTTACTCAAGTGAGCTATCTCCACTATAAAATACCCATTAACCTTGATTTAACCAACCTTCTAGAGGCGACAAACGGTAAAGCAATTATAAAAATTCTCAAATACTTGCATTTATTATTGAGTTCAGTTACAGTCAATGCAGAGGCATATAATCAAACCCTGACATGAGTTCAGGAAATTAGATTAGATAAAAGGGTAAAATACCAGGTTTGTTAATGTTGATCTTAGTGACGCTGTTAATAATTAGTCACTAGTGTTGATTATTAACTTATCGTGCATGAAGTATGGGGCATAAAGTATTGACCCCTAATTTAATTGTTTTATTTTTTATAAGCTAATTGATAATTTTTTTCAATAAGTCTAGATGGATAAAAAAGTTTTAAAAAAGTATTGGCTTACAAAAGCTTCATGTCTTTATCAGGTGTTTTTGCATCTATCTTTAGGAATAGGTTCAAGCAAAAACAACATTAAATTATATCTTTATGTATAAAAACAACAGCTGTAACTAACTATGTAAAAAATTTCAGCAAAATTTTAAATAATTATGTTGCTCCTAGCAATATTTTTTGATTGTAATATCAGCTACATCCATATAGTAAGCAAGTTGATCCCTTGGAGAGTAACAAGCGATCGCCCCAAGATTGAATATATTTGATTTTGCGAAAGAAACCAAGTTTATAAAAGCCGAACTTCAGCGAGTGGAAATTTACAAGATACCAAATAACAATAAAACTAGATACAAAATTAACAGCGTTTATGCGGAAAAATCTATCTTGAGAATGTTTATCTTTATTGTAGAGAGTTTATTAAGCGGAAAGACCTTGAGCAATAATGATGTTATTAAGTGGCTACCTAGTTTTAACTGGTAAATGAATATTGTTCTTTTTTATTTCCTTTAGCCAAGGATATTGTAGCTAAGAACACAACTGTATATTTGTTATACTTTTTGTCCATAGAATATGCTAATGAGTACAGCGAGATGAATACTTTTTTTTGTTCTGACGATTCACAACAAGCGGGAGAAGATGTTATTGGTAGCGCCACCAATTATCAAACTTATATTCTAGTTGAGTGCCCTTTACCTTGGACATCGGAAGCGTTTAATTCCAAATGGGTACCTCAGAATTTGAAGGTTTTGGTAGAGGAAGTGAAGCGTGCTAAACTACCGATTAGATTCCTCTTAATTGCTAATGATGTATCACATAAGGTAAATCACACTACACTTCTGATTTATCAAAAAGAAGAGGGGTTAAGTAATGGATACCATAAGCAAGAGTTTCAGCTAGCAAATATTGAGCAAGTAGCAGCAGTTGTCAAAAAATGGTTATGGGGTATCAGTTCTAATTCTGAGATAGAAACCACTGCAACTAAAGATATTTTAGTTTGTACCCACGGTAGCCATGATAAATGTTGTGCCAGATATGGCACTCCTTTTTACTTCAAAGTTACAGCAAAGAATGATGATTTGTGCTTGGATAATGTACGAATTTGGAAATCATCACACTTTGGCGGACATCGATTTGCACCAACAATTATAGACTTGCCAGAAGGAAGATACTACGGTCGTATAGATATAGATTCATTTAAATCGATTTTGACTCGTACTGGCGATATTCAATGCTTAAATAAAGTTTATCGAGGCTGGGGAATTCTGCCTGCTGCACTTCAGGTTTTAGAAAAAGAACTAATGCTTTGCAATGGATGGGATTGGTTTAATTATAAAGTTGCAGGCAAAATTTTGGAGCAAAGTTTAGATAATAATACTATTTTGGGTGAGCTAAGTTTTGAACAACCTTCTGGTTCTCTTTACACGTACCAGGCTAAACTTGTCAGAGATGAAACTAAGACTCAACAACTGAAGAGTTCATGTAATGCTACACGAGAGTTGATAATTATTAAATATGCTGTAGATAGTCTTTGGCTTACTTCTAGTAAGGTGATGAGTTATAGTACGTAAAAAAGAAGATTTTTTCAAAGCAGAGGGGAGGCAGCGCGTTGCGGGGATTCCCCCCGTTGTAGCGACTGCCGTCACGCAAAGGGAAGCGAAAGGTAGGCAAAGTCTTGCTGTATTAATATAACTCTGCACAAATTCGTAACAAAATCTCTGCGCCCCTACCCTGCAAGAAGGCGAAGCGCCTATGCGTTTAAATTCCAAAATCAAGATTGACCCATATTTAGCACTTTTCGTAAAAGTATTTGGTCTTCTAATTTGGCTTTTAAACGACCATTTTCAATATCTCGAATCCAGCTTTGGCTTTTACCTGTAAGCTTTGCCAATTCTCTTTGGGAGAGATTCAAATTTTTTCGCGCCTGCAAAATCTGTTCGCCTAGCAAATCGTTCGTCGCTTTGGGCTTTCTTTTGGCTTTAGCAGTTCTTGTTTTCTTTTTTTCCGATTCTGAAATTTGCTGTTCCCATTCTGGTGGGAGTTGAAAAGCTAAAATCCGCGCATTCATGAGCAGATTCCACTTACCACGGGGACCTGTGTCTGTGAGGCGGGTTTCAGCACCTCCGTCATTAGTCCAAAATTCCAATGCTTCATCTGGATCTTCAGGAAGATCAACTAACTTCGCCCATAAAGGTTGAATTTCTGGTGGGTAGGTAACTGGATCGAAAAGTGGTTTCATTCCATAGTGATTGAGAATTTCCAAATCGCTTTCAAAAGTTCGCAGCAGACGTTTGCGTTCTTCCCGTTGTCTGGATGCAAGGGCGACTTTTTCTTCACCGTAAGCAATACGCAGCAAGGTAGGAATAGTAATACGTTGTTCCTTGCCCATTTTGGTTTTAAACAGCAACCACAGCATTAATCGGACTGCGCCTTCATGTTGCTGCCAAATACTCATAACTGTGGTTAGCAATGTTTTGGGGAGACTACCGTATTGATAGAATGCGGTTCGCTCTTTACATGCTTGTTTGTTTAAGAAATATTGTGCCCATAAGCCTGCTTTTACTTTAAAAGTTAGCCCAATCAGATATTTGCATCCAAGATTGTCTTCTTGAAAGTGGTGCTGAATATCTACTAAATGCCATAAACGGCTTCCGACAACAGAGAATCCGTGAATTCGACCTTGTTGAGGCCAGTCAATGGAGATAATCAAAGAGCAAGCTTGCTGAACAAGATTTTTCATTAAAGCTAGTTTGGCAGCTTTGCTTAAATCTTTGCGTTTCTCCATGCCCAAATATTTCTCAATTTGTCGCTCATCGATCGCAAATTCTTGCTCCCAAGGTTGATCTAAAGCTGTAGCATAAGCTGCAAAAATTAGATGTATGCAAGTGGCTCTGATGTCAAGCCCCTCAATTGCTGCTAAATCTGTGGCCTTGTCGTTCACTTTGAAGGGATCTTGGATATGAAAAGCGATCGCACCCCGCCCTTGATTGACTTGTCGGCTATAACTGATGTAGCCTTCTTCATCGGTTTCCCAATGTAAGGATGTGCGCTGCGCTAATACATTACAAGCTTCCCAAATTGCGATCGCTGAAGCAAAAGGATTATTCTTGCCGTTAGAAAACAAGTCTAAACTGCTAGCATCTCTCGGTTCTATTTTGCATCTCCCCTTTTTCGACTGCCAACGAATCGGAGAATTTGTTGGACAAGCTATTACACATTGCGGTTCTGAATAATAGCCCTCACAATTATTACAAAGACCAGGATCAACCCAGTATTCATTGTCCTCTATTCTGATTGCACCCGTAGGACATTGGGGGCGGCAGTTGTCACATCCAACGCAACTGTTGTTAGGAATTGTATAAGGCATTTGGCTCTTTTCCCACTCTAATCGTTGAGATGTCTGGCTCAGGTCTCCCCTGCATGAGTCCTGCTTATTCATGACTCGCTACCACATTATCTTTATGGCGAGAATAATCTTTTCTCACCACACTCACTCCCCACATCCATATTTTGAGTTCGCATCCAATTGGAAGCTATTTAAGGCTTTAAAACCGAGCCGGATAAAACTTATTTATTAACTATACATTTCATATAAATAATGATTAATTTGTTCGTATCGAGCTTTAAAAAATCTTAATATTTATTGAAAATATAACTCAATGAACATTTTAGCTTTGACCATAAAGTGCTTTTAAAAAACATTTAAGCCTGTTGTAATTGGATTTCATCTGATTTATCGAACAGAATAGAGGCGTCAGTCGTCAGAATTCAGTTAGGTATTTTGACCCGAAAAGCAAGCAGATAGCGTAGCATAAAGCCTTTCTCCTATTAAAGATGCTGCGCGAACGAGACGCTACACGTAGCTTGCTTCCCCGCAGGGGTACGCTTAGAGCAAGTCCGCAAGCATCTTGATTATGACCGGAGCTTTGGAATCTTTGGCTTTGCTCCTGTTAGCGGTAGCGGGGCGTTTAGCCCATTCTGACTTCTGTATTTCTTCTTCAATAATGATTTTAATATTTAATGCATGATCATATTCTGCTACCAAGTTTACAGTTACTTCATAATTAGCTTTACTCTCTTGATGTAAAAGAATAATCTCTTTTGTCATCATTGAGCTAAATAAATTAATTAAATAAAAATCAAAAATTGTTGGCTTTTAAAATACATATTGCATATATAAAAATGTAACTCACGAACATTGAGTTTTGTATTAATTACTACTATATACATATATTTTTCTGCCCAATCAAAAAAATATTTGAAAAATAATATCATTACTCTTATAGAGATAGTTCTATCTGCTGGAAATAATAATTATCCTTTTTTTAACCGATACACAGAAGAGACAGGCTACTCTCATTAGTGTCAACTTAACGTATAAGCTAGATTTGGCGAACTTTCCAAGTTTAACCCTCACCTCTAAGCCCTCTCACAATTTTGCCAGAGGTGAGCAAATTCTCTAGTTTTCCGAATCCCAAGTTGAGAGAAGGGGTTCGGGGATAAGGGCAAAACGTCCTCTCAAAGCAGATTTTTTATTAAGTTGACACCAATGCGCTACTCTGCCTTCTTACAAATAGACAATTATTATCAATAAGTTTTATCTAGAATTTGAAATTAAAAACAGTGTAATTTTGTGTTCAAAGTCATCGAAATTTGATGAGCAAAAAGTGATTTTTGAATATAAACGAATAAGAGATTAGGATAATATGATGATTAATGCACAAACAGATTGAAAGGCAAAATTGCCGAGGGATTATTCATGGCACAACTAACAGGTTTGACATTTGGCGGGAAAGCTTGGACACCAAAATTCGCTCAAGAAATTGACAAAGACAAATGTATCGGTTGTGGCAGATGCGTTAAAGTATGCGGTTATAATGTGCTGGGTTTGAAAGCACTCAATGAAGAAGGCGAATTTGTAGAAGATGAAGATGATGATGAAATTGAACGGAAAGTAATGGCAGTTACTTCCCCAGAAAACTGTATTGGTTGTGAAGCTTGTTCGCGGATCTGTCCAAAGAACTGCTACACCCACGTTGTATTAAATAATTAAGGTTTTTGGAGTTAGTCAAAATTGTTGTTTTTTGAAGGAGGCACTGTTTGAATAAAGCGCAAATGCGCTAGGCAAGGTAACTTGAGGGGAATCTTAAATATTTACTGTAACTAATAAAAAGTTCACAGTAAACAAATCTGTAAATCGCAAAATGTTAGATATTAACAAATTTAAACTTGCTGCTAATATAGCCTAATTAATATTTAGGTCTAACAGTGCCCTCTTGGAACAACTAGCTTTTCTGAGAGCAGGGGGCTACCTTTTTCATAGGAGTTGAAATATAATTTGTAAGTTTTTGGGGGAAAGATATGGAAAAAATCTGGAAGTTTCCCCCATTTTTTATGGCTGCACGTTAGAAAGTTAATAAGTGAAAAGGGAATGGGAAATAGGGAATAGGGAATGGGGAATAGATAAAAATGCCCAGCGCCTAAATACCTAATACCAAAAAATCACACCTTTAAAGACTGTTTACACAGGTAGCATGTATGCAACAAGTTCCTGTTTCACTATGGACTCTGGTTGCTGGGATAGTAGTTACAGCAATCAGCATTTGGATCGGTCAAAACCACGCTCTCATGCCGGTGCAGGCATCGTTACAAGCGCCTTTGGTTGACGGTTTTTTCAGCGTCATGTTTACCATTGCGATCGCACTATTCTTGGTGGTAGAAGGAACAATTGTAGTTTTTTTGATTCAGTTTCGCCGCCGTCGGGGTGACGATAGCGATGGTGTGTGGGTGGAAGGCAACGTTCCTTTAGAAGTCTTTTGGACAGCAATTCCCACAGTAATCGTCCTCCTCTTGGGCATCTACAGTGTAGATGTTTTTAACCGAATGGGCGGCTTTGATCCTGCTGGTCATCCTCATTCAGCAGCTCATGTTGCTCATATACCAGGGAGTGCTATTGCAGCTACATTAAGCGATACTGAAGCAACAACTGCCCCAACAATTGCCCCAACAATTGGCATTGGCGCGTCTCCTCAAACGCTAAACAAACCAGCCGATTTAGTTGTTGATGTCAAAGGCATACAGTACGCCTGGTTATTTAATTACCCTGATAGCGGCATTAGCTCTGGGGAATTGCACATACCCGTTGGTGCTGATGTCCAACTCAACCTTTCAGCACAAGATGTAATTCACTCATTCTGGGTACCAAACTTCCGCTTGAAACAAGATGCACTTCCTGGTATCCCTACCGAACTACGATTTGTCGCCACCAAACCAGGTACATATCCTGTAGTTTGTGCTGAGTTGTGCGGTGGTTATCACGGTTCAATGCGGACACAGGTAGTTGTCCACACACCAGAAGAATATGATAGCTGGCGCAAAGAAAACCAGATTGCTCAACAGCAAAACTTAAATCAAGTAGTTGCAATTAATCCAGCCGACTTATCAACATCAGAGTTTCTCGCACCCCACACCCATGATATGGGAATTAGTGCAGCAACTTTAGAGTCGTTGGTCATGAGTCGATAGTAGAGACGCGACGCCAGTCGCTACAACGGGGGGAACCCCCGCAACGCGCTGGCTCATTAATCGCGTCTTTACAAGAGTCACGCGTCTTTACAAGAGTCAGATTTAATTACTTTGGACGTTTGACCCTGAACTCCGCATAGTGGTAAAAAATATGACGCAGGTAGAATTTCCCCGGAATACTCCACCAGAAGAAAATAAACCGAAAATGGTGGCTGGCCACACCTCCCATCCGAAGGCGTGGAAATGGCAAGATTATTTTACATTTAATGTTGACCACAAGGTTATTGGTATCCAATACCTCGTGACAGCGTTTGTGTTCTATCTCATCGGTGGGCTGATGGCTGTTGCTCTGCGTGTCGAATTAGCAACACCAGATGCAGACGTACTCGACCCCAATCTGTATAACGCTTTCATGACCAATCACGGGACGATCATGATCTTCCTGTGGATTGTCCCTAGCGCCATTGGGGGATTTGGTAACTATTTAGTGCCGTTGATGGTCGGTGCTAGGGATATGGCTTTCCCGAAGCTGAACGCGATCGCCTTTTGGTTAAATCCACCAGCAGGTGCGCTGATATTAGGTAGTTTCATTTTTGGCGGTTCGCAATCTGGTTGGACAGCTTACCCACCCTTGAGTTTGGTGACAGCACCAATTGCTCAAAGTATGTGGATACTTGCGATCGTCTTAGTGGGAACTTCTTCAATTTTGGGTTCACTGAACTTTGTGATCACCATTTTGATGATGAAGGTTCCTAGCATGAAATGGGTGCAAGTGCCTTTATTTTGTTGGGCAATCTTGGCAACCTCTCTGCTGGCGCTTCTCTCCACACCTGTATTAGCAGCCGGTTTAGTTCTACTGTTATTTGACCTCAACTTTGGTACTTCCTTCTTTAAACCAGATGCAGGCGGTAACGTTGTAATTTATCAACACTTGTTCTGGTTTTATTCTCACCCGGCAGTATATTTAATGATTCTGCCCATCTTCGGCATCATGTCGGAGGTAATTCCAGTTCACTCCCGTAAGCCAATCTTTGGTTATAAAGCGATCGCTTATTCTAGTGTAGCCATCTGCGTTGTTGGTTTGTTCGTCTGGGTACACCACATGTTCACCAGTGGTACACCCGGTTGGATGCGGATGTTCTTCACTATCTCCACTCTTATAGTTGCAGTTCCCACTGGCGTGAAGATTTTTGCCTGGGTTGCTACCCTTTGGGGTGGTAAAATCCGTTTCACAGGTGCAATGCTTTTCGCCATTGGCTTGTTGTCCATGTTTGTCATGGGTGGCTTAAGCGGTGTGACGATGGGAACAGCCCCCTTTGATGTTCACGTCCACGACACATATTATGTAGTAGGACATTTCCATTACGTTCTGTTTGGCGGTTCCGTGTTTGGCATCTACGCCGGCATTTATCACTGGTTCCCCAAAATGACCGGACGAATGCTGAATGAAAGCTTGGCACGTATTCACTTTGCCCTAACTTTCATCGGTACTAATCTTACCTTTTTACCGATGCACGAGTTGGGTTTGCAAGGAATGCCGCGACGAGTGGCAATGTATGACCCCCAATTTATCGACCTTAATCAAATTTGTACCTTTGGTTCATTTGTTTTGGCGATATCGGTAATTCCTTTCACCATCAACATAATCTACAGTTGGCTGAAAGGGCCTTTGGCTGGTGATAATCCTTGGCAAGCTTTGACTTTAGAATGGACAACTAGCTCGCCACCTGCAATTGAAAACTGGGAAGTATTGCCGGTTGTGACTCATGGGCCTTATGACTATGGTCATGAGAACAGGCTTGAAATAGAGCCATCTGCAACACCGGAAGCTAGTGCTTAGGTAGTAGAGTGAGTAATGCGATCGCTCTTAAGTTGACTACAATTTCTAGTAATTTGATTTGAGAATTTGAAACTTCAGCCTTAGAACTCGAAAGGCCGAGTTCGGAACTCGGAACTTCAGCCTTAGAACTCGAAAGGCCGAGTTCGGAACTCGGAACTTCAGCCTCAGAACTCGAAAGGCCCAGTTCAGAACTCGGAACTTCAGCCTTAGAACTCGAAAGGCCCAGTTCAGAACTCGGAACTTCAGCCTCAGAACTCGAAAGGCCGAGTTCGGAACTCGAAACTTCAGCCTCATACCAATTCTGTATAAAGATGCGCCAAATTATATAAGGAACGAACCGCAAAGGGCGCAAAGGAGAGGCAGCGCAGTCTTGGGGGTTTCCCCCATGAGCAACTGCCGTCACAAAGGAAGAAAGAAAATTTGGCGCAGCCTCACAAAGAAATGGTATCAGAACTCGAAACTCGGAATTTTGAGAATTCTTGAACAAGTAAAGAGTTGAATTAAACAAGGATTTTGGATGAAGAATGAAAATTTTGCCGCTTCAGACTTCATTCTTCATTCAAGCTTCCACAACAGACGCAGCAGATAATATTGTCAAAAAATCTATGACTATAGCTACAAACACAAGCGAAGATCACAGTGTAGGACACGAAGAACATCCAGATTTAAGAGTTTGGGGATTGTTGACGTTCCTCGCTTCTGAATCCCTAATGTTTGGGGGATTTTTTGCCACCTATTTGTTTTTTCGGAGCAGTACAGCCGTTTGGCCTCCAGAAGGAAGTGAAGTAGAATTACTCGTGCCGACGATTAACACCATTATTCTGGTGTCTAGTAGTTTCGTCATTCACTTCGGTGATACGGCGATTAAAAAGAATAACGTCAAGGGAATGCAACTGTGGTACGCAATTACCGCAATCATGGGGGCAATTTTTTTAGGTGGTCAAGTTTATGAGTATTCAACTTTGGGATACGGACTGACTACCAACGTCTTCGCCAACTGCTTTTATATCATGACAGGGTTCCACGGTTTGCACGTTTTTGTGGGACTGTTATTGATATTACGTGCATTGTGGCGATCGCGTCTTTCTGGTGAATATTCTGCAACCAATCATACTTTCATCGAAATGACAGAAATTTACTGGCACTTCGTAGACATTATCTGGATTGTTCTGTTTACCCTAGTGTACGTTCTTACTTTGTTTTAACAAAAGTTAGGAGTTAGAACTTAAGAATTTCTAACTCCTCACTCCTAACTCTCAAAGAGATTATTATGCAACTTGATGCAAACAAATTCTCATGGTTCCAGGTTCCAGAGGACATCAAAAATTTATTAATTCTAGCTGCACAGAACTGGGAGAATACATCAGAATCGGAAAACTATATTCAACAAGCTTTAGCCAAAACTGGTGAAAATACAGATGTCTTGGTAGCAGCATATAGATTTTTCTATTATAAAAATAATTATTCTCTTGCTTTGCAAACAACAGTCAAATTATTAGATAAAATTAAAGAACGAGAGAAACTTCCTGATGACTGGGAGCAACTTAAGCCTATATTAGTCAATCGCAAAGAAGACCCACAAATTCGATTGTACTTAAATGCTTATGCCGCTTCTGGATTAGTCCTAGCAAATTTAGGTAAAATTGAGCAAGCAAAAGAAATCAGCACTAAAGTCAAAGAAATAGACGAGAAGAATGATTTCGGAGCCGGAATTCTTTTAGATATTTTGACACGTCCAGCAAAAGAAGATGATTAATTAGTCAAGAATCAAGGTGAACAATCATGAACAATTGGTTATCTACTACATCGTATTCCTCTTACTCCCTCTTGGGAGCAGGTACTAATAGCAACTCTATCATTCCCCCTATTAACGTACCTACTAAACTTGATGTAGGCAGTCTTCCTAATGTCTCTCCAATCCTTGTCCTCCAATCTTATAAGCTATCAATCTAAAAGTTATGAAAGGTAAGGATTGGCTGCTAACGGGGGACGGTCAGTATCAAGCCTGTAAATCTGTGAGAGCATGGGATTTATTGAGAGAAAATTACCGCCTTTATCGGTTTTTAACTGAGGTGGAAGATGTTCTCAATAGCGTTGACGATCAAGCCAGTCGTCTACCAGAACTTCAGATGCTCGTAAGGCGCTTGATAGTAAATTCTTACTGGGTACAAAGTCAGTATTTAGAGCCTTCGCCCAAAACGGGAACCTCTGTTTCACTCCTATACGATGAATTGGGTTTTCCGTTGACAGTGCAAACAGTAACATTTGCACCGGGAACCCGTTCAACCATTCATAATCATGGGACATGGGGAATCGTGGCGGTGTTAAAAGGTCAGGAAAAAAATACTTTTTGGCGACGCACCCATAGCCCAGAATCTCAGGACAAAATTGAGCAGACGGGAGAGGTAACTTTATTTCCAGGGGATATTATCAGCTTTGTTCCCGATGCAATTCACAGTGTAGAAGCAGTCGGTGATGAACCAACTGTGACTTTTAATGTTTACGGCGAAACTGATCCGAAAGAGAGATTTGAGTTTGACTCAGTTACCGATAAGGCTAGGAATTTTTAATTAGGAATCGTCAGCATTAATTTCATAGGTTCGTAATTGGTGCTTTAGCATTAAATCAAAGCGCCAACTACAAACAATTGAGTAATTAGGAGGTAGTTAAATGGCAAGAGTAATTTTCTATAGCAAACCAGGCTGTCAAGGTGGTACTAAGCAAAAAGTTTTGCTCACAGCTGCTGGTCATGAGGTGATAGCATACAACCTGCTAACAGAACCTTGGACAGTTGAGCGATTGCGTTCATTTTTTGGCGATCGCCCCGTAGCTGAATGGTTTAATCGTTCCTCCCCAAAGATAAAATCTGGTGAAGTGGTTCCTGAAAAAATTGATGCAGAAACCGCTTTGCAGTTGATGTTGAGAGAGCCACTTTTAATTCGCCGTCCTTTGTTAGAAATAGACAATCGCCGCGAGGTAGGATTCGATGTAGAAAAGATTGATGCTTGGATTGGCTTAAAGCCTGCGGATGAGTCTTTGCGAGAAATGAGCGAAAACCTGATGAATCAGGATTTGCAAAATTGCGCCCACGGTAACGATGGTGGTCATAAACACCATAACGAAGGTGGCTGTAACCATCATGGTCAGCAACATCAAAAGCAAGGCAGTTGTAGTCATTAGATTCCTTGCAAAAGTCCCTAACACCTCACCCCTCCTCGCTTGTGGGGAGGGGATACAAAGCGTAACTTTGGCTCTTTGGGGTTCTTATTTTTAATTAATGAAACGCTAGAGCCACATCAGAGAGACAGGGAGGTTATTACTCCCTTGTCCCTCCGAAGTTCTGATGCCTGCGGCGGGCTGCGCTTTCCGGTGGAAGCCTCCGCTCAGACTTCTCTCCTTGTCTCCTTAACGCACCCCAGCAGTTTCTAAAGACAAATCTTGAAACATAGGTGTGCTGAGGTAACGTTCACCAAAGGAAGGTTGAATCATCACGATTAAACGTCCGGCATTTTCTTTTCGTTTACCTACTTGAATTGCAGCACACAAAGCTGCACCAGAGGATATCCCAGACAATAAGCCTTCTTCTTTTGCCAAACGTCGCCCATAAGCGATCGCTTGTTCATCGCTGACTCTAATTACTTCATCAACCAATTCTAGGCGGAGAACATCGGGAATAAATCCGGCACCAATACCTTGAATTTTGTGTGGCCCGGCTTCACCACCGGAGAGAACTGGGCTGTTGCTGGGTTCAACTGCGATCGCTTTGAAAGTCGGCTTGCGCTGTTTGAGTATTTCTGCAACCCCAGTAATTGTCCCACCAGTACCTACCCCAGCAATAACGATATCGACTTCCCCATCGGTATCTGTCCAAATTTCTTGTGCGGTGGTTTCTTGGTGAACTTTGGGATTAGCAGGGTTGCGGAACTGTTGCAGCATAAAAGCATCAGGAGTATTAGCCACAATTTCTTCAGCTTTGCGAATAGCTCCCCGCATTCCCTCAGTACCTGGTGTCAACTCCAAAGAAGCACCATAAGCCCTGAGCATAGCCCGTCGTTCTTGGCTCATCGTCTCTGGCATTGTCAAAATCAAACGGTAGCCACGCGCTGCTGCTACCATCGCTAAAGCAATTCCTGTATTACCAGAAGTAGGCTCAACTAAAATCGTCTTTCCAGGGAAAATTGAACCAGCAGCTTCTGCTGAGAGTACCATACTTAACCCAATGCGGTCTTTCACCGAAGCTGCTGGGTTCATCCCTTCTAATTTGACAACTATCCTTGCTACTACTCCCTCAGCTTGAGGAATCTTATTCAGTTGAACTAAAGGAGTTCGTCCAATCAGTTCTGTTACATCTTGAGCAATCCGCATTATTTAACTCCTAAAATTCCAAATCTTAGTACAGAGTATTTACTTATAACAATAAGCTTTTGTGTATTTAATTTGCAGTTTAGTGTCAATGAGTGCATATACTATGTATTCTAACTAAACCACAAAATATGAAAGTTTGGGAAGAACTTTTATCAGATGTTACCCTTGATTTTCACTTCAACAGACGCCTAGCTTGCCATACTTGTATTTTACCATTTATAGTTGCTAACTATTGCTTCTTGAGCATAATTCTGTATATATGTATAAATTTTACCATCGTTTTCAATATTTTCTATTTTTTATATAAATATAATCTACTTTCCAAACATTTAATTGTTTTTTCCAAATTATTATTCTATCTTTATCAAAAGATATTGATATTTTCTTTTGAGTGCAATTTTTGTTTGCGTGAATTTGCATTAAAAACAGTCTTTAACCATTACCTAGACTGCTTTAAGGTTGAGTGCATAAATACCAGAACCCCACCTCGTAAATACTAGAACCTCATCTAAAAAACACTAGCACCCATACCCCAATAAATTTTTATAAGGCTGATCAGGCGTGAATTACAAGCTTTGAGTACTATTATAATGAATTTAATAATCTTAACGGGACTAGGGTAAGCTGTTTTGTGGAGAGCGGCTGATATAAATCATATAGGATTTACGCAGAGATTCCCCTCTACCCCCCAACATTCCTGAGCGAAAGCTGAGTGAACTAGGGGGGACTTCTTAATCTCTCTTTTGAGATGAGGATGAAATCAGATATTCTGAATATGAGCGTGTTATTTCTGATTGATTAATCCTACGTTTTGTGAAAAGCTTAGTAAATTTTCATTGGTCAGTAGTCAGTAATAATTATAAAAATAACTGACAACTAACAATTGTAAAAATTACCGTTTACACATTTTTAATATCAAAACTGTTTCATAAGTAGAAATATATAACTACTTAAAATAAACAGCAAAAGATATTTTCTTGCTGAGTGCATACCACCTAGCAAGGGAGAGCCAAGATGAAAGCCAAACTTTTAAATTTTCTCACAGTTTGCGTAGTTACCTTAGTAGTGCTTTCTCCAGGAGTAGTAGTATTTGGCATAGTTTGGGAGCGGCATTTAGAGTTAGTAAAATCCCAGAATTTAGCCTGCGAAGTCAACAAGACTAGTAAAGATACTCCTATTTTGGCTCCCCGGACAGAGGGTACACATTCCCCTCAGACTAGCATCCAATCTTCTGACCGTAATGTGATTCATCAAATGCTGACTGTTGCTGAACAATATAAATTTGCCACGATCCTGCAATGGTTCTTCTTGTTAACCCCTATTTGTGTTGGATTAGGGATTCTTTTTTATGACAGATACCTTGTTCATCGTGCGGCTGTTTTAAAAGAACAAGTTGAAATGTTGGAAAGGCTGTGGCAGCACAGTATCGAACAGTAACTAATTCATAACTCACTAAAATCAAGAAGCTTACTATGTCAGAACAACGCCAACAACTGTATTTTAATCTGATTGATGAGCTACTGAAATGCCCTAATGGTCAAGAACCAGAAGTTTTGGAAAGTAAACCAGAATTGATTGATTCTGGGTTTGTAGAAACAATGTTACAAGTAGCAACTATGTTTGCCCATGAAGGCAATCAAGACGGTGCTAAGTTCTTATTTTTTGTAGCGCGTGAGCTAGCTAAAGAATTGGGTTTATACCCGGAAGCTTCCAATCCTGAAGTTGCAAACACTGAAGCTGCAAATAAGGAGTAAAAATGCTGTTAACTTCAACGGATGCAGGGCAAATAGCTTTAGAACTGCTCATGGCAGATTGGAATATTTCAGAAGAGAATCGGGAATGGTTTAAAATCTTTAACTCTCGTTTGATTGGCGAGAGTTGGTACACTGTGGAATTAGGTGTAGAAGGATTTCCAGATAGATGGTTTATTCAAGTATATGACACTGGAGTGTGCGATCCAAACTATACATTTATATCACCAATCCGTGGTTCTGGAGGATTTACAGACTTTGTAAATGTACCGGATATCGTAGCAGAAGTCTTAGTTTGTGAACGTAATGCTCGATAATAACTAAAAAGACAAAATTTAGAATTCAATATTAAGATGTACTTGTTAAATGCATTTTATTTGAATTCATTATTTCAGTTCAAAATAAAGATGATTAAGCAAATTGGAGGTAATACTAAACAATGTATGCCTCTTTTTTTGTAATATTTAATATTTTATTTAAACCTAATAAGATATTTTGTCATATTTTATTGATAAAATTATGTTATATTAAATAGCGTGATGGACGCTACAGAAACATCAGTTCCAATGATTGCTGAAGATATCTTAGCCAAAGAATTCACAAAAGTCCTCAACGACTACTACCCAAACGTTGGAGAATTACTAGACGGGTGTTATGTGAAAGTCATCACCTGTTTTTGGGGACGACCTGCTAGACGCTTGCAATATATAGGAATTTATTGCTCTGACGAAATGATTTCCTGTGTGCAAGCCCACAAAGAAATACTCAGAGAAGTCGCAGACAATATGGGTCTAGTGCAGGTAGTCTGCATGAACGCCAAGCGATTATTGCGCGATCCGATGTCGCAGATCAAACACAATAACCCACGTCTATGGTTGGAGTTGCAGTGGGTTGCAAATTAGTCTTGGATTGAATTAATGGAGAGGAGTAAAGGTGTTTGTAGTAGGGACTTTAGTCCTCAAATATTTAAGCATGCTTTGTGCTTAAGCTGTTACGCATTAAAATTGCACATTAACTAGTGAGGGTTGTCCTTTGTCATTAGTCATTTGTGCTTCAAAGGACTAATGACTAATGACAGTTTATACGGAGTTTGTGCAATATATAGGCGGATTAGCTTACTACAAATATTTAAGCACGCTTTGTGTTTACTACGAACCTATCGACTACTAGAATAGCCAGCACAAAGTATTAACGCAAGTAATGAAAACTGGAATTTTCTGCAATTACGATAATCATCACCAAGATGCTCATCGTGCCATCTTTGAGCAAATCGCGCTAGTAAAACAGGCAGAAAGTTTAGGTTTTGAAGAAGCCTGGGTGAGTGAGCATCATTTTAGTGAATCCAATCTCAGCCCCTCCATGTTGCTGTTAATGGCACACTTGGCAGGGCTGACTTCAACTATCCAATTAGGTACTGCGGCGGTGTTACTGCCATTCCATAACCCGATTCGGGTAGCGGAAGATATCGCCACTCTGGATAACCTGTGCAATGGACGATTATTATTTGGGGTTGCCAAAGGCGGCCCCTTTCCCCAACAAAATAAGCATTTTGCGACACTCCCAAGTGAATCCCGTCCCAAGATGCTAGAGGCGATCGCACTGATTCACAAGCTCTTATATGAAACTGATGTATCATTTAAGGGGCAATATTTTCAATGCGATCGCTTGACAATTTATCCAAAACCATTGCAGAGTCAAATACCAGTGTATGTTGCCACTGGCGGTGATGATGGTATTGAGTTTGCTGCTAAACATTCCTTCAGCTTGATGGGTGGGCCACCATTTTCTTTACAGAGATTGAAGGATACTGTTGCTAAATATCGAGCCTTAAATTATAGTGGTGCAGAAAATTTCGTGCTGGCACGCTTTTTTTATGTTGGCAAAACATTTGATGAGGCTGTGAGTGAGGCATTACCTTTCATCCGCCAATTTAGCCAGAAAATGAAAGCTAATTCGGCTGAACTATTGCAAAATAGTGCCAATCCCAACCAAAAACCATTTGATCGCACTAACATTTGTTTCGACGAAGATTATTTGATTGAAAATTCAATTATTGGTGATGTGGAGACTTGTCGAGACAAAATCAAGAAATTTCAGGACGAATTAAATTTAGGTACGTTAGCACTCAAACCTTCTTCTTCGGATATGCAAAAAAACTTAGAGAGTTTGACGCGCTACAACCAAGAGGTGCGAAATTATGTCTTCTAAACTATACATGCTTCCTCCCGATGATTTACCTCCATCTGAGGTAACGAAACAGGATGGAATGCTGCAAATGGAGCTAGAGCAGTCTACTGGCAGATGCTTTTATCAAGCCTGCGATCGCATTACGCGAGTATTGTTATCTAATTGTCAATGGTATGTTACAACAAATGCTAGCATCCTAACATTAATTATTGACTGCCCTGACTTAGTATCTTACTGGCATATAGTCAGCAATATTGCCCAGTTGGGTAATAGGTTAGAGAGGTTTGCTAGCAATGGTAAAATTCGCGTTTATCCACCATTTGGCAAGGGGATGCCATTTGAAATTAGCGTAAATGAAATATCAGCTTATCGAGATTGGCTTTGAGGTAAATAGAAACTGGGAATCACACAAAATATAGCTGTCTTCCACCCTGTACTCCTCAAGTGCAGGGTGTTGCAATTTATATCAAAGTTGTAACTTCTTAAAATACCACTATTCTAGAATAGAATTCACTATAATTATTTACGTTTTTCGCAGTTAAGCATAGAAAGGCGCAGAGTTTTTGCTATGACGATACAGTTAGACATTTATACCAATTCTTTAACCCAGCTCCAGTAGTTGCGGAAACCTGAAAAATCTGAATTTTTGGATTTACTTCTTTAGCATATTCTATGCACTTTTGAACATCAAATTGCACATAAGGTAGCAAATCGATTTTCGTAAGAATCATGATGTCACTAGCACGGAACATGTGCGGGTATTTTATTGGCTTATCTTCTCCCTCTGTGACGGAGAGAATCACGACTTTTGCATTTTCTCCTAAATCAAATAAGGCTGGACAAACCAAATTTCCGACATTTTCAATCATCACAACTGAATTCAGTGGCGGATTCAGTTGTTGTAAACCCCTGTCTATCATTGATGCATCTAAATGACAGCCTGTTCCGGTGTTTATTTGAATGACTTGAGAACCTGTTTCTTTAATTCTTTTAGCATCATTAGCGGTTTCTTGGTCGCCTTCAATGACACTAATAGATAATTGATACTTTAAATCATTGATTGTTCGCGTTAAAAGAGTTGTTTTACCAGCACCAGGAGAACTCATTAAATTTAAGGCGAGAATATTTCGACCTTTAAACCATCCCCGATTTTGGGCAGCTATCAAGTTATTCTTTGCTAAAATATCCTGTTCTAAGGATATCGTTGTATTATGTATTTTGGCATGAACTTGAGACGCTTCTATATGAGTGTCATGACTGTGGGAATGAGTGATGACAGTACCATCTGCTAAAGTGTGAGTATGATGATGATGGTTATGTTCAGCTTCACCTGTTTCTAGATTGTTAATTTTAGTTTCGCCATCATCAGAACAACCGCAGGTTACACACATAATTCCTCTATTTCTATTTCTTTAATTTTCAGTTCTTCACCAGTAATTAAATCTAATTGCACGCTACCGCAGTTACAGATACCAAATGGTTTATCTAAATAAATTTCTGCACCGCATTGGCGACATCGCCCTAATCCAGGAATTTCTAAAATTTCTAATGTCGCCCCTGCTAAAACTGTGCCTTGAGTGCAAATATCAAAACAAAATCGGATTGCATCGGGCATAATGGCTGAAAGTTTGCCAATTTCTAATAAAACTCGCTGCACTTTTGCGCCTTTAGCCTGTTCAGCTACAATTGCCACAATATTTTGGGTAATTCCAAGTTCATGCATACTATAAAATCTATTAACAAATTCGTGGCAATTGGTCGCCTACTAACATATCAACAATCCTTTCAGCACCAAAAACTGTTTTTAACAATACAATACCTGGAGGTGAAGGAATAACTTCGCCAATAATACAAGCATCTTTACCTGCTGGGTGGGATTGCATAGCTGATAAAACAGTTTCTGCGTATTTAGCTGCTACCACCACAATTAACTTACCTTCATTAGCTAAATATAACGGATCTAAACCGAGAATTTCGCAAACTCCATTCACTTCTTCCCGGACTGGAATAGATTCTTCAAACAGACGGATTCCTACATTAGAACTGAGGGCAAATTCATTTAGTACTGTAGCTAAACCACCGCGTGTAGCATCTCGCATAGCATGAACTTGGGGACATACATGGAGAATATTTTGTACTAAACTATGCAACGACTGACAGTCACTTTCAATATTAGTGTTTAAGGCTAGTTCCCCACGGGCAATTAAAATTGCTGTACCATGATTGCCTATTTCACCATTAATTATTATTATATCTCCAGGTTTAATATTGTGGGCGGAAATACTAACTCCTCGCGGGATGATACCAATACCAGCAGTATTAATAAAGAGTTTATCGGCAGCACCTCGATGTACAACTTTTGTGTCACCAGTGACAATTTGAATACCAGCTTCTTTTGCAGCTACTTTCATACTGGTTACGACACACCGTAAGGTTTCTACAGGTAATCCTTCTTCTAAAATTACGCTACAAGTTAAATATAAAGGTTTAGCACCACTAACAGCTAAATCATTAACTGTACCGTTTATAGCTAATTCTCCTATATCACTTCCGGGAAAAAATAACGGATCTACAACGTATGAATCTGTTGTAAATGCAAGTCTGTCTCCTTGTTGGAGAAGAGGGGCTAAGTTAAAGCTGGCTTGGTCTTCTAGTTGTGAGAGAATTGGGTTATCAAAATTACTGAGAAAGATATCGTCTATTAAATCACGCATGGCTTTACCACCGCTACCATGTGCGAGAGTTATATGAGTGTCTTGCACTTTAACTTGGCGACGGCGAACTTGTTCTATTTTTTGGAATAGGGGATTTTGTATTGAGTTTGTGAGGGGAATATTCATATTAAAGTTTTTTTTAAACGCAAAGAGATACAGAGTATTTAGTCTGAGGAGAAGCCGCAGGCGGGGAGAGGTTCTTGAGTGATTTTTGGTTTTTGGGTGATTGTTCTTTTGGCAATGGTGGAGAGTCGCCCATATTTGTAATAGGCTGCACAAGCGCCTTCAGAAGATACCATACAAGTACCAATGGGTGTTTCTGGCGTGCAAGCTGTACCGAATACTTTGCACTCCCAAGGCTTTAATACTCCTTTGAGAATTTCTCCACATTTACAAGCTTTATGGTCGGCTACTTTGAGGTTAGGAATGGTAAATTTAAGTTCGGCATCAAATTGGGCATATTCGGGTTTAATTTGTAATCCTGAATAGGGAATGTCACCTAAGCCACGCCAATCAAAACTATCTCGTACTGCAAAAACTTTATTTATGGCTTGCAAGGCTATTGTGTTTCCGCTTGTTTGAACAATTCGGTTATATTGATTTTCAACTTCACAACGATTTTCTACTAGCTGTTGCAATAGCATCCAAATTGATTGGAGAATATCTAAGGGTTCAAATCCTGAGACAACTATTGGTTTATTATATTGTTGGGAAATAAATTGATAAGGGTCAGTACCAATTACCATGCTGACATGGCCGGGCCCAACAAATCCATCTAGCTGTAAGTCGGGATTATCTAATAGTGCTTTGAGGGCGGGAATCACGAGAACGTGATTGCTAAACATACTAAAGTTATGAATTTTTTCGGCTGCTGCTTGCAGAATGGTAAAGGCGGTGCTGGGGGCTGTAGTTTCAAAGCCTAATGCGAAGAAAACTACTTCTTTGTCGGGGTTATCTTTGGCAATTTGCAGGCTATCTAGAGGAGAATACACCATACGGATGTCTGCACCTTGTGCCCTGGCTTGTAGTAAACTCGTTTTGGAACCAGGAACTCGCATTGCGTCGCCAAAGGTGGCAAAAATGACGTTATGATTTTGGGAGATTGCGATCGCATCATCTAACCTGCCTTTTGGCATAACGCATACTGGACAACCAGGGCCATGAATTAGTTCAATGGTTTGGGGTAAAATTTCTTCGATACCGTATTTAAATATGGAATGGGTATGTCCGCCGCATACTTCCATGATTTTGATGGGTTTTTCTAGCTGGTTGCATAATTTGGCAATTTCACGGTGTATGGCTTCAGCTTTTTCTATTTCGCGGAATTCGTCAACATATTTCATGGGGAGTGAGGAGTAGTGAGTTTTAAATATCTGTTAATTTCGCTTTTGTGGTAGGGAGTTTTTTTACGAACCGCAAAGGACGCATAGACACGAAGTGGCTTCCCGCAGGGTAGGGCGCGAAGGAAGAAAGAAATTTTAGACTTTTTCTCCGAGCCTCTGCGTGAAGCAAAAACGGTCTATTATTTAAGTACTAATTCCTGCTTGTGCTGCTGCTAGTTCTTGCAATAGTTGTAATGTTTCTGCCGCTTCTTGTTCATTAATTCGATTCATGGCAAAGCCAACATGTACTAATACCCAATCGCCAATACAAGCTTCAGGGGGATGTTTTTCATCTACGATACAAGCAATATTTACTTCGCGCTTAACACCACCAATGTTAACTATGGCTAATTTATGGTTAACGTTGGTAATTTCTATAATTTGTCCGGGAATTCCTAAACACATTTTTATTTTTTAAGATAAATTAATCACAGAGGCACAGAGAAGCCAGTGCGTTGGGCGGGTTCCCCGACTTAAAGCAACTGGCGCAACACAAAGAGAATTATTTGTGAGAAAATGGTTGCCAGATATTAACACTCATGTATTAATTGTGCAGCTGCAATAACTGCTTGTCCTAAAGATAATCCGCCGTCATTAGCTGGAACTAAGCTGTGAGTAAGTACTTTTATACCCAATGTTTGTAATCCTTTGGTAACTTGCTCTAACAATATACAATTTTGAAATACTCCTCCTGTTAGCGCTACGTGAGAAATCAGATTTTCTTGAGAAAGATGTTTCACCATTTGCACAATTGCGTTAGCTAAACCTTTGTGGAATTTGGCAGCCATAACTGGTTGTGGAATTTGCTGCTGTAAGTCGTTGAGCAAGGCTTGCCACATTGGACGCGGGTCTATACAGTAAATACTATCTGAAAAGCCAAAACTAAAAGGATAGATTAGCGTTTCTTTATGATTATTTAAGCTACTAACATCTACTATAGCTTCCATTGCGATCGCAGCTTGTCCTTCATAGCTACATTCATCTCTATAAATACCGATAGCCGCAGCCACTGCATCGAACAATCGCCCCACGGAAGAGGCTAAAGGAGAGTTAATCTCTTTCTCTATAAGTTGATTGAGTAGTTTTAGTGGCTTTTTTTTCAAAAATTTAAATATTTCTAAATCAGCATACTCTTGTTGGTAATCATCCCAAATATTAGTAGTAATTAATTGGGCATAGGTATTACGCCAAGGCTGATAAATTGCTTGTTCACCACCAATCATTGCTACTGGTTTAAATGTTGCTATTCGCTGAAATTTCCGGTAATCTGCTAAAAGAAATTCTCCGCCCCAAAGTGTACTATCATCACCGTAACCTAAACCATCTAAAGCGATACCTAATACCGGAGGCGAATTTAATGGAATCCCATTTTCTGCCATACAAGCGGCGATATGGGCGTGATGATGTTGGATTTGATGAATTTTGATTTGATTTGTATCTGCGAGTTCTTTACCCAGTTTGCTAGACAGGTATTCGGGATGTTTATCAATGGCGATTACTTCTGGTTTATGTTCAAATAAATTTAAGTATAAATTCAAAGTTTCTTCGTAAGCATTGAAAGCCGCAGCATTTTCTAAATCTCCCAGATGTTGAGAGAGAATGGCTTCTCCTTCACGCAACAGGCAAAAGGTATTTTTTAACTCACTACCCATTGCTAAAATTTGCGCTACATTGTCAAATCCTAGTGGTAAACTAATTGGTGCTGGTGCATATCCTCTGGCACGGCGAATTATTTGGGCTTTATCGCCGATAACACGCACAACAGAATCATCTACCCGATTAATAATCTCTCGATTGTGAAAGAGAAAATAATCAGCGATTGTCCCTAATTTTTCTCTTGCTTTGTCATTATCAATACATTGTGGTTCATCGGCAAGATTGCCACTTGTTAAAACAATTGGGCGATTCATCCGCCGCAAAATTAAATGATGTAAGGGCGTATAAGGTAGCATGAAACCAAGGGTCTTTTGCCCCGATGCTATCGATGGTGCTACTTTTTTACCTGTCGGTTGTAGTAAAACAATTGGTGCAGCAGAACTTGTCAATAATTCCTTTTCTTTAGCATTGACACTACAATATTGTTCAATTACCTCAATATCTCGCGCCATTAAAGCAAAGGGTTTATGATAGCGCTTTTTACGCTGACGCAGTTTTTGTACAGCAGTTTCCTGAGTTGCATCGCAAGCAAGATGAATACCACCTAAGCCCTTAATTGCTACAATCTCACCCTTTTGCAACAAAGTACAAACAGCATCAACATCATCTAGCATGGAGAACATGGAAGCAGTAACCGATTTTCCATCGCCGCGTTCTAACCAAGCTGAAGGGCCGCAAGCATGACAAGCTACAGGTTGGGCGTGAAAACGCCGATTTTCAATATTGTGGTATTCCTTTGCACATTCTGAACAGATGGCAAACGCAGACATACTGGTATTGCATCTGTCGTAAGGAATTGCACGAATAATACTCAGGCGGGGGCCGCAATTAGTACAGTTAGTAAAGGGATAGCGATAAAAGCGGCTAAAGGGGTCGAATATTTCTTGTTGACACTGTGGACAAGTGGCTGCATCAGGAGCAATTTCTGTTTTAATGGCATTACTGACACTAGTAGAAATCACAAAATTATCAAATTTAAATTCACCTTTATAAATAATTCTTGTTAGTTGATTAATTCTTGCCAATGGTGGACATTCTGTTTGTAATCTAGCAACAAATTCGGTTATTGCTTCCTCACTACCAGATACCCTAATTAATACACCTTGACCATCATTACAAACATCTCCACGCAAACCGCAAGCTTTAGCAAGACGATATACAGTAGGGCGAAACCCTACTCCTTGAACAGTACCACAAACTCTAATTTCTTCAGCCGCCATATAAATCTGACTTTCACAAATTACGAATTATTAAACTGCCACAGCAAAATTCGATTATTTCCAGAATCAGCTATGACTGCTGTTTTGTCACAAATTTTTATCCCGTAACACCAATTTAAGCTATCTCGTTTTGGCAGTCCGAAATTACGATTTTCACCTTTACTTTGAAAATTTATTTGTCCTGCTAACCCATCTGCCGCCGCACCTTGCAGTGATAAAATTGATTCTGGCTTCTTCCATGCTAACAAACGAGAATTAGCTGTATCTGCAACTACTAACCAATCATCAGCCACACCAACACCATAAGGCATACTCAAACTATTAGCACTTGGCAAATAAACTCCTTGATTCATTTCCACAAAATCAAAGTTTTTTTGTCCTAAAACTACTGCACAAGGAGTATTATTTTCTGTTGGTATTCCCTGCCAAATCATTACTCGATGATTACCTGCATCGCTGAGAACCAGATTTTCTCCCCAAAAGGTGATATCGTGACACCAACGCATACTCGCTGCGGTTGCAGAAGCACCGCCGTTTTCATTGCGAGATATCATATCCGGTTGTCCCAAAACTACATCAGCAGGTTGACCATTTTCTATTGGTAACTGATGCCAGATTAATACTCTTCGATTACCAGTGTCAGCAGTAAATAGTCGTCCTTGATGATAAAAAACACCATAGGGCCAATGCATTGTATTAGCAGATGCTGCTTGATTTCCTTGATTTGGTTGATTATCGGTAAAATTAACTTGCCCTAACACCAAATCTGCTGGAACATTGTTATCTTCTGGTAAGTTTTTCCAAATCAAAACCCGATGATTCCAAGCATCTGCTACAGCTAACCCTTCGCCGCAAGCACAAATCCCTGTTGGTACACTTAAAGTTGCCCTTCCTGGTGTATTTTTAGCATTTTGTCCCTCATGATAAAAATCAGGTTGTCCAATTACCCAATCAGCAGGTTGACTATCTCTAGTGGGTAAATTCTGCCATCCTAATAATCGATGATGTCCTGTATCTGATACCCATAATGGGCCAGTTTCTGATAATAAACAAGCACCACGAGGCCCAAACATTGTTACGGGACTGGGTGCTACAGGTATTACTAATTGTTCTGGTTCAATAATATTGCCTAAAATTACCTCTGCACCTTGAGGTGATAAAGGTAATTCTTGAGAAATTTCTGTTACTTCTAGCGGTAATTGTGATATTGGATTAATTTTGATTGGAATATCCATGAACCGCAGATAGACACTAATAATTATTTAAAATCATTAATGTTGATTAGCGTGTAACAACAGTAACAGTTTGGCATTATGCTTTTTTCAAATTAAGTTAAAACCTTTAATCGTCTTAATCAAGCTTGAAAAAATCTAGCTAAATTTAGTAATTTTTACTACATAGGGAATTTTCGGCATGAGTGCGTGATATACTGAAATGAGAAAGCAAACTGGGGTTTGAGAAAGTAAAAGTTAATTTTGCTTACGGAAAACACTAAAATGAGTAAGTAAAAGCTGCTTTTGCTTGCGGAAAACACCAAAATGAGTAAGCAAACTGGGGTTTGAATAAGTCAAATGACCTTTTGCTTGCGGAAAACACCAAAATGAGTAAGCAAACTGGGGTTTGAATAAGTCAAATGCCATTTTGAGAAAGTAATATGTCATTTTGCTTTCTCAAAACACTAAAATGAATACCTGAATTACACAAATAACAATAAATTCAGGGATATTCAGAAAGCATTCAAACCTTTTGCTTGTACAAGACACTAAAATAAATGCGCGAACTACTGAAATGAAAAAGTAAAGTAGCTGTGATTGAATAATCGTCAAGTATATCTGCTGAAATGTTACCTTTGCATCCTCATTTTTGCAGTTTCACAAAAACTTTATTGTCTTTAATCTTCACTGGATATGACTGAAGCGAAATATCAGGCACAGTTAAGCATTCACCTGTTTCTAAATTATACTGGAATCCGTGGGAAGGACAGGTAATAACCCCATTTTCAACTTTACCTTTTTCTAAAGGAGATCCTAGATGAGCGCAAGCATTACGGTAACATGTTACTGTAACACCTTGACGATATAAAATTAGTGAAGTACCAGCAAGTTGTACTACCAATACATTAAATTCAGGAACTTGCTCAATAGTCGCTACTTTGATCCAAGTAGAAGTTATTTTGGAAGAAAATGGACTGATTAAACCAGAATTTGCGTTGTTAACAGTAGGGTTGTTAGTGACTGCAACTATTTTGGTAATTTCAGGACAATGGTTTTTGATTGCCTGTTCTACTCCTTGAGATAAAGTTAAAGTAGAAGCTGGACAACTGCTGCAAGTTCCGATTAATCTAACTTCTACTGTATCTGGTGGCTTAATAGCCACTAGTTCTACATCTCCATTATGGCTTTTTAAACCTGGGCGAACTTCTTCAAGGGCTGTCTGAATACGCTGTGCTAATGGTGGTTTTGGTGGTTTAACTAATTCGTGATACAGTAGCACTGCATACACTACTTCATCAGCAACAGCATGACGCAAAGCTGACATTGATTCTTGTTTTAGGCTTTTAATCAAATTAGTCAAAGCAGCTTTATGCAAAGCCTCAATTGCTCTTTTCAGACCTACTGCTACACACCTTTGGCTTTCATCCCACTCGGATATAATCGCCTCAAAGCGATTAATTTCCTGAACTAATTCTTCAAGGTTTGTCATTGGGCATTGGGCATTGGGGATTGGGCATTGGGTATTGGAAAAACAACTAAACAAAGGACAAATGAATAATGAATAATGACAATTCACTTCATTTTGAAATTCTTGAGGAGAAATGGCATAATCATGCCTGTTACTAAACTAGATAATATTATTGGTAAGTAAAAGGGAATTGGGGCTTGTGCAAGGAACACTAGTAGTAAAAAACTTACAGCAATACCAATAGTAGTTTGTTTCAGAAAATATATTGGGTCGCGTAGTAGCTTTCCTTTAAAAAATAACTTGGCAGAAAACCATCCTATCTCTAACATATTTTCTCCTAGTAATTTGCTAATAAATTTAAGACTGCAAGCCCTAATAAAATACCGGGAATTACACCCGCAGGAGCAAATAATGCACCAAGCATTGCTGAAAATTGATAGCCTATATCTTTACCAGCTAACAGCATTCCGCCAATTGCACCCCCAATCATAGACAAGGCTGTGGCGATAATTAACCACACAAATTCTGTTGCTATGTTCAAGTCACCATCTGCTAAACTTGTGATAAAATTTATCAGGTTTGGGTAGGTAAAAATATCTATCATGCTGTTTCGTCCTGATTATTAAAGTAAAAAGTGAAGAGTTAGGAAGCAAATTAGATTCATAACTCATAACTTATAGCTCTTCATTTCTGCTTCTATATCTTGTAGGGCTTGGGCTACTACCTCTGCTTGTCCAATTTGTTCGTATTTGGTAAATATTTCTAAAGCTTCTTGATAGTAGATACGCGCTTGCAAAAGATTTTGAGGATTACTAGCTTCTGGTTTTTCCTGGTCGTCTGGTAAGTTGAATAGGGCGTTGGCTTTGTTAGAAATTGTGTTAGCGTATTCTACAGGTGTATCTTTGGCGTTACGCACTTTTAGGGCTTCGTCATAAGCTGCGATCGCCTTTAAATTATTCTCTACAGGGTGGGAACTCACTAAATATTGCAAAGCGTTACCCAAATTATTTTGCAACATCGCATATTCTCTAGGATGGTCAATCAAATTAATATGCTTTAGTGCTACCTCAAATGATTGCACAGCTAACCCTTGACGCAAGTATTCTCGTTCTGATGCTAGGGGCATAGAAAGGTAAGCGATCGCAATATTGTTATACAAAATCGCGTATTCTTGGGGGTAATCTTCCCAAGTAAACACCCGCAACGCTTCATGATAAGCCTGGATGCTGTCGGTTATCCGTGCCAAATTGAACGGTACAAGCGACTGCAACACCAGCCCAAAATTCATCTGTGTTTCTGCTACTTCCTCTGGGGAAGCTAATTGTTGTAAAATCGGCAAGGCTTCTTCATAACCTGCTTTCGCTTGCAGCAGCAGTTGGTAGTCAGCATCGGGTATTGCTTGTAAAGTCCCCGCCATGCCCACTTGGGCCCTAGCTTTTAATAGGGGATACTCCTCACCACACATTTGATATGCCCGGTAATATAAACCAACTGCATTCCGCAAGTCTTGGGCAGCTTTGGGCTTTTTTTGAAAACCCTGTGCTATCTCAATCAGCATTTGGATTTTTTCCTCTGCTGAGGCTGACTCCGATGCAACAGCTGCAATTGCAGCCTTCACTGCTGAATCTGTAATGCTGGGGGTCATAACTCTGCCGTACTCTAGCCAATTGGGAATTGAGTCTGTCAACACCCATGAATGATCGAGACACGCGATCGCATCTCATCACGGGCCATACTGATTTACGCAGGCTTCGAGTCCTTTAGGCAAAATTCCCCTTTTTAGTTTGAGACTAGGATTAGTGACTGGGGGTTAAGGAAGAGTTTTCCCAGTCCCCAATCCCTAAAATATAAAACACCTTGTTTCTAAAATTCTAGGGGGAAATTGCTAATATTAATGTCAGCTTTAAACATCTAATATTTTTTAAATATTTTTTGTATCATCGTCTTATACAATTTAAATATTTTTTATTGAATTATTGACATACATAATATTTAGTGTACTTTAAATATTCACCACGGAATCGTCGAAGTGTAAAATATATTCATCAACTGTAAAGCAAGCCCCCTTGAAAACAGACAGCATCTTCTATCGGATTTTTCAGAGTATCCCCAGCACTTTCTTTGAACTGATTAACCAACCACCCCAACTAGCTAGTGCTTATCAATTTTCTTCAGTCGAAGTCAAACAACTAGCTTTTAGAATCGATGGCGTCTTTCTTCCAAATGCAGCAGAACTGCCCATTTATTTTGCTGAAGTGCAATTTCAACCAGACAAAAAGTTCTACTCACGTTTATTTACTGAAATCTTTAACTATCTTGACAAAACCGAATTAACCAACAATTGGCGTGGTGTTGTCATCTTCCCCAACCGCAGCGTTGATACTGGAGATACCGAAAGATATACAGAATTGCTCAACTCACAACGCGTGACTCGCGTCTATCTTGACGAATTAAGCTCAATCGAAGCATCATCAATCGGCATAGAGACAGTTAAACTCATCATCGAACCTGAATTAACTGCGACAACAAGAGCTATAGAAATAGTCAACAGTGCCCGACAGCAAGTTCTAGATGTCGCTACTACTAGGGAAATTATACAATTGATAGAGACAATATTAATCTATAAGTTACCGCGATTGAGCCGGGAGGAGATCGGAAAAATGTTTGGAGCAAATGAGTTAAAGCAAACTAGATTTTACCAAGATGTTTTTGCGGAAGGTAAACAAGAAGGTAAACAAGAAGGTAGACAAGAAGGTAGACAAGAAGGTAAGTTAGAAGCCGTACCCCAGTTATTAGGGTTGGGTTTAAGTATTCAGCAGATAGCTCAAGCGTTAGGTTTGGACGAACAACTTGTTAGGCAAGCTGCACAACCGAAATCCTAAAACAGGAGGAGATCGGAAAAATGTTTGGATCAAATGAGTTAAAGCAAACTAGATTTTACCAAGATGTTTTTGCGGAAGGTAGACAAGAAGGTAAACAAGAAGGTAAGTTAGAAGCCGTACCCCAGTTATTAGGGTTGGGTTTAAGTATTCAGCAGATAGCTCAAGCGTTAGGTTTGGACGAACAACTTGTTAGGCAAGCTGCACAACCGAAATCCTAAAACAGGAGGAGATCGGAAAAATGTTTGGAGCAAATGAGTTAAAGCAAACTAGATTTTACCAAGATGTTTTTGCGGAAGGTAAACAAGAAGGTAAGTTAGAAACGATACCCCAGTTATTAACGCTGGGGTTGAGTATTGAGCAGATAGCTCAAGCGTTAGGTTTGGACGAACAAGTTGTTAGACAAGCTATACAACCAAAATCCTAAAACAATAGGGTGGGCGAAGGCTTAACAGTGCGTTTAATAGAGACGATATTAATTTACAAGTTGCTGCGATTGAGCCAGGAGGAGATTGGAAAAATGTTTGAATTAAATGACTTGAGGCAAACTAGGTTTTTCCAAGATGTTTTTGAAGAAGCTAAACAAGAAGGTAAGCGAGAAGTTTTTGAAGAAGCTAAACAAGAAGGTAAGTTAGAAGTGATACCGCACTTGTTAGCGTTTGGTTTCAGTATTGAGCAGATAGCTCAAGCGTTAGGTTTGGACAACAAGTTGTTAGGCAAGCTGCACAACCAAAATCTTAAAACAACTGATATATACCTGACGGAGCATAAAACCTTGCGCCCCTATATTTTTCTATTTTTGGCTCAATTATTGCATAAAAATCTGATGGTTAAAAATACTCATCACCTCACACAGATTAACAATTGATAGTAATTTTTATTAATAATTAGAGAGTTTTAACGTGATAATTAAGCATATTGAGGTTATTAACGTCAAGACTTAAAAATCATTTGCATTTAGCGAATATGTCACATATATAACAGACATAATCTTTTAAAATAATCTTGAAATAATTTAATTTTTTGTTAATGATTAATTCTTTTTTCATGAAAGTAAATTAGATAAAAAATATCTTACTATTGATAAATAAATATTGATAAACAGGTGAGACTTTACAAGCATTATCACCTACTCATGCATGGGAACAATACAAAAATATCTAGCCGATGACTAACGTATTATGGCTACAAGGTGGTGCTTGTTCAGGCAACACCATGTCATTCCTCAACGCTGAAGAACCAACAGTCTGCGATTTAATTGCCGATTTTGGCATCAAGGTACTTTGGCATCCATCCTTGGGATTGGAAATAGGCAAAAACTTGCAAACACTGCTATGGGACTGCATTTCTGGCAAAATTCCTTTAGATATCTTGGTGTTTGAAGGCAGTGTTGTTAATGCCCCCAATGGCACTGGTGAATGGAATCGGTTTGCCGATCGCACCATGAAAGATTGGTTACTAGACCTGGCGAAAGTTGCTCATTTTATCGTCGCTGTCGGAGACTGTGCCACTTGGGGAGGAATTCCCGCCATGTCACCCAACCCCAGCGAATCGGAAGGTTTGCAATTTCTCAAACGTCAAGAAGGCGGTTTGTTAGGCAAAGACTTCCTTTCGCTAGCCGGATTACCTGTAATTAATATACCTGGATGTCCCGCCCATCCCGACTGGATTACGCAGATATTAGTTGCGATCGCTACTGGACGCATAGCAGACATTGCTTTAGATGAACTAAATCGTCCCCAAACTTTTTTCAACACTTATACCCAAACAGGTTGTACCCGCAACGTCCACTTTGCCTATAAAGCCTCAACCGCCGAATTTGGTCAACGCAAAGGCTGCTTATTTTATGACTTAGGTTGTCGCGGCCCCATGACTCATTCCTCTTGTAACCGCATCTTATGGAACCGCGTTTCTTCCAAAACCCGCGCTGGAATGCCTTGTTTAGGTTGCACAGAACCAGAATTTCCCTTCTTTGACCTCAAACCAGGAACCGTATTCAAAACCCAAACAGTCATGGGCGTTCCTAAAGAATTACCGCCAGGGGTGAACAAAAAAGAATACGCCTTACTCACAATGGTCGCCAAAGATGCAGCACCACCTTGGGCAGAAGAAGACTTTTTTACTGTTTAGGGAATGGGGCATTGGGCATTGGTTATTTCTTCCTCATTCCCCATTTTCCACTTCCCTTAATAATTAGAAGGAGAACAGAATGGGAATTCAATCATTAGACATATCGCCCGTTGGTAGAGTTGAAGGCGATTTAGATGTTCGAGTCGATATTGAACACGGACGTGTAGTCAACGCTTGGACACACGCCGAACTATTTCGCGGATTTGAAGTTATCTTACGCGGTAAAGATCCCCAAGCTGGATTAATTGTCACACCTCGCATTTGCGGTATTTGCGGCGGTTCTCACCTAACTTGTGCATCTTGGGCATTAGATACAGCTTGGGAAACAGAAGTTCCCCGCAATGCAATTTTAGCCAGAAATCTCGGCCAAATTGTCGAGACAATTCAAAGCATCCCCCGCTATTTTTATGGACTGTTTGCCATTGATTTAACCAATAAAAAATACCGCAATAGTCGTTATTATGAGGAAGCTACCAGACGCTTTGCTGCTTTTAGTGGCAAATCTTATGAACTAGGCATAACAATTTCCGCTAAACCTGTAGAAATTTATGCACTCTTAGGCGGACAATGGCCCCATTCTAGCTATATGGTTCCCGGTGGCGTGATGTGCGCCCCCACTTTAACAGACATTACCCGCGCTTGGGCGATTCTAGAATATTTCCGCACCAATTGGTTAGAACCAGTGTGGTTGGGTTGTTCTTTAGAACGCTATGAACAAATCGAGACTTATGACGACTTCAGAGACTGGTTAGATGAAAATCGAAATCATCGAGATTCCGATTTAGGTTTTTATTGGCGGATGGGTTTAGACATCGGTTTAGATAGATATGGCGCTGGTGTTGGTAAATATGTCACTTGGGGATATTTAGCCCATGAAGATAAATACCAAAAGCCAACTATCGAAGGACGAAATGCGGCGATGATTATGAAAAGTGGAGTGTACGACAGCTTCGCACACACTCACACCTTAATGGATCAGTCATTTACCCGCGAGAATACAACTCACTCTTGGTACGATGAAGGGACAGAGGATATTCATCCTAGCGATCGCAATACTAAACCCATTGCAAATAATACCAAAGACTTAGATAACGCCTACTCTTGGTCGAGTGCAGTCCTGCACAAAGACTTCGGACGTTTGGAAACTGGCCCCTTAGCGCGTCAATTAGTCGCAGGTGGCAAACATGGCGAATCTTGGCAGCACTACGACGGCTTTATCCTCGATGTCTTCAAACGGATGGGTGGTGCTAGTATTCATGTCCGTCAGCTTGCACGACTTCACGAAATTGTCAAGTTATATCGCCAAGCCGAACACTGTTTACGCGAATTCAAATTAAACGACCCTTGGTATATCAAACCCACTGAAAAAGATGGTCGTGGTTGGGGTGCAACCGAAGCAGCACGGGGTTCCTTATCTCACTGGGTAGAAGTAGAGGGCGGTAAGATTAAGAATTACCAAGTGATTGCCCCTGGTACTTGGAATATTGGCCCTCGTGACGGTGATGGAATGCGCGGGCCCATTGAAGAAGCTTTAATTGGGACACCCATTTACGATTCTAGCGATCCGGTGGAAGTTGGTCATGTGGCGCGATCATTTGATTCTTGTTTAGTGTGTACAGTTCACGCTCATGATGCTAAGACGGGTGAAGAGTTGGCGCGTTTTCGTACTGCATAAAAGATGCTATAGCTAATGGTTAATTATCATTTAATTAATCATTAGCTGTGTTTTTATTATATTACGCAAGGATGTTATGTAATCATCAAAAATGGGAGCCGCTTAAGTAATCAAATCCGAGCGTAAGACGTTTTTAGGCTATTTCCTTCTCTCTTAATAGCTGGTCTTTGATGGTTTGAACATCAACGTAGTGCATACCAGCAACCTCACGCAGTTCCTTTGCCATAAATCCTTGCGTGGATAAAATGAGAAATCTCTTGCCTCTTGCTTTTAGCAATTTGAGAGGTCTCTCAAAATCACCATCTCCACTAACAAGGACTGCCATGTCATAGTTATCAATTGTATTGAACATATCCAATACAATCTCAATATCTAGGTTTGCCTTTCTTTTCTCAGAACCATCATCTTGAATGATTATTTTCAAATCTTTTGTCTCAAGAGAAAAGCCTATATAACCAAGAAAATCTAAAAATTTTTGTTGTTGAGCTTCAGGAGGAGCCTCTACACCCACATAATAAACTGCATCAACAATCTCCCCTTTTGTTTTAATAAAATCAAGTAACCTTTTGGGATCAATCCACCATCCAAGCTGTCTCTGCATATAAAAAAAGTTTGCACTGTCTACAAATACTGATATACGCATTTAGGAATCACCTCTGAAATAATTAAAGCTTGCCAGCAATTCACCGGATTATTTTTCATCGGTTCTGTTATAACTATTGTTATTTTGATAGTCAATTACTTACTTAAATTTAAATGTTAATACTTAATTAAAATTTCTAAATTTTGTCACAATTTTAGGACATACTTACTCGAAAATAGAAATAATATTCTCACAGCGCAAGAATGACTGGAACACAAGGATAAAAAACTGTAAAAAATTATATCCAGTTTCTTCACTGTGATTGAATATATTTAATGATCCTCTACTCAAGAATGATAGTTACTGTCTATACCACCAAAGAAGCGATCGCTCCATCTATAGCTATTAAAGCTACAAATATATCAAATATGATATAAATAAGGGCATGGATGAAAACGATAAACCTTTAGTTTGGTTGCATGGTGAGGTTAAAACTCCGCCATTTAGCCTGGAAGCATGCATAGAGGTAGGTGTACTGCTCAGATGCTTGCAACAAGGCGAAAACCTTGATATGCCTCATTCAAGACCCATGCCAAGTATTGGAGTACACTGTCATGAACTACGAGTTCGAGACGCAGATAAAAACTGGCGAATTATTTACCGAGTTGATGACGATGCAATTTTGATTCTTGAAATCTTTAACAAAACAACTAGAGCTACACCAGCTAGTGTAATTAAAAACTGCAAAAAACGATTGAAGAAATATGAAATAGACACGAAGGACTAATGTTATGGATAAAGCTAAAAGAGAACGTTTAGAAGCAAAGGGCTGGAAAGTTGGCACAGTTTCCGAATTTTTAGAACTCACACCACAAGAAACCACCTTAATTGAGATTAAATTAGCCCTCAGCCGTAACCTCAAAGAACGGCGACAAAAATTGATGACACAAGTAGAGTTGGCAGAGAAAATTAACTCTAGCCAACCCCGTGTTGCCAAAGCTGAGAATGGTGATGCTTCGGTTTCTATTGAACTCTTAATACGTGCAATGCTAGCAACAGGTGCAACACCTCAAGAAATAGGACAAGTAATCGCCCAAACAAGGTGAGGATTCCGCTTTACTAAGAAAAAATATATGATTCCAATTATGCGTAAACACGCAGCAGCTTGTCGATAAACATCGGTCTACCCAAGAATAGTCATTTTTTTACTGGATAAGTCATCCACCTGAGCGATCGCTCAAAAGACAAATTCACAACAGGCATTCTAACTGATGACTTACAGAATAACGGTTGTGTTTAGCGATAGCTAATAAATGTTGTAATTCACCAGGGGCTTCAGTGCATCCTGTGCAATACCCAGTGCTGGTTATGGTGGTTTACCCAACTATAGCTTTTGAATGAAGCAGCGATCGCATTAGTTATTGCAGCGATCGCAGCAAAGCGGACTGCTATAGTATTAGACCTTTAGAATATTTGCTGCTATTTGCTGTGCTACATCTTCATTTTGCCAGTAACTTCCGTGAGCGCTGCCGCCATTTGCCAAAGCCAAAAAGGTTTGTCGGATGGGGGGAGTTTGAGCAAATAAATTTAATAAACCAGAATCACCAGTGAGAACGTCTTTTACGTCAACATAAGAACCAGAATCGGGAATTAACTTGGCGATGAGATTTTCTAGCGGCCAAGCAATTGGATCGCCAGGATGAATAAAATTGAGCCAACACAACTCCCCATGTACCTGGGTAAGCTTCTTCAACAAATTACTTAAACCAGGGCTGATGTCATGAGTACTTTCATCTTTAGCATTTCTACCATTGATAGTAATTAAGCTAAACAAGGCAATGGGAGAACCCATAGTTTGAATGCTAGCCAGTCGGATACCTGTTGTAGGGTTGTCCCCAATGCCATAAAGCTTATCTCGAATATCCTTTACACTCTGATAGCCAGGAATGTCCTGATTATCCCAACGGCTGGCAAACAGAATGTCAAATAGTATAACCGTCCCCCAACTGTGAGTCACTAAATGTAGGCGATCATCCTGCCCATGTTTTTCTAAGCCTTTAAATGTTTGGTCTTTAAGTTGTTCAGCCGCCATTGATCCAATTAGGCGACTGATGTAGAGTCCTGCATCCCCGACAAATTGCAATATTTGCTTTTGGCGAAAATCCTGAAACCAGAGTTGGTTCCACTTAGACGAGCCTTTGAGGTTTGTTAATAGTTCATTCAAGGCGCTTTCGTTCACATCACCCCAGTAAAGAGGTACTTTGACGCATTCACGATTACCACCTTTGTGCTGGACTAGGTTAACAATCGACTTAAACAAGTTGTCGGCATAAGTATAATTATGGTTCTTTTCGTTTTCTTTCGATTCCCGTACATTTACCCCATGCAGAAATAAAATATAATCTTTTCCCATAGCTAACTCTGCCTTCCTTAAACTAATTAATCAAAGTCGATGGTAATATTCTTTAGATTCCCATGATAAATACAACTTGAATACATCTGTAAATATTATTTAAAATATATCCTTGTAATTGTGGTTTTCCCGTAAATCGACAAGTATTCGACTATGACGGGCATCATCGCTTTAGTCTAGGGTGATTTTTGCTTAAAATATCTAATAATCTAACTATTTATTCAAAACTCGTAGCGTAACACACCAAAACTTCTAGAAACGATGCGTTAGGCTGGCATTAATGCACTTGCATAAAACAGAAATTTACACGGTAAGCTTGTGTCTGATTTAGCGCTACATCAATATCTGCCTCGTGTTCCCGATGCAGTATTGCAAGAATTCATCGAATGGTGTGTTTTAGAACAGGCGAAAGCCGCAGAATGTAACTTTACTCCAGATAGAAGTAAGTTAGATAATTTGCCACCAGCAGACTACATCCCAAAACTTGTCGATCAGTTCATGAAAGTTAAACCAGACCCAATTAAAGCAGGTTTGGTAGCTGCGATCGCTGGTAAGGAAGCAGATCAACATGCTTTATCCGGTTTAGCGATCGCAGCTGATTTTGTATCTCTTTATGTTAAGTATTTAATTCCTAAAGAGGGAAGTACAAAAGAAGAGGCTGAAGAGATATTAACTAAAGTATCACAAGATCAGTCTGAGAAACTTACTGAAATTGCTAAGAAACATGGTATAGAGTTCTAATTTCCTGCTGATAAATTCTTTTTCAGAGGCTTTGTCTGTCTCATAAGTCAAAGCCTCTGTTTCAGTCACTGCTGATTGCCTAAGCTACAGTCTACTCGATACCAATACTCATACATTGGTTCATAGCCGAGTTTTTCATATAGGTTGCAAGCTGGAATATTTGCCTTCACTACTTGTATATAAGAAAAGTAAGCTCCTTTATCAATACCCCATTGAAGCAAACCCTGAATAATTGCTGTGGCATAGCCGCGCCGTCTTTGCATCGGACTGGTAACAAGGTCAAAAATGCCTAAATAACCGCTTTCTAAAACACCTATCCCACAGGCAACAATTTCTTCATCTTGTTTGAATGAGACAAACAAGGTTTCTGACTGTATTCCTGCCAATATCATCCGATGAGTACTTAATTGCTGCTCTTTTAAAGCTTTCAAATTATGGTAAGCAAGCAACCAATCATTCAAAGTTTCCTGATTTATAACAAATGTGTTATTAAGCGATCGCTCTGATAATGTCATGCCCATTACTAGGGATGGCTCAATTAGTTGATATCCCCTTGTGGCTAGCCGTTCATCTAATACCTCTGGGTTAGTAAATGAGAGCAAGCGGAAAATAGGGTTTTGTTTACGCGCTCCATATTGGGATTCGCAATAAGTAATCTTTTCTTCAATGTCTAAACCAATTTCATCCAGAACTGTCACTGAATTTGCTCGCTTGGTGTAGCCATCAGCAAAACGCATCAGCCAACCACGATGGTTGATAGTTTCAAAAGCAGGCCATGCTTTCAATGAAATTTCTTCAACTATTCTATGCATTTAGAACTGGCAACAAATGTTTACCTATTTATTTAACCACTCCTAAAGGTTAAGCAACGCGACTCTTTATCTTAAAATTGAGGAAACATATTAAACTTTATAGTTATATGGACAGAATTGTAGTTAACTCTCACATTCATTTCGGTAAACCTTGCATCGCAGGCACACGCATTACTGTACAAAGCATTCTTGAACTGCTCAATGACGGACTTCCATTTGAAGAAATTATCCGAGACTACTATCCAGACCTACAAATTGAAGATATTCGTGCCTGTATAGGATGCGCGATCGCGCTAGTGGCGGCTGAAGACATTCGCCTAGTATCTATTTGAACATGAGATTATTACTAGATCAATGCAACTGCTTAAACAATCAAATATTATCCCATGCTCACTATTATCGGTTGCGGCAATCTAAATCGCAGTGATGATGCAGTAGGCGTAATCATTGCCCAACGCTTACAAAAATATCTAGCTGAAAACCCTCATCCTAAAGTGCAAGTATATGATTGTGGCACCGCAGGGATGGAAGTAATGTTTCAAGCTAGAGGTAGTAAAGAATTAATAATTATTGATGCAAGTTCAACAGGTTCTGAACCTGGTGCTGTGTTTAAAGTTCCAGGAAAAGAATTGGAAGCTTTGCCAGAACCTAGTTATAACTTGCACGATTTTCGTTGGGATAATGCTTTAGCCGCCGGACGGAAAATCTTTCAAAATGACTTTCCCCAAGAGGTGACAGTTTATTTAATTGAGGCGGCAAATCTTGGTTTTGGACTGGAGTTGAGTACTGCTATCAAACATTCTGCTGATGTGGTCTTTGAAGAGGTAGCTGCACTGATCAGCCAGAATATTAACTAATCCAAAATCCAAAATCGTTCGACTGAGCGTAGCCAAAGTCTAAAATCCAAAATTGAATTATGCCCAATCCCGATAAACAGAAAGTTCATCTACCCTCATTTCAAAAGGTATGCCTTGACTTTCTGGCGGACAAACACGGATTTTAGCACTGTTAATAATTCCATATAGCAACGTCCCCATAGGCACAATTTGTTGTAAAACACGCCAATTAGTAACTTGATCGGGACATTCAATTACCAATGTTAAAGCATTGGCATGGGTTGTAACATACCACCGACAATTAGATAGCAGGTTTTGAATCGTGCGATCACAAGCGTCATAAAAATATCTACTAATAGAATCTTCTAGTTGCTGCCGCAGTATAATATCCGCAGATGTCGGTTGTATAGGATGTGAGTCATCACCATTTAAGTAATACATCTTTCTAGCCATCTCTCTTTAGCTTCCTGCTTATATTCCAATCACCATTCCATAAAGTACATCTTTATTTGTTTCTAAGAATTGTTGGGTTTCATCATCATAAAAAGCACCAATACCACTACACTGAATCCCCAAATAATTACTAGTTAAATAAAGTCTCTGTCCAAGAAAACCAACTATTTGCATAGCAGTTTGATAGTTTAAGTAATCTGACACAAGAAATAAAGTTACAGCGCCATCTCTAGCAATAGCCTGATTAATGCATAAGTAAGCTGTCTTTTCACTAAAATTACCCGTCTTAACCAGATATGTACCTTTATATAACCCAGGTGTCATTCCTTCTACTTGATGCACCACTGAGTAAATTTCTATTTTCTCATAGTTTTCTGTCGGTATTGACTGTTGAAGTTGTTGCACTACATATAAATAATCTTCCTGAGAAATAGACTCTTTCCGGAAACGTCTAATAGAACGTCTATCCCAAACAGTTTGGTAAAATTTATCTTTATCAATGTCAAATTGAGGATACTCTAATTTCTGCTGATGACTTTTTTGTAGAGCAGTTGTTTGATAGGCATCTTCAATAAATTGATTTGGCTCAAAATAATCAGTACCAGAGACAAAAGGAACTTTCAGCCTTAAGCGTCTGATTTTCGTGTCTTGTATTTCTCCTGACACCGCACAAGCAGTGATAAACTCTTTATTCTCAAATCCCAAATCTGAATTGAGCACAAGTTTATCAAAATCAAAAATTAGTTGTATATCTCGGTTGTGGAGAAAAGCTGAAGCTGCTATTGCACCTAAATGATGTCCGCTATCTAAGAAGCAATATCTTATGCTCCTGTTTTGATATTTCCAGCTAGACCTATAATAAACACAACTAATTAAAAAGATGAATCCGTTGATACTTTTACCCGGTATAATATAACTCTCTAACCCATCATCAATTAATTCATAGATGAGAGTTAGACAATTATTCTCAACTTCTAGATGGTATATACCATTTACTATTCCCTCAATACCACGAACTTGTACATAAACTTCTGTAGGATACAGAGCGCCTGCTGATGGATTCACTCGCAGTTTTAATGGACCATCTTTATATACTTTTTCTAGTGTTATCGCACTGGTTAATGAGATAAAAGCATGAACAGGATTATTGAGATTTAATTTCACTCTCCGATAAAACTTGGGATAAACTTTAAATGAAGATGGCTGTGTTGAAGCATTTACATAATTTGGATCGAGTTGTACCGATAAGTAAGAATGCTTGGTAGCATCATGATAAACTTTCCCCGATATCTGACTTTGTGACATTTTTAAGTATCCTTAAAACTTCTACGTTGCTAGCAAAATCTATCGCTTTATAATCATCTAAGTTTTTTAAATATAAATTAGGTTTATGTTGTAAAAGTAACTTAACTACTTCTGTCTTTCCAGCTGATGCTGCATACATTAAAACAGTTGCACCATTATCATTTTGGTTATCAATGTTAATGTTATTAGCAAGCAGTAAATTAATTAAATCGTAGTGATTACCAAAACAAGCAAACCACAAAGCATTGTTGCGATCGCTATTTCTAGTATTGATATCCGCACCTGCATCAATCAGTTCTTTGACGACTGGATAGACTCCGTCTCGGGTAGCTTTTATCAAAGCTGTATCGCCATTTTCACCTGGCTGATTTAAATTGCCTGGACTATAGCCTTTTGCTATTAACCATTGGGTTGTTGCATTACTCAAATCCTGGCTATTTAATTGACTCATAATTGTTCTTTCACTATCACAAAAATAAATAATTTTCAAGCATAAATTTGCTAGAAAAACTTAATGGTGGGCATTACCCACCATTATTTTAAAATGCTATAGGAGTAACTAAAGTCTAGTAGTTTACCAAAGCAACTTTGTTAAATATTCAAAAGTTTGGTAAAAAATCTCTCCCTACTTACGATTTTCTGCCCTTACATAGCAATTATGGGTTGGTTAAGTACTAAGTTTACTAGCAAGAAATTAGCTTAGTTATATATTATCATTAGAATAATTTTGAATTATGAATCATTTATAAAGATTACCAGCCAGATATATATAATAAAAATATTTAAATACAATTAAAATGCAGTATTTTCTACAATCTTATTTTGCAATTTAGACTAATATAATAAAATCTAATTTGTACGTAAATATTCACTATTGGATTGTTACGAAACTTTGTCTAACTTTAACAATTTGCTCAAACCCATTGTTTTGCTCAAATTTGATGTCACATTTCCATTAAATCTTGTGTTTAAGAAAACAGAAATATTATGCTGAATTTGCCTTTATATCCCTGGCACTTATTAAGAAATCTCAAATATTTTCCTTTTTCAAGCAAAATTTGCTAATTTGTTTAAGTAAAAATAAGTAAATACAGACGAACAATGGAAATTAGTGCTCGTAATTCTCTCAAAGGGACTGTAAAGAAAGTTGTGCCTGGTACAGTTAATACTGAGATAACTTTAGAAGTGGCACCAGGAATAGAGTTAGTGTCAATAATCACAAAATCATCAGCAGAAAAACTGGGACTGGCAGAAGGGAAGCAAGCTTATGCCGTGATTAAATCATCAGATGTGATAATTGCTGTTGATTAAAAAATAAGCAAGTTGTCTTTTCTTATAAGTGGCTCTATCTCTAATATCAAACTGCATTGATATCTCTAAATTAAGTGACCTCACCCCTGGAATTAATTAGGAAAGGAGTGAGGTCAATAGTATATTACATAGATGTTAATTAATTAAACTATCAATAATGTGGACATAAATAGCCCGAATAGTTTTTATATTAAGCGCTATAGATGTGTTTATTATTTTAATAAATAATTAAGGTAAGTGTTGTTCTGAAGTGATAGTAGTTCCTGATGTTAACCCCATTGATATAAGTTGGTTCAAGATTACTTCATCCTGATTTTGACAGAAAGTGACGATTTCTCACTCTCCTGCTATCAATAATTATAATGAACAGCCACTCACACTAAAGCAGCTAAACATTTTAATTATAAATTAGGAATTTTAAAAGGAAGGAGGAAGTATATTTTCATCCTTCATCCTTCATCTTTTATTTGGTGACAAAAGGCAGCAACCAAAGTAATAATTTAGACCAGATATGCTTCTTGATGTGTCTTAATTGTGCAATTAGAACGAGGATAAGTTACACAAAGTAGAGCGTATCCTTTAGAAACTTGATCGTCATCTAAAAAGTTTTGATCGTCCTGATTAACTTCACCTTCAACAACTTTACCAACACAGCTAGAGCAAGAGCCAGCATGACATGAAAAGGGCAATTCAATCCCATTTTCTTCTGCTGCTTCTAAGATGGTGGTTTCTTCATCAACTTCAATTGTGGTGTCGATGTCTTCTTTTTTGTTGATTAATCTAACTTGGTAGGAAGCCATTTACCGATTCTCCTCAAACGTTATACAGTTGGTGTAATTTCCGAAGTTTTTGAACAACCTATCCTACTTTTTGCTTCCCTTCTACTTACGAAGATGCTACGCTTAGTTGGCTTCTCTATAGGAGTAAGGGATCAACACGAACTAGAAGCCACCTCAAGCATCTATAAAAAACTGCGCGGAGTGCGTCTATCGAAAGCCTCTACAATTGACTTGGCGGTAACGGAATGATGTTAGCTGCAAGGTACACCAGTAGGCTTACCGTCGCCTGCTTTGAGGGACTTTCCACAACCACCGCATTTATCAGTTGCATTGGGGTTGCTGAACTTAAAGCCGCTTTCCATCACTCCCTCAACGAAGTCAACCACAATTCCTTCTAATAACGACGCACTTTTGGCATCAATGTAAACCAGCACTTTGCCTTGCTGGCTTACCAAATCATCTGGTTGGGGCTTGCTGGTAATATCCATTGCATATTCATGACCACTGCAACCACCATTTTTTACTGAAATGCGGACACCTTTAGTTGCGCCATTAGCGTTGGGTGCGGAACCTCGGAGCAATGCCTCCAGATGAAATTCTGCTTTTTCTGATAAAGTAACGGTCATCAGGTCTCCTGAATTGTAGCGATTAGTTTTTCTGATTTCAGATGTGGGTTGTCCTTTGTCAGTTGTCCTTTGTCAGTTGTTATTTTCTAATGACCAATGACTAATGACTATTTTGTGCAATACCCGTAGGCTCCATCGAATTGGATTGAGCATGTCTCCAAGGCGCATTATTACCGCATACTGGACAAGAGCGATCGCGGTGAGAACGGCGTTTAGCAAATTCCATCCGATTCAGGTCAATTGTCAGCAATTGTGACAATAGAGGCTGACTAAACCCGGTGATCAGCTTGATTGCCTCCAGCGCTGTTAGACAAGCTAGTGTCCCAGAAACAGCGCCTACAACTGAAAAGCCACGCCGATCCCAATCAGGCTTTTCTGGAAATAGACAAGACAAACAAGGAGTTACACCAGGAATAATCGTTGTCAGATAAGCTTCCATCCCGTCCATTGCGGCTTCCACCATTGGCTTGCGCCAGCGCACACAGGTTTCATTTAACAAATTACGCTCTGTAAAGTTGTGGGCGCAATCAAGAGCCATATCAGCAGATTGCACTAAGGTATCTACATTTTCTGGGGTGATGTACTCATGAACAGCTTCCACTTGGACATCAGGATTAATCGCATCCAGAGTTTCTTTAGCTTTGAATACCCTTGGCTTACCTACCCAATCATCAGTCATGAGAACCTGACGATTCATATCATCTAGCCGCAAGTCACCACCCCGGACTAAGATTAGCCGCCCAACGCCGGCTACTGCTAAGTAAAGCGCCGCCGTACCGCCTAATCCTCCCACACCTGTAACCAGAACTGTCGCTGACTTCAGGCGCTTCTGTGCTATTTCGCCAAAATTCGGAAGCATCATTTGGCGACGATAGCGTTCTAATTCGGTAGGCGTCAGGTTAACCAATTTATACCTCCTAATCAGAAGTGATTTCTGTCAGTGTGACTACATTTTTCGGCTTGTCGTTAAACACTTTGAACAGCTTTTGTTCGTGGGGCGTTGATTCGATAAATACCTGATAAGCTTTTTGTAAAGCTAAAGAATATTGATTTAATTTCTCTTCTTGACTCAAGCCAGGAGAATTATCATCAATTTCCTGGATGTATTGAGAAAACTTCTTCAGAATATGTAGACGATTTACATTCACAACTTCTAAATCGTAGGACATATTAAAGAATTGAAAAAATTCTTCTGCATCTACGAGTTTCTTGAATTCATCAATAGTTCCAGTCACGTCGCTTCGCTCCGAATTCAAAATCCAAAATTAACAATTCCCTTAAATTTAGGGATTTGTATCCTTTTCCTCTTAGGTCATTTAGCATTTTCCAATTGTTTCAGATGTTGCTTAAGTTCATCTAACTGGCGATAGATTTCATAAGTTGCAGCCGCAACATCCATAAGTTGTTTGTAATCTGCTGGCAGACCTTCAGCTAAATCATGTAGATCCATTTTCATTTGACCTGCTTTGCTGTTTAGCCGTCTGATTTGTCCTTGTAGTTCCTCAATACTTATTTCTTCTGCTTGCAAAATTAACCACTCCTTATCTCAAAGTTGGGAGTTATAAGTTATGAGTTATGAGTTATGAGTTATAAATTAATAACTGTAAATTATGAATTATCAGTTAAGAGTTAACTTAACTTCTCACTCCTAACTCCTAACTCCTTACTCCTTACTCCTTAAATTTTGCCAACTTCAGGAAAGCGCTTTGCCAAATCAAGCCCTTTTTTGACGTAGTTTTCTCCCTCTTGGGCTAATTTATCCAGTGAGTCAAAGCCAAAGCGATGAGCATCTCGCAGGGTTTTCACAGTTAACAAAAGACGACCAGAAAAAACTAGCGCCCAGCCAAATCCTTCATGGCTCAAATCAACTACAACCTGAGATATCAAACCTGTTTCTTGTTCAATCCCAGCAGCTATAGCTCGAAAAAATGCCATAATCCGAGCTTGAGTTACTGGATCGACTTCGCCCTCAATGGAAATTTCTCGTTTTTTTTGTTTGGTGACAATAAAGGGTTTGAGAATCAACTCATCCGACCAAGTACGATAAACCCCATAACTATCTTGACCACGGATTTGTTTGATTAATACCTTCAGAAAAGGTGAGTTCAAGACTTCAGCTGTAGCGGTTCCGTTAATACTATTGTTTGCGGTCATACTGTTGCTTCATTTTCAACTTCATCGGCAAAGTTTGAGGTTTTCTGCTGTAAAGCTTTACGCAACCAAGGTGGGGGATTACCTTTGAGGGTTTTTACTAGCTTAGTTAGCACTTGACTAATTTCTTCTTCTTCTGATCGCGCCTTTACTGGGGTGACACCTTTCTTGATTAACCGAGCCGCAGCACTACCACCAATTGCCATAACATAAATAATTGTGCAGTCCTCTAGAGCCGCAAGTTTTGGTGCAAGTCTACTCTCATTATTCTCTTCTTGGATGTCGTCATTAAAGTTACGAGTTTCTAGGAATTTATATCCTTCATCCGAGATTTCATAAACATCAATTTCATCTGCTGCTCCAAAATGAGCATTAATATGAACTCGGTCACTCGTGGTGAAGCCAATTTTCATCCTAGTTTGTCCTTTGTCCTTTGTTGTTTGTCATTTGTCATTAGTCATTTGGAAATTACCAATGACTAATGACCAAGCGCAAAGTCGAGCCAGTCCGTTGGTGAGGTTCCCCTACTTAGAGGAACTGGCGTTGAGCAGAAGTTTCCTCCGTTCCCCAAAGGGATTGCCGCAGGCATCAAAACTTTGTAAAAATAACTAATGACGAGTGACTAATGACGAATGACTATTGTACAGACGCGATTAACCGCGTCTGTACTAATGACTCTTCTTGTTCTAAAAACAGATTGCCGATGCCAAATACAAGTTCCATCGTGCCTCGATAGCCAACTTTGGTAAATTGACCATTACCTAAGCGGTCATAAATGGGCAATCCTAGACGATAAAGAGGAACTGAAAGCCGTTTTGCGATCGCACTGACATTCGAGTTACCAATCAGCAAATCAGAACCGCCTGCTAGACTCTCAAAGTCTTCCAAATCGCCGATAGTGACGCTTTTCACTGGGAGTTGTTCTAGTAGTGGCGATCGCGTGGTTGTTACCGCCGCATGAATCTGCGCTCCCATCGATTGCAAAAAATGCACTGTTGACCACAGCAAATCTGGTTCCAGCGCCAGGGAAACTCGTTTTGCACCGAAGTAAAAGTGAGTGTCCAGCATCGCATCTTGCAACTGACGACGTTGGCGGCGGTATTTTTCGGGTACGCTATTACCGCTCAGAATCGCCAATGCTTGGATAAATTCATCTACTGGTTCTAATCCTGTCAGTTCGCTAAACACCTCATAAGGCGTGTCAAAGCGTTCTTTGAGAATCCTGGCAGCCCCCCGCATACTTTCACCTAATGCCAGGGTGAAAGCAGAGCTACCTACTTCTCGTAGCTGTTTTAAGGTAGTGCCACTGACTGTAACCGCACTATAATCATCCTCTAAATGACCATCTAAGGAAGCGCCAAGGTCAGGTACAAAGATCGGTACTAATCCAAAGGACGTAATTATCTCTTTGATTTCCTGTACATCCCCAGGTGTGAAGGCAGAACTCGCCAAAATCGTCACTTGTTCAGTTCTGATTTCACCCGCACAAGGAATTTCCTCAACGATGCTTTCCACAGCAGCAGTAAAGCCATCTTGCAACGCACCTTTAAAATCTGGGGTAGGTGCAAAAACGATCGCCAAATCATTCAATTCGGGATGGCGATCGCGGATTTCTTTCAAAAAACCTTCGATGTCATCACCTCTAGTTTCAGTCAACCCAGTACTACATAAACCAATAATTTCTGGGTTAGCCTTTTCTACCAGAGTCAGAATTGCTTGCTCCACATTCTCTTCACCACCTAAGATTGTAGTGACTTCCGTCATCGCTGTGGTAGCTAGGGGAATCGCTTCCCGGAAATGCCGCACCAGCACAACTTTGGCGAAAGCAGTACAACCTTGAGAACCGTGGAATAAGGGCATTATCCCTTTCAATCCCAAAAAGGCTAAGGTTGCACCCAAAGCTTGACTTTGCTTGAGGGGATTAACTGTCAGTGCTTTGTTAGAAGTGGTAACGATCGCCATTAAACTACCTCCTCGTCCCAAGGAGCAGGTTTGCGTATTTGTTCCCAAATCGGGCTATAGAGAGCTTCGTACAGTTCCCGCGCCATCTCAATCATCCCCACATAACCTGCATAAGGATGGTGGCGTTCTTGGTTGATGTCAAGGAAAGGAATTCGAGCTTTCAAGGCAGTGTATTGGTTACGTCCACCAGCAATCAGCATATCTGCTTTGGTGTCTTTGACCACTTGTAGCAATTCCTTAGCGTTACCCTTCTCCAACATGATGCCATCGTTGCCGAGCAACTTTTTGATTTTGCCTTTATCTTCCTCAGTACTTTTTCTAGTACTGGTAGCAACAACTTCAATGCCCAAGTCCCTAGCCGCGGAGATAATCGACCAACTCTTGACACCACCAGTATACAAAACAACCCGTTTACCTTTGAGTCGAGCCCGATAAGGAGCCAGTGCCAAATCTAAAGCAGCCGTTTCTTCTGCAATCAGCTTTTCTGTCCGCTCCTGTAAATCAGGATCGCCTAATTTAGCAGCGATATTTCGCAGACAGCGATTCATGTCATCGATGCCGTAGAAAGACTCTTCAATGTAAGGGATGTTGTAACGCTCCTCCATCTTTCTGGCCATATTGAGCAACGCTCGTGAGCAGATCATGACGTTGAGCTTGGCGCGGTGGGCGTAGCGAATTTCATTGTAGCGAGCATCGCCCGTAATTTTAGACAAAATTCGGATGCCTAACTTTTCTAAGAGTGGTGTTACTCCCCACATTTCACCGGCGATATTGTATTCACCGATTAAGTTAATATCATAGGGCGTTGTATGTTCCGGTTCTGCTGTGCCGACAACATATTCCAACAAAGATTCACCACCAAAACGGTTGCCGAGATTTTTACTGCCAATGAATCCTGGGGCAATGACGGGAATAACAGGAATACCAATTTTTTCAGCCGCAACTTTGCAGACAGCATCCATATCATCGCCAATTAAGGCTGTAACGCAAGTTGCGTAGACGAATACTGCTGCTGGTTGGTAGCGCTCTTTGAGTTCCAGAATCGCTTTGTAGAGTTTCTTTTCGCCACCGAAGATGACATCATTTTCACCCAAGTCAGTGGTAAAGCCCATTTTGTAGAGTTGCGGGCCAGACGACAGACTACCACGACTACCCCAGGAATTACCAGCACAGGCGATCGGCCCGTGGACTAAATGAGCAGCATCTGCGATCGGCACTAAGGCAATCATTGCACCATCAAAAGCGCAGCCCCCTTGAGCCGCGCCAGGTTGTGCCTGTTGAGCGCAAGACTTGTTTTTCTTTTCTGTTTGTTTGTGCTGATTATGTTCGCATCCTGTCTCAGTGAGCAGTTCGTTGATTTTGCTTTGGGTGATTTTCATCTCTCTTCTTGTACTTAATTGTTAATTGTCCTTTGTCATTTGTTAATTGTCCTTTGTCATTTGTTAATTGTCCTTTGAATAACTAACAACTAATGACCAATGACCAATGACTAATGACTAACAAATGTATTTTGTGACGTCCTCTCCACAGACATCGGTGAGGTAAGATAGAGCACGGAAACGCAATCCTACAAATTCGTCATATAAAGGATTGAGTTTACATAGTGCTGGGATATTAATAGACCGTCCAAATAATTTAATTTGTTGCTCAAAGGGACAACAACAAGGAATTGTTTGGCAAATTAGATGAGCGATGCGATTATTTTTAACCTGAATTCCATCCACCACATGGCGCAATGGATTAAGAAGATTATTGAACCATCCTCGTTTTTTTTGGTTAGGTGGATGATAATTAGGATGAGGATGAGTGTGAGTATGTTCCTGAGTGTGATTGATGGTTTCCATCTATATATACCTTAGGTAAATGCTAGAAAGAAAAAGGGGGAAATAATTCATAATTACGAATTACGAATTACGAATTACGAATTACGAATTATTTCCCGCCCTTAATTAACACGTTGTGTTTCTACGCAATTTCTAACGAATCAAGTCGTAGGAAATATCTGTCTTAGAAGGAATGTTGGTGTTGCGATCGATTTCTTCAAACAGAGTATTTACAGTCCAGTTGAGGAGGTTGATCACACCTTGATAACCAATGGTGGCGTAGCGGTGTAAGTGGTGACGATCCATGATGGGGTAGCCGATTCTCACGAGGGGAATCTTGGTGTCACGCCACAGGTACTTACCGTAGGTGTTACCAACCAGAAAGTCTACTGGTTCAGTGAACAACAGTGAACGCATGTGCCACAAGTCTTTACCACCCCAAACAGTTGCATTCTTACCAAAGGGGCTAGAAGCAAGCAGTTCTTTCATTTCTGCTTCAAATACTTCATTGGTGTTGTGAACCAAGATATGCACAGGTTCAGCACCCATTTCTAGCATAAAGCCAACTACGCAGTATACTAAATCTGGTTCGCCGTAGATAGCGAAGCGCTTGCCATGAATCCATGAGTGGGAGTCAGTCATGGCATCAACTGCTTGACCGCGTTCAATTTCCAATTGTTCAGGAATGGGTATACCACTCAGTTCGCTGAGTTTCATTAAGAACTCATCAGTACCCTTGATACCCCAAGGACGGGAAACTGAGGTTGGTTGCTTCCACTCTTTTTCAATATACTCGCGGGTTTTAGAGGTGGAGTGTGCTTGCAGAGCAACTGTAGCTTTGGCATTAATTGAATCTTCTGCATCTTCTAGCTTTGTTCCACCTGGATACATATTGAACTCACCAGTGTTTGGTGAATCCAGGTAGTCGCTGTTGTCAGCTAGAATTGTGTAGTCAAAGCCGAACAAGGAAGCAATTCGCTTGATTTCGCGGTTGTTGCCTACGTAGGTGTCAAAACCTGGGATGAAGTTGATTTTACCATTGCTGGTTTCTTTCTTATGACCTGCGGTCAAGTTGGAAAGAATTCCCTTCATCATGTTGTCGTAACCAGTGATGTGGGAGCCAACAAAGCTAGGAGTATGAGCGTAAGGTACTGGGAAATCTTGAGGTACTGAACCAGCTTGTTTAGCGTTGTTGATGAAGGCTTGTAAGTCATCACCAATTACTTCTGCCATACAGGTAGTGCAGACAGCGATCATCTTAGGCTTGTAGAGTTGGTAAGAGTTGGCCAAGCCGTCAATCATGTTTTGCAGACCACCAAACACGGCTGCATCTTCAGTCATTGAAGAAGATACACCAGAGAATGGTTCTTTGTAGTGACGGGTTAAGTGGGTACGGAAGTAAGCAACGCAACCTTGAGAACCTTGAACAAAAGGTAGAGTGCCTTCAAAACCAACAGCAGCAAAGATTGCTCCTAATGGTTGACAACCTTTTGCAGGGTTAACGGTTAAAGCTTCACGAGCGAAGTTCTTTTCACGATACTCCCAACCCTTTGTCCATTCTGCAACCCGTTGTACTTCTTCGGGGTCGTGACCATTTTCAAACTGCTTTTTATTTTCAAATAGCTGTTTGTACTCCGGTTGGTGGAATAACTCTACGTGGTCTTGAATTTTTTCGGGATTCTGAGGCATTTCTGGATCTCCAAGCTTACTGAATTCTTTACTGATTGAGGAATAAGGATTTAAGGTGGGGATGGGAGATGGGAATATGATTCAAAATTCAAAATGCAAAAATCAAAAGAAATTTTAATTTTTCAGTTTTGAACTTTGGATTCCCAACTCCCCCCTGGGGTTTTAGCCCCAGGTTATCCTTAGTTATCGCTCTTTTCCATTTCCCTAGACGGCAGCCTTAGCCTTAGCTTCAGCCTTCTTAGCCTGAGCTTTTTCATTCCAAGGAGCGCCAATTAATGACCAAGTTGGGCTGTTGAGTGCCAAGTCCATATCACGAGCGAAGATGGCGAAGCCGTCATAACCGTGATAAGGGCCGGAGTAATCCTTTTTATGGTTTAATTCTTTTCAATAGCCTAATGTTTGCAGTAAACAGTGTCAGAGATAAACATTGTTCGCCCATAACACATTTATTTTTAAGCTAAATATAGGCTAAAAACACAGCGAAACATAATCAGGTTTAGGACTCACGCATCATCTAAATGTTGTTCTGAGCCGATGTTTATGTTCATCTCTGCAATCACCGCAACAAAGAACGCACGATGAAAACGAAAGTACTACTGGAATTAGAGAAGGTTAATCTGCGTTTGAAGTCTGCAAAGGCAAAGGTGACAATTAGAGAATCAAATGGAAGTCTGCAATTACGGGCGACGTTACCAATTAAACCGGGAGACAAAGATAGCAATGGAATTGGGAGAAAGCAATACAATCTCAGTTTGAATATTCCGGCTAATTTGGATGGACTCAAGACGGCTGAGGAAGAAGCTTATGAATTAGGAAAGTTAATCGCTCGCAAAACGTTTGAATGGAATGATAAATATTTAGGAAATGAAGCAATTAGAAAAGAATTTAAAACAATAGGAGAATTACTCAAAGAATTTGAAATTGAGTATTTTAAAACTCATAAACGTACAACTAAAAGTGAACATACTTTTTTTTATTACTTTTCTCGAACCAAGAGATTTACAAATTCCCAAGATTTAGCTAATGCTGAAAATTTGATAAGTTCAATAGAACAAATCGATAAAGAATGGGCTAAGTATAATGCAGCTAGAGCGATCGCTGCATTTTGCTTGACATTCAAAATTGAAATCGATTTATCTAAATATTCCAAAATCCCAGAGAATAATTCCCGAAATATACCGACTGATGCAGAAATCTTTGAGGGATTTACCCAATTTGAAGATTATCTTAATAAGAGAGGTAATCAAGTTAATCAAAACATTCAAGATAGCTGGCAACTTTGGCGCTGGACGTATGGAATGTTAGCCGTTTTTGGTTTACGTCCAAGGGAACTCTTTATTAATCCTAATATTAATTGGTGGTTAAGTCAAGAAAATACAGATTTAACATGGAGAGTTCATCAGGATTGTAAGACTGGTGAAAGAGAAACATTGCCATTATATCGGCAATGGATTGAGGACTTTGATTTGAGAAATCCAAAATATTTGGAGATGTTGAAGAGTGCGATCGCTAAAAAAGATAAAACTAATCATGCGGAGATAACAGCATTAACACAGCGAGTTAGTTGGTGGTTTCGCAAAATAGGATTGGATTTTAAACCTTATGATTTACGTCATGCTTGGGCAATTCGAGCGCATATTTTGGGGATACCAATTAAAGCGGCGGCGGATAATTTGGGGCATAGTGTGCAAGTTCACACCCAAACTTATCAACGTTGGTTTTCGCTAGATATGCGGAAGTTGGCGATTAATCAGGCGTTGAGTAAGAGGAATGAAGTTGAGTTGATTAAGGAGGAGAATACTAAGTTGAGGATGGAGAATGATAAGTTGAGATTGAAGATTGAGAAGTTACAAATAGAGTTGGTTTATAACTGGAGTTAAATTTGTTGAGCAAATTGATATGGTACCTTGCACTTTCTAAAAATGCAATGCTAAATTTAACTAGATAAGTTCAAGATTTGTTTCTCCATTATGTCCATTACTCACAACAACCGAGACAATTTTTCAGAGGGTACAAAAAAAACTCTTGCTGAACGTGCAGCGTACTTGTGTAGTAATCCAAATTGTAGATCGCTTACAGTTACTCCACATTCAGACTCTAATAAATCGTTAAAAACAGGTATAGCGGCTCACATTTGTGCTGCTGCACCTGACGGACCTCGTTATGATCCAAACCAAACTCAAGAAGAGCGTAAAAGTATAGATAATGGTATTTGGCTTTGTCACAATTGTAGTGATATCGTAGATAAAGATGAACAAAGATACACAAAAGCTACTCTCGTTCAATGGAAACAGCAGCATGAAATTTTTGTGATTCAAGATGGAGGTATACCTCTTTTACCTTATATTGAAATGTCTACTCTGACTGGTCTCTCGATGCCTTCAACAGGTTCTTTTACAATTACTGCGGAACATGTAGAGTATTATCGGGAAAATATCCTTTGTATTGAAAATCGAAGTGGACGAGTTCTGAACTATTTTCAGGCACGCATACAGTTACCAGAACCAGTTGTAAGGCTACAAATATTTGAACAGCCTCCTGGGGAAAACGTGGTTTGTCAGCCAGATACTATGAATCTTATGGTTTATGCATCTGGAGAAGGATCTTCAGTATCTGGGATGGGAAGTCGTCCAGCTTTGGACTACAAAATAAAACTTGGTTCTTTGCCTCCTAGAAGTAGATTGGAAATCCACTTTTTTTGTGTAAGGACTGAAGAGTTTACAGAAGATTCCAACTTCGGCACAGAAGATATAGAAGACGAAGAAGTATATGTTTATCATATACGTGGCGAGTTTCAATATCCTCTCATGAATGAGTATCTTAAACGTGAATTTTTAGTGATATTAGATTTTGACAAATCTGCAAGAAGCATTAATTCTCAAGTATGTGAGGATTTTGACGAATCAAAGCAACTTGTAGAGCGTATGATTTTTTGGTAAAAATAGCACGACGCGAGCGCATCCTTCTTGTAGTGTTCATTATCGCAAAGTGCAACGCGCTATCATCTCAAACATCCCGAATATCTGACGAAAGGAAAAGTGAACCTGACCATCATCACCCTAATCTAACGGGTAAATCTTTTGCTGGATAAAATGATGAATACTCGAAAAAGCCATTGCTCTGGTAATTGACAAAACTGTTTTACCCAAAAACAACGCCGCGATAAATTTCTGCCATTGGCAATTCAATACTAACTGAATCCAAAGCAATAGATAGCTCTAAGCCACTAAAATCACTGAGCAACCAACCTTGAGCTTGCTTGCTATAGTGTTCCACAAAAGGTTCATCCTGCTCGACTAATAAATATTCCCTAAAACTCGCAATTGAGCGATACATCCGAAATTTACTGAGTCGGTCGTAATCTGCGGTGGAAGGAGATAGAACTTCAACAATTAAAATCGGATTTAAGACTTCATCTAAACGATCGCCATTTAGTTGCGGTTCATCATCAAAAACCATTACATCTAGATATACTCCGCGTCGATGTTCAGGAATCCACAGCCGTAAATCGCTATTAATTGGCTCGAATTGAGTATCGCGTAGCAGAAACTTGAAAAAGGCAAAAATGTTTCCACCGATGCGGCTGTGTTTAAGGGTTCCTCCAGGCATGGGTACAATTTCTCCATCTCGATATTCGCTGCGTCCTTCAGCTTTTTCTTCGATCGCACGATATTCATCCAAGCTGTAGCGGCGCGAGATGCTATAAATCATAGGTCTTAGGCGTTCGCATTGGCTATAAGACAACAATATTATTTTGTCACAGATTTACTTGTGAGGTAATATCATACTGCAATGAATGCCATGCCTGCGGCGGGCTACGCCAACGGCAACGCATCTATTAACTGTTTTGAACCATCCAAACAAAAAATCCGAGAATTTGTTCTACAGGTGGAAGAGGATAATCGATCAAGTCGATAGTGACAAGATTATCCTCCAGTTTCAGGAATCGCCATTGCGTACCACTGCTAATAGAACCATAGATTACGGCAACTGGACGATTTTTGGCAGCGTTGAATTTTTGTGCTGCAACCATTTCTGCAATACATTGTCCAAATCCAGTTCTTAAATCTGCTTTTTTTGCTTCCACAATGACAATTGCAGGCGCTTCAATTTCTAGTACTTCCGGCGAACGACTCAAAAGAAACTCACACATTCCATTCAGTCCAACTGCCTCATCGACTGTAAAATCTTCTCCAGAGAATAAGCTAATTTGGCGATTTAATATCCGTCTAACTTCTAATAATACAGGGTAAATTATTCCTTCGGAACGAGCTTTTTCACTTGATGAAGAAGCTAGTGGCAGACTTTCTTCAAGATATGCCGTCAGTGTAGCAGATGCTTCAATGGGTTCGGTGGCAGGAATAAATCGCCCACCTTCCTGTGTTTTTAACCCAAAAGCCTCTTTAACTTTACTGATAGTTGTAAACTGACTATAAGGCATAAGTGATGAGTACGGGATGGCTGGTGGAACACGCAAGTCAGATTATTGCCGCAAACCACGCCCAGTGGTCAACCAAATAGTAAAGCTTGTGGAGTGATTGGTTGTGAATCAGTAAACGTATTATATAGAAAACCTGTTTGCGATCGCTACTCACAAACAGGCTTGATTTCTTCTAGTTTTCTAATTAGGCTTCTTCCCAAAGCTGACGTACATAGTCAGGTAGCCAGCTAGCAATTTCCTGAATCCGTTCTTCGGAAAGCTCGTCTTTGGTGGCAGAAAACACTGCTTTAACCGCTTGCTCTCGCTCTACTGATCGCGGCATTCCGCTTTCATTAGCAACTCGGAACAGGAAGCGATCAGAATCGATATTGAAGATACCTGGGCCTTTGAAGGGTGGACGAACCCGGCTTAAAAATCCCACAATTGGATTGGTGTCTTTCCAGAGATCGGACACTTCAAACTGGAGTGCTTTCTCGTCAGTAGGTACAGCCTCTGTATGCAGTTCTGCCTCGACGCGATCGCTAGCTTCTGTGGTCATCACGTCGCGCATCACACGAAACACAACTTCGGTAAAATCTCTTGCATCATAGGGATCTGCAAATCCGGCTTTCACCTGGACTTTTTCTAGGAATGAACGATGTTCATCGGCGATCGCAGCTCTATTATCTTCAATCTCCGTTGGGTCAATTTCTGGAACATTTGTTCTAAATGATTCATCAGGCATTGTTTTTTCTTGTGCTTTTTAATATTGAGTCTTTATGCTTACCTTATGTAAGGTCTCACAAATCAAAAACCCTTAGCATCATCCAGAAGTTTGAAATACTACCTATTCAAAAGTTAGAAATTTAGCTGATAAGCTGAGATATTTAATATTAACATGCACAAGTTAGTTATGTAGCGATTGCGAGCGCTGGTGTTTGTGCCCGTAGTAGACATCGTCCATTGGTGTTGAAAAACAGTCAGAATAGATGAGTTGGTATAAAATCAGTCGAAACAAAGATGCTAGAAACAACTAACATCGGAATTAACACCTCCTATGTCAAAGTACCCAACGATGACTTAGAAATCGATGCTTACTTAGCTCAACCTGCACAAAACGGAACCTTTGGTGCAGTTATAGTTTTTCCAGAAATTTTTGGAATCAACACTAACATTCGAGAAATTACTGAACTAATTGCTAAACAAGGATATATAGCGATCGCTCCAGCCATGTATCAACGTATTGCTCCTGGGTTTGAGGCTGACTTTAGTCCTGAAGATGTTGGGTATAGCCCAGAAAGCTATCGGCTTGGTTTGCAATATTATCAACAAGTAAAATATCAAGAGATATTCAGCGATATTCAAGCTACCATTACCTACCTCAAAACTTTACCCAATGTCAAAAATAATGCAATTGGCGTCATTGGTTTCTGTTTTGGTGGTCATATTGCTTATATGGCTGCAACTTTACCCGATATCAAAGCAACAGCTTCGTTCTACGGTGGTGGGATTACTACTTCTAGTTATGGTGAAGAGACTCCAACTATTAATCGTACTTCAGAAATTCAAGGTACTATTTATGCTTTTTTTGGTACAAGAGATTCATTAGTTTCTCAGGAAGAAAACAAGCAAATTGAGGCAGAATTAAAGAAACATCAAATAAATCATCGGATATTCCGATATGATGCAGGACATGGATTCTTTGCCGGATTTTTCAAAGATAAGTACCCTTTCTTAGCCCAGCACCCAAGTTATAACCCAGAAGCGGCTCCTGATGCTTGGAAACATGTTCTAGAACTGTTTCAAAACTTGTGATATGGTTAGAAGCTAATTAACCTTCCTTTAAGAAATGTTTGTAGTCAGGACTGAAGTCTTGATTTTGTTCCTATAGCGTCTCGTAGTGAGGACTTTAGTCTTCACTACAAAACAAAATTACAAGACTGCGATACTGTTGGTTCTAAGCTTTTGAGTTTTTCAGCAGTAATTGACAACCACATAAAAACGGGTTTGGATTTTCAATGCGATTGTCTACAAGCACTTCAATGGGAAGCTTGCTGTTATAAATTAGTTCGTCATAATCCATCAATGCGTTCCACTTGATTTTGCCAGTCGGAAAGCCTAGCTGTGAACTAGCATCAAATATTAATTCTTGCCATTTGTGAAACTCTGGATCTTGCGATTTGCAGTAATCGAGAATGGCAATAAATGCACCAGGCTTGGTAACTCGTAGAATTTCTTTAAGAGCAAGAACTGGATCGTTAACGACACAGAAAGTAAATCCTGAAGCTGCTGCATCAAAGCTATTATCAGGAAAATCAAGATTGCACATATCTGATACTTTGAAGGTGATGTCTGCGGATACGCGCTTTTTACGTGCTTCATCCATCATTTTCTTAGAAAGATCAACACCGACGACATGCACACCTTCAGGGTAGGCTGAAAGATTAAGACCTGTTCCTACCGCAGCATCTAGTACGGTTTGTCCTGGCTTAAGTTGCAAAGAAGCAATTAAAGGTTCGCGCTCAATGTGCCAGTAACGCTTCATAATTGCGTCATAATGCACTGCGCCTTGATCGTAGGTTTCAATAACCTGATTTATCTCCATAGGTTCTTTAACAAATATAACTACTAGTTTTCATTAGCTATTCAAATGTATAATATAATAGAACTTGAAAATCTGGTTCCGCAATAGCACTTAGATACATAGGAATTCTAAATTAGTATTAAGTTAAACCACTTCATCAACTTCTAGCTGAAGAGGAACTTGAATGATAAACTCGGTTCCTTCTCCAGCAGTTGACAAGCACTCCAGTTTACCGCCATGTTTTTGTGTGACGATTTGGTAGCTGATGGACATACCCATTCCGGTTCCTTTGCCAATGGGTTTGGTGGTGAAAAAGGGATCGAATATTCGTTGCTGAAATTCTTTAGAAATTCCGACTCCGTTATCAGCGATCGCCACTTCTAACCAGGTTGAATTAACTACCGATGTGCGAATCCTAATTCGACTGGGATTGTCTTTAATCTCCTGATAAGTAAGTTTGCCATTGCTTTCTTCTAAGGCATCAATTGCATTCACTAAAATATTCATAAACACCTGGTTGAGTTGTCCGGCATAGCATTCTACTAGAGGTACATTGCCATAGTCTTTAAGCACCTCAATTTCAGGTTGTTCTGGTTTAGCTTTGAGGCGGTGTTGCAAAATCATCAGGGTACTGTCGATGCCCTCATGAATATCGACGCTTTTAAATTCTGCTTCATCGGTGCGGGAGAAATTCCGCAGCGATAGTACAATTTGGCGAATGCGATCGGTGCCAACTTTCATGGAAGACAACATTTTTGGCAAGTCTTCCTGCAAAAACTCCAAATCCATGTTTTCGACAGCAATTTGAATTTCCGAAGCAGGGTTAGGATTATACTGCTGATATAACTGCACAAGTGTTGATAAATCCTGAGTGTATTCCTGCACATGAGTAAGGTTGCCATGAATAAAGTTAACTGGGTTATTAATTTCGTGTGCAACTCCAGCAACTAGTTGTCCGAGACTAGACATTTTTTCACTTTGAATCACTTGAGATTGAGTGCGCCGCAATTCCTCTAATGCATTTTTAAGTTCAGTGGTGCGTTCTTCTACCCGATCTTCTAGTTCTTCCTTACTTTTCTCTAGGGCAGTAAACGATTCGTGCAGTTGCCCTGCCATGTGGTTGAAAGAATTGGACAGGGTATTAAGTTCTCGAATACTGCTAATTTTTACTGTCTGATTTAGATTGCCGGATGCCATTGCCTCACTTGCCCAATTTAGGCGCAGAATCGGGCGTATAATCCAATGAGAGGTAAACACGCCCATCACCGAGGCAACGACTAATGCACCAAAACAAAGGATGAGCGTGGTCTGAGTGTTAGCGTTAATTTGTGCCATGAATGTGTTTTCTGGCACAGTCACTACCAGCAACCAATTCAAGCCATATTTGTCACGCCAAGGTACAACATCGACAAAATGCCGTTTTCCTTGTATTTCAAGCTGAAAATCTGTGTCTTGGGTGATGGAGTCAAACCATTTAAAAGTTTGCAGGTGTCTGACAACCTTCTGTATTATTGGGTCAGAGCTGTCGCTCCCTTGCAATCTTTTAACCTTTTGATTAACCAAGGTAAAGGGCTTTTCAGTGCCGGAAGTAGCGATTAATGTGCCATCACGTTCTAAAAGGAACACCTGCCCAGACTGACTAATATCCAAATTGCGTAAAAAATCGCCCAGTTTTAGGAGATGAATATCGCAGGCAATCATTCCCAACAAGCGATTTTGTGAATCATAAATCCGACGACTAGCAGAGGCGGCGATGTAAGGGCCAGTTGGAAAATTTGCAGTTATAATCTTTCCCCAAATGGGTTTACCAGCAGCGATCGGTTGGGTATACCAAGATTCCTGAGAATTTTCCCAATCCCACCGAGCATTGATTTGAGTTCGATCGCCTTGATCGTTGGTAGCGTAAGTGTAAACATTATTAGGAGGCTTGGCAGTCCAATCATCAATGGTGATTGTCTTGCCATCATAACGAGCTGCACCCAGCCCCTCACCCGTCGTTAATCCAATACCAATATAAGTCAGGTCATAGGCGTGCATTTGATCCCAGAAATACTTGCCAAGGGTTTGGCGATCGCGCACATTTAATATTCCCCTGTGGATAGCATCTGCATTGAGCTGATTCAGGGTTTGCGGAACAGAAAGATAAGACTTAAGGTGTTCGTCCACTACGTTCCTGGTACGATCTATCACCTGCTCTGCCAAGTCGTTAACTGCTCTTTGTCCATTTTTAAAGGACAAATAACCCACTAAACTGACCGCTCCAAAAATTTGGATAAGAAAGGGAACAACAAGAACAATCTGTAATGGGAACGCTTTACCTTTGCTAAAATAGTGATTTTTCATTAGAAACTAGAAGTTGATGCTAATTTGATTTGCTTCTATAGTTCCCAAGATGCTCACATACTCACCTTTATTTAAATTTTTTGTCAAGTTGTAGGCTGCGTTGCACTTTGCGACAACGCACCATCATAATAGACCTCTTGCAAAAGTCCTTAATACCCTACCCCTTACCAAGGGAGGGGAGCGTTTGCGTTAGCAAATGCGGGGTGGGGTTCTTTATTTTTGATTTATCCAAGAGGTCTAATGATTAATTGGTGCGTTGTGCTGCACGACTATTAACGGATAAATATTTTGATCAAACAGTAATGTCTACAACAAGCCGCTTTGCGTCTACGCAATTATTTGGGTTTGACAAAATTTTGAGTATTAGGGCAATCTTAATTTGTCGCTACCGTTTTCTTTCCATTATTGCTTTCCAGACTGGCAACAAATGACGGTTGCTCATCATTGGAGGTTGCCCTTTCGTTTCGCTGTCCCTTGCGACGCTGATTTTTAGGAACTCCCCCTGCCATGCCGTACTCTATACTGCTTTTGCCATATCGAGTTCCAACTGCCATCAGCATTTGTTCTGTCATATCTCCCAACTCGCTTTCTGTTTCTAGCATTTCTCGATACAACTTATCCAAGCTGGAAAGGGCACTATTGTAAGCATTTTCTTTAGATCGCATCGTCTCGATCAGGGTTGAGAAAGCAGGTAAGGTAAGTCCATTGCCTAAATCTAACCTCGGATCAATTGAGTTTATGCTAGCCGCACGGCGCACTGCTTTTTCTAATACTACAGAAGTTCTTTTTCTCCGAGCCATGATCTACACCTTGTAATCTAATACGGTTAATATTCTTTACCTTAAAAAACTTCCGTATAGATCGGCTTGAGAAAATTCCGGCAAATCTGCAATAGTTTTTGCTACATAGCGATCGTTGTCATGAATGCGCTAATTACTGAAATGAGAAAGCAAACTGGGGTTTGAGAAAGTCAAAGTTGATTTTACTTGCGGAAAACACCAAAATGAGTAAGTCATAAGGCATTTTGAGAAAGTCAAAGCTTATTTTACTTACGGAAAACACCAAAATGAGTAAGTCATAAGGCATTTTGAGAAAGTCAAAGTTAATTTTACTTGCGGAAAACACCAAAATGAATAAGTCATAAGGCATTTTGAGAAAGTCAAAGTTGATTTTACTTGCAGAAAACACCAAAATGAATAAGTCATAAGGCATTTTGAGAAAGTCAAAGCTGATTTTACTTGCAGAAAACACCAAAATGAATAAGTCATAAGGCATTTTGAGAAAGTCAAAGCTTATTGGGAGCATCCCAAATGTATAAAAATATAATTTGTCATTGGGAGCGGAACGTCTCATAGAGAAGCAATCGCAAAGTACGGTTGTTGCGATTGCTTTATTCTACTTCTCTAGGAGACGCTACCGTGAACGCTTCATTCGCAATGACCATCTACGATCTTGGTAAAATTGCAAAATTGGGATGTTCCCTGATCGTTATGGCGCTCAGAGGATGTTTTAAAAGTCCCAAAAGTTATAATTTTGTAGTTTTCTACTAGGTTAAGTACAACGCCAAATTAAGTTTTAGCTATGTACTAAGATGCAATGCTTTGCTGAGTATGAGAGTAAAAAACCCTTTTAAAACATCATCTTAAAGAAGCGCAATTTAAAATAGCAAAGAAATTTTACTTGCGAGTTAGGTTAAGCAGTTCTTTGGGAGAAGCAAGTAAGTCAATAGCCACGAAGTAAATTTGACCTTGAGGATCGAGTAAAAATCGCCAAGCAATGTTCATCCCAACATTACCTCCAAACCAAGGAGTTTCGACTGTACCAGTAATTTTATGCTGTGTATAACCATCTTCTATAGTTTCCGAAACGCCTTTGGTTGGCTTCATCACTAACCCTTGTCCTTCATCTCGTAGATAGGAAGTGATAGCTTCTCGACCAACAATTGGTTTTTGAAAGGGTGGTTGCAGCGCACCATTGTTAGCAAATAAAGCAACAGCAGCTTCAAAATTATCTGCATTCATGGCTTCAATGTATTTCAGCACTGTTGGTTCTGTAACTCCCTCAATAGTAAATTCGGGACTTAGGGATGCACGCGGGAACTTAAAGTTTATGACTTCTGCCTGTTTGTTATCAGCCAGAGACGGATCAAATCCCATATCCACTACAGTATTGCGTAGTACAGTAATTTGCTGACTCGGATCGATTCTCTGAACAGCTTCTAACACTGCTTTAACTTGGGTTGACATTTGATAGCCTGCTGGCATGGGAGCGACGATACCCTGTTTCATCCACTCTCCTAACTGCCACCAAAATCCCAGCTTGGCATTGACACCAAAGTATGCATAAGAACGGCTGATGGGAGTGTCAGCATTACTCGCTAAATCTCTCATTAATTGCGTTTGTTTTTCATGAGACATCTGCTTAATGTCATTGAATATACCTTCCATTAATTGGAGATTTGCTTTTCCGGGAGCAGCTGGAGTAATTGTACGACCTAGTTCAGCGTAGGCATACCAAAGAAATGCCAACTGATCGTCAATGTTGAGTTCAGCAAACTTTGCTGTAGTGGCTGGAACAGCATCTGCCACTTGAGTGCTAGAAAAAATATTCCGTGCGGATTCGATAGTATAACTCATGGTTATTACCTCAAAGATTGACCTATTCAGTAGTTGCTTTCGGTTAGATTTTGCAGCTGGGGTGTAAATCTAGGACATTTTTCCTAGATGACACAATTATCCCTGGATATTCAAATCCGAAATTTTTTCAATACTTTGACATCATAGCAAGTAAACATTAACAAAAGACTAAGATTTATCTTATGAATATCATTAAATTAAATGTATATCTACTATTTATTTTCAACTTATGGTCTAATACAAAGTAATTTTTTGAAAATATATATTTATTTAAAAATATATTTATTTACATAGCATCTATCTATGGAAATAAATATATATAAAATTTGAGCTTTTTCGGCAATAAATAGAATTTGGTAATTGCTTAAATTAGTTTTTTTAATTACTGTATATGTTGCAGCAGATTTATCTTTAACAGTAGGTTGGGCTAAATAAAGTGAGGTCTGTTTAATGCAAGCCTTTGGTTCGTTTATTAGTAAAATGCGACTTGCAAATTTTTTGCGATCGCCATTTGCTTAAGTGATGGTTTTGGTTCAATCCTTTTGCTTAACATGAGTTCATTAGACCTCTTGCATAAGTCAAATAGACCCCCCTTTATCCCCCCGATATATTGGGGGGAAACTTGAAATCTTACTCCCTCCCCTTCATAAGGGGAGGGTTGGGGAGGGGTGATTCAAGGATTTTTACAAGAGGTCTATTATTTTAGCTTTAAGTACGATTGCACCTCTCAAGTAAGGTGCGTTGTCGCAACGTACTATGATCTTAAGTAAATATTCAACGCAAGCTGAACATCACCATTACCATCCTAATAAATGTAAATCCTACCTGGACTGGATTAAATGATTGATTATACCTAAAATTATTAAATGAGCAGGGTAAAACATATAAAACCATCTAGCTCGTAAACCTTGTTTTCCATTGAATTTAAAAACAATGAATCCTGCAATAATTGCCCAATATTGCACTATATCACTTATAAATAGAGTTACTAAAATAAAATGAAAAAAGCACCAATAAAGCAACCATACTCTGGGCTTTAGTTTTTCTATTAAGGACATCAAGAAAATTACTGCAATCCCATATACTCTATATTCAATGCCCAAGCCCTCGGCAACTACTGCACACAAGCCGATAATTACTAATTGCTGCCATAATTGTGAGTAACGCTTTATTAAGCGCAACATCACAAGTCCAAGAAAAAGCGTGAACAGAATATTAAGTGATAAGCTTTGAAAAACAATAGTGTAAGTTGGTTGAGATATTATTGCTGTAATTAATAGTCTCCTCCCATAGCGGTATACATTATGGGTATGTTTTTCGCCTTCAACCAGAAGCCATGCAAAGAGGGGAAAACTGAATCGCCCAACTAAGTGCAAGATTCTTAACTCTGGCATTAGCAAATAGCACACATGATCCATAACCATGAACACTGCGGCTAAGATTTTAATGTTAAAAGCTGAAACTTTAATCACAACGTTACAGTTACCTTGGATTCCTTGATATAGAATCCTAAAAACTTTATTTAATTTTATTTATTTATTTAATATAAGAGTTATTCAAAATACTAGCAATTTGATAACATTAACAAAAAGGGCAATGTCTACGATGGGCTGTTACCTTCCTGTGTGGCTCTAAGCATACTCCTACGGAGAAGCTATGCTAAAGGCTTTACGTTACGCTATCGGTGACGCCCTCTTCAGCAGAAAACGCAGAAACACTATGGCAAAGCGTAAAAAAAGCAATCTTCAGTGGATAAAAGAAACGCTTGAACTCAAACCCGATCATCGTTGGGAATCTCCATCAGGTTACAAAATTTTTGTAGCAGATCGAGGCGCTGTTCGCTTGAATGTTCCCCAGAATTGGGTTTTTGAGCCACAAGAAAAATCCTTCAAGTTCATGGATAAAAAACCGCCCAATGATGATTGCTGTCTAGAAGTATCTTTTAATCGCCTGCCACCCAATGACTGGAGCCAGTTTCCACTAAAATCCACCTTGAAGAAAGTCTTGGAAGACGACAGCCGCAACGTCATTGAGAGGGGAGAAATTTTTACCGTTAAGCGTCAAACCGCCAGAATTGTCTGGACTGAAATGAAGTTCATTGACACCCAAGAAGAACCACGGGAAGCTTTTTCACGGACTTGCATTGGTTTGGGATCGAATGTTCAATGCTTAATTACATTCGATTATTGGGTAGATCAAGCAGAACAATTAATACCCGTTTGGGATGAAGCAATGCGTAGTCTGACATTAGGGTTATATATTCGTGATCCCATGACTGGTTTAGCTTTCCCAGACTGAAGCCCAAGAATGAGTGCAAACAGGCATCAACTGCACAGTTATGTGACTTAATGCGATCGCTGTCAATTCAACTTTAAATAAAGGTACTGAGTTTGTAATTACGCCAGTACTCCCAAAGCCCAATTTCTTTATGCTAAATTTGGAGCAGGATAGTGACAAAGTTACAAAGCTGTAGTTTAGGTTCCATAAGCCTAACTGGTGCGCCAACCTTTGGTATGAGCGTATATCGCTGAGTACTTAGAAACTATACCATTGTTTGATTAGCTCAGTTGGCAGAGCGATCGACTCATAATCGATGCGTCACAGGTTCGAGTCCTGTATCAAACCCCAGGAAGTTAGCTCACTGGTAGAGCAATCGACTCATAATCGATGTGTTGTAGGTTCGATTCCTATACTTTCCACCAAAAACCCTCGCCCTGGGTACGGGCACCTTGGTAGGGACAAGGCCGCAGAATTGTTGGGTATTCAAAAAACCCAATCAAAAAAACTTTTTGTTTTTTCTACTCTGTCATGCAGGTATCTATAACAGTAGAGGAGCTAGCGCAACTGTATCTCTCCCTAACTTGAGTATGTTCCTTCCTTTTCCTACATCCGGTTTTCCTTTGAGGATTCTGGAGTGGCAAAGCGAACGGCATATTTGAGCGCCGTTTTCTTTTTTTAGATTGCCATTGAGCAGTTTAGAAAAAGTAACAGCAATCTTAATCCAGTTTTGGAGAAGCTTTTGCCCGCACTGAAACTGTAAAAACCTGCACTGGCAGAGTAAATATTTTTTGTAGTATATTAGTAGTATATAAGGCTAAAATTAATCCTTTAGCTTTTGTTTACAGAGTTGTAAAGCTCAAAGAACCTCAAGATAAATTCTGTTTACTCCAGTAGTTAAGCTGTGAGACACAGGTGGTATTTGAGTTCAAGCAAGGCTATAAATGTGTTGAGCAAATCTTCTCTAGCTAGTTGCGTTGGCGTAGCCCGTCGTAGACATCGCTACGCCCAACCCAGGCATCGCCTAACTTACTTAAGCTATCACACAAATTATTTATGCAAATTACTATGTGGCAAACGTTTTATATTAAACCTAACGAAATCGGCATCTTGTATCACCGCAGTGACTTTAAGAAAATTTTGCAACCCGGTACGCATACATATTTAGGTTGGCATTGGCAAGCAAAAATTTATGACCTCAATCAGCCACTAGCTGAGATTGAATACTTAGAACTGTTGTTGCGAAATCATCAAGCCGAACTACAAGAACATTTATTGATTATCAGAACCGCATTCAATCAAGTTGCATTAGTCCGCTACGGTCAGAATTGGGTAAGCGTTGCACCAAATAAATTGATTGCTTTTTGGCGTGGTTTTATTGAGGTAGAGTCTCATATATTCAACTTGGAAGAAAGCTTAGAATTACCTAGTTACTTTGTACAGCAATTGCGCTCAGTTGCGTTGAATGGACTCAAAAAGTTCCAAATTTCAGAGTATGAGATTGGTTTGCTATATGTGCAAAATAATTTTGTGCGACCTCTAGAATCAGGAGAGTATGCTTTTTGGTCGGTAGATAGAGATGTTACTGTCAGGACTCTTAGCCGGATTATCCCTAACCCAGACTTTCCCCTGGAAGATGTACTGATTGAAAAACATCCTGACTTTGTAGCTGCCTACTGTGAAACCGTGCAATTACTGGCTTGGCAAGTTGCAATTGTGCGATATCGAGGTAAAGTGATTTCGATTTTGCCACCCACCAGCCGCAAGTTATTTTGGCAGGGTGTTGCAGTAGAAATTCTCGACATCAGCGCTAATGCTCAGTTACAGCCTAACTTAGTAGCTGAGTTGGTTGAAGGTTCAACAGAAATAAAATTGCTCAGTCGCAACTGTTTGCATATTTGCCAAGTTCCCGCCCAGCACGTTGGACTAGTATACATTAATCAAGAGTTTCAAGGACAGCGATCGCCAGGAGTACACGCTTGGTGGTTATTTGGCCGTTCTTTTCAAACCGAAACCATCGACCTGCGACTGCAAAATATGGAAGTATCCGGTCAAGACATCCTCTCTAAAGATAAAGTACCTCTGCGGTTAAATTTGACTGCTGGCTTCCGCATACTCGATCCATTGAGAGCAAAAAACGGGTTGTCAGATATTTCCGGCTTCTTATACAAAGAATTACAGTTTGCTTTGCGTGGTGCGATCGGCGAACGCAACTTAGATGCTTTATTAGAAGATAAAGGTGCAATGGATAGAAGTATATCCGAATATATTCGCCAGAAAGCCGCAGACTATGGAATTGAAGTAGATTCTGTAGGTGTCAAAGACATTATTTTACCTGGTGAGATTAAGACTATCTTGAGCAAAGTAGTCGAGGCAGAAAAAACCGCTCAAGCAAACGTAGTCAGACGTAGAGAAGAAACTGCTGCTACTCGCAGTATGCTAAACACTGCTAAAGTGATGGAGGATAACCCCGTTGCACTGCGTTTAAAGGAACTCGAAGTATTAGAGAGGATTGCAGAGAAGATTGATCGGATTCAAGTTAACGGCAGCTTGGATAGTATCTTAACAGATTTGATTCGGATGAATCCGCAATAACTTGGCAAATTAGCCTTCAAAAATTCTTAATTACTACTTTGAGAGCATTTCACACAGAATCCTTAGATAACTTTACAACAAAGGTAAAATAGAAGTAATTCCCTTTTATAAAGTCATATACTCAAAGCAGTACAAAACTATGGCGTATAGCGACTTTACTCTAGAAAAAGCTGCGGCTGTTTTGGGAATCACCACCCAAGAAGCAGATTTATTTCCTAAGCTTGTACCTCTTTCTATTCCTTCTTGGTTAAATGAAACTTTAGGAAAGCGAACCCAATTAGCTCTGATTAGTGAAAAAGCTCGGAGCGAGTTTATTATTGTACCGATTTTACTAACCTGTCGCGATCTCAGCCAAGATAGCTTGGCTATTTTCTCTGGACAAAGACTTGATGTTGATCCCGCACAGGGTTTGATTGGGGAATGTGATTTTATTTTAGCAATAGCTCCACCTTTACCTCCGTTGCGAAGCCCAATACTCACCGTTGTGGAAGCGAAGAAAAATGATGTTGAAGCCGGGTTAGGACAGTGCATCGCGCAAATGGTAGCAGCGGATTTATTCAATCGTTCATCTGGACAAACAGAAATACCCGTGTATGGATGCGTGACAACAGGAGAAGTATGGCAGTTTCTGCAACTTTCGCAAAAAGTGGCTTTGCTTGATAAGCAAAGATATTACTTGGATAATGTAGGAGCTATTTTGGCAATTGTACAGATAATTGTTCAGAAATTCAGTAGTTAATTTGTGTAATACTTTGTTCTTGCAAGTGGATGAATTTATTTTTGAGTTGGGGCGATGATTAGAATATAAGATTAGCGATCGCACGTGAGTTATATGGATGACAGAATTATTAAGACATCAAGGGTCTTCAGATGCACGTTATTACTCGTAAACGGCTGAATGAATTTGCTAAACTTTATCCAGATACAAATAACGCCTTGGCTCAGTGGTATCGATTGGTCAAGGGAAATGAGTTTGCCTCATTTGTGGAACTTCGTGAAATGTTTCCATCACCAGATCAAGTCGGTAAATTGACAGTATTTAATATTGGTGGTAACAAAGTTCGACTCATTGCTGCAATTCACTACAACCGCCAGAAAATCTACATTCGGGCTGTGTTAACGCATTCAGAATATGATGAAGGAAAGTGGAAAGAATAATGCAAAGTTTCAACCTCGATCAAACCATCACTGCTTGGTCATCCATTGCCGAAAACGTCTTTGTTCCTCATACAGAAGAGGAATATGAACGCTTAGTTGAGATCCTTGATTGTCTCATCGATCAAGTTGGTGAAGACGAGACACATCCACTCGCGTCTCTAATGGAAGTTATTGGTGTTTTAATTGAAAACTACGAAACTGAACATATTCCTGAGTTAAAGGCGATCGCTTAACTTTACCCAGTATAAATATACAGTGGCGTGTTGTCGAGTTGAGGCGATCACCATTAAACTGGCTGTACAAAACTGAGCATGATTGAATCTGATCGCACTATCTCGTAAATTAGTTTTATTAACGCGCAATCATCGGGATTTGGGCAAAGTACCCGGATTGTTAATTGAGGTAGTAACAGTTTAATGCGATCGCCTAGTTTATTGTCGAGTTAGGGCGATCGCAACAACAGTCTACTTCTTTTACTGCGATGTCTACGACGGGCTACGCCTACGCACTATCTTGTAAATTAGTTTTATTAACGCGCAATCATCAAGATTTCAGCAAAGTACCCGGATTGTTAATTGAGGATTAGACGGTTTAATACGATTGCATCCCTTCATCACGCGATCGCAAGCTGGTTGTCGAGTGAATACACAAGACATCTCCGAATGTTGTCGAGTTGGTGCGATGATTAAAATATAAGATTTCAGTATAATTATGTGATCATACGGCAGATGTTTTGGGTACTCTCTTCATAAGCATACATTTGCTAAACGATACTGAAATACCAAAAAGTGATGGAACTTCAAAAGCGGCTAAAGTTCTAGATTGACGAATTTTTGACAGAAATGCCACTTTTTAGTATTAGTACCTTCACCACTCTCAGTGTTTAAGGAAATATTATGAACTTAGCTAAAGTTGGCAATTTTTTCGCATCTCCAAAAACAGGTAGAATAGGGGAATTAATTAATATTTTAAATAATGAATATGACTTACAAGTAAATAGTGAAGTCTTTAGATTAAATCTATTGCAGTTTAACAAACTGATACAAGTCCCAGACACTATACTTCACTTATTAAAACGCTCAGAAGAAATATCATTAACAAATCATAAGGAATGTATAGACTCTTTTCTTGAAGCAGCTAAGGTGTTGTACTATGATGGAAAGCTCGAGTATGAAGTGCTTCAAGCATGGCGGAATAAGCTTGGATTTACGTTTTCTAATGAAATATCTTCATTAACGAATTATGGCAATTCTTTAGAGTATGGCGGCCTTTATCTGGGTGGGGATTGGAGGGATGATTACGATCCACGTTACTAAATTTTGACTGAGGTTGTCGCATCTCCCCTATCCCCCATAGCACGATCGACTACATTGTTGTCAAGCAAAGCCGATCGCACCATTTAATCTAAAAATCGTCATTAAAAATAGTTTTTTATTTTACAGTTTTTCTTTGAGTAAAATGCAAGCAAAATCTAAAAACCAGATTCTATAAGAGTTATACTATCTGAAGCATCAAAACAGATTGTTCTTAGATAACCTTGCAACTCGCATTTAGGCTACAAATGGGCTGCTTTTTTCTCCCACAGCTAAAAAACCTTGCATTATATGATGTTGAGGAGCGATCGCTAGGTTCGGAGTAATCCCAAGAGTGCATTTGACGGAAAGGTAGACCCATCTTTTGGAAGACATACTTCTCTTTCACACCAGAAGCTACGAGGTCAGGCTTCAACGCTTTGATAAATTCCTCGAATTCGTAAGCGGTAACGTCGTCATAAACAATGGTGCCATTTTCGATGTAGTGAGTGGTACGTTTGTAATCGTCATTATGAGCGAACTCATAACCTGTACCAATCATCTTCATGCCCAAGTCTTGGAAAGCTGGGACAACGTGGCGAGGACGTAGACCACCAACCATGATGGCAACAGTCTTACCTTCCAAACGAGGGCGATACTTCTCAAGAATCACATCCATTGTGGGCTGATACTTGGCAATGACCTTCTCAGCGTTTGCTTGGATTGTCTCGTCAAACTTGGAAGCGATTTCCCGTAAAGATTCAGCAATCTTGGTGGGGCCGAAGAAATTGTATTCCAACCAGGGTATACCATAAGCTTCTTCCATGTGACGGCTGATGTAGTTCATCGACCGATAACAGTGGATGAGGTTCATCTTCACATTGGGGGTCATCAACATTTCGTTGATGGTGCCATCACCTGACCACTGAGCGACTACGCGCAAGCCGAGTTCTTCTAACAGGATGCGGCTCGCCCAAGCATCACCACCGATGTTATAGTCACCAATAATTGCTACATCATAAGGGGTACTTTCAAACTGAAGTGTACCGTCTTTCTTAGCTTGGTCTGCTCTGGTAAACACCCAGTCACGAACCATGTCGTTAGCAATGTGGTGTCCCAAAGATTGGGAAACACCCCGGAAGCCTTCGCAACGCACAGGTACAACTGGCTTACCAATTGTTTTCGATGTCTTGCGAGCAACAGCTTCGATGTCATCCCCAATTAGACCAATGGGACATTCAGATTGAATGGAAACACCACGGTTGAGGGGGAAAAGTACATCAAGTTCTTCGATCAGCTTGACAAGTTTCTTGTCACCACCGAAAACGATATCTCTTTCTTGGAAGTCAGAGGTAAAGTGCATGGTACCAAAGGTGTCAACACCTGTGGTGCCGATGTAGTAGTTACGACGACCAGACCAAGACCAGTAACCGCAACCTACAGGGCCGTGGCTAATGTGGATCATGTCCTTAATTGGACCCCAAACCACACCTTTAGAACCAGCGTAAGCACAACCACGAGCGGTCATGACCCCAGGAAGAGATTTGATGTTAGACTTAACGCCGCAATCAGACTTACCTTCTTCGTATACGCCTAAGTGCTTTTCCCGCTTTTTAGCGGCTTTTTCTGGGTAAGCACTGAGAACTTCTTTAATTAGCTCTTTTCTTTCTTGGATGATGTTTTGATTTTCTGGAGGTGTCATATTTAGCTTCTGTGACTCTTAAGGATAGGGGTATAAGGGGGACTAGGAGTCCCCTCTAAGTTTAGGGGGGATGTAAGGGAAAGGTAAAAGGTAAAAGGGAAGATATGAAACTCTTCCTTTTTCCTTGTACTAAAGCATTATTTCTTAGCGGTGACTTATGCTACAGGAGCTTCAGCAGCAGTCTTACCTACCAACTTGGCAGCATTTTCCTCGCTCTCGAGAATACCGAATTCAATCAACAAGTCTTCTAGTTCTTCCATTTCAATAGGTGTAGGAATAGCGAGGTTTTTGTTGTTGATGATCTTGGTAGCCAATGTCCGATATTCGTTAGCTTGGTTGCTTTCTGGTGCGTACTCGTTAACAGTCATCCGGCGTAATTCTGCGTGTTGAACAATGTTGTCACGGGGTACGAAGTGAATCATTTGGGTGTTCAACCGTTTTGCCAAGGTTTCGATCAGTTCGTGTTCCCGGTCAGTTTTACGGCTGTTACAAATCAAACCACCCAAACGCACGCCACCTGTGTGAGCATACTTAAGAACACCACGAGCGATGTTGTTAGCAGCGTACATCGCCATCATTTCACCAGATGTCACGATGTAGATTTCTTGTGCTTTACCTTCACGGATAGGCATAGCAAAACCACCGCAAACAACGTCACCCAATACGTCGTAAGATACGAAGTCTAGGTCTTGGTAAGCACCGTTTTCTTCCAAGAAGTTGATGGCGGTGATAATACCACGACCTGCACAACCTACACCGGGTTCTGGACCACCAGATTCTACACACTTAACGTCACGGAAACCCTTCAGCATCACTTCTTCAAGTTCGATATCTTCTACTGCACCACGTTCTGCTGCGAGGTGAAGAACGGTTGTTTGAGCTTTGCTGTGCAGCATCAAACGGGTGGAGTCAGCTTTAGGGTCGCAACCAACGATAAGAATGCGTTGGCCCATTTCTGCCATAGCTGCCAAGGTGTTTTGAGAGGTGGTAGATTTACCGATACCGCCCTTACCGTAGAAAGCTATCTGTCTAATGTTTTCGTCAGTCATGATTCGTGTTTTCCTACAATTGGTTGGTTGGTCTTTTTCGTTTGTCTTTGGGCTACTCACGCTTGTTGAGCTACAGCAGTGAGGGGATGTAGAACGTCACCGGTGGCGTTGGCACAGAGTGCCCGCCGGAGGCGATCGCTCCACAGCTAAAATGATTGAAAGCAAGTACATATATTTCCTGGTTAAATTTCTTTTCTTTTTGTCCTTTGTTCTTTGTCATTTGTTTTGACAAAGAACAAAGAAAATTACGCAATTTACAAATACGTCATAATGTGTTTCAACTGGAAAGACTAAATAGGAATTGATGTTGTTATTTGTCAACAATCAATGCAATAAGTCCTATTACTTGTTCAAAATAGCGCCCTTGAAATTTGAGATGCGCTCTAGTGCAGCTTTGGTGTCTTCTGGCGACTCTCCACGCACAGCCATTGATTCACCCAAGAGTTTTGCGATCTCATCGAAGTGTTGTTGCTGTAAATTCAATCCTGCGTGGGTTTTGTCCATTGGACGACCGGCGTATTGCTTTGGCCCTTCAAATATTTGAGATAAGAAAGCAACTAGATGATTACGTTGCTTCGCCATATCTGTACCAGCAAAAATGGGATTGAGAAGGCTGTCTGTGGCAATGCGTTTGTGGAGTTCATCTACTATTTGTTCAATAGCTGGTTGTCCGCCAAGCTTGTCGTACAATGTACTCATATTCTGTTCCTTTGAAGCGAGTTAGATGATGAAATTTGCTTTTTAGGCACTTAATCTCTTGGCCTATATGCTGTTAGCCGTAATAGTGGTAGGACTGATACCAATTCGTAATTCGTAATACCTTCGGGGGAGCAATCCTTTGGGTGTCTACGTAATTCGTAATTAAGAAAGTTTGATTTTAATCTGTATCTTTCTTTTAACGAATTGGTATGAAGCATTGAGTGGAGACAATGATTCAATTCAAATCCTACTTTCTGTTCCTGGCTGAATGCATTATTAAGGCGTATTTGTAGAGTACGTTAAGTCCTACAGCAATTCCTAAACTGCTTCGACTACAAGGCTCTTGCTGACACGATCTTGTAATCTGGCTTCGATCGCAATTTTTAGGGTTGCTGTACTACTAGAACAGGAACCGCAAGCACCTTGCAATAAAACTTTAACGCGATCGCCTTCCACATCATAGAGTTCTACATCTCCCCCGTCAGCGATAAGTACGGGTCTAACTTCTTCATCGAGAACCTTTTGAATTAGAGCAATCTTTTGGACGTTGGTTAGCGATCGCTCTTTGGACGTAACAATTTCTGTGGCAACTTGTACGCCATAATTGTTGAGAGCAGGTGAGGCGTATTCCTGTTGAACTGATTTAATTATATCATCAATGTTTGCCAAACAGGAACCGCATCCACCACCAGCTTTCACATAATTTGTTACTTGTTCAGCACCAGTGAGATTATTTTCTAGAACCACGCGGCGAATTCTGGACTCGCTGATCCCAAAACAACTGCAAACTAACGCGCCTTCATCGTCATCATCGTGGGTAGCTAGAGGAATGCCCCGATAATTATAGATAGCGGCTTCTAGCGCTTCTTGTCCCATGACAGAGCAATGCATCTTTGCTTCTGGCAAACCACCAAGGTAATCTGCAATGTCTTTATTGGACACTTTTAGGGCTTCATCTAAGGTTAAACCTTTGACCATTTCGGTTAATGCACTAGAAGATGCGATCGCACTAGTACAGCCGAAGGTTTGAAAGCGAGCATCTAGAATCTTATCAGATTCTACTTCTACTTTCAGGTGCAATCTCAGAGCATCACCGCAAGCAATGCTACCGATTTCGCCCGTTGCAACCTTAACTCCAGCTTCGCTGGTTTCTTCAATTTCTCCCTGATTCTTGGGATCGTAAAACAGTTCTAATACTTTATCGGTGTAGTCCCACATAATGAATTTTAGATTTTAGATTTTGGATTTTGGATTGGGTATTGGGGATTGGGTATTGGATATTGGGAAAATTCTTACTTAATCCCCAGTCCCCAGTCTCTAGTCTCTAGCGATGTGCGAGTGCTTGTTCTTGTCCTTGCAACCAACCTGCATTATCATTTTTGAAGGGTGATAGAGCGCGTAAACGTTCTATAATACTGGGCATTACCTCTATCACTTGATCGATTTCGGCTTCTGTGGTGTAGCGACAAAGGCTGAAACGGATGGAACCATGCAAAGTTGTATATGGTAAGCCCATAGCCCGCAGGACGTGGGAGGGTTCCAGAGAACCGGAGGTGCAAGCAGAACCCGATGATGCACAGATACCGAATTTGTTCAATAACAGTAGAATTGCTTCACCTTCGATGTACTTGAAGCCGATATTTGTGGTGTTTGGCAATCTCTGCGTAACGTCACCGTTAACTACACAATCAGGAATTTTAGCGAGTAAAGTTTGTTCGAGGCGATCGCGCAGTTTTCTTTCTCTTGTGGTCGCTTCTTCTAAGTGTAACAGTTCTAGTTGGGCAGCTTTGCCCAAGGCGATAATTCCTGGAACATTCTCTGTTCCCGCTCTGCGTCCGCGTTCTTGGTGTCCCCCAAGAATGAAGGGACGGAACCGAACCCCACGCCGAATATATAAAGCACCAATTCCTTTAGGGCCGTGCAGCTTGTGACCAGACAGAGTTAACATATCTACGGTACTAGTCTTCATATTTAAGGGAATTTTTCCCACTGCTTGCACCGCATCTACATGGAAGATAGCGCCATATTCTTTTACGCGCAACCCAATTTGCTCAATTGGGAAAACCGTACCGGTTTCATTATTCGCATACATAATTGTCACCAAGGCGGTGTTACCCGTCAAGGAAGCTTCTAGTTCATCTAGATCCAGCTGCCCTTGATGATTTACTGATAGATAGGTAACAGTGTAACCTTGGGTTTCTAATTGTTTGCAGACATTGAGTACTGCTGGATGTTCGACTTGGGTGGTAATGATGTGCCGCTTTTCTGGTTGCGCTAACAGTGCAGCTCGAATCGCTGCGTTATCTCCCTCAGTACCACAACTGGTGTAGACAATTTCTGACTCATCGGCTCCCAAAAGGGCTGCAAGTTGCGCTCTTGCTGTTTTCACTGCTTTACCAACTTGCCCACCAAAGGTATGCATACTGGAGGGGTTACCGTAATAGTCTGTCAGATAAGGTAGCATTACCTCTATAACTTCTGGGTCTACCTTAGTGGTGGCATTATTATCGAGATAGATGCAGTTATTTTGCATAGTTATTTTGGAAGGGGACGGGGAAGAGGAAGTAAGGGAAAGGCGGATAATTATTAATGCTTTTAACCCTTACTCTTTAACCTTTGCATTTTAAACATTTAGCTTTAATTAGGCTTTGCTCCCACTGATTGGGATTGACGCTTTTGCAACTGTTGTGAGTATGTCTGGCTATAACGGTCAAACCAACGATCCCAATAATCTTGTTTATTTGTTAATTTTGCAACTACGCGGTTGTAATTAGCAAACCAGCCTTCCCAATAATCGCTAGGCTGCTTAACGCAACCGTCGCAGGTGGGACAACCAGCTTTACACTGAGGCACAGTATGAATGCTACCAACGCAGTTTGTACAAAGTTCAGGGTCAATCCAGTGCTGTCCGTCAATCACTTTAACTGCATTTGTGGGACATACAGATAGACAGAGATTGCAGGAAATACACTGGCTAGTCATAATTTTGTAAGCCATGATTATTCTCCTTTTTTGGGTAAGGGGCATTGGGCATTGGGCATTGGGTACTGGGTATTGGGAAAATTCTTCTTTAATTCCCAGCCCCCAGTCCCTACTCCCTAATTTCCTAATTCCTTAACGTATTGCTCGTAAAACTCCAAAGCAACCTTCTCAATCACGTCGTAAGCTTCAATACTCTGTATTCCAGCTTTTTGCAATTTCTCTTGAGGACTGTTACCAATCTTGGAGACTAAAACTGCTTTGCAATCTGCGATCGCTTTCATTATATGCTCAAAAGAAGCTTCCTCGCCGTATCCACCTTGGCAGTATTGGTCAATTTTCCGATGACCGACAAAGCGAGCTTCGTTGCCATCCACTTCATAAATTTGGAATTCCTTCGCATGACCGAAGTGTTGGTTAACCAATCCGCCGCCTTTTGTTGCTACTGCAACGAGAATTTTCGGACTGTTGGCAATTTTCTTGCCGGCTTGCGCCTTATCTTTGGCTACTTTAAGTTCTTCTTTAAACTTCTCAATACCTTCGTGAACTTCTTGACGTTTCTCCATGTCGTATTCTGGAGTCATTTCCAAGAATTTCTCTTTGGAAAATTCTTGGCTGCGGTCTTCTCCCAACAATCCGACTGCATCGGCACGGCACTGGCGACAGTGACGCATCATTTTCATGTTACCAGAGCAGTTGTCTTGAACTTCTTTGAGTTCTTTAGGTGTGGGGCCGCGTTGACCGGTTAAACCAAAGTGTGTGCCATGTTCTGGTGCAGAAATCAATGGCATGATGTTGTGCAAGAATGCACCTTTTTCCCGAATGACTCGATTCACTTCAATTAAGTGCTGGTCATTAATTCCAGGAATCATCACGGAGTTGACTTTACACAAGATGTCAGCATCTTTGAGGGCTTGCAATCCTTCCATCTGTCTTTCGTGAAGAATTTTTGCGCCTTCAAGACCTCTGTAACGCTTGCGCTTATAGTGAACCCAAGGATAAATCTTAGCAGCGATCTCTGGATCTACGGCGTTAATGGTGATCGTAACGTGATCTATATTTAATTGTTTAATGCGATCGATGTAATCCGGCAGCATTAAACCATTAGTTGATAAGCATAGTTTGATGTCTGGTGCTTGTTCTGCAATCAACTCAAATGTGCGGAAAGTCTTTTCTGGGTTCGCCAATGGGTCCCCAGGACCGGCAATTCCCACAACTGTCATTTGAGGAATCTTGCCGCCAATGACCAAAGCTTTGTGTGCTGCTTGTTCTGGTGTTAGCAATTCGCTAACTACTCCAGGACGGCTTTCGTTAGCGCAATCATATTTACGGTTGCAATAGTTGCATTGAATGTTGCAAGCGGGAGCAACTGCAACGTGCATCCGGGCGTAGTGGTGATGAGCGTCTTCGCTGTAGCAGGGATGTTTCGCAATGCGTTCTTGGAGCTTTTCGTCCCTTTCTACGGTGGCGTTGCTGGTGCTGTCGCAGCCGCAACCACCTGATTTTGCTTGGGTTGGCGATTCCGTGGTGGGAGAGTTGAGGAGTCGTTTAGACGATGATGTCATTGAATTTTGCAAAAGGTCGGTGGACTTGGCTGCCACTGTGGGAGATGCTGTTGCTACTCTTTATGCCCAGGAATTGAAATCGCGTCTTCCATACTGCCTGCAAACGCCTGGGTTTAGGCGACTTGTTTTCAAGTAAGGCAGGCAAGAAATCTTTTGATGTTCGGCTGGTGTGTGTCAATGTTCGGTTCTTGGGTAGAATTTGTGCCCCAAGGCGCGACTTCTATTCACTTCAGGCATGGTGCTATGTCATCCCTCCACTTACTCTTAGCTTCGTTTTGGAGCGTTAAGTAATTGGCGATATAAGATTTATAGCAGCCGTCTCCTAGACAGACAGCGCGTCTATCTAGGATAGAATTTATTGGATTTATTACGCTTGTACTCAAATAATAAAAACCCTAATTCTTCAAGTATTACAAGAATTAAAAAAGTTTTTTTCGGGTAAGGGTTCTAGTATTTTTTGGTTGGGGTTCTAGTGTTTCTAGACAGGGGTTCAGGATTTATTTGTACTCAGGCACAACCCAACCCCAGTAAGGACTTTATCTAACTAAAAACTGGGTTTGGGTTATTTAGATGTGTACTCAGATTGCCCTCTGATTCCGTCAAAAGCAATAAATGCCAAGGGTTTGAGGGTGAAAAACTGGAGTAGTCTATATCGTTATACTCCAGAAACGTGCGAAATTAAATTCTGTATCTAACATATCATTTTTTTCAGGGTAAAAATGCACTTCATATTTATTTAATTTTTCTTTGAAAATGATGTTCAATTATGCCTTTAAGCCTTATATGGTAAGTTGTATGAGCTACTGGAAATAGATGTGTTGCTGCACATATTTTTCAAAAAGTTTAACTTTTAATAGCTTTTTTTCATTCCCACAATGAGGAGATGGGTAGGAAACTCTCAGATTTTGTGTTTGAGAGAAACAACAAACTATAATCTAACATGATTGAGCGATCGCAATGAATTTTTTGAATTGCTCACTACAAACCTTAGCAAAAAAATTCCTTTCCAACACGGGAAGGAGAAAAATTTAAAATATTTCTTCTTCTAAGAGAGAGGTTTTCCAGATACCGCTCTTTGTTGCTGATACTATTTAGCTACAATCAAACCAAACGTGAAAAAATCTTAAGTTATGATCGCCATTTCCCAACAGCCGCCAAAAATGACCGTTGAGGAATATCTTGAATGGGAACCTCAGCAGGACGTTCGCTATGAATATGCCAATGGCGAAGTATTTGCGATGACAGGCGGTACAATTCCCCATAACGACATTGCACTAAATCTCTACAGAGCTTTGTACCCTCATTTGCGTTCCAAAGGTTGTCGAGTGAATGTGTCAGATGTGAAAATGCAACTCACTGCCCAGAGCCGCTACTATTATCCTGATGTTATTGTCAGTTGCGACCCTGAAGACCTGAATGCCCGCAACTTTATTCAACATCCGAAGTTGATTGCGGAAGTTCTTTCCCCAGGTACAAGCGCGAAAGATCGGGGTGAAAAATTCACTTATTATCTGACAATCCCCAGTTTGCAAGAATATATCTTGATTGACTCGGAACAAATCTCCGTGGAACGTTATTGTCGGGGTGAGGGTAGGATGTGGCTTTACTATCCCTATACAGCTGGAGATATCGTCACTTTATCGAGCATTGAATTTGAGTGTCCAATTGAATTGCTGTATGAAGGTGTTATATTTAACACTGAACAATAAAGAGAATGTTCCGTGTTAACTTTTAAAGAGCGATGTCTAAGATGGTCACTGAGCTTGTCGTACTCCTACGGGGAAGCAAGCTAGCAAGAGCGTCTCGTAGAGAAGTGGGGCTGCGCCTACGCACTTTAAGCAACTGCATAGCCAGTATAAGGTCTTAACTCTGGTGGACGAAAGCCAAGGACGATGTGTTCTTTGGGAATTCCAGCCCGTTCTAAATCAGCGGCAATGCCTTCTTCAGTGCCATCCCGTTGAATCCAGATTTTGCCATCAATCAGGTTAATATGAACCAGACAACCATGAATGCGGCGTTCGCCATCCCAACCTAGATCCATCCACAAGTAGCGAGTCTCTTTCAGAGAGGCTGCGCCAACGCGGCTTCGATCAAATACTACTTCTGATTGAATATTGGCATAAGAATAGGGTAGTGAAGCATATTCACTGAGGATAGTTTCAATTACCTGGTGATAATCGTCTAACTTGGTGTAATCCATTTTTTAATAACCTCCTGTTTTGGCTCAAATGTAATTAGCTTGAAACGATGATTTTTCAGTAACAGTTTGCCAATAGGTTCTTCAAATAAATCATCAAAAATACTGTTAGGTATTGCAAGATATAGTACTCGTTCAGGCTCCAATTCAATCAATATATCCTGATATAAAATATACTGAATCAATGCTTTTTCTAAATCATAAACATCCGATCTCCCGCTAAAACTTTTAATTTAAACTGCAATTTTAGATTCTGCTTTTTGCGCTGCCAACAGTTGTCTAGCACCTAAATCAACATACAAATCTTTTTTACCAAACTTCAAAGTCAGTGGCTCATGAGTAATTGTCCATTTTTCTTTAATCAAAGCATTTTTTACATTGCTGTGATAAAGGCCTCTAGCTAGCATATAGGTGTAGTTTTAGAGTGATATTTCTATTTTAGGGAATCTCTAACTGCACCTAGCATATTCATTAAATGCCATGCATATGCGTAGACATCGCTACACTATATTCATAACGAAAAACAGGCTGTCGGAGTTGTGTAAGTCAAACAGGGTAGCAGGAGGAATGCGATGAAAGCAGTGGTTATCCGTCGGTATGGCGCGGCTGAAGTTTTGCAGTATGAAGATGTAGAGCAGCCGAAAATTGATCCAACGCAGTTACTTGTGAAAGTTCGTGCTAGTAGCGTTAATCCCATTGATTGGAAAATTCGCAAAGGGATGTTGAGCTTAATTACTGGCAGCAAATTCCCAAAGATTCTGGGGTTTGATGTGGCGGGAGAAGTTGTACAGGTTGGCTCCCAAGTTACGCGCTTTAAAGCAGGAGATGCTATCTATGGCAGTACTAGCTTCCCTGGAGGAGGTTACGCGGAGTTTGCAGCCATTCCAGAAAACTTGGCGGTGCTTAAACCAACGAATTTATCTGATGAAGAAGCTGCTGCTGTGCCTTTAGCAGCACTCACAGCTCTGCAAGCGCTGCGAGATCAAGGAAATATTCAAATAGGAAAAAATGTCTTAATTAATGGTGCTGCGGGTGGTGTAGGGACTTTTGCAGTCCAAATTGCCAAGGCTCTAGGCGCACAGGTGACAGGAGTTTGCAGTACTAAAAATTTGGATTTGGTGAAATCTTTAGGAGCAGACCGTGTGATTGATTATACGCAACAAGATTTTCTTGCAGATACAGCCCAGTATGACATTATCTTTGATGCAGTGGGTAAGCGATCGCTCTCCCAAACTAAAAAAGTCCTCAAACCCAATGGAATTTATATCACCACACTACCCAGCCCCGAAGTCTTGTTAGAGAGCGTCTTAACAGCGTTGCTTCCCGGTCAAAAAGCGAAATTTCTCTTTGAGAAACCTAACGTTAAAGACTTGCTTTTTCTCAAAGAATTAATTGAAGCTGGTAAAATTCGTGTGGTAATTGATCGCACATATCCCTTGCAAGAACTAGCAGCAGCTCATAGTTATAGTGAAACTGGGCGTGCAGTGGGGAAAATTGCGATCGCACAGCCCGTAGTAGACATCGCGGTTTCTAATTGATTGAAGAACAATAAGCTAAAAGCATCATAAGTGATTTAATTTTTGATTTTGGATCATAAATTCTTCTTGCGTTTAAATTCGCTTACTCTGGGACTGTTTTAAATTTTGGATTTTAGATTATTCAATCCAAAATCCAAAATTTAAAATCTAAAATTTGGTGAGTAGTGCTACTTGACTTCTATAAACGATATTATGTTATCTAAGTCAGCTCCAACATATTTATAATCACCAGCACTAAACTCACGGCATCGACCACCAGTTTCATTTTGGCAGACACGTACCACTGTACCCGGTGGTACACTTAATGAGCTAATAGTGTCATTCCCTACAATATTTAAGTCACCTTTGTTCGCTTTGTATACTCCTGGACTTGTAGGAAAAGACTGGGAAACTCCAGTCAAATTAGCATCTCTGTAGACCTTAACCTGTGCTGGCGGCGTGTAGGAGAGCTTGTAGATAGTACCACTGGAGTCATCAGAAATTAACAAATTACCTTGTAGATCGACTACCATATCCACCGGTTTGCCCCAGACTTCTTGCGTTGTTGGAACTACCCAACCGCTGACTAAATCCATCTCCTCCCCTAGAGTCTTTGTCGTACTGTTCCAAGGAAAGTAAGCTATTCTAGAACCCGTTTTCTTCTGCCGATTCCATGAACCATGCAACGCTGCCACTACCCCACTTGAGTACAGGCTGGGAAAGTTGGTATTTTGTAAGAATGTTAGTCCTAAGGGAGCAGAATGGGCTTGAATACCCTTGTTAATTCTGTCCATTGCATTGCAATTAACACTTCCATTAGCATTGAACTGATAGTCGCGGTCAAATGGCATATTGTTGAAGCCAGTTGACGTGTCAGGATTGGGGTTGCAGAATGGCCAACCATAGTTACCCCCATCTCTGACTTTCGTGAACTCGTCTGGAGGGTGGTTGTCTACGTAAGAGGGAATAACCTTACCGTAATTGCCACTACTATCGTTGAAGGGATAGGCGATCTGATCTCGATTATTAACAACTACCCAAAGGTCATTTGTGCCAGGTAAGAATGCTAATCCTTCGGCATTACGTAAACCTTGGGCAAAAAGCCGTTGATTGGTTCCATCTGCGTTGTACTGGTAAATCGCACCGCGTTTTGGGGTACTGACAGTATCTTCCTTGCAGGCATTGCATGTAGAGGCAATCGACACGTACAGTTTGTGGTTGGCATCGAGTGCGATATTCTTTAGTTCGTGACCATAAACGCCTCCGAGTTCCGGTGTGCTGCTGTCTGGTAAGCCAGTTACAACGATTTGACGATTTTTTGCGATTAGGTCTCCAGTGTTGTAGGTGAAGCGATTAATTTGATTAGTCTCAGAGATATAAATGTATGTGGTGTTGTCAATTTTATGAAACACAATGTCGTGTGGTTTGCGTAGACCCGTCACGAAGTCAGAAATAATTGGGTCTTTGCTGCCATTCGGCCGGACAATTAATACTTTATTTGAACTGGGCTGTGATACTAGAAGATCCCCATTGGGAGCAACTGCCATAAAACGAGCATTTGTAATGCGAGCATAAACAGAGATGGAGAAGTTAGGCGGAACTTTCAAGTAACGGCTAGTATTAAAGGGCTTAGAAATCATTGCACTAGGCACTTTCACTTTGGTTTCAACAGACGCAGCTGGAGGTTGGCCGAACGCTGCGGTGGGAAAAACCTGTAAGGACATTAAACAAGTAACTGAGGGAATTAAACTAACTAGGGATGCAGATAATATGCGTCCGAGCATCTGTGTTGAGTTTAGAGGATACACATCCATTTTGAACTTCCTTCTAGGATTAGAGTAATTTATGTTACACACTAACTCTCGACTGATCATTTTTTTCGAGAGTTCAGAACAAAGCTTACTCAAGGATACAAGTTTTTGAAAACACTTCGTAAGATATATTTATTTACTCCTATCAGTTGTAGCTAGTGTTACGCTACTGAGCGGAGAATAACTTATATCTCCGACTTATTCAATAAGTTGAAAGTCTAAATATAGCTGAAGCAAGTTAGATTCCAGCCTACATCTTGAAAATTACAACAAAATATGCGTAGGCGTAGCCCGTCTTTGACATCACTCTCAAGTGATAAATATTTCCAGTGCGTGATGCTGCGCTAATACACTTTACTAAACTAAAAATTACAATAAAATGTGCGTAGGCGTAGCTCGTCGTTGACATTGCATTCACCAGTGTGAATTCTATACTTAGCAATTCTTGCTACTTTATCATTAGAACTACCAAGGTAAATATACAATTGCCCATCAAAATATGGCAGCCGCCCTTTCACCAGAAGATATCCAAGAAATTAAAGCCGCGCTACACAAAACCCAACAACTCATGAAAAATTCAGCATTTCTAACCTGCAAAGGTAGGTTTTGTTCCTATAGCCGCGACTTCTAGCCATCGGGTTTTGCTTTGTGATATTTCTTCAATAACTCTGAAATCTGAAAACATTACTCTAGCTAATGGATATACTCGTAATCAAAATCTCAACAGAAGCGAGTATTATGTTGGACTGGTTAGCTATTTGGGGTGTAACTCAGGCCGCCGGGTTGATTTTTAAACCCATTTTGGAAGAGTTAGCCAAGGATGCTGCTAAAGATTGGGCTAAAGATTTATTAAAAGGCATCCCTGGCAAGATTTTCCAGAAACTTAAGAAGGAAGACATAGAAATTGCTGCTGGTAAAGCGTTAAAGGAATTTTTGCAACTCATGCAGCAGCAGTTAAAGGTTCGTTGCAAACTTCCTGAAACTGAGATTAAAGAGTACACCAAAGATATCAATAAATTTATTAGCGATAAGTCGGTTGCAGAAATTTTCGGGAAGGCTTTTGATATTAATTGTGAATCTCTAGACGCTAAAAGCCTAGAAGATAGTTGGAATAGGCTGCAATTAAAACCTCTGCCAGCTAAGTTTAACTGGCAATTATTTACAGAACAGTATTTTACACAAGTCCAAGAACTTCTTTTAGATTCAAAAGATTTACACCATATCCTAGAATTACAAAAGTTATCTGATATTGAAATCAATACAAAAGAAATTGCTGGTGTTATTGTAGATTTTAATTTAGTTAAATATCAAGAAGGAATCCATGAGCGCTATGGCAATCTCAAGTTAGATAGCTTAGATACTAGCGGCTATGCCTATAACGAACTGAAATTATGGCGGATTTTTACTGCTCAAAATGTCCGTGAAACTCATCAAGTTTTACCCCAAGTTCACGAACTGCCTAAAGAACATCTTAGACGGCTGCGAGAAAGTGACCAAGTAGAAGCAGTTGAATTAGAAGAATTAGAACGCCACAAACGGGTTTATTTTGAACAGCCGATCCGTTCAGTCTTAGATGTTATTAATAAAAAGCAAGATTATAAAAATCTTGTAATTTTGGGCGATCCTGGTTCCGGGAAGTCTACATTGTTGCAATTTCTGGCTTTGAATTGGGCTGAGTCTCCACTAGATAATGTTATCTCATTACCAATTCCCTTGCTAATTGAATTACGCACTTATATGCGGCGACGGGAAGATAAAGAGTGCAATAATTTTCTCGAATTCTTCCATCAATGTAGTGGTGCAATTCATCATCTCAATCAGCTTGAACTAGATAAACAATTAAAGGCTGGTAATGCCTTAGTAATGTTTGATGGTTTGGATGAGGTATTTGACCCTGGTAAGCGAGAGGATGTAATTACTGATATTCATCGCTTTACTAATGACTATCCTGATGTGCAGGTAATTGTCACTTCTCGGATTATTGGCTATAAACCGCAACGATTGCTTAATGCTGAGTTTCGCCACTTTATCTTACAAGATTTAGACTCAGAACAAATTCAGGATTTTATCTACCGTTGGCATGAGTTAACTTTTACTGATGCAGTTGATAAAGTGAGAAAACGGGAACGGCTACAAAGAGGAATTGCAGCTTCCAAATCTATTACAGAATTGGCGGGAAATCCTTTGCTGTTGACGATGATGGCAATTCTTAATCGTAATCAAGAGCTACCAAGAGATAGAGCCGAGCTTTATAATCAAGCATCGCGGGTACTGCTACATCAATGGGATGTGGAACGCGCTTTGACAGAAGATAAGAGGTTAGACCCCAAGACTATTGATTATAAAGATAAGCAAGCGATGCTGCGTCAGGTTGCTTATCTTATGCAAACTGGTGATAAAGGTTTGGCGGGTAACTTGATTAATGAAAATGATTTAGTCAAAGTTCTGACTGATTATCTGAAAACCATAGAATTTGATAAACCTAGAGAAGCTGCGCGGGTGATGATTAATCAACTGCGGACTCGCAACTTTATGTTATGTTTCTTGGGTGCGGATTATTATGCCTTTGTGCATCGGACATTTTTAGAATATTTCTGTGCTTGGGAGTTTGTCTGGCAGTTTAAAGAAACGCAAACGCTGACTATTGAGGAACTTAAGAATGAAGTTTTTGGCAAACACTGGCAAGATGAAAGTTGGCATGAAGTCTTGCTGCTAATTGCCGGAATGATTGAGCCAAGATTTGTTGGGGAGATTCTTGATTATTTAATGGCGCAAGATGGCGAAGAGGAAAAGTTCATCAACCTCTTTTTAGCGGCTAAGTGTCTTGGAGAGGTGAGAAATCGCTCGGCGATCGCGTCTACAGCTACTAAATTACTTGACAAGCTAAAAGCCTTAACTAAATATGACCTCTGGTACTATTACGACCCCCAGCGATATGGAGAAGAAACTCAGCTAGTTAAAAAAATTCGCACTCAAGCAGTCACAGCAATTGCAATGACCTGGCAAGAATCTCCCGACACCAAAACCTGGCTTAAAGAACACGCTACCAAAGATGATAATAAATATGTCCGACGTGCAGCAGTCAAAGAATTAGCCCAGAACTTCAAAGATGACCCCGACACCAAAACCTGGCTCAAACAACGTGCTACCCAGGATGATAACGAAGATGTGCGAAGTACAGCAGTCCAAGAATTAGCCCAGAATTTCAAGGCTGACGCCGATACCAAATTTATCCTCAAAGAACGCGTTACCAAAGATGATAACGAAGATGTCCGAAGTACAGCAGTCCAAGAATTAGCCCAGAACTTCAAAGATGACCTCGATACCAAATTCATCCTCAAAGAACGTGCTACCAAAGATGATAACTGGGTTGTACGAAGTATAACGGTCGAAGAATTAGCCAATAACTTCAAAGATGACCCTGACACCAAATCCATCCTCAAAGAACGCGCTACCCAGGATAATGAGAGCGAAGTGCGAAGTGTAGCAGTCGAAAAATTAGCCAATAACTTCAAAGATGACCCTGACACTAAAACCTGGCTTCAAGAACGCGCTACCAAGGATGATAATGGCTATGTGCGAAGCGTAGCAGTCAAAAAATTAGCCAATAACTTCAAAGATGACCCCAAGATCAAAACTTGGCTCAAAGAATATGCCACCAAGGATAATGACAGCGATGTACGACGTGCAGCAATCAAAGAATTAGCCAATAACTTCAAAGATGACCCTGACACGAAACCCATCCTCAAAGAACGCGCTACCCATGATTATGATCAGCTTGTGCAAAATGCAGCAGTCCGAGAATTAGCCAATAACTTCAAAGATGACCCCGACACCAAAGCCTGGCTTAAAGAACGCGCTATCCATGATGATGATCAGGTTGTGCGAAGTGCAGCAGTCCGAGAATTAGCCAATAACTTCAAAGATGACCCCGATACCAAATTCATCCTCAAAGAACGCGCTACCCAAGATGATAACTGGGTTGTGCGGCTCAGAGCAGTCGAAGAATTAGCCAATAACTTCAAAGATGACCCCGATACCAAATCTATCCTCAAAGAACACGCTACCCATGATAACAACTATGTACAACGTGCAGCAGTCCAAGCATTAGCTAAATACTTTAAATATCAGCCTGAACTGTTTGAAATTTACTATCACTGCGCTGTCAATAACCACTTTAAAGATAGCTATAATTCCCGGTTTAACCCCAACCCTCGGCGCATTGCACTGGAGATAATTATCAAGCAATTTCCTCAGCATCCCCAGACTTTACCACTGTTGCGCGATCGCACAGAGAATGACCCAGATGAGCAAGTGCGGGAATTTGCTCAGAAGAAGTTAAAGCAGTTGGAAGGGTAAATGTAAGCTGATTTACTATTCACAGTAGAAACCGCAAAAGAAAGGCTTACTATTATCCATGTCACAATTGAGGAACAGACGATTTACCCAACATACGCACAAGCTATAGCCTGTCTACGTGTCTGCCAGATGTTATCTAATACCTATCGGAGTATTGAGCTATTTCGCTTTGACGACCAAACCGGAGTTGTATTTATTTTTGTCAATGAAGAACTCCAAATCATTGTACCCGCTAATGGAAACTGGAGGTTTTTAAATGCGACCGAATTTTGAAGCAATGACTAACAAAGAACTAATAGCTTACGCACTTGCACACCGGGAAGATGTCGAGCCTTTGCGTGTTTTGTATGGCCGCCGCACTCCAGATTCAGAAGCAACATGGTATGGGCCAATGGTAGCTGAAGATGGTACGCCAGTAGAAGAAAATATTCGCATTGCAGAAGAAGCAATTAGGCAACGCATTGAGCAAGCAAATCAAAGCAAGCAAGATTCTCAAAGTTAAGAATAAAAATGCAATGAGGCTATGCCCAAGAAAATCAGAGAACTCAAAAGCTTATTGCTGCAAGCAGGGTTTTCCTCCCGTAGTGGTAAAGGTAGCCATACTAATTGGTATCATCATCTTTTACCTGGGAGAGTTACTATATCAGGTAAAGACGGAAGTGATGCTAAAGCCTACCAAGAAAAAGACGTTAATAATGCACTTCAAAGGTTAGAAGAAATTAAAAATGCTCAAGAGGAAGAAAAAGAATGAATTCTCGCTACACAATAATTATTCAGTGGTCTGATGAAGATGAGTGTTTTGTTGTCAGTCTTCCTGAATGGGGAGAATTTTGTCACACTCACGGAGAGACTTATGAAGAAGCTTTTAAAAATGCTCAAGAAGTTTTAGAAATGCTGATTGAATCATCTTTGGCAGATGGTCAAACTTTACCAGAGCCTAAAACGCTAGGAAAATCTTTGGAAGTTGCATAAAATTTAGGAATTAAAGGGGTAGCTTATGAACATATCTGTAAATACAACCAAAATCTACGACGAAATTATAGAGTTTATTGCTGCTGGAACCACTCCCCAAAGCGTTATCGATTTCAAACTCTCGGATGCAGCCAAAGACCGTTTGGAGGATCTTGTTTACCGCGCAAAAACTGAAGGTCTTACAGGAAGTGATCAGCGAGAGTTAGATCATTTCCTCACGCTAGAGCATATTATGCTACTAGCAAAAGCAAAAGCTCGTCAGTATATCAGCGCAAAGTAAGTATTTAAAGTGTCTCGTCCATATATTAATGCAGAATTGCGGCGTTTAGTTGGCGATCGCGCCGAGCATATTTGCGAGTACTGTCTCGTCTCTGAAGTAGATAGATCGTCAGGTTATCAAGTTGACCATATAATCAGCGTCAAACACGGCGGCGCTACAACAGCAGATAATCTATGTTATGCCTGTATCTTCTGTAACCTGCAAAAAGGGACGGATTTAGGGTCAATTAAACCAATTCGCAATTCGCAATTACGTTTTGTGACGAAGATTTAGATTTAGGCATCAAAACGTTCTGCCTATAGAAACAGGGGATTTAAACCCCCAAACTTTGTTGATTGGCAAACTGGCGAATTTGTGCGGTTTTTTAACTCACGTAGAGACTTTTGGGGTGAGCATTTTCGACTTGATGAGGCTGTAATTGTGCATCAGACAGACTTCTGTGAAGTTACCGCACCTATCCTATATTTTAACGGCGATGAAAGGCTTGTAGAACGACAAGCTTTAATTACATCTGGTCAATATCCCTCAGCATCGGCGCTAAAACAACTATTCTTAACTAAACTGTATTTTGAGGGAAAAACTCTAGAAAAATCTATTGACGGTTGCTAGTGGACAACGGTCAATAGACTTTTTTAAGTTTCTTGAAGAAGAGTAGGTGGTTATTAAGAAACCTTTGTTAGGATAAGTGGAAGTTAAGAAACAACTAATGGCTCGTGTAATTAAGTCCATTAGTAGTTAAGACTGGCGCTAAAGTAACTTAACTTGTTCAAAAAACAGGATAAATTACTTAAAATGCCACACTTGATCCCTGTAGAGACACGATTCGCTGTCGTGTCTTTACATTTAATAATTTCCATCTACTAAACTTCATATATCTGCATATTCCACTAACTTAGTGATGGCCATAGTAGTTTTTGATAGTCTTAGAGTAGATACCATCACCACCAACTGCACTACCTGAATCACCGAAAACGGTGCCACCAGACCCGGCACCACCGCCGGCACCAGCTTTAATCTTCACATATTTAGATTTACCACCACCTGAATTACCACCAGACAAATTGGCTTCTTCGTTGGGGCTTAATGTGGTAAACAATGTAGTTTCGATCATTTTAGGTCTCCTTTGATTGTTAGAAATTTAAGTCATGCCAAATATTTTGATACCTTATTTGTTCCACGATTAGTGTGCAAGTAAAGCTCATTTGATACAGCAGGCTGTTAAAAGCATTTATGCTGTATTGGCATGAAAATAATCATATATAACTGATTTTGCACCCTCAACTGTCAAAAGGAAGAGAAAAACTAGAAAGTGGTAAGAAAAACTGGGTATAATCTACAAGAAGATGTGTAATATCGTTTGCAAGTGGGAATTATATAGTTAGCAACTATTGCTACTTCACTGTTAGAACTCCCAAGGTAAATATACAATGTCCTATCAAAATATTGCAGCCACCCTTTCGCCACAAGATATTCAAGAAATTAAAGCCGCCCTACAGACAGTCCAAAAAAAACTGCCCTTTCTGATTACTCTCAGCACTGAAGAACGGCGTAAGTTAGTAAAAATGGGCGATAAAAGCCTAGCCTTTGTGAACAATAGCATTACTGCTGCTCAGTCTAACCGCGAAATCCTTCCAGCCACTTTTGACGTTGAGGAACTGGTTCAAGATTATCAATTAGCTGCTGTCCTTACCGAACTTTTAATCTCAATGCAGCAACTCACTGAACAGGTAGATGATACGCTAATGGCAGTCGGTAGTGAAGCGATGACTAGCAGTTTGACTGTTTATGATTACGTGAAGACTGCATCGAGAAAGACTCCAGGCTTAAAAACTGTTGCTGAACAGTTGGGCGAACGTTTTAAAGCTATTGGTAAGGGCAAATCTGCTAAAACTCCCGTCTCTTGATAATTTAGTACTCATCGGCGAACTGTAGGGGCGTACAAATGTACGCCCCTATTCTGTTTATCCACCTTTGATCTCCGTTAACAAGTATCTGAACTGGATGAATCCACCTTTGAACTGCGTTAACGAGTATTTGAACCGGATGAATCCACCTTTGAACTGCGTTAACGAGTATTTGAACCGGATGAATCCACCTTTGAACTGCGTTAACGAGTATTTGAACCGGATGAATCCA
>NZ_JBALFV010000002.1:0-214971 GCF_036916735.1 Nostoc sp.
GTAACTTCTTCACTAGTTCGTGAAACCACCGAAACCGAGTCTCAAAACTACGGTTACAAATTCGGTCAAGAAGAAGAAACCTACAACATCGTTGCCGCACATGGCTACTTCGGGAGGTTAATCTTCCAATACGCTTCTTTCAACAACAGCCGTTCACTGCATTTCTTCTTAGCAGCATGGCCTGTAGTCGGTATCTGGTTCACTGCCTTGGGTGTAAGCACAATGGCGTTCAACTTGAACGGTTTCAACTTCAACCAATCAATCATTGATTCAAGTGGTCGCGTCATCAGCACTTGGGCTGATGTAATCAACCGGGCTAACTTGGGTATGGAAGTAATGCACGAGCGTAATGCTCACAACTTCCCCTTAGATTTGGCCGCAGGTGATGTTGCTCCTGTTGCAATGAGCGCTCCTCTTATCAACGGTTAATTCTAATCTGAGATACAATCTTCACGATTATCTATAAGTAAAAGACGCTCTCCCGAAAGGGGGGGCGTTTTTGCATTGGGTTAATTGGTACGTTTTTTTGAACTGCAAAATGATTCGTGTTGCATCAAAACTAGACCGCTATAGTTCAAAACTTAGGCAATAATTATCAAAAAGTAAATTTTACGGGTAATAATTGCTAGCAGCGCAGATAATTGCCTCAAAGCTCAAGTATAAGGAGAAGCCAGGAATGATTTTACACCGTGGGCGTAGGGTAATAGCTGCTTTGTTGCTGTCAGTGGTACTACTGACAACAGCCTGTACACCCAAAACACCTGGACGTTTTGACCAGGCGCAAAAAGAAAGCACTCAACAAAGAAGCGGTCAATCGGTGTCTAAGACCGCAACTCAGGGTAGCGAATTTAATAAACTTTTCCCTGATGCAGGCGATGGCTACCAGCGCGTCTATACTCAAGAGAAAAAAGGCTTTGCGGAAGCGAAGTTGAAAAAAGGCGGTAAAGATATAGCCTTGCTGTCTATTTCTGATACGACAAGCACACCTAGTGCAGTAGCAAAGTTCTCGAAAAGCACCAAAAAAATTGGCGGTTATCCCGCAGTAGAAATTGGTAAGACGCAAACTGCAATTTTGGTAGGTAAGTACCAAGTAAAAGCACTTTCCCGCGATCCGTCATTTACAGCTAGCGAGCGTGCAGATTGGCTAGAGAAGTTTAATCTTAATGGTCTGGCTAAACTGAAATGATTTGTACTACGAATATTCAGATAACAAAACCTAAATAAGGAGATTTTTGTGAGCAAATCAATTGTTGATTTAGTTGATCAATTGCCAACCGGTGGCTTGACCATTTCTATATTGAATTCTCTCGATTTTGTTGCTCCTGGCCAATGGCACAATACCGTCGGCTTTGTCAATACCATTAAGACTGTAACTGGGGAAGACGACGAAGGTTTAATTCAGCAAATTGGTGAACGAGCAATTTATCTATTTAACGATAAATCTCAAGGATACCAAACAGCCTTATGGTTATATCAAACCGTTGATGGTACAGATAAAGCACTTGGTGCAGCAGCTTTAGCTAACAAAGTTGGCGAGAAAATTCCATTATTGGGTTTTTTAAACTCTGTCACTCCTAAACCAGACAAAGCCCAAACCATTGATTTGACATTAAAATTAGTCGCTGAGTTAGTAGCCTTCTGTCAAATTAACGGCATTCCCGGAGATAGTATTAGGGATTTTGTCGCCTCTTTAGGTGAGTATAGTGGTGAATCGCTCATCCGCATGGTGGCATTAATTTGCGTTGATGGTTTGATCCCTCTGGGCCCAGACTTTATCAGCAAAGCAATATCTGGGCTTAATCAAACAAATCCACACGAGTTAGAACAAAACTCAACTTTTCAAAACATCAAAGATGTGATTCCAGGGAACAATGCTGGTAGTAAACTCAACTTTATTGGCGAAAGCTTTGACTCAGTTAAAGGTTGGATGAGTGGTATTGTCAGCGCGAATAATTTAACGCCACAAAAGGTTGTCCGCAACTTGCAAAATTTTGTAGATATTGCCGATGACAAGTTAGATTACCTCGCGGCATTCCTAGATGTAGCAACAAATTATTATGAACACACTGGCACACAAACTTTAGCACGTCGCTTGATTGAACGGGCGGTAGCTGAGATTTAGGTTGATTGAGAGTGGGGAGTAAGGGGAGCAGGGGAAGTAGGGGAGAATAACTATTAATTATTGACCAATGCTCAATACTTCGACTACGCCCTTCGGCTACGCCCCTCGGCTCCGCTCGGGCTGAACTCAGGACAAGCTCAGTGCAAATGCCCCATAGCCAATTCCCAATACCAATTAAGGTAAACGCAAATCTGCTGCGATCGCATATAAGTAAGGTTGAAAAATAGCCAGGTTTTCCAATTTATCAAACTTACCTGTTTGCGAACTTGGGTCAAAGGCAGTGGTAATTACGTAAAGTTTATTGCCATCAAAAGCAATATGACCAATATGTTGCTCTTTTACTCCACCTTTTTGCTTGAGTCCGGCGAACCCATAGCGTATTCCCTGAAGCTTACCAATGGGTACTGGTTGGGGTGGGTAGGTTAACAAAGTAATCTCTTTTCCATATTCACCCTGACGATCTTTGGCAAAAGCAGCGTAATGGTCTGCAACCCAAGCCTTGAGTGCTGCTAATACTTTGGCTTGGTATTTGGAACTTTGATAGTCCACTTGGGAACCAGGTGGAATCCCGACTGCTATGAGTTTCTTTTGAAAATCCTCGTTGTTTGCTAATGGGTAAACGTTAATCTCAACTGTACCCAAAAGTTCTCCTTTAGACGACACACACAATAAAGGCGCATTTCCCTTACAAGGAACAACTTGCCAGTTCGTTGGAGCAGCAGTATTTCCCAGGATTTTCTGCCAGATATTTCCTTCATTAGGGTTAGGAAGTTCCGCAACGGCAGGGAATTTTACTACTTTGGGTGCAGAAAATTGAGGGAGAATAAATTTTGCTCCCACTGGTATTAACATCAGCAAAATAAGACCTAATAATAAATGATAAAGTCGTAACATCTTCTTGAAAATCCAGAGCCAAGGATTGCAGACTAACGATATCTACAATACTTTATGGATATATAAGAAGATACATTTATATTGCTGCAAGTTCCGCAAATGAAACTCAACAAACTATCGCTCTTTATTACTCTGAAAAAATAAAATATTTGTAAGTTGTAGGTTGGGTTTCAATAATGTTCGTTAAGCCTAAAAAATAACTTCAATGTAGGTTGGGTAGCAATACGGTTCGGTTAAGGTTATTGGTTAGGTATTGTGGTGTGTAGAGACGTTAACTCAACCTAACCTTAGATTTATAAAAACTAATTACAACAAAGGGTTCTAAATCTTTATCTGGCGAGAGTCATATAGTATAGCTATAAAATATTCCAGCAGAGTGCAGCCTTTGGCTTTATCTGCTGGAGATTCTAAATGTGAAATTTTTAGGAATCGACTTAGTAGCGATTATTGTTGCGGCGGGGATTAGCGCCACCCCAGTTACCACGAGAGGAGTTGCTTCTTTCCTCACGAGGTTTAGCTTTATTCACTTTCAAATCACGTCCCATCCACTCAGCACCATCAAGTGCATCAATGGCAGCTTGTTCTTGTGTGTCTGATTCCATTTCCACAAAAGCGAACCCACGCGGCCGGCCTGTTTCCCGATCTGTGGGGAGTTGAACACGATTTACTTTTCCGTATTCTGCAAAAGCCTGCTTTAGGTCATCTTCTGTAACCTGATAGGACAGGTTTCCGACGTAAATTGACATAGAAATCTCCGAATTCAGGGAGTGTAGATAGTTAAATTCGGAGAGACACTTTTTAGAAATCAAAACGAGTTACTCAACCGAAAATAATCTTTATATCCATGAGTCTAGCACAGCCTTCAGCCTTTGAATCTCGTCTTATTGTGAATTTTATTCACAAATCAAACCTTAAGGGTAGGTTTGTAAACTTTTCAAAGACTGGCTTTTTTTGCTTGCACTATAAAAGTTACACTTTTAACAGTAAATCGGAATCAAGTAGTACAGTACGGCGTAAATAGAGATACCATTCACAATCAGGGAAGAGTTAATAATGTAAGCTTTTTGACTTTAGACTTTTTGACTACTTCGACTACGCCCAACTCTTGGAAAGGCTGTGCCCCAAGCGTAGCTATGCCGCAGGCTTTACGACTACCAAGAGGACAAGCGAGCGTACAAGTGCGCTCAGGATCAAGGTTGAGCGACTTGTGCGGAGCGACTTGTACTGAGCGTAGTTGAAGTAAGCCGAGGTAAGCCGAAGCCTTGACTTATAAATGCGTGACTTCCACGTTGCGGTACTAGTGATCGCCCTGGTATTTAGTGTTTTGAAAACTAAACTGTGGACTAAGGGGTAAGATTATTATCGGTAGTCAGGCTAATCATAACATGGCTAACTTTACTTAAAAGCAAATTTAAAAATATTCATCTTCAAATACCCCATTTAGCTATGCTCGAACTTTGCTAAAATCCTTTCTGCTTCTTTACACAGCATCTCGTGATATTCACCGTTACTAGCTAGCAAACCTCCCCATTGATTGATATCACCAGTGTTATACTGCAACGGAGTGCCGTCAAAGTGGGTAAATTTACCGCCAGCTTCTGTTAAAATCAGTTCTGGTGCTGCCATATCCCAATCTTTGGGCGCAGACTTGCCGGAAAGGGAAATGTAAATATCTGCCTGCTGCTCGACTATGGTGGCAATTTTACAACCTACACTACCCACAGCTTTCTGACTTTGACAGGGTAAGTTTTGTATTAAATAATCTAAGCGTTGGTTGCGGTGAGAGCGACTAACGACTAAGGTTAAATCTTCAATTCGTTTGCCTGACGACACTTGTAAAGGAACAGAACCATCACGAGTTTCTACAAATGTACCGCCGCCTTTGGTAGCATAATATAACTTTTTAGCCTCTGGTACTGCCACTACTGCCAAAACTGGGCGTGTTTCCTTGACTAAAGCAATATGAACTGCATAGTCTCCAGTTTTTTCGATAAAGTCTCGTGTGCCATCTAAAGGATCAATTATCCATACCCAAGGGGTGGAAGGCTGTGCTACACCACTTGGAGATTGATAGGTTTCTTCGCTGATATAAGCAAAATCTTCATTACCCAAAGTTGCTTGTAGTCTCTGCAAAATGTATTGACTCACAGCTACATCGGCAACAGTAACAGGCTCATTTTGTTTATATTGTACTTCTAAGTTAGGGTCTTTTGCAGTCCCGTGATAATACGATCGCAGTATCTCTGCTGCACCCCAACCTATCTCACGAGCGATCGCTAATATTTCTTGTAAGTCTTTCATTAATTTGACCTGAATTAAAAATATGTATAACGTGATTCGGGAGGTACAGCAATACTTAATTTAACTAATTACTAATTTTTAATTCGTAATTCAAGTCTTAAATTACGAATTACGTAAAGCCTGCGGCATAGCTTTGCTTAGAGCGTAGCGGGGCGTAGCCCATTACGTAGCTTGCTTCTCGCCGGAGGCGAGTATTACGAATTATTTTAAATTCATCCAGCGCCGAGTGCCAAAAAATTTACAGGAATCAGCAGCAATATTAGCTGCTAGTGTCAGTGCATCAGTAAAGCTTGCTTTTAAAATGTAATGACAAAAAGCACCGTGGAAAATATCTCCTGCCCCTAAGGTATCAACCGCTTGAATCTGCGGTACATCTACGATACCAGTTTTAGTGTCACTTAAGTATTCAATTGGTTTTTGTCCGTGGGTAATAACGATGTGAGGAATATCAAATCCGCCAAGATAAGTAAAAACGTCTTCTCCAGTCTGGCAGTTAGGGGGATAAAAATTAGCCGAACAGATGGCGTAATTTACAAAAGGTAGAATTTGCTCAAATCCAGGCTTCCAACTCCCACCATCAATTACTACTGGGATATTGTTGACTTTAGCTATTTGGGCTATGGAATAACTAACCGCCATTTGATGTCCATCAATCAGTACTATATCGACATTTTGCAAAATATCTGGCGGGATAGATGCGCTGTTGGCTTGAGTTTTGACAGCATTGATAGAAACTACAGCTCGTTCACCCGTGGCTTGGGTGACAATGATTGAGGAGACAGGCGGTGCTAAATCAGTGGTAGGCTCAAGGTCTGCGATCGCAACTTTGTAATTTGCCAAATCGCCCCGAATTAGCTGCGTCATTGGGTGAGAACCCACTACACCCAAAACTGTAGACTGATTTCCTAAATGGCTGAAAGTCACAGCTGCATTTGTAGCTGGCCCCCCTGCTGCCACAGTATAGTCAGTAGCAACAATCTTCTGATTATTCTTAGGAGCAGAGTTAGCAAGGTAAATCAAATCTAAAGTTACTAAACCTACAAATAACCCACGATCCGATTTTGGACTTCGGCTAGGCTCAGTCGAGCGATTTTGGACTTCGGCTACACTCAGTTGAGCGATTTTGGATTTTAGATTATCCATTTGTCATATATTTTCGTATAGGTGCATAAATTATTATTTTTAACTCCTGTACAGACGCGATTAATGAGCCAGCGCGTTGTGGGGGTTCCCACGCCACTTGCTCCACTTGGGGAAACCCCTTGGTTGGCGCTAGCCTCTCCCTTTGGGAGAAGACCGCAGTGGCTCCCCGTTGTAGCGACTGGCGTCGCGTCTCTAACTCCTAACTCCTAACTCTTACTCATGCAAACCGATCCAAAACCAAGAACACTTTACGTTGTCGGCACACCAATTGGCAATTTGGAAGATATAACCTTTCGGGCGGTGAGAATTTTACAAACTGTAGATATCATTGCTGCAGAAGATACCCGTCACACAGGGAAACTATTACAGCATTTTCAAGTTAAAACTCCCCAGATGAGTTACCACGAACACAATCGTACCAGCCGCATCCCAGAATTATTAGAGCATTTAGTTAACAATAAAGCGATTGCTCTGGTAAGCGATGCTGGAATGCCAGGAATTTCCGATCCTGGATATGAACTGGTAAAAGCCTGCATTGAGGCGGGAATTGCAGTAGTTCCCATTCCTGGTGCTAGTGCAGCAATTACGGCATTGAGTGCAGCTGGATTACCAACGGATCGGTTTGTCTTTGAAGGCTTTCTTCCTGCTAAAAGTCAACAGAGACAAGAACATTTAGAATCTCTGCAAACAGAATCTCGCACATTGATTTTCTACGAATCGCCCCACCGTTTGCGAGATACTTTACAAGACTTAGCAGAGGTTTGGGAAAGTGATCGCCAAATTGTGTTAGGGCGGGAGTTAACTAAATTGTATGAAGAATTTTGGCGGGGGACAATTGCCGAGGCGATCGCTCACTATAACCAACGAGAACCCCAAGGTGAATATACATTAGTAGTGGCAGGAATTCCACCTAACCAGCCCCAACTGACAGAAGAAGAATTGAAAGCCGAATTGAAACAGTTAATTAGTCAGGGGATATCGCGATCACAAGCTAGCCGTCAGTTAGCAAAATTTACTTCCCTTCCCCGTCGCCAACTTTATCAACTAGCTCTTTCTATAGTCCTCACTCCTGAGTTGTGAGCAACTAGTATCGCAAGGCAGAAGTCAACCTTTACAGGGAATTTAAAAGTTAACACTGAGCGGACTTCTACTGAGCATAGTCGAAGTAGTCGAAGTGTCAAAAGTCAAAAGTCAAAATAATTATATTCTAAGCTCTTGCGCTATTTATAATAGTATGTTTACTTCCGTGCTTACTGTACTGGTACTAAATTTATATATTCATCCTCAAAGACAAAGAAGTGAATATTCAAATGATATCTAAAGATTTTTGATATTAGTTCTCTAGATAGATCAGGAATTTTGAAGGAAAACTTTAATATGAAATAGTCGAAATAAATAAGATTCTTAACAAAGGAGAAATTCAATGGGTAATATTATTGCTTGGCTGGTTTTGGGTTTAGTTGCGGGTGCGTTAGCTAAGTTATTTTATCCAGGAACCCAAGGTGGCGGTATTGTCTCCACTATAGTATTAGGAATACTTGGAGCAGTAGTTGGGGGTTATTTGGGTCAAGTATTACTAGGAAGTGGTTCGGCAGCAGCTGCATCTGCTGGAGCTTTCTCCTTTGGAAGCATTTTATTTGCTGTTCTTGGAGCTATGCTACTAATTTTCCTTTGGGGTTTACTGACTCGACGAGCTGTGTAGTTACTCATATCACCTAACACTCTTGGGAATTGCTTAAAGCTGCAATAAACCGATAAAATGACATTACAAAAAGAGCGAACAACTATAGGAGTTTTCGCTAAGTGTTCCGATATACAATTAGTAGTTAAAGAACTAAAAACTTCTAATTTTCCTATGCACAAAATTTCTATAATTGCACGGAATGTAGAAGAAAAAAGTGATATTGCTAGTGTTGAAGTTAACGATCGCACTGGCAATACTACATCCTTAGAAGGTGCTGAAACCTTTATAAACGCAAAGGGTATTTTAGGGAGTATTACTGGCTTATTAGTCAATTTAGTCTTCTGGGTAATTCCTGGTATAGGACGAATCATTATAGCCGGGGCAGAAGCAACTGCGATCGCTGCTACTTTAAGAGGTAGTGCGATTAGTGCAACCGCAGGTGATTTGCATAGTGTCCTATTAGGTTTAGGAATTCCTAAACAGCAAGGACAGGGTTACGGTAATCTAATTTGCAAAGGTTACTATTTAATGATAGTCACCGGTATAGATGTAGAGATTCGTCTTGCTAAAAGGATTTTTAATCGCCGCGATCTTCAAGAATGGAGCATTTATGAGCCATACTTGACCCCAAATAGCCGCTATAAAAATGCAGTTGGTGTTTTTTCTACACGCCAAGACACAGAAAAAGCACTCATTGAACTAAAAATCGCTGGCTTTCCTATGGCTCAAGTTTCAGTGATCGCTAAAGATACAAACACACTCAATGGTATTACCGAGGTAGATATCAGCAGTTCCAAAGATAACTATACTACTTTAGGAGTTTCTGAAGAACTAGCCAGATATTATGAATATCAAGTTAGCCTTGGTAATTACTTATTAATCCTAAATAGTACTGATATTTACATGGCAGGTGCAAGAGCTATTTTAGAAAATCACAAAATTGAAAAATTTTGTATCTATAGCCCATCTGTAGTTAATCCGAGTATAAGCGATCGCTCGCCAGGTTCTTAGTTAATATGTTTAGCTTAATATCTGAATCTGAATTGTTCTCAAATAAGGATTTTATGATGATAGCATTACCTAAAGATCAAATCCAATCTTAAGAGATTTTACACTATACCTGAATTCTACATATTCCCGATACTTTTTAGGAATATATACTGTTTTTACTAGAAATAACATAATCATTTATATCTAAGTATAAGTTACCTTGTTATATTTTAAGCTTTCACAAAAATCCAAAATAAATACTGTTTTAAATAACTAAAATTAATTAGTTAGACCTATATTAAAAATAAGATAAAATTTTAAGTTCAATTTATCTAAGTAGTTAGGGTTAAACTAATGTTAGCTTAAATTTTATATATAATTTGACTATTATAAAATACTACTGCTTTCTGCGAACCATAGTGAATTATTAATTACAGATTTTAGGTAAATTATAATAGTTTTTATCATTTATAAAAGCTGTTTAAGCATTATAAAAAATAATCTAACGATTGTTAAATTATTTAATATTATCTAATCATTTTTTTACTAAAAAGAGCATTTGATACTGAAACTTAAGCTGCAAGAGGTTCGTCTTGGAGTAAAATAATATCTGTTTCAAATAGTAAAATTAAAGTTTCATAACCAATCCTACCCATTTCTGGCTCTGAACCTATTTCCATTTCTATAAGGTATGACCAGTATCCAGAGTTAGGAGAGTATTGTATTATGGTTCCCAATCCACCGATAAATTCTACTTTTGTCCTTTGCAAAATTTTGGTCTTGTTGGGTGAACTACTGCGTTCATAAAAACCACCATTCTTTAGCGAAACTATATTATTGAATTTATAATCTATCTAATCATAATTTAATTAACTATCACCAGATTAAATTCAAAAAATTGGTGGCTACTTCTTCTGAAATAAGTTATACTATTTCCATATATAAGTTGTGTATAAATAGAGAAATGTCAAAATGTATATAATTCCAGTATATTTTTATAAAAAATTGAATTTATAAAAATAAACATTTTCTCTAAGAATATTAAAAGGAAATTCCTAATATTAAGGGTGCAAAAATTAGACATATACAATATAAAGTAAATATTTAAAAAATGTATAGCTAAAACATAATTTGAATAGTGCAATAAATAGAAATCATTAGAATATCTGCCTGGAAGAATGTTGAAAAGTTTGAAGATTGGAACCAAAATTGGAATTAGTTTTGCTCTGAGTTTGGCAACTCTGACCACTATTGGTCTAATCTCCTACCAAAGTACCAATGAGCTAATTGAAACTTCGCGCCAAGAAAGCCATACTTACCAGGTGTTAAGTCAGCTTGAAGACCTCAACTTGCAAGTGACAAATGCTGAAACTGGGCAACGTGGTTACCTTATTACTGGAGAACAGCGCTATTTAGAACCTTATAACACTGCCATTCAAGTACTGAATCAAAAAGTTAACGAACTTCAGAGGTTAACAGCAGATAACCCCAACCAACAGAGTCGGCTTGATATTTTACAGTCACTAATCGATCAAAAGCTGGCTGAACTGAAACAAACCATTGACTTGCGTCAGAACCAAAGTTTTGAAGCTGCCCAGAAGGTGGTTTTGACAGACCGAGGCAAGCAACTGATGGCTGAGATTAGCAAAGTTATCCAGGCGATGAAAACTGAGGAGAATACGCTACTGAAACAGCGCTCTGAAAAGGCACAAGCTGCTGCTCAAAAAACGATCGCCAGCATTGTATATACTATTCCCTTATTTTCTTTAATCTTAGCTTTAATCGGATTTATCCTAACTAGACATATCTCAGCACCGCTAAAGCAAGTTTCTGATTTGGCAGAAAAAATGGCGGATGGGGATTTATTGGTGAGTTTACCAGATAGTGATCGCCACGATGAAATTGGTGTCTTGACACGCACCTTCAACCAGATGATCGTTAATCTGCGAAACACAAATAAAAAAAATGACGAGCAAAACTGGCTAAAGTCTAACTTAGCTGAATTTACCCAGATGCTCCAAGGGCATCGAAATTTAGAAACTGCGTCTGGCCTGATATTGTCCAATTTAGCACCAATGGTTGGGGCATCCCAGGGCGTTTTTTATTTCATGGACTCAATAGACAACGAGCCTGTACTGAAACTACTGAGTAGTTATGCTTACAAAGAGCGAAAAAATCTAGCAAACCAGTTTCGTTTGGGTGAAGGATTAGTGGGACAATGTGCCTTAGAAAAACAAAGAATTCTGTTAACAGAAGTTCCTAGTGACTATATCCGCATCAGTTCTGGCTTGGGAGAAGCTCCACCGTTAAATATTATTGTTTTGCCTATACTGTTTGAGACGCAGGTGAGTGCTGTAATTGAACTTGCCTCTTTTGGGCCTTTCAGCCATCTGCATCTGACATTTTTAGAGCAATTGAGTGAAATTCTGGGTGTATTTTTAAATAACATCGCCTCACAATTGCAAACCCAGCAACTACTTGAACAGTCTGTTGCTTTAACAGAAGAACTGCAAAACCAGCAAGAAGAACTACAGCAGAGCAATCAACGCCTAGAAGAACAGGCGCAGCAATTGGAAGAATCGCAATTTCAGGTCAAGCAGTCTAACGAAGAATTGCAGCAACTAAATGAGGAGCTAGAAGAAAAGGCAGAATTGTTAGAAGTCCAAAATCGGGAAGTTGCCCACAAGAACCAGGAAGTTGAAAAGGCGAGGCAGTCTTTTGAAGAAAAAGCTGAACAACTGGCTTTGTCTTCCAAATATAAGTCAGAATTTTTAGCGAATATGTCCCACGAATTAAGGACACCGCTAAATAGCCTGTTAATTTTAGCAAGGCTGCTAGCAGATAACTCCCTTAACAACTTAACCGACAAACAGGTAGAGTACAGCCGGACTATCTACTCGGCTGGGACTGATTTGCTGGAATTGATCAATGACATTCTAGATTTGGCAAAAATTGAGTCGGGTACTATGTCGCTTGATATTGAGCAAATTGCTCTTGTAGATTTGGAGACATATTTAGAGCAGACTTTCCAGCAAGTTGCCCACAATAAACAACTCAGCTTTACTATTGAACGAGATGAAAAGTTACCACCAACAATTTATAACGACTCCAAACGTCTGCAACAAGTGCTAAAAAATCTCCTAGCTAACGCCTTTAAGTTTACCGAACAAGGAGGTGTGAAGTTACAAATTGCCATAGCAACTAAGGCAGGCGAAGCTGATAATCCCATGATTGCTTTTGCAGTTAGCGACACAGGTATAGGTATTCCAGACGAGAAGCAAAAGGTTATTTTCGAGGCATTTCAGCAGGCAGATGGCACAACCAGCCGCAAATACGGGGGAACTGGCTTGGGCTTGTCCATTAGCCGCGAACTGGCTCAACTGTTGGGCGGGAAAATTGAACTAGTCAGCCAACCAGGGCAGGGAAGCACTTTCACTTTCTACTTGCCGAGGCGACATGAAGGGAAGGATCAAAATACTCTCACTCCATCACCTTCTTTGCCAATCACCTCTATCCGCGCGGCATCGCTCATAAAAGAAGTGCCTCTAGTCGAAAACAGACCCATAACTCAAGACACCTCTCCATCGGCGAAAGTGCTTCCCACCTTTGCTAAGGATATCCCAGATGACCGGGAAATCATTCAACCGGGCGATCGCATTTTGCTAATTATCGAAGATGATGATAAATTTGCCCGCATCTTATTAGATATGGCCCGTGAGCAGGGCTTTAAAACTATTGTTGCCTTACAGAGCAAACAAGGTCTAGCACTAGCGCAACAGTTTAAGCCCGATGCAATTATGCTAGATATCCACATGCCAGAGATGGATGGGTGGACACTGCTAGATCGTCTGAAACATAAATCAGACACCAGACACATACCAGTACATATACTTTCTGTTGATGAAAGGCAGCAACGGGGATTACAACTAGGAGCAATTACTTATCTACAAAAACCCGTTTCTCCAGAAGCGCTAACTCAGGTCTTAACTGAGATTAAAGGCTTTATTGAACGTCAGGTAAAAAATCTCCTGATCGTAGAAGATGACCCCGTACAAGCCCAAAGTATTATCGAACTAATCGGTAATAGTGATGTTCAGAGTACAGCAGTGGGTACGGGGGCAGAAGCTCTCTCGATTTTGCGATCGCATCACTTTGATTGTATGGTACTCGATCTCGGACTGCCTGACATGAGTGGCTTTGCACTAATTGAGCAGATAAAGCAAGAACCCAGGCTTTTGAAACTGCCGATTATCGTTTACACCGGCAAAGAACTCAGCCGACAAGAAGAAACACAACTCAGAGGACTAGCAGAGACAATTATCATTAAAAATGTGCGATCGCCAGAGCGGTTGTTAGACGAAACTGCCCTGTTTTTGCATCGAGTGCAAGCAAATTTGCCTCAACCAAAGCGGCAAATACTAGAGCGACTACACCAAAATGACCCGGTGCTGGCTAATCGGACAATTTTAATTGTCGATGATGATCTACGAAATATTTTTGCCCTCACTAGCTTTTTAGAAAGCTATCAAATGCAAGTGCTGTTTGCCGAAAATGGCAGAGACGGTATAGAGAGGCTGCAAACTAATCCTGACATTAATATAGTTTTGATGGACATTATGATGCCGGAAATGGATGGTTACGAAACCACCCGCGCCATCCGCCAGCAACAACAGTTTCGTTCATTACCAATAATTGCCTTAACTGCTAAAGCCATGCCAGGCGATCGCGAAAAGTGCATCGAAGCTGGAGCCTCTGACTACATTACCAAGCCTGTAGATACTGAGCAGCTGCTTTCTCTACTTCGGGTTTGGTTGTATCGGTAAGGAGTTATCTTTTTTATTAGCCTTTTCTAAGAGGGCTTTTCCATACTCATCACATTCTAAAGAATCCTCAAAAACAGGAACTCCTATTTTTTCAAGATCCCTTATATATATTCCATTAATTTGATCGTCTTCAATTAAAAATTTGACAATAAAATTGTCAAATTATAAATAATATATGATCCCAATGTTTAATTTAGGTGTACCCTAAATATAATGATTTTCTATTAAACCGAACTGCGTAAGTTCATCATGAATAAGCTCATCAGTGATCCCAATTCTAGTCTTAATTTTAACTTTTTTAGGTTTCATATTTTTAACTTCTTATGAGAACGAAGAAAGCCTCGTAGGGGCACAGAGAAAGAGTTTTTTGTAAACCAGCTTGCCACCAGCCACCACTCAATCATCAATTCCTTTCTCAGTATTGGGCAGTTGCGCTACTTCACCTGACACCCTTGGATAAGTATATTATTTCGTCTTCATCATTTTCCTGATTCGTGCAACAAAGCTTTTCTATAACTTCTTCAGGAACATATAGGACTCCTATTTGATTTTTGAAAAAACTCACTACATATCTATTATTGCTTTTCGATAGTCTCATTCAACTTTTGCATAAATTATTGATGTTCAGTGGCAGCTAAACCTGTTTGTAACACAGATAACACTGTTGCCATTTCTCCTGAGAGTAAGGCAACTACCGACAACCACAACCCCGGAAACACTTGACTGCGAATAATTCCCTACTCATCTGTTGGTAGCAAAACGTACTCGTCCGCTTGCAGCTTAAACCAATCCAACTGATTATCTAATGTTCGCCAGACAACATACTCCTGTACTCCATTCCGTCTATAGATGCGTTTTTTATCATGTAAATCTATGGCTGCACTGCTTGCTGCCACTTCGATCACCAGTTCGGGTGCGCCTTGAATATAATCATCCTCACTAATCAATGCCTGTCTACCCGGAATGAATAATACCGCATCAGGCTGTGGTTCATTATCCGCATCTAAACGCACTGTAGGTTCAATTCCCATAACAACGCCAGGCATTGCCGTTTTATAATTCCACAACCACCCGATCAGGTTTCCATGTGGTTCGCCATGACTTTTAATTCTCAGTGGCGATGCCATGATATACACAACTCCTTCAACCAGTTCAGCTTTTCTTAAATGCGGCATTGCCTGATAGCGACGCTCAAATTCGTAGCGAGATAAGCGATCACCATTTTCCAGAGGTAAAACTGAAATTACTTTTTTAGGAGTTGTAACCATCCTTTCGTCCTCTTTAGCCAAATTGTCTAAACTAAATCAAAATACTCTAACTTGGCAGTGCTGCATCCATTTTACTACTGTACATAGCGATCCATTTTTGTTGGATACCATCACAATGGACTAGAAGAGGTTAGCAAGATTACAGTATTTATTTTTCAAGGTTCAGGTTCTTAAAGAAAGAGAGTAATAACTAAAAGCCCACACTACACCCGATCAAGGGGACAGTGTGGGTAATTTATATGTGGAACACCAATGACCAGTCTTTTATTGCCTAGCGGAACATACTACTGACTGAAGTATCTTCATGAATCCGCCAGATAGTTTCTCCTAAGAGATTAGCTACTGACAGCACCACTAGTTGGGGAAAGCGATTGTTTTCTGGTATGGGAATTGTATTGGTGACAATGACTTCCTCAAACAAACCACTGGATAACCGTTCCATCGCTGGTGGAGAGAACACTGCATGAGTTGCACAGGCGTATACTTGACGCGCTCCTTCTTCACGTAGTAATCGCGCTCCTTCTGCGATCGTGCCTCCAGTGTCGATCATGTCATCCACTAAAACTGCCGTTTTGCCTTTAACGTCGCCGATGACATTTAACACTTCGGCAACATTATGGGCCTGACGACGTTTGTCAATAATTGCCAGTGGGGCATCATTTAGTTTTTTCGCAAATGCTCTGGCTCGCGCTACACCGCCAACATCAGGGGAAACAACCACAAGGTCGGGCAGTTCTTTGCTTGCTAGATAATCCAGCAATACTGGCGAACCGTAAACATGGTCAAAAGGAATATCGAAATAGCCTTGAATTTGAGCCGAGTGCAAATCCATTGCTAGAACGCGGTTAGCCCCTGCTTCGGTAATCAAGTTAGCAACTAGCTTGGCAGTTATTGACTCTCTTCCTGCCGTTTTGCGATCGGCACGGGCATAGCCATAGTAGGGAATTACTGCTGTCACCTGTCGCGCAGAAGCTCGACGACAGGCATCAACCATAATCAATAATTCCATTAAATGATCGTTCACGGGTTGACAACATGGCTGAATTAAATAGACATCACAACCCCGAATCGATTCTTGGATTTGAACGTAAAGTTCTCCATCCGCAAATCTTTTGCGAATCATTGGCCCCAAGTCCATGCCCAGATAACGAGCAACTTCTTGAGACAGTTGTATATTGGCAGAGCCAGAAAACAGCCGCAGGCGATGATTATCGTTCAGTCCTTTTGCAGATGGTTGCACTTTAAAAGTTGCAGAACTGAGCACAGCAGATCCTCTATGTGCATTCATAGCAATATTATCATTAAAGATTTAATAGATTTAACCGAGAAATCGCCTAAAAAAACATCTGTGAGTTTTATTGAATCTTCCATACAAAATTTAAACATTTTTACATAAAATTATCATTGGCTAACTGGCTAATTTTTTTGTGAAGCAAACTATTGATAGCTTAACGGAGATTTAGTCCGTTCACTAGGTCTATAGCTCAAATTTTTGGTTGAGGTAAACATTGGTGTAGCAAGTTCTTCTAACTACCTCATTTATAGTTAACACTAAAGCCTTTACAACTTAAGTGATATTGAAGCTTGTTCTCATACAGTATAGCACCTGTAATTAAGTACTCAAATAGTATCTTATTATTCAATGCATTACGCATTGACAAAAACGGGCATTACATGAATTGTAAAACGATACCAGTTACACAACGTATTCACGCACAATTAAATTATTAGATAAAGATTCAATAAATTTTAAATAAAGATTTCATAAAAACATTCTTTGTGATATCAAAACATTACTCAACAAGAGTAATATACTCTAGGTAAAGATTTGTAATTATTTTTACTAAAAAAATTAATAAAATCTGGGAAAATTGTTCAATCTAAATTCTCCTGAGACATAAAAGTGGGAAATACTTATGGACTCTCGACGTAATTCAGTAGTAGAAAAATCTTTAACTAGTTCTAAGAAGTCGGGGCACTATCTAGCTGCTATGCGACCGCGACAATGGACAAAAAACCTGGTGGTGTTTGCGGCGCCCTTGTTTGCATTTAGCATCAATGTGCAATCTATACTAGGTAGCCTATTGGCATTTGTATTATTTTGTTGTGCATCAAGTGGCTTCTACTTAATCAATGATATCGCGGATGTTGAATCTGACCGTCAGCACCCTGTAAAATGTAAGCGGCCAATTGCTGCTGGATTGGTTAGCACCCGTGTTGCTAGTGTTATGGCATTGGTGCTGTTGGGTAGTGCTCTGATTTTTGGGTGGTTGCGATCGCCCCAGTTGGGTGCAGCCATAACTGCATACGCCCTGTTGCAGATTGCCTATAATCTGCGACTCAAAAAAATAGTGATTTTGGATATTGGAGCGATCGCTACCGGATTTGTCCTACGAGCCTATGCCGGTGCTGCTGCTACTGGCATTGTTTTATCTAATTGGTTTTTAATCTGCACTGCAATGCTGGCGCTATTCTTGGGTATTGAAAAGCGCAAAGCAGAACTACGGTTAGCACAAATTAAAGGTAACAAGCCTCGTTCTGTGCTCAAATATTATTCCTTGCCCCTACTGGCTCGCATGGAAAATGTCGTCACTACATGTACGGTTGTCACCTATACTCTTTGGAGTGCAGGCCCTTACTTGCATGGGGCACGTACCTCTTGGATGCTACTCACTTTGCCATTTGTTTTATATGGAATTTTTCGCTATCAACTGCTGAGTGATCCTCAAGAAATTACTAGTTACAGTAATGACACTATTGAACAGGGTGGACGCAGTGAAAGACCAGAAGAAGTTTTATTAAAAGATTTACCCATCCTATTAACTGTTCTTGGTTGGGTGATCACTTGCTTTGCGATTCTCTTGCTCAAACATCAAGGGCTGATCGAATAAATCTACGGCTTATGTGAGTTGAAGGCTGAAACAATGTAGTCTCATTCATAAGGCTAGAGTTTAAAATTTAAGCTAAGGCTGAAACCTTTGATATTGCTTGATAATTTTGAATTCACATAAGGCGTAATCTAGTAAATGAGTTAATACAAGAGTTTTCAGCAAGGGAATTTTTGGATGAAAAACTTCAAAGCTTTTTTGATGAAGTGGCGCAGATTGAGTTTTAAAGAGAAACGCCATAAACTTCCACCACATGTCCATACATTAGCTCAGATAGAAATTGACAAAATCAAAATTTGCGGCGTTAAAGGAATTATTCTCGATTTAGATAACACAATTGTTTCGGAAGATGATCGCTACTTATCTCCTTATGCAGAAGATTGGATTACACAAGCAAAGTTAGCTGGATTACAATTTTTTATCCTTTCAAATGGAAAACGTCGCTATCGTGTCAAATATTGGTCTCATCGTCTTGATATTCCAGCACTTAGTCCAGCGAAAAAACCCTTTCGCCCTGCATTTCGACAAGCAATAGCTTATATGCGCCTACCCGCAAAACATGTAATCGTCGTTGGTGATAGTTTACATACAGATTTTATTGGCTCACTACTTTGTGGATGTGGCTACATCCAGGTTGCCAGTCTACCGCACCCGCCCCGATGGTGGGAAAAACTAGCTGGCAAATGGGTACAGATACCTTATCCATCTGGAGGAGAACTTTGGGCTTTTGACAATGCTACTGGCTATGAAAGCTTCTTATAAATTGCTCTTTTACTCAAAAAAATTTACCTTATAAAGTAACTAAATTTCCCCTATGAATAACCAGATAATTTTTAGTTTACTGATTCTAATTACAGTAGGGTTAAATACACTGGCTCAAAATCTATTGAAACTAGGAGCAGGACAAAATCCGTTAAATATCTATTTACTAGGAGGGATTTGTACTTATGGACTGAGTACGATTTTTTATATAGTAGTTTTAGGAAAGTTGAATTTATCTGTTGCCTATCCAGTAGTAATAGGATTAACAATTATATTTACAATGATCACTGGTGCTGTATTTTTGCGAGAAAAAATCTTAGTTTTGCAATGGTTAGGAGCGGGTTTGATGTTGAGCGGAATCGGGGCAATTGCTTTAGGTAAGCAGTAAGACTATGCTTAACTGATTACATTGATTTGAAGCAGTTACTTAATTTTTGGTTTTGAAAGTTTGATTGAAATAAAGTGTGCAGCAGTGATTGCTGGAGTTTCATCAAGAGGAAATAAAATTATGATTAAAGTTTTAAACCAGAAATGGTCGAAATATTATCTATTTGTTTTAATAGTGATTATTTTGAGTGTTTTCCTGCGCTTTTTTCTGTTGTCAAAACAGAGTCTTTGGTTTGACGAGGGTTTGACCTTAAGTCTTACTGATGCCTCGACATTTCAAGAAAGCATTGCAAACGTCAGAACTGTAAAAAATAGTGATAGATTTCAACCACTATACTTTATAGTTCTATATTTTTGGCGTCAGATGTTTGGTGAAAGTGAATTTGCCCTTCGTTCACTCTCTGCTATTTTAGGAATTGGCTCAACTATCGCTATCTACTTTACTGCTTTGCGGATATATGGAAAAAAGCACGCTTTATGGTCTCTGGTAATCATAACATTCAGTTCTTTCTGTGTTTACTACAGCCAAGAAGCAAGAATTTATGCTTTAGCAATTTTTATTTCTTCACTTCAACTATATTTCTTCAGCGCAGCATTAGTTAAAAATGAAGATAATCGAGGTCTTTCAATATGGCTATTTAGTATCTTTACTGCCATAGGAGTTTTTACTAATATTAATTTCTGCTTTTCCACTGTAGCTTTATGTCTCTCTCATATTGCTATCTATAGAAATTTAAGGCAATGGCTACAATGGTGGATTCCTGCTGCGTTTTTATCTTTACCGCCAGTTTTATATTACCTGACTCTACCTGGAGCAACTGAGCCAGACAGCATTGAAGTTTCTCGCTTAGGATTGCCCGTAATTCAAAATATGATTTTTGTGTTATATGGAATTTTAGTGGGGACAACGTATGGGCCTTCAACTGAGCAATTGCGTGGTGATGATAAAGTACAGGTTGTGGTTCATTACTGGCCTCACATACTTTTATTAGTGATTGTCAGTACTGTACTTTTTCTGGCTTTAGTAAAAGTTTTATTTAAACATAAAAAAAATAATAGAGAGCAGCATCCTGATTACTTCTTTGCTTCTGTTTTTGTCATGGCATTTTTACTAGGATTGCTTTTAGCTATAGTCACTAAATTTAATTGGGTACCGCGTCACTCTTATTATCTTTCCTTACTACTTGCTATCCTTATTCCATCAGTTTTGAGTCAAAGGACTAGTATTAGCTCAAAGCGCTATGGAGTGTCTCAGTTTGGTCAAATAGCTGTCATATCTCTAATATTTGTGAATATTTATTCTATTTTTAACTACTACTTCAATGATCGCTATAGGAAAGATGACTACCGCTCTGCAATCCAATACATTATAAAAAATCGTTCATCTTCGACAAAATCTGTAGTTCTATTTGGTAATCTCAGATTATTTAGATACTATGGTGACCCTCTAACTGTGAATGCACAGAAATTAGGGAATCAGTTAAGGAAGAGGATTACTGATGAAAAGTTTGCAGAAAAAATTGAAAATTTAACGAATCGTGCAGATACAGTTTTGATGGTAATTAATCGTGAACATCTATTTCCCAAAGGATTGATGGAAAAACAGATGAGCGATTTGTATAACCTGGATTCTAAAGTTAATTTTTCATATTTTACAATCTATCGTTTTCATAAGAAGATAAATTGAAGTGAGAATTCGGGGCTGTTAAGTTATGGACTACGAAATAACCTAGCTCTGGTGGGGGTTTACCCATTGGGTATAGTAGAATATTGCCGCAGGTAACTGTCCGTCGCCTCTTGGACTTAAATCTTTGTAGGTGACTGAAGAAGCAGAGGAGCGGGGAACTTGGGAAAATGAAGAAGCAGGAAACCTAAAAGCAGACAAAAAAGAGGAAACTTTCTCCCCTGCTCTTTGCAGGCTGCTCGAATTCTTTTTTTGCTTCCCCTTTGCTCCCTTCCCCTTACACCCTGCCTCTTGTTGACTTGCTCCTCAGTTGCTACTATACTCAATCATTCGATCATGCAACCACCCCTTACAGTTGGCACTGTCTTGCAAAACCGTTATCGCATAATTCAAATTCTCGGACAAGGAGGATTTGGTAGAACCTATCTGGCAGAAGACCAAAGGCGCTTTAACGAACTTTGTGCGATCAAGGAATTGATTTCAACAGCAACGGAGGTTTTGGCTAGGGAAAAGGCACAAGAACTTTTTCACCGAGAAGCTGCCATTTTATATCAAATTGAACACCCGCAAGTCCCGAAATTCCGGGAAAGATTTGAGCAAGACCAACGTTTATTTTTGGTGGAGGACTACGTTGCAGGTCAAACGTACCAAGTTCTACTGGCTGAACGTCAAGCTGTGGGTCAAACCTTCACAGAGGCTGAAGTATTGCAGTTGATAAAGTTGTTGCTGCCTGTTTTAGAGCATATTCACAGTCGAGGGATTATTCACCGAGATATCTCGCCAGAAAATATTATTTTGCGAGATAGTGACGCTAAACCTGTGTTAATTGACTTTGGGGTGGTAAAAGAACTGGCAACTCGTTTACGATCGCCAGAGAGTGCAATGCCAAAAACCACTGTAGGAAAATTAGGCTACTCCCCTAGTGAACAAATGCAAACAGGGGGAGCTTATCCTAGTAGTGATTTGTATGCATTAGCAGTGAGTGCAATTGTTTTGCTGACTGGTAAACAACCAAGGGAGCTATTTGACCAAAACCAACTAACTTGGAATTGGCAACGGTGGGCAACAGTTAATCCGCGATTTGCTATAGTGTTGAATCGAATGTTAAGTCATATACCGAGCGATCGCTATCAAAGTGCTGCTAGTGTATCTCAAGCACTACAATCTTTAGAGCAAGTAAATCTTCCGCCCTTAAATACGTCTAACTTGCAAACAATCGCTGTTGGTCGCCGCCCTGACTCAGTACCAGCAGCAGCTTCGCCCAAGAAACAACCCAATCCTGTGATTCCACCAAGTTCGGCTAGCTCAGTCTTGGATAATCCCTTAGCGATCGCAGCAATTAGCATTGCTGTAGTAATCGTAGCGGGATTTGGTTCTTGGGCATTGGTAAGTTCCATCCGCAGTCAGTCAAAACCATCACCAACACAGACGCTTCCACAAAATTTCCCTTCACCAGTTATTTCTGGTGGTACTACATTCACATCCACACCCACCCCCGAACAACCGATTATATCTAGTAGGCGGCTTAATCTTAAAGCATCTAACCCAACCACGGTAACAGATATTCTTAAAACAAATCAAATTATCCGATATACTTTTTTTGGGAATAAAGGTGACAATTTAACTACGTTTATTGACCCAGGAAGCAGTGTTTTGTTAACAGTCTTCAGTCCCAATCAACAACCAATTGATCGGGATGTTCAACAAGTAACATCATATAAAGGCCCATTACTGCTTACTGGTAGATATACTATTGAGTTAACACTGGTTCCAGGAGTTGCCGAAAGCAATTACAGCCTTACTGTTGGATTAGAAACAGCAGCCAAACCAACACCTACAGACATACCTATCCCAATTCCGACACAGACATCTATCCCAATTCCGACAGAAACACCCCAGCCAATTCCGACAGAGACACCCTTCCCAATTCCGACAGAGACACCTACCCCAGTTCCAACAGAGATACCCACGCCAATTTTTACACAAACACCCTTCCCAATTCCAACACAAACACCCTTTCCAATTCCGACCACTGGTGAAACGCCAAGTTTTCCGCCAGCTGATGGAACACAACCATTTTCTGGCCAAAGAAATTAATGTTAAACACACTACTGATTACTGGAACTGATACTGAAGCTGGTAAAACTGTTTTAACAACAGCGTTAGCAGCCTATTGGCAAAAATATTATCCGCAGCGTAGCTGGGGAATCATGAAACCGATTCAATCGGGGATTGGCGATCGCGAGTGGTATCAAAAGCTATTTACACTAGAACAATCTTCAGAAGAAATTACACCTTTGTACTTTCAAGCACCTTTAGCCCCTCCGATCGCAGCAGCGCGAGAAAATCGCCAAGTAGATTTAGCAGTAGTTTGGCAAGCTTTGTCTAAACTGCGATCACAACGTGATTTTGTGCTTGTAGAAGCCTTGGGTGGATTAGGTTCGCCTGTAACTGAGGAATTAACGGTAGCCGATTTAGCGGGAGAATGGCGTTTACCTACGCTATTGGTAGTACCAGTGAGATTAGGTGCGATCGCTCAAGCAGTGGCGAACGTAGCATTAGCTAGACAATCGCGCATCAATCTCAAAGGCATTGTGCTCAACTGCATACAACCTCGAACTGATGCAGAAATAGCCGACTGGACACCACCCCAATTGATTCAATCACTTACTAACATGCCTGTTTTAGGCTGCTTACCCTATTTAGATAACCTGGGTGATTTAGATAAACTTGCTCAAGTAGCATCAGATTTAGATTGGGAAATACTGACATTTTAAATTGGCATTGGGCATTGGGCATTTTGTAGCGAACACCCAAGCCCTGTTTACAACTGGTGCAATCATAGTTAAATTCTGATTCTGATTCTTCCTCATTCCCTACGATAAACTGGGAAAATAAACTTGCCTTAACTGTACTTAAACTAGTTTGTCATAATGGTTTCTACCTTTCCCAATTCCTCTTCTGTTGATTTATCTCGCATCCGACTAGCCATCCGTTCATTACAACCACAATTGGTAGAGTGGCGACGGCGATTGCATCAACAACCAGAGTTGGGTTTTCAAGAAAAACTAACGGCTGAGTTTGTCTCACAAAAGCTGCAAGAATGGGGAATTGAGCATCAAACTGGCATTGCCCAAACTGGTATTGTTGCCACCATCAAAGGTAAAGGACAAGATTTAGAAACAATCCAAAATCCAAAATCCAAAATCCAAAATCCAAAACTTTTAGCAATTCGGGCGGATATGGATGCTTTGCCAATCCAAGAACTCAACGAAGTGCCGTACAAATCGCAGCATGATGGAGTAATGCACGCTTGTGGACATGATGGACATACTGCGATCGCATTAGGTACAGCTTACTATCTCCAACAGCATCGCCAAGACTTCTCCGGTACAGTAAAAATTATCTTTCAGCCAGCCGAAGAATCACCAGGAGGCGCAAAGCCGATGATTGAAGCTGGAGTTCTGAAAAATCCTGATGTTGAGGCGATTATTGGTTTGCACTTGTGGAATAATTTGCCCTTGGGAACTGTGGGTGTGCGGGCTGGGGCGTTGATGGCAGCTGTGGAGTCCTTTAACTGTACAATTTTGGGCAAAGGTGGACACGGTGCACTACCCCATCAAACAGTGGATTCAGTTGTAGTTGCTGCCCAAATTGTAAATGCCTTGCAAACCATTGTCGCCCGGAATGTTAATCCTATTGATTCGGCTGTGGTAACAGTGGGCGAACTTCATGCTGGAACTAAGGGAAATGTGATTGCTGATACAGCGAGAATGAGTGCCACTGTCAGGTATTTTAATCCTAGTTTGAAAGGCTTTTTTAACCAGCGTGTCGAGCAGATTATTGCCGGAATTTGTCAAATTCATGGTGCGAATTATGACTTAGAATACTGGTCACTTTATCCACCAGTAATTAATGATATAAAGATGGCAGAATTGGTGCGAACTGTAGCAGAAGAAGTGGTAGAAACCCCGTTGGGTATTGTGCCAGAATGCCAAACTATGGCTGGTGAAGATATGTCATTCTTCTTGCAAGAGGTTCCTGGTTGCTATTTCTTTTTGGGTTCTGCGAATCCAGAGAAAGATTTGGCATATCCACATCATCATCCCCGGTTTGATTTTGACGAAGCCGCCTTGGGAATGGGTGTGGAAATGTTTGTTAGATGCGTAGAGAGGTTTTTTAGTTGAGTAGGTGTAAATTAGATAGATGTTTTTAATCAAGTTAAATTTACTTGAATTTTTATAAAAAATAACTATATTATGACTTACACAAAAATTGCTAAAAAGCTTAATTTATCGAACCGCCAAGACGCCAATAGCGCTGAGAATTCGTAGAGTGTGCGTAAGTCTTATATATAAAAAACTGGAGGTAAAAACTCCGCTTTATCATTTTATACTTGTTCAACACCTGAAATTAATTACTTTCCTGATCGCAAAAGCAACAAATGCGACTGCTGATCTAACAAATGCGATCGCAAAAGCAACAAATGCGACTGCTGATCTAACAAATGCGATCGCAAAAGCAACAAATGCGACTGCTGATCTAACAAATGCGCTCGCAAAAGCAACAAATGCGACTGCTGATCTAACAAATGCGACGTTAAGTTGACTTGATATGATTACCTATTTTGTGGTTGAGTGCGGGATGATGGTGTTGGTTGTGATGTAGGATTCGTAGGTGTTGATTTATCTGGAAACCAATCTTTGAACAAATGGCATTGCATAATAGAGGGATGAATTGAGGTTATCTACTGTGCAATGTCCATACTGTGGGTCTACGGAGACTCGGAAGAACGGAAAGCGAAGAGGTAAACTGTGGGCACATTTGCAATGAATGCGACGTGCGTTCCGCCCCGCTTCTCTACGAGACGCTACGCGAACGCTAACGCCAATTTATCGACGTGTACGTTAAGCATTTAAGCAAGCACATTGAGCCCGCAGGGGGACAGTTCTTATTGGGAGCAAGGGAGAGGGTTTGCAGCTTTTTTTGACAGTGAAAATAGTGCAACTTTTAGGCGCGACAGCATATCTAAGTAACTCAGAGTTGTTAGCAAAGGATTCAACTCCGTTTTCTAAGCTTGAAATATGAAACTTCAAACCAGAACTCGGTGTTTTGAACGAATTATGCTTGCAAGACAAAATCTGATGCAGCCAGAGTTGGCGCACCAGTTAGAGTTGCAAATAGACCACCACTGCCAAAACCCGCCACGCTGCCATTTTGGTTGTAAAACAACTGTCCACTCACAGGATCGTAGACAATTTTTGCTGTGCTAGTCGCTGCTGAATTCGTGACTTGAAAATCACTCTTGTTACTAAAACCTGTTCCCGGACCAGAAGCGATGCCTACGGCAACTCGAAGCGGGAACGCATTAAAGGTAGTCTTGTCTAAGATTATCTTGTCACCTTGGCAGTGGTTAAAGTCAGCGATCACATCTACACCAACAGCAGAAGAGGCAAAGGGAGCATTGGTATTGTAAAGGAATTTGTCAGCACCTGCACCACCGACAAGAGTATCATTCCCAGCACCACCGATAAGAATATCATTGCCAGTACCACCTCGCAGCAAGTCATTGCCACTCAAGCCATTGATTTTGTCGTTACCCCCTTGACCATTAATCACATCATTGGAGTTGTCAAAACCCGTGATGTTATTGTTTAAGTCATTGAGGAAGGTGACAGTGTTTTTATTGAAAATGCTGGTTTGAGTGGAGTTAGCATTAATCACATCAAAACTGTCGGTAATGCTGGTTTGCCCATCAAATAAAATATTGCCGAGTCCAGATTTTGAAGAAATTGCTAGCAGGTTATCCAGATTTTCTAAGAGGAAGTTTTGCAATTGGATTTTGGTGTTAGCCACATTTTCAAAAGTGACTTCTAAGTTGTTGCCATTTTGAGTTAGTTGGAGATTTCGGGCAGTTAAGCCCGAACCAATAAATTGCAGTGTGTCAACATTGGCAATCACTGCTGATGATGGGTTTGAGCCTTTACCTACGCCACCAAAATCGCTGATAATGTCATTGCGATCGCCAGAGTGAAACACAAACTTATCTTGACCACCGTTGCCTGTCAAGGTATCATTACCAGCTTTGCCATCGATGATGTTGTTTCCAATTGTACCGATGAGAGTGTCTGCATCAGCAGTTCCCGTTAGGTTAACAGTGCTGCCAGTGCCAATATTCTTCCCGCCAAACACCACGTAGCTCTGCCCTGAGCCAATGATGCCGTTGGCGGCGGCATTTGGTGCCCCGATAATCAGGTCGTCAATACCGTCGCCGTTGACATCTCCCGCATTGCTGACAGACCTGCCTGAATTATTAAATTCATCAATGCCGTTGATGGCAAAGCCGTTAGTGCCGTTGAGAGTAGAGAGGTTAAGTTGGGCATCAAAACCGCTCTTGCTGCCAAACACCACGTAGCTCTGCCCTGAGGCGGTGATGCCATTGGGGGAGGCACGATATGCCCCGATAATCAGGTCGTCGATGCCGTCGCCGTTGACATCTCCCGCATTGCTGACAGAGAAGCCTGATGTGTCACCTGAATTGATGCCGTTGATGGCAAAGCCGTTAGTGCCGTTAAGGGTAGAGAGGTCAAAGCTAGCATCAAAACCGCTCTTGCTGCCAAACACCACGTAGCTCTGCCCTGAGCCAATAATGCCGTTGGGAGAGGCATCAAATGTCCCGATAATCACGTCGTCGATGCCGTCGCCGTTGATGTCTCCCGCATTGCTGACAGAGAAGCCTGAAGAGTCAGCTGAATTGATGCCGTTGATGGCAAAGCCGTTAGTGCCGTTGAGGGTGGAGAGGTCAAAGCTAGCATCAAAACTGCTCTTGCTGCCAAACACCACGTAGCTCTGCCCTGAAGACTGACCGTTGGGGGAGGCACCAGATGCCCCGATAATCACGTCGTCGATGCCGTCGCCGTTGATGTCTCCCGCACTGCTAACTGATCTGCCTGAGAAGTCACCTGAATTAATGCCGTTGATGGCAAAGCCGTTAGTGCCGTTGAGAGTGGAAATGTCAAAGCTGGCACCAAAACCGCTCTTGCTGCCAAATACCACGTAGCTCTGCCCTGATCTGTTGCCGTTGGGGGCACGATCTGCTCCGATAATCAGGTCGTCAATACCGTCGCCATTGATGTCTCCCGCACTACTGACAGAAAAGCCTAATTGGTCACTCAAGTTGTTATTGGTGCCGTTGATAGCAAAGCCATTAGTGCCGTTGAGGTTAGAGACGTTGAGTTGGGCATCAAAACCGCTCTTGCTGCCAAACACCACGTAACTCTGCCCTGATTCGCCGTTGGCACGAAATGCCCCAAGAATCAGGTCGTCAAGACCGTCGCCGTTGATGTCTCCTGCACTGCTGACAGAGTAGCCTAAGAAGTCACCTGGATTGATGGCGTTGATGACAAAGCCGTTAGTGCCGTTAAGGGTAGAGACGTTGAGTTGGGCACTAAAACCCCCCTTGCTGCCAAACACCACGTAGCTTTGGCTTGGTTTAAGGACGAGGTAGTCAAAGAAAAACGGATTAGGATCATATTTACCGATAATCAGGTCATCAAAACCGTCGCCGTTGATGTCTCCTGCACTGCTGACAGAAAAACCTAATCGGTCATTAGTAGGGATGTACATGCCATTGATGGCAAAGCCGTTAGTGCCGTTGATATCCGAAAGGTTAAAAGTTGAATTTGCCATCATTCTCTAGTGTTAGTTTTTATGAGTTATTTGTGCGTTAAGCGCTTTGATAAAATTTTTTGTGAGCAATCATCTGGAAATATGCTTGCTTTGTTACTGCGTTGTAGATCAGGCGATGTCTACGATGGTCACTGAGCTTCTTGTACTGAGCTTGTCCTGAGCGTAGCCGTAAAGCCTGCGGCATAGCTACGCTTAAGGCGAAGCCTCTCGTAGAGAAGGGCGCAGTCGAAGTATGTCGAAGTGCGGGCTACGCCTATGCTCCTGCTTGCTCTCTTCTAAAATTGAGCTATACATATATTAATATTTACCCGCTTACTTTCTTTAGTATTTCTCTGCTGCCACATCTGACCAATAGCGGTAATTAAATAATCTGTCACCCTATATCTACCTCAGCTTGCGCTTGTTCTAATAAGTGCTTGGCTACGTCTGGTTTACTTTTGGTGAGCATTTTGAAGCGATTTTCTTGATACATCGAATTTTCTACGAATTGCTCAGGCATACGCATATCCAAAAACCAAAGGATTTTTACCCTGTTCTAGCAACTCTGGATTATGCTGATACAATAACCAACTACCTTCAGCACCTTCAGCTACAGAGTTTTTTGATGATTCATAAAAAGTGGTCATCTTAATGCTGTAGGTTATGCAATGGCTGTAAGCAATAATCAGCGATCGCCCAGCGTCAAGTTTGTAATTCCTAATTCCTAATGCCGGAAATTTAATCACGAATTACAAAGCTTACAATCAAAATTCAGTTTCCTGTTCCCAGCATGGAACTCGGTGTTTCGGACAAACTATGCTTGCAACACAAAATCAGATGCCGTCAGAGTTGGCGCACCAGTTAGAGTTGCAAATAGACCACCACTACCAAAACCCGCCGCGCTGCCATTAAAATTGTAGAACAACTGCCCATTCACAGGATCGTAGACAATTTTTGCCGTGCTAGTCCCAGCTGTTTTCGTGATTTCAAAATCACTCAAGTTACTAAAACCCGTTCCTGCAACAGAAGTAATGGCATTAAAGGTAGTTTTATCTAATATTATTTTGTCACCTTGGGAACTGTTGAAGTCAGCGATGGTATCTTGACCAACACTACTCAGGGCAAAAGCAGCATCGGTGTTGTAAAGGAATCTGTCAGCACCCGCGCCACCAACGAGAATATCATTACCGAATCCACCCACAAGAGTATCATTGCCCTCTGAACCAATAAGAATATCATCGCCTGACCCACCACGTAGCAAATCATTGCCACTGTTGCCATTAATGATGTCGTTACCGCCTTGACCATTAATCACATCATTGGATTTATCAAAACCGGCGATATTATTGTTTAAGTCATTGAGGAAGGTGACAGTGTTTTTGTTGAAAATACTAGTTTGAGTCGAGTTGGCATTAATCACATCAAAGCTGTCGGCAATGTTGGTTTGCCCATCAAATCGGATATTGCCGAGTGCAAGTCTTGAAGAAGTTGCTGGCACGTTATCCAGGTTTTCTAAGAGGAAGTTTTGCAGTGTGACTTTAGTGGATGCCACATTTTCAAAGCTGACTTCTAAGTTGTTGCCTATTGGAGTTAATTGCAGATTTTCGGCAGTCAATCCCGAACCGATAAATTGCAGTGTATCAACATTTGCAATTACATCTACCGATGGGTTTGAGCCTTTACCGACGCCAGCAAAATCGCTGATGATGTCATTGCCATCGCCAGGGCGAAACACAAATTTATCTTGACCACCGTTGCCTGTCAGGGTATCGTTAGCAGTTAACCGATCGATGTTGTTGCTAGGTGTGCCAAAGAAGGTATCTGCACCAGGAGTTCCAGTCAGGTTGCCAGAGGTGCCACCACTGCCCAGATTTGTCCCCCCAAACACTACATAGCTTTGCCCAGCATCAAAGTTGCCGTTGGGGGAGGCATATCTTGCCCCAATAATCAGGTCGTCAATGCCATCGTTGTTGATGTCCCCGCCATTGCTGACTGAGGAGCCTGAAGAGTCATATTTTGCAATGCCGTTAATTATAAAGCCATTAGTGCCATTCAAATCAGAGAGGTTGAGTGTGCCGTCACTGCCCAGATTCCTCCCCCCAAACACTACATAGCTTTGCCCAGCCCCAAAGATGCCGTTGGGGGCGGCACTCTGTGCCCCAATAATCAGGTCGTCAATGCCATCATTGTTGATGTCCCCTGCATTGCTGACTGACCTGCTTAAATTGTCACCCCTATCAATGCCGTTAATTATAAAACCATTAGTGCCATTCAAATCAGAGAGGTTGAGGCTGCCGCTACTGCCCAGATTCCTCCCCCCAAATACTACATAGCTTTGCGCTACACGAGAGATGCCGTTGGGGTCGGCACGATATGCCCCAATAATCAGGTCGTCAATGCCATCGTTATTGATGTCCCCGCCATTGCTGACTAGGTTGCCTGAAAAGTCACCAGATGCAATGCCGTTAATTATAAAGCCATTAGTGCCATTCAAATCAGAGAGGTTGAGGCTGCCGCTACTGCCCAGATTCTTCCCCCCAAAGACTACATAGCTTTGCCCTGCACTATAGTTGCCGTTCGAGGAAGAGATGCTGTTGGGGTCGGCAAAAAATGCCCCAATAATAATCAGGTCGTCAATGCCATCGTTGTTGATATCCCCTGCATTGCTGACTGAGTAGCCTGAAGAGTCATTTGCTGCAATGCCGTTAATTATAAAGCCATTAGTGCCATTCAAATCAGAGAGGTTGAGGCTGCCGCTACTGCCCAGATTTGCCCCCCCAAATACTGCATAGCTTTGCCCAGCATATAATATGCCGTTGGGGGAGGGATTAGGCGCCCCAATAATCAGGTCGTCAATGCCATCGTTGTTGATGTCCCCTGCATTGCTGACTGAGGAGCCTGAAAAGTCATTTGCTGCAATGCCGTTAATTATAAAGCCATTAGTGCCATTCAAATCAGAGAGGTTGAGAGCGCCGCCACTGCCCAGATTCCTCCCCCCAAACACTACATAGCTTTGCCCAGCCCCAGAGATGCCGTTGGGGGAGGCATATCTTGCCCCAATAATCAGGTCGTCAATGCCATCGTTGTTGATGTCCCCTGCATTGCTGACTGAGAAGCCTGAATCGTCATATTTTGCAATGCCATTGATTATAAAGCCATTAGTGCCATTCAATTCAGAGAGGTTGAGGCTGCCGCTACTGCCCAGATTCCTCCCCCCAAACACTACATAGCTTTGCCCAGCACGAGAGATGCCGTTGGGGTCGGCACCATGTGCCCCAATAATCAGGTCGTCAATGCTATCGTTGTTGATGTCCCCTGCATTGCTGACTGAGTTGCCTAAATTGTCATCTTCTGCAATGCCGTTAATTATAAAGCCATTAGTGCCATTCAAATCAGAGAGGTTAAGGAAATTGAATGATGAATTAGCCATAATCACCTCTCCCACATGTGGTTATTAAGTAGTTGTTGACGATGTATCAAATATTTTTTACCCCACCCTGACCTTCACGCCACTTGCTTGGCTGTCGGCAGAGCCGACGGCAGTTGGTTCAAGTCGGGAAACCCGCCCAACACACTGCCTCCCCAACGCAGTGGCTCCCCTTTAGAAGGGGAGGGAACCGGATTTTCTTATTTTCCCCCAATATATCGGGCGGATTAAGGGGGGTAATAATTCGATTAAAATCACAACATACGACTTTTCAAACAACCTCTAAGCAAAAATTACTTTGATAACCGTTAAATCACTTAAATATTCTGATAATATCTAAGCATTGTCAATAGGCTGGGTGTAATTCTGGTAAAGTTATGGTTAATTTTATGACTTGCCAAGTAAAGTTTTTGTTGCAGCCACGCCCGTCGGAGACATGGCGCTATTTTTATAACTTTCGTTGAGGAACGAAACCCAATATTTGTGCCTTTGTTGGCTCAAGGATGGCGTTTAACACAACTTAAACCACAGTGTTAGTCATCAACATCGCGACATTAGTCATCAACATTGCGACATTAGTAATCAACATCGCGATATTAGTCATCAACATTGCGACATTAGTTATCAACATTGCGACATTAGTTATCAACATTGCGACATTAGTTATCAACATTGCGACATTAGTTATCAACATTGCGACATTAGTTATCAACATTGCGACATTAGTTATCAACATCGCGACATTAGTCATCAACATCGCGCTTTGCCAGATATTGATACATCTGCCAACGTGTATCTACCTCAGCTTGCGCTTGTTCTAACAAGTGCTTGGCAACTTCGGGTTTACTCTTAGTAAGCATTTTGAAGCGATTTTCTTGATACATCGAATCTTCTACAGATTGCTGAGGCATACGCATATCCAATTGCAATGGATTTTTACCCTGTTTAAGCAACTCTGGATTATGCCGATACAGCAACCAACGACCTGATTCTACCAAAGTTTTCTGATGATTCATCCCTGTAGTCATATTAATGCCGTGGGCGATGCAATGGCTGTAAGCAATAATTATTGATGGCCCATCATAAGCTTCTGCTTCCAAAAATGCTTTCAGGGTATGTTCATCTCTAGCACCAAGAGCTACACTTGCTACGTAGACATTTCCGTAGGTCATGGCAATCATGCCTAAGTCTTTCTTAGGTGCAGGCTTACCACTAGCGGCATATTTAGCAACTGCTGCTCGTGGCGTGGCTTTAGAAGATTGACCGCCTGTATTAGAATACACTTCTGTATCCATGATCAAGATGTTCACATTTCGACCACTAGCAATTACATGATCAATACCGCCAAAATCAATATCATAAGCCCAACCGTCACCGCCAACAATCCAGACGCTTTTTCTCACCAAGTAATCAGCAAGGGATTTTAGATTTTGGATTTTAGATTTTAGATTAGGGTCGAGAGTTACGATTTCATCTAACTTCTGCTGCAACAGTTCTATTCTTTCGCGCTGTTCCCAAATGTCAGCCTCAGATTTTTGTTCAGCTTTCAGGATTGACTGAATTAAATTATCAGGAATTATTGATTGGTGAATTTCCCCATTCCCCAACTGTTGCAACAATTCTGCGGCAAACTCAGCTTGTTTGTCGAGAGAAAGACGGAAGCCATAACCGAATTCGGCGTTATCTTCAAATAGATTATTAGACCACGCCGGGCCGCGTCCTTGGGCATTGGTTGTCCAAGGTGTTGTGGGGAGATTACCACCATATATTGAAGAACAACCTGTAGCATTGGCGATGACGGCGCGATCGCCAAACAATTGTGTTAATAATTTCAAGTAAGGTGTTTCACCACAACCTGCACAAGCACCAGAGAATTCAAATAAAGGTTCTTGCAGTTGTTGTTGGCGAATCTGGTTTAATTTTAGCGATCGCCTATCAGGATTAGGTAAACTTAAGAAGAAATCCCAATTTTTTCGCTCTTGTTCCCGCAATGGCAACTGCTGTGCCATATTAATCGCTTTCCGCAATGGCTGAGATTTATCTTTAGCAGGGCAAATATTTACACAAATAGTGCATCCTGTGCAATCTTCTGGGGCAACTTGAATGGTAAATTTTTGATTGGCAAAGTCTTTATCTTTTGCACCAGTTGACTTGAAGGTTGCTGGTGCATTGACTAACTCATCCGCTTGATAAGCCTTTGCTCGGATGGCACTGTGAGGACAAACCATTACGCACTTACCACATTGAACGCAGACATCCGGCTCCCATACAGGTATCTCTTCGGCAACGTTACGTTTTTCCCATTTGGCAGTACCTACGGGAAAGGTGCCATCAACAGGTAGTGTGCTAACAGGTAAATCATCACCTTCCCACAGCATAATTTTGCCCAGAACTTCTTGGACAAATTTGGGAATGGGGAGTGGAGAGTCGGTAGAGAGGCGATTAATCGCGTCTGTACTGAGAATTGTCTGTGGTATATCTACTTTATGCAAGTTGTCTAGGGTGTTGTCTACAGCTTGCAAGTTCATGCGGACAACTTCTGCGCCTTTTTTACCGTAAGTTTTGTCAATGGCTTGTTTGATTTTAGCGATCGCTTCTTCCTCTGGCAACACACCCGCCAAAGCAAAGAAGCATACTTGCATAATAGTGTTAATTCTGCCACCCATGCCACTTTCGCGGGCAACCTGGCTAGCATTGATTATGTATAACTTCAAATGTTTATCGATAATTTGCTGCTGCACCTTCATTGGCAGATATTCCCAGACTATATCTGCATTGTATGGACTGTTAAGCAACAAAGTTGCCCCAGGAATAGCAGCTTTCAAAACATCTATGCGTTCAAGAAATCCCCAGTGATGACAACCAATAAAGTTAGCTTGGTCAATCAAGTAAGTAGAGCGAATTGGTTTTGGCCCAAAGCGTAGGTGAGAGACAGTTATTGATCCAGATTTCTTGGAATCATAGACAAAGTAGCCTTGGGCGTAATTGTCGGTTTCTTCACCAATAATCTTAATGGAGTTTTTGTTAGCCCCAACAGTACCATCAGCACCCAGCCCATAAAACATTGCCCTAACAACATTATCTGATTCTGTAGAGAAATTAGGGTTAAAGCTCAAAGAAGTATGACTAACGTCATCATTAATCCCAACAGTAAAGTGATTTTTCGGTTTAGCTTGAGCAAGGTTATCAAAAATGCCCTTCACCATCGCCGGAGTAAATTCCTTAGAAGAAAGACCGTAACGCCCACCAATAATTTTAGGAGATGAGAGAGTATTTTCTCCCCCTGCTCCTCCTGCTCTCTTATCTCCCCACGCCTCATGGATAGCAGCCACCACATCTAAATACAATGGCTCACCGGCGCTACCTGCTTCTTTGGTGCGGTCGAGAACTGCGATCGCTTTTACACTAGTTGGTAATACTGCAACAAACTTTTGGACATCAAAGGGGCGGTAAAGTCGCACTTTAACCACACCAACTTTTTCACCACAGGGATTAAGGTAATCGACTGTTTCATGGACGGTTTCACAGCCTGAACCCATAAGAACGATAACGCGCTCGGCATCGTTAGCGCCGTAATATTCATAGATTTGGTAATGCCTTCCTGTGCGTTCTCCAAACTGATCCATGATGCGCTGGACAATTTCTGGACAAGAGTTGTAGTAAGGGTTAGCACCTTCCCGTCCTTGGAAGTAGACATCGGGGTTTTGGGCAGTCCCGCGCAAAACTGGACGATCTGGGGTCAGGGCACGGCTGCGGTGGGCAAGTATTAAGTTATCGTGGATGAGCGATCGCAAATCGTCATCTGAAAGCAATTTTACTTTCTGCACTTCATGAGAAGTGCGGAAGCCGTCAAAGAAGTGCATAAACGAGACTCGTGTCTCCAGAGTAGCAGCATGGGCAATGAGAGCAAAATCTTGACTTTCCTGTACCGAAGCGGAACAAAATAGAGCAAAGCCAGTAGCACGGGCTGCCATCACGTCGCTATGATCGCCAAAAATTGATAATGCATGAGTAGCCAAAGAACGGGCGGCAACGTGAACCACAGCGCTAGTCAGTTCACCAGCAATTTTGTAGAAGTTGGGTATCATCAACAATAATCCCTGAGATGCCGTGAAGGTGGTACTCAGAGAACCTGTTTGTAATGCCCCATGCACAGCACCGGCGGCTCCCCCTTCGCTCTGCATCTGCACGACACTAGGAACAGTACCCCAGAGGTTGGGACGACCTTCGGCTGACCAAGCATCTGCCCATTCACCCATTGCTGAAGAGGGGGTGATGGGATAAATGGCAATCACTTCATTTAATTTGTAAGCTACACGGGCGACAGCCTCATTCCCGTCGATGGTTGCAAAGGTTTTGTTCATAATATGATTTTGTCCCCGCCTGTAAACTGCATTATCAGAACACGTAAATAGGAAAATTAGAAATAACCAGAGCCAAGTAAAATGTATTCTGGGCTTTTAAGTTAACTTTAAACAAATACTGTATATGTAAGCATCTCATCCGAAATAGCGCATCTATTAATATGTCTTAATCATGTACTCAATAACCAAAGTATTGATGAGATAAAGCTTTCAAGCAATTTATTATTTTTTGTGGGGTATAGGTTCGGGAATCTTGTTGTTCACTAAAATCATTTAGTTGAACTGCGATCGCTAAATGTGCTAATTACTGCGAATACGTCCGCATCCATAAAGATAACACAATCTTAAGATAGCTGACTAAAACACGAGCAACGCCTACGGCGGGTTACGCCTTACCTGTTACTTTTCTTCTTATCTATTAAAGTAGCATCTTTATTGCTGACATATAAAAGCATATTTGATTGATTTAAATATAACAAATAAATTTAGTAATTTTACTCGGTTGAAGCAAGTATAAAAAATATTTTATAATATAATTTAGATAGATGTTTATTATTAAATATGATTTATGGTTTATCGGAGAAAATTTTTAAAAAGAGCAGGATACACAACCATTTCTGCATTATTAACTACGGGTTTTTTACAAAAAGATAAGCAAAAACAAAGCTATAGCACGAATGCTAATATAGCAAATTATGCAAACACAAACTTAAATTCTTCTCTTCGGCAAATAGCTGCCACCAAAGGAAAACGTTATGGCGCAGCAATTTCTAGTGATATTTTGCTAAAAGAGCAGGATTACGCTAACCTTATTGCTCGTGAATGTTCGATTGTGACACCGAATGGTGAATTAAAATGGAACGCCACTGAACCACAGCCAGGAAAATTTACCTTTGAATCAGCAGACGCGATCGCTGATTTCTGCCAAAAGCATAATATAGAAATGCACGGGCATACTCTTTTCTGGCACATGGGAAAACCAGACTGGCTTCCTTACCCTCCAAGCCTTAAAATGATCGAACAGCATGTTAAAGGAGTCATGGGACATTATCGTAATAGCAAGGTTTTAAAGTCTTGGGATATTGCCAATGAAATTATTGCTGATAATGAAAATGAAACTGACTACCCTACCTACGGTTTGCGTAAAGGAGTAAAACCAGAATTAATTCGAGACTTGTTTTTAATTGCTGCTTCAGTAGATAATAACAAGAAATTTTACCTAAACGATTTTGGGATTGAAGGCGCTACATGGAAATCAGACCGTTTCTTAAAAATGGTCGAATATCTAAAGAATAGCGGTGTTAAAATTGATGGGGCAGGTATTCAATCGCATCTATGGTTTTCTACTGCATATTCTTTTGACGAAAAAGGATTTAATTCCGTCTTAAAACGGCTTAATGATCTTGAAGTTAAACCAATAATCACAGAATTAGATATTATTATTGATACTCCACTGCCCGATAGTATTCAAAAGCTAGACCAGATGGTAGCCGACAGTTACAAAAGATATCTTGACCTATGCTTTGCAGCTAAAATTGATACTGTAATTACATGGGGTATTACCGACCGTCATACCTGGATACGTCATCCTGACTGGATGCCAAGAAAAACCTTTAGGAACAATCCAAATCTTTGGAAATTTTTGCGTCCACTTCCCTTTGATGAGAACCTACAACCTAAATCTGCCCGCAATACTATTGCCCAGGCTTTTGGGCAAGCAACTAATACTTCAACCACACGTTAGATAGCACTTTTCAGTATTATTTAAAGCGAAGTATCTGCCGAGATACTTCGCTATTCATGAGCATAAAAGCTGAATCAGGTGTATTCACTAATTAATGATTAAGCCAAGCCTTAAAACAGTATTTTATAAATTAGTGGCGAATTGCTCGGCCTACTGGTAAGGCTTGGCGAGACTCAATTACATTAGAAACTTATGAAATTTTGTACTGAGAAATACCAGGATTCTATTCTTTTTTTGTTTACTTGGCATACTCCAAATTTCTCGTAAAAATAATGTGGCTAGAAACCAAGGCTCAAGTAAATAACGTCTCCAAAGTCTTTTAGGTTCAGACAGTAAGCGATATAACCATTCCAAGCCCATCTTTCCCATCCAACGAGGAGGAGTAGGTATTGCTCCTGCTACATAGTCAATACAGGCTCCACTAGTCAAAATAGTGTTGGGATGAATATGTTCAAGATTTTCGTAAATCCACTGTTCTTGACGTGGCATACCCATCCCCACCATCAATACATGAGGTTTGTAAGCATTAATTGCAGCCAGAGTAGCAAGATTTTCTTGACTATCTTTATTCATATCAATATAGCCATGAGCGCAAGCAATCTGTAACCCAGGAAATTTGTGGCACAAAATATTTGCTCCTTTTTCAGCGACTCCTGGCTTTGAACCTAAATAAAATACACGCCAGCCTTTATCAGCTGCTTTTGCCATCAAAGGCCATACCCAGTCAGCATAGGTTACTCTTTGCTCTCGTTTCATAGGAAAACCCAATAGCTTTCCTATAAACAATAAAGGCATACCATCAATATGGGTATATTCTGCCTTGGCATAAAAAGCTTGCATCCTTGGATCATTATGGAAGAGATAAAGACTATGCATGTTGTGATTAGCAATAATCCATTTTTTCTTTTTTTGAATAGATTCTTCAATCAACAAATTTAAGTCGCGGATAGAGAGTGCATCCACTTTAGTACCAAGAAGTTTGTAAGATGAAGTCCGGATCATAAATGTTTTTAATGTTAAATTGTATGAGTAAAGGCTTAATACTACTGAATATGCGATCGCTGTTTTTTCAATATTTGTTCAGCACCTTCAACTAAGTTCTGTACTCTGGCAGCCCAACTGTGATGATTTACTATCTCAATGCAAGCCAATTGTCCCATTTCTGGCAGTGCTTCTCTTTTCTGATAAGCTTCCAATAAGGTACGTTTTAAATCATTTTTATCACCTGGTTTAAATAGGAAACCTGTTTTGCGATCGGAAATCAACCTTTTAGCATCTTCAAAAGCTGATGCTATGACTGGTTTAGCCATTGCCATGTATTCATAAAGTTTCATAGGTGAGAGATACATCTTTCCGATTTGTAGTTGAACTTGCCCAGAGTAACCAACATCAAATCCACCGATATACTGGGGTACTTCTTGCCAAGAAACTCGACCGATAAAAGCTACATAAGGTGAAATACCTAATTTTTGACTCTGCTTTTCCCAAGCAGATTTCATTGCACCATCGCCTACTACTACCAGCGAAATATCTAAGCCTTCGGCTCGCAATTCAAATATTGTTTCTAATAATAAGTCTAAACCAGCCCAAGCATATAAACTACCTATAAAACCTATAGTAAAACCTAAAAATACTCGCTTTGGAACATGTAGAGCAGGATTGAGAAAATCAATATCAACTCCGTTTGGTATTAAAACAATTTTCTCACTTGAAATACCAAAATCTTTGACTAAAATTTCTTTTAGACTTTCACTTACACACGCTAAAACATCGCATTTTTGATAGGCTTTTATTTCTATCCATTGAGCTAATCTATCCAGTAATAATGCTTTTCTTTCTGCCTTTGCTTCATAAAAAAGTAATGCTTCAGCTTGCAAAATCCAAGGTATTCCCTGACGTTGGAATATCCACCCTATACATTGTAAAGTCGCAGCGTACTCATACACCCAATCAACTTGATTTTTAAGTTCTTGGTAGCTTTTCCAGGAGTTAATAATACCAAGTCCGAGACGCATAAAATCTACTGCTAAGGTGTAAAAAAATCCTTTACTGATTAATTCACCAGAACCATTCGTCGACCATTTTTTTGCAACTTTATCTCCCACAATAAATGTTTCGATTTTCCACTCAAGTGTTTTAAAGCCCTTCAAGATTCCTAAAACCCGAGAACGGGGTCCAGACATCTCTGCATCAGCATGTGTTGAAATCCGAGGTGCTGCCGCTAAAAAACCAAGACGTCGCTGCATTTTGGAACTCCTTAAGATTGCGAACTACTTTGTAAAATTTCTTCTGCAAATGTGGGAGATGCAGCCAAGTTTTTGTAACCAATAATGGCTCGGAGATAAGGTAAACACCAATAAATTAGCCAGAAAAATCCGGAGTGCCGACGACAGAATTCAGTCCAAGGTTTGAGCGGAAATGCTTTGACTTGAATTACCTTTCTTAAGCGTTCTAAAACAGATAATTTTGTATCTACCCAACTGTTGCGGATTGAGTTTTTACCACAAGTTCCGATATATCCAGGTACAACCCATATTGAGCAACCATTCTTTCTTGCTCTCAAACCATAATCTAGGTCTCCTAAACTGTGGATAAATGCTGCGTCAAGATTCCCTACTTTCTTTACAACCACACGAGGAATCAGCACGCAGTTACCAAACATCGTGTCACATTCTTGAAGAACCTGAGTTAAACCTAAAAATTCATATTTATTAGAGTACCATTTGCAAGATTTCACTGCACCGCCGTATGAAGCTTCTCTTGTTATTGAGTCTTGAGTCGTACCAACTAATATTGAATTTTCTTGACCAGAGTCTAATAATTGTTGATGAAGTGTCAATAGGCGTTCTAAGGTATTTGATTCTAGTATTGTGTCGTCATTCAACCAGAGATAATAGTCATAATCTTTTTGCATTGCTTCAGCAAACGCTAGACTCATTCCTCCTACCCAGAATAGATTCCCATTGCCTTGAAGAATCTGGACTTGTGGATAAAAAACTTTCACTGCCTTTGAAGTACCGTCAGAACTTCCATCATCGGTTAAGTAAACATCAAAAGGCTTTGTTTGCTCATCTAACGCACGCAGACAATTCAGAGTTGTCTCACGCCTGTTAAAACAAGTCATTATTACTGCTAATTGTGGTTGTTTCATAAAGTCTTTTTTATTAGATTCATCTATTTAAATGAGAGAAAAAAGATGGTTGAAGTACACTATACAAATTTAAAAAAATGTATAGTTTTTATTAAAAGGACACATTTACCATTAGCTGATGCGTTCTTGATTCAATTCCATTTATGGTTGTTTTTATCTTTATTAACAACATCATTTTAGATGTTTAATAATACATAAATATATGTTTTAAAATGTGTTTATGATAAAAGCATTTATGTATAGGTTGATATGTGATCTGTCTTTGTTTCTAAACTACTCCCCTAATCAAGGAAACAATAAGCAGTTGAGTACTAAGAATAGAAAAAGTATGAAATAATATTTAAATGCTTTTTCTGAATTAACCATGTAACTTTAAAATAATAATACTTATTTAAAAGTTCGCAATTTTTTCTATCCAATTACTCACTTGACTATTCAATTTAAACACGCGTAGCTTTTGTTCTATTTTCTTTACAATCAACATATATCGGTGCATCACTGATACGCACGGCATCTTATGTCTGACAACTCCTTTGCATAACCATTGATATTTATCTGAACTTCGATTAAAGCTTTTTAAGCTTTGAATTTGTGTATTCCAATCATTATAAAAAAATAAATTGAAATAATGTATAGACACTATGTCATCCCAAGCTTTAAGTCGTGATTGTTTAGATAAGCGATTGTGTAAAGGTAATGGATAACTATAAGCAGAAGAAAAATGAGAAATATTTTCTTCCAGCGAGCATAAAGTCACAGATAAGACTGACTGTTCCACAAAATAAATCCCTTGAGGAGGGGTAATATTCATACGCATTACCTTCTCAAAGTTTTCTTTCCAGGCAGTAAATATACCTGCACTCTTTCTTACAGCAACCAAACCAGAATTCCAGTAGGCTCTGATTCTTTTATTACCAATTGGTGTCTCAATAAACATCTCACGCTTTACCCCCAGCACTTGATACAGCTTTTGCCAGTACCATTCTTGAGGGTCTCGCAGACCTGTAGAACCAATTCCTTTGCCATACTCAGGACGTATGCGAACGTTACAATTTACTGGCAATAAAAATTCTTTTGGCTCAGAAAACAAGCATTTGTCACTGTCTAAAAAAACCAAGATTTCTGCATCAATATTTTTTTCTGCATAAGCACAAACCAGAGGTTTATTGGCTAAATAATATTCATGAAATTCTCGATTTATAGGAACTTGTTGATGAATCACCTGCAACCCTTCAAACGCTTGTTGGGTTTGCTTTGATATCGGTTCACCTACTCTAGGATGAAAACTATATATAGGTGTATTTTTCAACTCGCCGCAGAACTTACGAATACTTTCTGCAAGCATCAAAGATTGACCTTCTAAACGACCAGGTTCTGTACAAATTATAAAAGCTATCGGTATTGACATACTATGAAGTATTTGTTTACTAAGTTAATTACTGAATGAAGATTTTTTTGCACTCATCAATATTTCCTGAAACAAAGCTGAATAATGACGTGCTTGAAGTTCCAGAGTAAATTCTTGTTCAGCTTTCTCACGAGCATAGAATGACAGCTTTTGCAGCCTCTGTTCATTTTCAAGTACCCAGATAATTCCTCTGGCAAAATCCTTAACTTCATAAGGTTTAGCCAAATAGCCATTCTGCTGATGATCAACAATATCTTTTAAGCCAGTAGAATTAAACGCCACAACTGGAGTACCACAAGCGAGTGATTCAGAGGCTGTCTGTCCAAAAGATTCTTGAAGAGACGGTACAAGCATCACATCAGCTGCTGAGTACACAGTTGCTAAAGATATATCATCGTGTAAGTGTCCCAAATAGTGTGTTTTGAAACCCAAATTAGGTGGATTTTTGGGTTTATATGCACCGAAAATAACGATCTCCAACTTATCTTTCCAGCCAGATTTGCTTAATTCTTGTAGTGCTGGTTGCAGATAATGAAAACCTTTTCTAGAGTCATTGGTTGCATCTAGTGCTCCAAATAAAATGAGTTGTTTATCCAGAGGTAAATTCAGTAATTCTCGCGCTAAACCTTGATGAACAGGTTTATACTTCTGAGTATCCAGCCCATTTGGGATTACTTCAATTCGCAAATTCTTAAACAGAGAACTAGACTTAGCACATTCGGCTAACCAAGAACCTGGCGAAACAATTGTCAGATTCAAATTTTTCAAAGCTTGAAGTTTACGTTGCCATACCCAATGGGATAAATCTCGACCCTTTTCGCTGTTCAGTTGAGGACAGGCTCCACAAGAAATTTGATAGCGATCACAATCTCCAGCATAGCTGCATCCTCCAGTAAATGCCCACATATCATGAATTGTCCAAACTAGAGGACGCTTTAGTTTAGCAAGAGTTTCTATTTGCATAAAAGCTGCACTAATCCAATGCAAGTTTATGATATCTGGATTAATATGACCAACTTGAGAAATAACTCTATCTGGTAACCATTGAATAAAAAATGGAGTATTTTGCTTTTGAGGATAAAGCTTTAAAGGTAAGCTTTCAAATGTCAACTTGGCCTTAGCAATACCTTGAAATAATCTGATTTTAGATGCAATTACTGTTTTGTCATCAGTAGATTTTTCTTGCACCAGCATTTGTGATTGTAAGTCAATGTTTTGTAACCCCTTGTGCAAGCGGTATGCAGCACGAGCTGCACCACCAGCCACATCTTGGGTACTAAGGAGCAGGACGTTCATATTACTACTATCTTTCAAAAATCTACTTGATAATACTGCTACCCTATAGCAGTTATTGATTGCATGAAAACATCAAAGTCCTTACTATCAAATCATTTCAGCAAAGTTTTTATATTTCACTGAACTGCACACTGCTATATTGCAGATATCAGTCTTATTTATTTGGCTTAATACCCTCACAATATAACGAGCCTGGTAGATATACTGTCCCATCAGTATTAAGATCTAAGACTTCATTACTAAAGTTTGGAATCTCACTAGTATGAGCATCCAAAAATTTAATATACGAAAAACCAACTCTTTCAAAGAGGGTTTTCATGCTATAGCTATCATACATCCACTTATGTTTTTCACCAAGGGAGGTTTCATCTATCATAGACTTGCGGACATATCGTGGTATTAACCTCTTTATCATGTCAATATAGAGGTATTTAAATTTGTTTTTGAGTTTATTGTGGTTAATACTGAATACTTTCTGTAATAAAGAATTAGTATTATGAGTTGCTATCTCATCTTCAATATTTACACCTGTTCTTGCTTGTACATAACTGATGGATAATTCATCATTATTTTCAAGTAATTGTCGCCAATAAGTTTTCATCAAACCACCATGTTCTGTTCTAACTAATTGATCGATTAACTCAACAATAATCCATTCATATTGTTTCCTTGCTTCCTCATTCTCAAGACTATCCATAATTCTTAAATATTCACGACATGTTCGCTCTAAGTCAGGAACAACGATGCGTAAAATACCTTGGGGTTTTAGAACTCTGTAGCATTCTTTTACAAGCATTTCTCCCGTGTCTTTAGAGAAATGCTCTAAAACATGACTGCTGTAAATCACATCGAAATAATCTTTAGGGTATGGAAGTGGTTGGAGTAAGTTATGAGCAATGACTTCAGGATGCTCAGAATTAAAATCTATATTTATCCAATTTGACGAAAATCTATGCCCACATCCAAAATTCAACTTTTTCATGTTTTCTTTCCTTTTAGTTATACAACTGTGTAAACTATTTATCTATTTATATATTGGTACTCTCTGAGAACTAAGAGTCAAAGATAGATAGGTTGTGAGATACATCAACCAATTCCAACCGGGAGTTAACAACCTTGCTTCTGAGAAATTCACTATAACAATGATAATTAGCATTTGCATTGTCCAATAATCTTCTGGTTTTTCCGCTACTAAAACAATTCGAGTCAGGGCCATTACGAAGAACCGGATAAATCCTGCTGCAAAAGTCAAGAAACCTAAAAATCCTAATTCTAAAAATAGTTGTAAAAAGCCATTGTGAGCATTACTTGCCCAATCATAAGTAGCTCTCAGGTTAGATGCAGCATTACTAGTCCAAAATCCCGCATATCCATAACCTAACCAAGGTCTTTCTAACACCTTAGCTATCACTAATTCCCAGAGATCAGAGCGCCCATTCAGGGTAAGGTCTTTACCAGAAGTACCAACTACAGTTTCAGCATTATTAATCAGTAATATTGAAACAATAATGAGTAACATTAAAGCTGAAGTTATCATAATAAATTGTAATTTATAATTAGTTTTTTTAAAAGATTGATAAAAAGGTAAGAGTAATATCATTGTTAATAAAATCGCCAAAGATGTTGTTGAACGTGTGAGAATAATTAAACATATAGATAACCCGCATAGTGCCCACATCAACCAGCGATATCGAGAGCTACTAAGGGCAAGATGTAAAAAAACTCCTGCGCTCCAATTCATCATGTAACCTAATTCATTTTTATGACCATAAATTCCGCTCCACATATCTACTAATTCAGGCGATCTGTGAATATAGCCTGGTATAAATGCAGAGAATATCATAGATAGTAATGCCGCTATACCAAGCGGCCAAGCTATTAGTCTCATTTGTTCCCTAAGGGGATAACGCATTGCCAAATAGATTGCAATAAAATATATTCGGATTAGACCTTTTATATCTTTTATGGTAGAACTTAGATCTTCTGACCATAATATAGAAAATATAACTATTGCTAGTAAAAAAAACTGTAATGGACTTTTGGTAATTACATAGATAAAACCTTTCCAGTATGACATTAGAAAATAACACAAAATTAGATATGAAATTATATTAAAAAAAGTATCTACCTTATCGCCTCCAAGGGTAGACATAGAAACTTCTTGTGCAGGATGTATTGTTAATGCTCCTACAGCAATGAGTAATAGCAAAATAGTTAATATTCTTTCTATTAGTTTTACATTCATTGTTAATTTCTAATTAGATAACTTTACTAAATATGTCAATATTTTTCTATTGTTGAGTAATTCAATCTTTTCTTAAGCTCCTCTTTAAAAATATCCAATGCAGTTGCTTTATAGACTGTTTTTTGTGTAAAGTTATCTGCCTCTATACTCCTCACAATAAACGGTGGATGTTTTAAGGGAAATTCCATCGCTTGCATTGACATATTAATAAACGAAAATTCTTGGTTGGAAGTAAAATGAGTCGCGTCAGCACCAACGCCAATATTAGAGATTAAATTGACATTAGGAATAATGCTTAAGCTACCCTGTATCCAAGAAGCAAATGTCCATTGGTAATCCCAGGTTATACTTGTGGGATTATTATAAACAGACTGAAATATTCGTCGCCAATAACTTACTGCTTTTGGGTCTACAAGAATGTCATGTAAAAGGTTTTCTGCTTGTACCTCTTTCCAAAGTTTGATCGTCAAATCATAATGTTGCCAAGCACGTCTCCAACTTGCCCAACCCCAGCAGTGATTGTAGCGAGAAAAATAGTAACTATAATTTGTGCGTTTTCGCCCGAATTGAAGATTTTGAGCAGAGATTGTGGCAACTCTGGTATCGTTTCTATATTTTTCTAACAGTTCTTCACTAAACCGAAAAAATGTTGGATGAGGGATACAATCATCTTCTAAAACAATTGTCTCTTCAACATTATTAAATACCCAATCTAAACCACTAGATACTCGCTTTGCACAACCTAAGTTGATATCAGAATAATTCTTGATAACTTCGCAGTCCCAATCAACTCTTTTAATAATTGCCCGAGTTGCTTCACACTTTTCTGCTTCGCCTTCGCGGTCAGTGCGGGGACCATCTGCAATTACAAAAAGTTTTGTTGGCTTGGCTTGGCGAATAGCTTGAAAAACTTTCTCTGTTGCTTGCGGACGTTTGAAAATAATAAAAGTTACTGGTGTTTCCATCTTTAATTAACTTAGTTAATGTCCTTGATATTTAAAGGTTAGATCAGAAGGCTCAATATTTATAAAATTGAAGGAGTGATCGCACCTGAATCTGAAATATTTTTTGTGTTCTTGAATCAAATGCATTGCACACAAAAGCAGCAGCAGCTTGAGATATTATTGTTGCGATCGCAGCCCCAAGTCCTGCATATTTAGGAATAAGTAATAAGTTGAGAATAATATTTAATATCGCCCCAAATAAAGTCTTACCTAAAGAAACATGGTTTAAACCTTCAGCAATAAACCAAGGTGATGTTGCAAGACCCATAAATACAAACAAAGAAGTCCAAATATGAACTGCTAGTATTCCTCCTGCTTCTGCATATCCACTTCCAAACATCATCATAATTATGTTGTCAGATAGGAATGTCATTGGCAGAGCAATTCCAAAAGATATACATGTCATTAAACTGAGTAATTGTCCTATTCGCTGATAGTAAAGACTTTCTGATTTTTCTTTGGCTACGTAAATTGTAGGGGCAACAGAAGAAACAATAGCTCCCGGAATAAAGTACCAAATTTCTGAAACCCTGACAGCAGCAGAATAAACCCCAACCTCAGTATTTCCAATCATTTGGCCCAACATAACCTGATCTATTTTCATAAAAATCAGGATAGCGAACCCTGAAAAAATTAAAGGTAAACTATCTTTCATAAGAGTTTTGGCAACAGAAAAACTCCAACGCCATAACCACAACGAAGACCCTTTGACTTGGTAAATAATCAGCAAGCCAATTGCACTCATTACAAATTCTGCTAATGTTACCCAAGCAAAAGCTAATAATGGTGCTTTTGTTACAATTAGTGCAATTTTGATAATACTATTTAGCAGAAACGCTATATTTTTAGCGATCACAGTGTATTTTGACTGCACTTGCGATTGAAACCATAGTTCAATAGTATCAGTTGCTCTAAAAACTCCTGCCATTCCTAAAATTGCAACTAGCCATATCTTCAGCGTTTCATTCTCACCTAAGAACAACATAGTGCCAACCGCCAATAAGACAGAAGCAACTCCACCCAACAACTTTAGCCAAAAAGTGGTTCCTAAAATTTCCTCTTTATTTGATGATTGACGGACAATATGACGAACTACTACGTCGTCTAATCCTAGAGTGAAAATTGGGCTAAATAAGCTAACAAAAGCTAAAGCATAGTTAAACAAACCATACTGCTGTACTCCTAAGTAACGTGCTATCCACACTCCTACAACCAAGCTTGCACCCATACGGAGAATGCGGTCAGCGAACAACCAACCTGTATTGGCAACAATTGCACGCAGCCCAGAACGAGATTTAAATTTTGATAAGTTTTGAAGTTTTAATTTACTTAACATTATTTTTATGAATTAATCATGTAGCATTTTCTATATATACAAATGACAAGCATTTTATATTTATTAAATTCTCAAATGAGGTAAATTTATTATAATTTTACATTATTTATTTTCTATAATATTTTTAGCTTACCAGCCATAAAATTCCTCAAAAAATAGCTAATTAATAAAATAATACCCTTGAATTTCCAAAAATAACTATGTTCAAATAAAAATATTATTTTTAAATATGAAATAAAATCTTCAGTTTTAGGACATGGTTTTGTTTTTAACTCATTGAGAGATGTAAAAGCTAATAATAACGGGAAACTAAAATGATTTTTTTGCATTATGTAATTAAATAAGGAATTGCGTTTCCAAAATCTCTCGTATTCATAGCTATCTTCTATATCTAAAAATTTCTTGTTATGATATTGGTTATTTGGATGTATTCTATACATCACTAAAGGTTTAGATATATAAAACTTTTTAGCCCCAACTAAAGAAGCTCCCCATACTAAACAATCATCAGCCCTCACACGCCAATCTTCTATATTGGGAATAGGTAAAAATTTTCTAATTATTTCTCTACGCATTGATAATGTTGAAGTTATAGAGCCAATCCATTCACCACTATATAAAGTTTTGATTACTGAATAGCCTAAATCTAAATCAACTGTATCAGCTTGAAATGTTTCTTCCACAACTCCAAATTTTTTATACGCACAAAATAGAAAATCACATTCACTACGTCTATTATAAAAAGTTAAGGCAGTTTCTAAATATTGAGGCTCATAAATATCATCAGCATCTAAGAAAAATATAATGTCTCCAGTTGCAGCTAAGAACCCTTCGTTAAAGGATGATAATTGTCCTTTATTTTTTTCTTTTAAAATAACTTTAATATTACCGAATTTAGTGAAATTAGCTATAATTTCGGCAGAATTGTCTGTGGATGCATCATCAACAATAATAATTTCATCAAATTTAACTGTTTGATTCAAAGCACTATAAATTGCTTCTGGTACAAATTCAGCATAATTGTAATTATTAATTAAACAAGATGTTTTTATATTATTATCCATATCAAAAAGATAGTTTTGATAACTTAGTAGTCTGTCAAGTCAACAACGCTTATGTGTAGCGGTTCGCGACCTGGTGAGGTACGTTTTCAAAGTTACTAAGCTTGGTAAATAAGATTTGAGTGTACCTCAGTTGCTTGGAAAACGCTATAAACCAAGTCTTCAAATCTTGCTATTTGTGTTTTATGTACCTGTAATGGTAGCTTGTAACAAGCTGCTTTGCATCTACTTTATATAATCCAAGCATTGTTAGCTTGACCCAGTATTATAATTACCAATATGCTGGATATTTTGAGGGACTTGTAGGAATATCCTCAGGGCTACACCTCACCCAATATTCATTATAAAGAGACTGGAAAAACGGAATTTTATCCCAACGGTTGCCTTTAATTCCAAAAAGAATTTGAGTTGCTCCTCCAAGATGCACAGCCTGTTTACCCAGAGATTTAATGTAAGCAGCTAATGGAAGTCCATAAGCACCACATCCTATAATAGCTATGTCAAAATCTTTATTTTTAATCTCGTTACACATCCACTCATAAGCATCGAACCAAGTATTAAATTTGGTTTGAGTTCCAGCCAGAGACTGAACAGCTTTTAAGGTAATTAATTCAAATTCGGGTAAAATGTTTTGATTTGAAAAAAGCAATTTTCTATAGTTTTTATATTGTGATGAAATAGTTTCTGCAAAAGGATGAATTACTAAAACCTTTTTTCCTCCAAGATTTTTGCTCCAAGGCTCATTGTGATAATAAGGCTCAAGTGTATTTAATTCAACAAAAGAAGCTTTTAAACAAGAATTTTTGATAATTTCCGGCTCTCCAATTTGAAACCATACTCCTAAAACATCTATAGACTTTGACGATTCTAAAAAAAGTTGGCTAAATCGATCTAGATGTTTTTTATCTACTGGGAAAAACCCAGAATCGTTAGACATTGACTCAAAAATAGATTTTTTGTAATCTCCTTGTAGATATTCATGTATACAATAAGCTTCTGTGCTACCAAAGCGGCTGATCATAAAAGGTTTACTATCTTTAATCACATTAGTAACTAATTCATTACTTTGTTGATTAGATAAAATTTGTTGATATATATCATAGTTTCGTATGTAATTTTTGAATATTATTGTATTTGTGTAAAGAGAACCTTTCCATTTAGCTAATGGAGTGTTTGACTTTACGAATTGCTTGAGATTTTTACTTAATGTCATCAATTTAGTCCTCCAGTCAAAAAATTTGGTTGAGATGCTTGTAATCAGGCTTGCTTTCAGCATCTATAGCGGAACTTAACGTTCTCTGGAGAATTTTGTTAAGCTGCTAGATACTAAATCTTGTTCAATTTGCTGTTTTTTATTGTCATAAAAATAGTTATTAGGTTCATTTTTAGTATTGACACCATTGATAACTATCCCTAAGACCTTCTGACCTGACTGAGTTAAAAACTCTTTAGCTGAATTCGCACTGTTCAAGTCAACTACTCCAGGACGAACGACTAATAAGATTCCGTCAGTAAGGGTACTTAAAACAGCAGCATCTGCTATTCCTGATAAAGGAGGCGTATCAAAAATTACGAAATCGTAATCTATTCCAAAGTGACTAATTAATGTTGCCATACGTTGAGAATCTAGCATTGCGACTGGATTAGGAGGCAAAATTCCAGAAGTAAGAACCTCAAGATTAGGCATTACTTCTTTTATTGCCGTATCTAAAGAAACTTGTCCAGCAATGGCATTACTTAGCCCTGTTGTATTTGTTAACCCCCAGATATGATGCTGCATGGGATTACGCATATCTGCATCCACCAACAAGACTCGTCGCCCTGCCTGAGCCATAGTCACAGCTAAATTTGCAGATACGTCAGACTTTCCTTCTTTGGCAACAGAACTTGTGATTACGATGCTTTTTAGCGGTTTATCAGAACAGAGAAACTTCAAGTTTACTTGTAGTACTTGGTATGCGTTACCAAGAGGGAAGTAAGGAATATCTCTGCCAATGACTTTGGGAATAGCTCTATCAAGTCCTGCTATAGAAGAATGATCTTTAATATTTTTACCTTGTGTTGGAATTACTCCCAAAACACTGTATTTCAAAACTTCTTTAGCTTCTTTGACTGTCTTCAGCGAGCGGTCTATTAAGTCTAAACCAAAGGCAACAATGATACCTAAGAAAAGACCAACTCCTCCTCCACCAACAATAAACAGAATTTTGCGAGGTCCTTCTGCTTTATCGGGGGTTAAGGCGTAGGAAATTACACGAGCGTTAGGAATCTTTTGATTCTGTGCAATATCAATTTCTTGACGTTTCTTTAAGAGTGTTTCGTAAGTCGTTTGAGCGGCTTGTAGCTTTCGTTCTAACTCTCGTTGACTCTGTTCTAGCTTTGGTAAATTATTTGCTCGTTTGATATAGGCTTCTTGCTGTCGCAAAAGTGTGGCAATTTGTCTTTCTAGACCGACGCGTTCTGCCTGAGCATGAGTAATATCTGCTATTAGGCTTTGGCGCAGTTGTCCAACCTGTAAACTTCCCTCTGTTATCTGCGCTGTACCAGCGAATTGTCCGATCCGCTCTTTTAGCAAGCTCTGAAGAGCTACGACTTTTTCTTGTAAGTTAATAATTGTTGGGTGTTCAGGTGAAAAACGTGTACGTTCTAGTGCTAGTTGGCTTTCTGTTTCTTGGAGTTGAGCAAGCACTTTCTGAACTCCAGGTGCTTGAGTTAATTCAGATGCGATTACACCTTGCTGTGAATCTATCTTAGCTTCACTGCGTAACTGTTCTAAACGACCTTTAACATCATCTAATTGAGCTAAAGCTTGAGAAATTTGGTTTCCTAACTTGGAAATGGTATCAACTGCTGCACTTGCTTCTTGTCCTAAGACAACAACTTTATTCTTTTCTTTAAATAGCCGCAGTTTTGATTCGGCTCTTCTGACAATTTCCTCAGCTTTGGGTACTTCCGTTACGAGAACATCTTTGGCTATCAGTGCTTCATTCTGATTAGCTTTGATATTTAGCTCGATATAATTGTCAATAACTTCATTGACGATTTTGGCAGCTAGTTCCGGATTGCTGCTTTTATAAGAAATTTGTACAACATCAGTGCCTTTGATTCCTTCTATTTTTAGTTGTTTTGCCAAGTCAGGGATCGAGAGCAATTTGCCTTTGCTATTTTTAAGGTTGAGGGAATTAATTGTCTTCTCAATCACTGGATTTGAGCCAATAACTCTCACCTGAGTTTCCAGGGGATTGTCGTTGACATTCAAAGCTTCCAAACGTCCTATATCTTCCGATAAACCTGTGAGTGAGGAAGAGCGATTTGTTTTAATCATCAAACTTCCTTCTGCTTTGTATGAAGGTTTTAATGAAAATGCATACAAGCATCCAAGGGTAACAGTTATGCCAAAAATACCGACGAGAGGTAGCCAACGCCGTTGAATAACTTCTAAGTATTTCTGAATATTTACTTCTTCAACGTGTGGTAAAGATTCTATCGTCATAATATATACAAATTTTCTAAATAAGTTGATTTACTTACATACAGGAGATATTTCTCAGTATTTTACCGATATTAGCCCTGGAGTCTAATTTGCTATGAGAATATCTGCGTTGATTGTCAGCTAATGCCTTTTTCTTGAAGTTGTTCAGGAGGTAGAGTAAATTAGTAGACATTTTCAACTAACAGTATTGAGCTTAAATTTATGCACAAAATAGAAAACAGTACATAATTTCGATTATTTGGAATTATAGACACATTATCACTACGATTTAACTCCTTTACTGAAATATACAAATATCAAGCTAATTGATAAATCTAAAATAAATACTAATTTTTTGTTTAAATCAGCGTTGTTTTGCAACTGATGAAGGTATTTATTAATCATCTATTAATCAACATCATATTCTGTCAAAACCCTGATGTGGTTAACTTTACAAAATATTCATATAAATGCTACTATATCCGCTACCTTTTTGCTGATTCTAAAAAGATAAAAGCAATTAATTGCTTGTACCAATTCTTTATGAAGATGCACAGAATATTAAACGAACCGCCCTTCGGGTGACGCTCCTTCGTCGCTCATAGCGTTGCCATGCCGTACCACTTGCCTACGGCACGCTTTGCGAACGGTGGAAGCAAGCGGGAGCAAAACGTCTCGTTTGCGCAGCGTCTTTGATAGGAGAAGACAAGGCTTTACGCTGCGCTAACACCAGTCGCTTACGGTGCCAAACCCGCCTACAGCGCTGGTGAACCAAGTACATCAACGCGTAGCCTCTCGTTAGAGAAGAGCGCTAAGAATAGAGAGTTACTCATTTAGTGCAGCTTCACATTAAATTGGTATTAAGAGTAAGCAATTAAACAACTGTGCTAGCCTACAAGCAATGGAACGACTTTATCAATTACCAGTTATCAGTTATTAGTTACCAGTTTCAATTGTAGGATTTAAGTCCCAAACTATACGCCTATTAACTGTTCACTGATTTCAAGGTAGGCTTCGGACAGTGATAAGAGACACTTAGAAAGACTAGATGTATATTGACATGATCTGCTGCATAAAAACTTTGGATAATAATTAGTTTTTCCTTGGAATAATGATCAATCTTGAGGACGATATAGGACTGACATCATAAAATTGTATGATTCGAGTATCAAACTTGTAATGACTCACAACTAGTTTATTTGTCCAGACTGATGAAAGACTTTTTTGATGTGACTTGATGTATGCAAATGACGTAATAATTCAGGAGTAAAGCCGGATACTCCAAAGCTCTGGTCAGAATAGTTAAAGAATAAGAAGAATACTTTTTACATAAATTTCTCGCTCGTACTGTATTCCTTTTAAATTTTGACTTCTGACTCTTGAGTGCTGAATTCTTACCAAATGACAGCACAGTGACGGCTCTTGAGTTTATATCCCGTATTTTAGGTTTACCTACAAACTTGCGATCGCCTTGTTTGTATCCTGCAATAGCCACAAAATACTCCTTCCAAGGTTTATCTAACAATATATATGTTGTCTTATCTGTGTAATTGTATGGTAACACGTAGAAGAGATAAATGGCTAGTAACTAAGTTTGCACAATAAAACCACTATGTAATGAAAGATAAACTACGGTACAATCGTATTTACTGCTGTTTTATGCCAAGAATAAAGTTTTATGTTGACAATACCTTAGCCAATTTACGAGGGGCTAAAGTCTGTGGAAACGGCATGAATCCGTCCTAAAGAAGTAAGCTTGGCAAAAATTTGAGCTAACAAAATAGGGTCAGGCTGTTGGGGAAGTATTTTTAATATTTCATGGACGTATCGAAAACCACGGTAATAAGCTTTCAGGCATGGGCGGGCAGTGGTTTTTGAGTTGTCGTTGTCAGAGACAATAACTCTACTACGAAACGCCCTACCTCTTCATGCTCTTATTTTGGCAACGGTATTGGTTGACCTACTTATTAATATGGCTAAAAGAATATGAGTTAGCACAGTTGCAGCAGGAAACACAGAAAAGACAAGTTTCAAATTCTGACCAGAAAGAAAAAGGTACAGAGCAAGTAAATTTATTTATAGAAAAATAAAAAATGTATAACGAGTGGCACAGCGCAAGAAATACAGCGTAAAGGCGGAGCGTCTTTACCTTTGCTCCTTGTTACAAGCCCCTAAATTTATTTATGGGCTTGGTAAATTTTTAAATGCGTGAATGCTTGACTTCCCCGAACGCGAGTGCGTCCCGTAGGGAAGGAGTTGACATGATTAGAGCATGGATTGCTCAACTGCCTCCTTTTAGACAAAAGTTTATATCTGACTAAATAAACTTCACTATATTTTTAATGAGTTTAGCTAAACTTCTTGCTACCTATGTTAACCTGAAGTATTAAAACTAGGCTGCTATTTTTTGCTTTCTGTATTTAAGCAGTTTTAATTATTAAAATAATATTAAATGTAAAAAGTATTAAATTATGAAATTATCTTCTATCACTTTAGTGCTTGTGATTAGTGTACTCGCTCTCCCCCGAAGTGTCTATGCTAACCAAGAAAATATTTCCATGATAAGAGGCGATGACAATCAGGCTGGAGTTTTATTGACGGAACCGGCCACAATTAACACTACATGGAGTAATTTTACCGGACAGACCAATAATCCCAAACACACTACTGAACCAATTTCGCTAGTGCAGGAGGGAGGATGCAAAAAAATTAACCCGCTTGAGTTCATCAATAACCCAGCCGCCTTATTTAAGCAATGTCAAAAGCCAACAAATACTCAAACTTCACAAAGTACTGAGCCAATTGAGTATCTCAAGGTTCCTAAACTTGATTCTGGTATTAGTGTAACAGTTACTAAGTTTTGATATAGAACTTTTTTAGCAAGAGATAACTAATTATTAGTAGTGTAATCTATCTAGATAATTTATGTTAAAACATGGATGAAATATTTCTGCTGGCTGCTTTAGCTCAAAGCCGAAAGGCTTTGCCTGAATGTTAGCCGAACCCACCAGTAGGCTGTGTAACTATAGATGCTCAAGAGATAGTAGCCTAAAGGTGTTGCTATCTTGCCAAGTATTATCCTTGATGTTAATGTGACCATTATTACTACTTTTAGTCAAAAAAATGTCGCCAAAAGTAATTACATTGATAATACTGCACCCAATGCAGATGTCTGCGTGCAGTATGACACAAGTGCAATTATTATGGATACTTGCGTCTTTGCCGTCCTAAATCCCTAGTTACAAGTATTTTAACTGGACTTTTAACAACCAAGGCAGGTATGCTGTCTTACTGGAGGTAGAAGAGAAAAAGATTTGACTTGTTTGTTCCTTTGTAGCGGTTGGTGCACCGCCAGTTGAACTGATCCTAAGAAAGCTGTTTTTAAGTAGAGGAGGCTAGATAATTGATTTTTTATGGTTAGTGTTCTACGTAGCTGGCTTAATACGATTGGATTATTTAGTAAAGAACTAGAGGTAAAAGATGGAAATTTTGTGTTTAATAAGTTTAAATTTAATTTTCATTAAATTTAAATATAACTAAAATAGTATAAATTAAGATAAATTATTACTTGGAGTTTTATAATCTGAAAGTATGGCTAATATAAAGATAGGTTTTTTATCAAATAGTTTTTGAGGTAATTTTTAATTATTTTCAAGTGTATTCTCAAATTAAATTAATAATCAGGTTTTAAGATAGGTAAATATTAATAATAAATCAGTGTAATAGGTTCAAAAAATGCAGTGATGATACTTAAAGCAATTGATTTGTCACTAATGATGATGTTATTATTAAGGGGTGGGTTGATTTTGGGTTTATTATCTCCAAGAATTGACTTGTAATGTATCATAGACCAGAATTCATTAGTATTGCCAATTGATTGATTAGCAGTGTGAAATGGGTATGGGTATAAATATCTAGACTTGATACCAATAAATTGATGAGGTTACAGAGGAGCAAATAACCATGAGCAACTTAACATCTCCACCTACCGAAGTTCAAAAAACGAAGAAAAAAAGTTTAGCGGCAGATAAAAAACCTCGATCTACAGATGATATTGTGCGTAGTTATCTGCAAGAAATCGGGCGTGTAGATTTGTTGACTCGTGAACAAGAGGTTATTTTTGCCGAACAAGTGCAGCAGATGATGAATTTACTAGCTGCTAAAGAAGAATTGGCTGTGAAGTTAAACCACGAACCCACGCTGCAAGAATGGGCAGCTCGAGTGAAGTTAAGTGTTGAGGTGGTAGAGCAGCAGCTAAATTTAGGGCATCAAGCCAAGCAAAAAATGATTCAGGCTAATCTCCGGTTAGTGGTAGCTGTGGCGAAGAAATACCAGCACCGTAACCTGGAATTTATGGATTTAATTCAAGAAGGTACTTTGGGTTTAGAACGAGGGGTGGATAAATTTGATCCCGCTCTTGGTTATAAGTTTTCTACCTACGCTTACTGGTGGATTCGTCAAGGAATCACAAGAGCGATCGCTCAACAAGGACGGACAATTCGTTTACCGATCCATGTCTTTGAGAAACTGAACAAAATTAAACGGGTGCAGCGAGAATTATCTCAACAGTTAGGTCGGGTTCCAACTACTGCTGAAATTGCTAACGCATTATCTTTGACACCTAGCCAAGTTCGAGAGTGTTTGTTCTTGGCCCGTCAACCCTTCTCTTTAGAGGCGCGAGTTGGTGAACAACAAGATACAGAATTGCAGGACATACTGGAGGATGATGGCCCTTCTCCCGAAGACTATGCTGTTGAAGAATCTTTGCACCAAGACTTACAAGACTTGTTGGCAAAGTTGTCTCCCCAGCAACGAGAAATATTAACTTTGCGCTTTGGTCTGACTGATGGATATGAACTTTCTTTAGCACAGATTGGCGATCGCATGGGTATTAGTCGAGAACGGGTACGTCAAATAGAGCAGAAAGCTCTCAGCCTTCTCCGACGGCAAAAAGAACAAGTACGTAGTTATCTAGCAAGCTAAGATTATTTTTTCATAATAATGTAGAGCATTTAAACTTAGGAAGTCACCATTATGACTGTATAAAACTCAGTCGTTTCGGGAGAAAATAAACCTAAGTAATCTCTTTCAAAGTTTTGATATGAGTACATCAAAGACAGTGCAACAATTGCAAGCACAATGGGTCACTTCTGAAAACTTTCGGCGTTATGGACAGGTGATTTTTGCAAGTCAAGATGGCAAAGCTTATGATCAGGAAGATGCCCAGTTAAAGCTGGAAAATGGGATTCCCCGATTTTATATTATGCGGTTGCAGAAGAAAGGGCGAAAGTTTCACAAAATTACTCGCCATTTGCAATGCACTCAATGTCTGGGTTCTTTGGAAGGGAAAGATTGGTTAATTGCTGTTTGTCCTCCTAATAATGATCTAAATGAACCAGCATTAGAAGATATTGCTGCTTTTTTCATTCCGGGGAATTGTTTTATCAAGCTACATGAGGGTACTTGGCACGCTGGTCCCTATTTTGACCATGAAGCTGTAGATTTTTATAATTTGGAACTAGTTGATACAAATGTGGTGGATCATTTCACTCATGATTTTCTCAAGAGTCATCAATTAGAGTTTAAGATGGTTTAGGCTGCATCACCTAATCCCAAAGAAGGAACCAAAATTCGTCCGTTGTAACCTGCTTGGTTGTATTGTTTAAGGACATGAGTTGTATTACTTTTGCTCTCACCCGATCTAACCAGAGCTACACTTGCCCCCCCAAAGCCTGCACCCGTCAGTCTTGCACCAAACACCCCTTCTGTTTTCTGTAAAATCTCTACCAACCTATCTAGGGCTGGCACTGAAACTTCGTAATTATCTCGCAAGCTGGCATGGGAAGCATTCATTAATTCGCCAAAGCGCTCAGATGTTACTCCCTGCAATACTTCCAAGACGCGGTTATTTTCTGTAACTACATGACGGGCACGACGCCGTAGTGGTTCGGGTAATGCTTCTGTTACATTAACATCACTAATATCTCGCAATGCTTTCACTTTGAGCGATCGCGCTGCCTCTTCACACTCGGCCCGACGCTGGTTATAACTGCTACTTGCAAGGGTACGGGGTACACCGCTATCAATAACCAAAATCTCAGCGTTGTTAGGCAAAGGCATCACCCGGCGTTCTAAAGTCCGAGTATCTAAAAATAAAATATGTTCAGTATCAGCCAAGCTAGAAGCCATCTGATCCATGATGCCGCATTGTACACCAGCATAGTGAATTTCTGCTTGCTGGGCAAATTGGGCGATTTCAACATCATCAATAGGAAGGTTCAGAAGTTGGCGTAATGCCCGAAGGGTTGCCACTTCCAAAGCTGCGCTGCTAGACAAACCTGAACCCATAGGAACCGATGATTTGACGTACACACAAAGTGATGGTATTGTTGTATAGCCTGCTTTTTGCAAAACCTCAATACAGCCAAAAATATAACTGGCGAATCCAGAGGGTGTATGACTAATATCTAAAATGCTCACTTACTCGTTGAGATTTTCCGAATAAAAGTGATGCTGGCGTAGGCGTAGCCCGCCGGAGGTATCGCTACTAAAACCTAGCTGTACTGTTGTACTTTGAGGAATCGCAGTTGGAAGAACGAAGCCATCGTTATAGTCAGTATGTTCGCCTAGTAAATTTACTCTTCCTGGCGCACTGGCTTGAGTTTCAGGTAGTTTACCGAAAACTTGTTGAAAATCCATATTTTTTAATTATATAAAAGTACAGGGCGCAATCTTTCTTCTACCTCAACATTAGGAAAATTTGGATCAAAAGTCAGATTTTTTAACTTTCCATCCTTGAGAATAGCCTGGGAAAGTTCTGTAGGAAACTCCGGTTTTGTAGTGGGTGCGAGTGGGTTATATTCTGGGGGGGGAATGAAACAGCCCTGCTTCCCTATGGGACGCACTCGCGTTCGGGGAAGTCACGCATTCAAAAATTTACCAAGCCTATAAATAAATTTACTTGCTCTGTACCTTTTTCTTTCTGGTCATCATCAGATATTTCTGAGCAGTAACGATAAAACATCTGTAGGAGATACTTAAGGAAGCTAGATTTTTTATACTTTAATTTATTGATAATTTATTTTGTTTTAATCTTTACTGAGAAAAATAACGCCGACATAAGTCTTTTGGCGTATATCTAATTATATATTTAGCTAAATTTGACATATAATTCAGTATTATTAATGTTAAAAATTTAATACTTAAGAATAATACAGTAATTTTTAATTACTATATTTAGATAGATGGATATGTAATTAAAAAAAGTAAATAATAAGATAAATTCTTACGATAAACAGAACTTGTTAGTCCAACATTCTGCAAGTTAAGTTAATGAATCTCTATGTCAAGTAATAAAGTGCAAGTAGAAAACAACGTTGTAAGTCATATTGTGTCATCAACACATGAAGCAAAATCATCCGAGACAGCTAAATCGCAGAGCAGATGTCTTGGGATCGGACTTGGGGATCTATGATGCAGTTGATAGAATCTGCGATCGCACCCACACCAGATACCACAACTAATCATAAAAATAGGAAATCTCCCATTTCAACAGATATTGCAGAAGCACCAAGCATCATTACCAGAGACTTTATATTTGATTACTTAATTGTTGGTGCAGGTTTCTCTGGTAGCGTTATCGCTGAACGCTTGGCGAGACATTCCGGTAAAAAAGTATTGATTGTAGACAAGCGCAACCATATTGGCGGCAATGCTTACGACCATTATGACGACTACGGAATTCTTGTACATAAATACGGCCCCCATATCTTTCATACCAGTTCCCGCGAAGTATTTGAATATCTCTCACAGTTTACTCCCTGGCGTTCTTATGAGCATCACGTTCTAGCCAGCGTAGATGGACAACTTGTTCCCATCCCCATTAACCTTGACACTATCAATAAACTCTATGGAATGAACCTCAATTCATTCCAAGCAGAAGAGTTTTTTCAGTCAGTTGCAGAACCGAGAGAACACATTCGTACCTCTGAAGATGTAGTAATTAGTAAAGTTGGTCAGGTACTTTACGAAAAGTTCTTTAAAAATTACACTTGCAAACAATGGGGACTCGATCCTTCAGAACTTGACAAAACAGTAATTGCCCGAATTCCCACCCGTACAAACCGTGACAGCCGATATTTTACAGATAGTTACCAAGCAATGCCACTGCACGGCTTTACCCGGATGTTTGAGAATATGCTAAATCATCCGAACATTAAGGTAATGCTCAACACCGATTACCGTGAAATCGAGAAGGCTATACCTTGCCGTGAAATGATTTACACTGGTCCAGTTGATGAGTTTTTTGACTATCGCTACGGTAAACTACCCTATCGCTCATTGGATTTCAAACATGAGACACATCACACCTCTGTGTTTCAGTCTGCGCCAGTGATTAACTATCCCAACGAACAACTGTATACCCGGATAACTGAATTTAAGTACCTAACTGGACAGGAACACTCCAAAACTAGTATTGTTTACGAGTTTCCCAAGGCAGAGGGCGACCCCTATTATCCCGTACCACGTCCTGAAAATCAGGAAATTTACAAACAATACAGAGCCCTGGCTGAGGCAACATCATCTGTGCATTTTGTGGGACGGCTAGCTACATACAAGTATCTCAATATGGATCATTGTGTGGCGCAGGCTTTAGCAACATACAAACAAATAGCGGTTAAAGCTTGAGTTTGTTGATGTTAATCGTGGGCAGGCACTGCCCAGACTGCAATTTTTTAAAGTGGAGACGCAATCCATCGCGTCTCTACACAAGTCAGACCAATTCGCAATTGACAATTCGCACTCTTGCTAAACTTTGCTACGTTCGCAAAGCGTCTCCTAGAGAAGAGAGCAATTAACACCCCACGCCTTCGATGCGCTTGCTCTGAACAAAGATAGCCGCGTATTTTTTTCTCAATAAATTGAGGAGCCACTGCGGTCTTGGCTTGTAGCCAAAATAAGTAAGTGGCATGGGCTTGTATCCCTGAATCAATCAATTTACAATTTTGTCCTTAAAAAGCGAATTGCGTTAGCGAGGAACGAGCGTCACGCGTTAGCGAAGCGAGGCGTAGCAAGAGTGCGAATTGTTCGGTCATGTTGGCAATTTTATGTGACTGTGCAATTTCTTGCTACTTGGAAGAAAGAATTTAGTAGTCTATGTCATTAATTTTGTAGTAAGCACTCTAGTGCTTCTTTGAAAACTAAATTCCTTACTACAACTATCTATGTTTTAGAGGATGTTTTAAAAGTCCTATTGTAGGTATCAAAAGTTTTAGATATCTTTAAATCCCCTGATAAATTGGGGGACTTTGATTCTTCCCCCTTTTTAAGAGGGATTAGGGGGGATCAATAAGTGCCTAAATCTCTCTCCCCCCAATTCCCAATTATGTCAACCAGTTTAGTAACAGGAGGAGCCAGATATATTGGCTCCCATGCTGTATTAAGTACTAATAAAAAATTGACAAGTTTATCAAAGGATTATTCATTGCAACTGTATTTTAAATCCTGTAAGCTATATGCCGTAAGGTCAGTTTACATTAATTTTTTAGTTCCAAAATCTTTAGGTTCTCTCCTCTAGAGAACAATTTACACAATTGACCCAAATTGAAAGACTTTTGTAAAAGTAGCATATTTCCGAAAATTGAATATTCGACTTGTTATCAAAATAAATAGTTTTTGAGGTTAAAAGTTTAAAATGATACTACGTTCACTTCAGGTGTGGTTAGTTCCATTGGTTCTCACTTTCACTAGCATTTGTTCAGATGCAATGAGAGCTACAGCACAAACTATATATCCATTTACTGGCAACTATCGTACAACAGTTAACATTGAGCCGATCTCAGGCAATGTTTCACAGGTATCTGAGGTAGGTTTGAGTGATGATGCCCCGTATGATTTAGGACTATATAAGGGTTTAACATACTCCGTGCTTGATGCCAATGGAAATCTGACTTTTAATAATAATCCAGAGGTATTCGGTGTCCAAGGTTTCCCACAGGGATACATTGTATTTGGTAGTAATACTAACAAGTTATTTGGAACAAGTGATGCTAGTGCTTCAGTGAATTTTGAAAATCTAACAGCGAAAGGCTCTGGCGTCGTAAATATCACCGATGGTGAAGGCATATTCAAAAATGCTACAAGCACACTATTATTCTCTGAAAAAGACATAGTTAACCTGGGAGCAACTACTACTTTGATGGGTCAGGCTTTAGTAAGCGGTTCTATTGAAGTTCCTCAAGAAGTTTTAGAACCAACAACTGTGATGCCACTGATTAGCATAGGTTTGATTGGAGCCAGTTTTATTGTGCGTCGGCGCTACCGTCGATTTGCTCGATGAACTGTAGCGTAATAAATGCAATATAGCGGTTCTCATTTAAATGAGGTACGAATAAATATACAGCATTTATAATTCAGGAGTAAAACACGCTTTATAACTGGGTAACAGACTTAGCTTGTGTACTTCATCAACTGAAATATGCTGTAAATGAATTTGTACTTTAGGCGACTGAGAAACGCTATATCTAAGAGGCCATTGGTATAATGCACCATGTTATTGCAACCATTAATTAATAAAAATATTTAAGAAACCTTTATTCTATTTGGATTGTCCAATGCCTTTATCTTTAATTTATAAATCTGCTGTTAGTTTTATATTGCTCAGTGTTTGTGTTGCCGCTTTTTCTGAAATAAAACCAGCAAAAGCTGTGTCATTTAATGTAGTTGCTGACGGTCTTGATAATGTCCGTGGTCTTAATTTTGCTCCTGACGGTAGTCTCTATATTACAGAATCAGGTGTGGGGGGAGATGGGCGATGTATTCCCGGTCCTAGCTTAGAAGGTCTGCTTTCATGTGCTGGTACAAGTGGTGCTGTGACTAGAGTTAAGGATGGGAAACAAGAACGTGTAATCACAGGATTACCTTCAATAGCATTAATACCTACTGGTACTACAGGTGAAGGCCCCCAAGATATCCAATTTGATCGCTTGGGAAATCCCTATCTTCTAATTGGGTATGGTGGTAATCCAACTATTTCCGATTTTCCAAAAAATTCTCCTAGCTGGGGACAGCTTTATAAAGTAGACCTGAAAACAGGTTCGTTGAAAAGTATTGCTGATTTAGCAGAATATGAATTCGCCAATAATGCAGATGGGGTTGATGTGCTTGATGTTAGCGGTGAAATAGCTAGCAACCCTTATGCTTTTACAATTAAGGATGATACTGCTTATATTGTTGATGCGGCTGCAAACAACGTTTTGACTGTCGGACTTGATGGAAGTGATTTAAAGTCACTAACTGTGCTTCCTACACAAAAGATAACTAATCCCCTTTTCCCTGCTCCTGAGCCAGGACAAGCACCACCTCCTGATGCGCCGCCATCTGGACAAACACCGCAGGAGATTGAAATTCAATCAGTACCTACAGGTGTTACATTTGGTCCTGATGGTGCAATATATGTGAGCGAATACACTGGTTTCCCTTTTCCAAAAGGTAAAGCGAGGATTTTTCGGATTGGAGTTGACGGTAAAACTACAGTTTACGCTGATGGTTTTACCCAACTGAGTGACTTGGCTTTTGATGCTGAAAGTAATTTGTATGCTTTAGAATATGGCAATGAACCACAGTGGAAAGGTATTTCTGATGGTTCTTTAGTGCAAATAGCCCCTGATGGAACTCGGACAACGCTGCTGAGTGGTAATGGGTTAGAGTCTGCTACTGCCTTGACTATTGGCCCTGATGGTGCTATTTACATTTCAAATAAAGGCGATCGCCCAGGACAAGGACAAGTCTTGAGGATTGAGACTACAAAAAAAGTTCCTGAACCGACTTCTATATTGGGCATATTAGTAGCGTTTGGTGCATTAGGTGTTTGTTCATTCACCAAGCGCAGCCCTTCAGGCAACTTAAAATTGTAAGCTATGAACTGAATTATGGCGATCCGATTGGCATAAAATTTTACCCCTTATAACTTTTTAAACATCCTCTAAGGCTTAAGACTTCATTCTTTAGGTAGTTGTAAGCTAGTGGTAGAACTTGTTTAAATTAAAAAATAGCTCAAAACAGGCATCAGTTAGTATTAGTTAATGACCGTAATCGAGTTTCCAAATTTATCTAATGCACAGCAGTGCCAAAAAAGTACACTGCCCTATTTAGGACTAGTTTGCATCACCTCTGACAAACAAGTGCGCTTTCGGACAATGACGCGCACCCGATATTTAAAACTTTCTCTTAGCGATCGCCAAAGTGCCCTAACTGAATTGTATCGGCATAACTTACAGCGCTTGCATGACGCTCTCTCCTTTTGTGAGCAGAATCAAATTCAGCTTTATCGGATGTCTTCTGCAATATTTCCCTTAAGTGACTTAGAAGACGAAATCGGCGCAAGTATATTAGAAACAATGAGCGCTGATTTAGCAACAATTGGTCAACGAGCAAATGCATTGGGCATAAGAATGGTATTGCATCCAGATCAATATGTAGTGCTGAGTTCTGATTCTCCCGATGTGGTGAAAGCAAGTATCAATAATCTAGCAGGACATTCGCGCACACTTGATTTATTGGGCTTACCGCGATCGCCTTGGTCATTGATGAATATTCATGGTGGCAAATCTCAAAGGGCTGAACAACTAGTAAAAGCAATTTCCGAACTACCAGAAAATATCAAAAGCCGCTTGACTCTAGAAAACGATGAATACGCCTATAGTGCCGACGAAATTTTAGCAGTATGTCAGCAAGCAGGCGTACCGATGGTATTTGATGCCCATCACCATATTTGCCACGAAAATTTAGATAGCTACGATCATCCGAGTGTAGCATCAATGTTTTACGCAGCACGAGAAACTTGGACAAATCCAGATTGGCAATTAGTCCATATTTCCAACGGTGAGCAAGCTTTCAATGACAGAAAACACAGCGACTTGATTACCGATATGCCCAACGTTTACCACCAAGCACCGTGGATCGAAGTCGAAGCCAAACAAAAAGAAGAAGCGATCGCACTTTTGCGTTCTTCCTGGCTAATGAAAAATAATTGTACGTAAATTAACACAATGCCCTAGCTAGTTTTGAAGGTTTGTAGTAAGCACTTTAGTGCTTAGAAGACGAACTTACTCACTCATTAATTTCTCTTCTTTCCTTCTTCCTTTGCGTCGCGCCAGTTGCTTCAAGTCGGGGAACCCGCCCAACGCACTGGCTTCTTTGCGTCTTCTCTTCGAGAGGCTTCGCCAAGGCGGTTCGTTCCTTTACCCTTCAAACTTCGTTTGACACACTACTAGCTACCCTTTTATTCAGTAGCTTCTCTCTGAGACTTCAATTGAGATGCAATCAAGGGAACTTTGGGCGCGAGAAAAAATCCAATTAAACTAGCAAAAAGGATTGGTGTCAAAGGACTCAAATTAGTCAGTTTTGCCAGTAGCAAAGTCGTACTTATAGGTGTACGCGTTACGGCTGCATTGACAGCCGCCATTGTACAAATCATCGCAAGGGCCGGATTAAGCCCCGGAATTAAGATTACTACTGCTTTACCAATACAAGCACCAGTGAAAAACAGGGGAATGATAAATCCACCGCGCCACCCACCTGTTACTGTAATGCTAATCGCAGCCATTTTACCAAAAGCAAGAGTTAAGAGAAAAACAGCACCAAAGCTAGTAGTGATGACTGACTCTAATTCTTCATGTCCAAAATAACGGGTTAGGGGTAATAAAACTGCTAAAGTGCCAAGCCCGAATCCTGCTAGTGTTGTGTGTACGTAAGTGGGGCCGGGAATTCGGGCAAACAAGTAATCGCAGCCCCGAAAAATGCCGATAAAAATCCATCCCGCCACCGCCCCGATGATACCGAACATGATAGCGATCGCAAAATCATCAATCTTATCTAGGTGGTACTGGGGAAAATGCCAAGTGGGCGCAATTCCTAAATGTGTAATTGCTGCAAATACCAAATAGCTAGCGCAACTCGAAACAATGGCTGGCATCAAGGCTTCGTAATATTCCACAATATGCTGATGGTGTAAAATCTCTAGGGCAAATATTGCACCGCCAAGAGGTGCGCCAAATAAGGCAGTGAAGCCAGCCGCCATCGCTGCTAAACTCATAGTTCTAAAGTCTTCACCCTGGAGTTTTAAGCGATCGGCAACCCAAGTACCAAAAGAACCTGTTACCTGCACCAGTGGTGCTTCTGGGCCAGCACTACCGCCTGCTGATATGCTAATTAGAGAAGCAAGAATCATTGAGGGATTTTTGCGAGCATCTAGGCGTCCGCCACGAAAATGGATATTATCAACAATCACAGCGATTTCACCGGGATTTCCCAAAAAGTGAATCACCAGCCCGATAACTAAACCAGCTAGTGGCATTACTATCAGAAGGCTAAAACCTTCAAATCGTTGCAGATGGTGAGTTAAAAGTTCTAAAACATTCCAGTACAACGCAGCAAATAGACCACCAGCAATGCCTACAACTACCCAGCAGATCACCCACTGCGAAATCATCAAGGGATTACGTTTTACCAGTCCAAAAAGTTGAGCAAATGTCCAGCGTTGAGTTTGATTGGTAGCGGAGGGCTTTTTTGGTAACACTGCTTATTTCCTATTTGTGAAACGGAGAATACAGAATATTTACGTTTTTTATAGTAAAAGCTATTTAGCTTAGTGAATCATCTTTGATCTACAAAGGGCTATCGCTTTTCTTACCCACCACTGTGTGAAATTAAGTCTCAAGATAGTGTGTACCTGATCACAAAAGAACTTAAGCTTGGCGTATAAGTTTGGGGAAATAATGATGAATAAGGAAACAGTTCCTAGTCAAGCTGAAAAGTCTAGTCCAGAAGGCGATCCATCGCAACTAGATCCAGAGGTACTGGACAAAATCAAACACCCTAGGAGAATAGACGATGTTATTCGGGAGCAATCACCAGAAGAACGTAAAAGTAACCCAGCTTTAACACCGGAAATGATTGATGATCCAAATGATGATTGATTGGGTTTGCGAAAGAGTAATCGAAATGCTCTGATTCCCGACTTCTCTAAGAAGTCGGGAATTTTGTTAGTAATCTGTTGCCACCCAAGATTATGCAGTTCTTCATGATAACAATGGATGCCCCATTTTACCTTGATATGTGGGTGCAGTAATCATTGCTGAATTGTCTTGGTGTGCTAGCAATAATCTCTAATAAATCTCTAATTTACTAGGTTGATCAATTGCTGAAATCGCTAATATTTCAAAGTTTGGGGGAATATGTTGCAACACTGTTAGCAGGGCTGACTTTTCACGGGATGTGGAAAATAAAGAGTGGTTCGCAATAGACTATTGCGAACCACTTGCTATTCTTTATTATATTTGGAAGTTTCTTCGACTACTTCGCCCTTCGGCTACCCTTCAGCAGGCTCCCTTCGGCTTCGCTCAGGGCATCGCGCTCAGGGGAGTGCAGGCAATAGGATTGTAGAAGATTAAGTGTACCGAGTTTTTTTCACGCATAGGACTTACGCACGCTCTACGAATTCTTCTCTACGAGACGCTTCGCGTTGGCGGAGCCTCTCGCAGAGAAGGCGTCTTGGCGGTTCGATAAATTAAGCTTTTCGGCGATTTTTGCGTAAGTCCTGACGCAATCAAATCGGAGTCCTATATACCCATTTATCTGTATCTGTCAGTTGTTTCAGGATGAACGCCGAAATAACAAATGCATACGCGGAAATAACAACAGTAATTTTTTGATTGCTGACTCCCAATATTTCTGGTTGATACTCTTGACAAAATCCTAATTTGAGCAAATGAAATAGCCCTGCTTTTTAAGGGGGGTTGGGGGTATCAATATACAAATGATTGCCTTAATATGTCACGAATGCACGAGTCTGAACTTTTCTTGAAGAATGCAAGCACTCAGCATTTTCATCAAAACTATATTGATGGAACTACGTTGACTTTCAGTCATTGTGGGTAATTGGTCAAGCAAATGAATTATTGCTGAATGGTTGTAGAAAGGTACACAAGATATTCTCGAACTCCGCAAGGTATCTTGGACAAGTTGCTGTAGTGGTTCATTTGGCTGTAATAGGACTTACGCAAAATATCTCTCAAACTCTGATTTCTCCGTGTCCTCTGCGCCTCGTTATTCCCTAACTCGTGCGTAAGTCCTATGTAATTATTGTGTTTAGCATCTTCGCCTCCGTTTTTATTCCTGGAGGGGATTTTATTGCCTTTTTGACACTAGTTCACCAGTCTGATTTTGTAACTCGCAACTTGGGTTATTAGGACTTACGCAAAGTTAAACGCTATAGGAGCAATTCATGAATTGCCCCTACACCTTGTGATGTAATGTCATAATGCATCTGAATAGGAACCGCTATATCTATATATATAGGCGGTTGAAATTTATAAAAATTTGCTACCTCTAAGAGACATCATTGGTAAGTTGTTCTCGATTTTCACAAACTAGTCATAACCTGAGCCAATTGATTAGATAAATCAACTACAGAATCCTGGCATTTGTTAAATAAAACCCCAGCTAGAAAATAATAATTACCAGAATAAAATGCCATGTTATTTTTTCGGAGTTATTCTATATGGTTTTTTACCTTGAGGTCGGAGCTATAGTATCCAAACTGCAAAGGTAATACCATGAAATTTTGAACACAATATCCATTTTCTTTTGCTATGTTCAGAGTACTTGTTGGATTAGAAAAACTAGAGATTAAAACCAATATATTTTCATAACCTAACGACAAAAGATCATTAGTAACTGTGGCTCCATCTACGCCCCCAAATAAGAGCGGCATATAAATATCATTATCTGGTGCAGGAAGATACGGCGGATTGGCTACAAGATACTCGGCTTCGGGTTGAGAAGAATTAAACAAAGATGAATTATAGATTATATATTTATTAGTGAGATTATATTCATCGATGGTTGAATTTGCGACTTTCCATGCAGAGGTGTTTAATTCAAATCCCTGGATGATGCCATCGAAGTTGTTTCTTAATAAGGAATTAATTACAGGACTGCCATCTCCTGAGCCAAACTCCACAATAGATTCGTAATTTTTACAATTTATGAGAACAAAATTTTCTAAACAGTTTGAGTATAAATTAGATTCTTCAGGACAAAAAAAGATATATTTCATTTGACTGCACTTCAATATATAAAGTATAATCAATGTAGCAAGAGGTAATTTATTAGCTTAATAAAAGGCAATAAATAACCGTTTATTTAGTAAAAAGTCCTTACTAAATAAATTGGATTGTAGGGAGATAAGCAATAGAATGATTTAGAAATATGAAATTATAAAAGCCAGAAATAATCTGCAATTTTTAATTTATAATTTTTTAGATATCTTAGATGAGTCAAGCGGATTGCTTTGCTTCACGTATTGATTGCACAACAGCACTACCAGCGCGATCGCTCATGAGTTTCTGCTGATCGTACCCAAGCACTAATTCCCATGCATCATTGGGATATCGTTCTGCTAATGGCAAAGCCACATCATTTAACATCCAACGGCCGTGACGTTCATCTTCCCTGATGTGTAGTTCCCAATAACCCACCGCTACTTCTGAGAGTCTGAGTCGTTGCGCCGCCACCATATAATTTTTGTAAACCGCAGGCCCAGCCACTTCAAAATAGGTCAACCCGTCGCTATAACGCAGGAAATAACGTTTGCGCTCAGTCACCAGAAAATTATGATTGGTAGAAGCCAAAACTTCCCAAGGTACTAAATCGAAATATGCCTCTGGTTGAGTGTTTATTCCAAACTCAGCAAGCATTTGGGCAAAAAATGTAGAGTGCTTGCGAGATAAACGACCATTGCCGTATTCTTCTATTAGTACTCGCATTAGCGTACACTGCACTTCATTAGCAACACCACCTAAAATGCGGGAAAGATGACTAGCTTCAACCAAACCATCAAAAGAGCTGATCGCTAACAGATGACGATAGCCAGATTCAGTCATTTTCTGACGAATATAGCAGCTACTTTCCGATAAAAGCGGATCTAAATCAGCAGATGTGCGCTCAATTAAAGCTTGTTTTACATTTAATTGTTCCAGTGCAGCCACATCGATTTGTGCTAGTTCCCACTCTTGCCAAGCAGCTTCAATTTCGTCACGACATGAGGACAAGTAAAGCGATCGCTCATTGGTATAGTGCTGCAAATCGTCGTACCAAAACAGCTTTAACCGATTAATTCGATAAAGTATGCGTTGGAGAAAGCGATGAGCTTGTTCATCAGAGTGATCGTTTTTGTAAGCAGCGCGAATTGACCTTGAGAGCGCCTGTTCAAACTCACTAGCTATTGCAGCTTTTACATCTAATTGATGATCCAAATCCTCCATTGCTAGCAGTTCTATAAATTGTTCCTCAGCATGATCCTAGTTGGTAATTGTTCTTTCTTCTGTTTGCGTACTCTTTTTTGCAGTCCCAGCGTTAGGAAATATAACTAAATTGCTTTGCATGGAATCTTCAGTAGCATTGAAAAAGTGAGAAATTATTTTCACTTTTAATACTTAACCTCCCACACGAGTAGCTTTCTGTACCTCTTTCCCTGGTTATAAAGAAAAATTAAGTCTAGAGGAACAAAAGGGATTGGGCAAAACAGTGCTGAGTTAGGAGTTAGGAGTTATTCTCCCCCTGCCCCCTTGCTCCCCTGCTCCCTGCTAAAAAGCTCCCTACGGCACTTTCTGCTGCTCAACCGCCTTACTTGGCGGAATCTCCTCAAGAGGAATGAGTGCTTGGATTACCGACTTCACAATTGGGGCGGCGACAGTAGAACCATAAGCACTTTCTCCTTTTGGTTCATCCACCAGGGCGAACACTACATACCGAGGAGATTCCACTGGCAAAATAGCTACGAAGCTGGTCATTCTAGCACCCTTGATGTAACCACCATTAGGACTAGCTTTTTGGGCTGTACCAGTTTTACCAGCAATGCGATATCCCGGAATTTGTGCTGCCTTGCCGCTACCTTCATTAACAACAGTTTCCATCATTTCCACAACCTTTTGGGTTGTTGCGGCTGAGAAAATTTGGCGGGGGACGGTGTGAGTAGGTGAATCATGCATTTGCCCTTTGCTATCAATCAGCCCTTGAACTACATGGGGTGTGACCAATTTACCGCCATTGGCTAAAGCACCGTGCATTTGCACTAACTGTATGGGTGTCATGGAAAAGCCTTGTCCAAAGGAAGTAGTAGCTGGTTCAATTGGCGAAGCGATAAATTCTTCTTGACTTTTGAGGCGACCACCAACTTCAAAAGGTAAATCTGTATCAACTTTTTGTCCTAGCCCCAAGCGTTCTAGCCAGTTGTAATAGATTGAAGGTTTTAAGCGTTGGATAATTTGCACCATGCCAATGTTGCTGGAATATTGCAAAATTTGAGCGATGCTGATTCGCCCATTAGCATTATTCATCGCATTTTTAATGGTGTAATTCGCTACTCGAATAGAACCGGAGTCATTAAACATATCATCTGGTTTAATGACTCCATTTTCCAGAGCGATCGCTACATTCAAAGGCTTAAAAGTCGATCCTGGTTCATAAAGATCCGCCACCGTCCAGTTTTTAAATAGCGAGATATTAGCTTTAGCGTATTCATTAGGGTTATAAGTAGGCTGAGAAACAAGGGCGAGTAAGGAACCATCTAAGGCATCCATGACAATTACAGCCCCACGTTTAGCCTCAAATTTATCCATTTGTTGTTTGAGTGCAGCACGGGCAATTCGTTGCAGACGGCTATCAATAGTGAGTTGCAGTTGCAAATCATCAAAATGCAAAAAACCTTCAGGGGCATGATCCGGCATTAAGGCCCCGTTACCCGACCGACTGAGACGCACCGTTTGCACAGGACGTTCTAGCAATTTCTCTTGAGAGTATTCCACACCTGCTTGACCACGGCGGTCAAGATTCACGTAGCCCACTACATCAGAAACCAAATCGTCTGGCGGATAATATCGAGAGTATTTTTGAACCCACTCCAGGCCATTTAAGCGCAAAGCGATGATGCGATCAATAGTTTCTTCCGGGAGAGCTGGAGCAAGTATAATTCCGCTTCTTTTGCTTTGAAAAGTTTTTACCAATTCAGCAGTATCTTTTGCCAATATTGGGGCAAGTCGCTCTGCCATATCTTCATTAGACTTATCAAACAGCTTGGGATGAGCGTATAAAGTATATACAGGACGGTCAATTGCCAACAGATTACTATTGCGATCTACCACCGGACGACGAGGCATAAAAGGTCGCAAATTCACCATTTGCTGGTTTCGTGCCTGCTCTGTTAACTTTGGCCCCTTGACAATTTGTAAATTATACAATTTAATACCCAACCCCAACCCTGCTGCCATTAAAACACCCCATACTATAAACAGTCGCGACTTGGTGTTGGATGTTTGGTCTTGGATATTAGAGGCAAGTGTCCCCAATAATGCTTCTTTAGAACTTTTCTGTCGCCTTTTAAATGCTGGATTCCGAAACTTTCTGTTTGTTCTGCTTGGTGATTTTTGCATTGGGTTTGTCCTTTTTCATTAGTCATTTGTCCTTTGTCGTTTGTCATTTGTCCGTTCCGAATAACTAATGACCAATAACCAATGACCAATGACTCTTAACCTTAATACCCTAGAGGCGAGAGTGTTTGCTGTTGCATTTCAGGATTTGGTGTTGTGTTAGACGATGCTGGTTTAGCACTACGAGACGTTGGAGACAAGAAAATCATTCCTTGAGGAGTCGGCGATACCAGTCCTGTTGTTGGTTGTTCTGCTTCCTCAGCAATTTTATTTGTCAGCGTCGCGTTGGTTGTCGTTAGTAGCCGCTCACGACGTTGGAGGTTTTGTAGCCTGCTATATGAGTTACTCCAAAGCTCTTGTGAATATACCGTCCAGCCATAAACAGCAAGTGTCGATGCTACTAACAAAAACGCCAAAACTGTCGAATAACGGTGAAAGGTATACAAGCGCAGTAACCACAAAGGTGCGGCTCCAGAATTAGGCATTATAGGAAGGCGAAGAAAACCTACCCCCAGAGTTTTCTGGTTTGCACTCGACTGCTCATTAAGATTTAGCACTTGTTGTTTACCCAACTGTTTCACCGATTTGGGCGTAACTGCTTTATTTGTGGGAGAAACCGCTAGATTTTTCAAGGAACGCTGTCGTTTTTGAGAGGATACTAATGTAGGTTGGGTAGCAGGTGTAGAAGCGCTTTGTGCTGCTGATTCTATACGTGCAGAACGTCGCCTCCCTAAAGAAAGGATAGAATCTCGCCCGAACCAAGTACCTCTTGTAGAAACAGCAGATTTACGAGCAATTACCATAAATTTTTTAGATGGAAAATATTGTACTTTAGATTGATTGTCTTAATTGTCTCTTTTTGCCTAGTTCTCTTTTGCTTAGTTAAAATCGCCTTCTGTGCAGCAAGCACACATAACAGACTACACCCTTTTAACTGTTCCGATAGATAGCTATACCAATTGCATCCTCTCTCTAGATAGTGCAATTTTGCAATCAGCGATTAGCAACTAGACAGCTTGCCCTATAGATATTGCACCTAAAGTATGGCAACGCAGGGCAGCAAGGTGCAATACTCCGGGAAAAATAAATTTTTTGCTATGATAGCTCGATTTGCGAGAAAATTTGCTAATTTCCATTTTGCTCGTAAGTTAAGAGAAACCAATCAGATGGCTATATGACACCTAATAAAAAAAAAGAATACCCCAAAGGATTGTTTTTTTTAATATGTAATCTCGTAGCATTTAAAAAAAAGCAATAAATAAGGTATCGTATTCAACAGGCGAAAAATTGTTCTAGCCACAATTGGTGAAAGAGGAGTTATGAAAACAAGAATCTTTGGTTTGGCTGTAATCTTAAGTCTGGCTACAATTCTGGGAGCTTGTGAAGGCAGTGGCGGTGGTGATGCTGGTGGCGCTGGTACTACTAGTACTCCAGCTGCTACAGGTGAACCAACTGATGCACCTGCTGGTGGTGGAGCATCTACTCCTACTACTAGTCCTACTCCTACTACTACTGCTACTCCTACTCCTACTACTACTGCTACTCCTTAATCAGCTTTAATTTAAATCATGCCCAAAATAGCTTAGTGACAACGCTTGTCAACCACATAGCTTGAATTAATTAGGTTCACGTAAAAACCTGCATTTTTATGCTGGTGTATCAAAGCCTAGAGTTTGCTTAAATATCAGCTAAGTAGGGCAACAAATAAGTGACACTGGTGATGAGGATTACCTCGTCAACCATGTGTCTGCTTGAAATCTTCGCGTGATTACAGGGCAGGGGAACAGAGGAGTAAAGATGCTGGAATTTCCTAGCAATAGAGGGTTTCAAGCACCTAAATTTATTTATGCTCAATGTTAAATATTTATTTCAAGCGGAAAGTACCAGAAGAAATAATACATCCTTGCTTAAGCAGCCCTAGATTTATTTATGGTTACTGAGCGACTTATGCCGAGCATCTCAACTTCGCTTGATGGAACCGGAGCCGAGGTAAGCCGAAGTATGAAATTCTCCCCCTGCCCTTTGCCCCCTTCCCTCTTCCCTCTTCTATGACTGAACCTTATTCCAAGTCAAAGGGAGTTGAATTTTGTAAATCGTCAGCCATCTTGTAGGCAAAGTACTTCCCGGTTTGGTGTTTGGAATGGCTTCAACTCTTGAGTTTTTAGAGGGCAAAACAATTCATTGCGACTGCTGGCAATTGCTCTTGGGCATTCCCTGTAGTGTATTTCGTATCAGAACAGACCTGGTGATGTCCCTTGATATTGCCAGATTTTTATTGGAAAAATTTTTAATTTTGGGAATGGGGAATGGGGTATTGGATGCGGAAAAAACAGATTTTCATTCTGCGTTGTGAACGCAGTTTAGGAGATGGGGAGAGTTAAAGCGATAAAGGCAATAAAATTATTGAGCTTAATTGTGATTAGTGGAACCTTTTTTGTGTTAAGTAGCTCTTGGCGATCGCCAGTAATAGCATTACCACCACCAGAGGATATACCAGAAGAAATATTACGCACTAAGATTATTATAGAAGCGCGATCCCCTATTGATGGAAAATCCCTAACAGCTGCCGAATATATTCAATTACAAGCGCAGCTCCAACTTGCCCCGCCCCGAAAACTAGACCCCAAAATTCGGGAACAGATTTTCTTGCTTCGTATACGTAAAATCTTACTTCAGTTTTTCCCATTTTTAAATTTTTGATAGATTCGTCATTAGTCATTAGTCATTCATCCTCTGCCCAAAGCCCCATTCCCCAGTCCCCATTCCCCAGTCCCCATTCCCCATTCCCCATTCTGATGTACGATAACGGTGACGAAAAAATTGCAAATAAATGTAAAGAATATATAAATATAGATAGATGTTAAAAAAGTAGATTTAGTCAGTCAAGTTATTTCGCTTAGGTAGCTTCATGTCCATGACCACGATCGCCCCTGAACACGTTAACAGTATCGTTTGGAATCAACATAACGATCCCTTTGAAATACTAGGTTCTCATCCCATAGAACAAGATGGCAAAACTGTCTGGGCTGTGCGGGCCTACCTACCAAATGCAAGTGCAGCATGGGTCGTTCTTCCTGAACAACGCAAGGAATACCCAATGCAAACAGTGCATCATCCCCACTTTTTTGAATGCACGATTGAAACCACAGAACTGGCAAACTACCAGTTACGGATTAAAGAAGGGGAACATGAGCGTGTCACTTATGACCCTTACGCCTTCCGTTCTCCTCGCTTGACAGACTTTGATTTGCATTTATTTAGTGAAGGCAACCATCACCGGATTTACGAAAAACTGGGAGCGCACCCCACGGAAATAGGCGGCGTTAAGGGTGTTTATTTTGCAGTTTGGGCACCCAATGCTCGCAACGTTTCATTGTTGGGAGATTTCAACTTTTGGGATGGGCGTAAACACCAGATGCGTAAAGGCTCTACCGGGGTTTGGGAATTGTTTATACCTGAAATCGGTGTGGGAGAGCATTACAAATATGAAATCAAAAATTTTGAAGGACACATTTACGAAAAATCCGATCCCTACGGTTTCCAGCAAGAAGTTCGCCCGAAGACAGCATCCATTGTCACTGATTTAGATGCTTACAGTTGGAATGACGAAAGCTGGATGGAAAAGCGGCGTCATACTGACCCGCTTACCCAACCTGTCTCAGTCTATGAAGTGCATTTAGGCTCTTGGTTACACGCTTCGAGTGCAGAACCAGCTAAACTGCCAAATGGTGAAACTGAACCAGTAATTGTCGTTTCTGGACTAAAGCCGGGCGCACGCTTCCTTACCTACCGAGAACTAGCTGACCGACTCATTCCCTATGTCAAAGAATTAGGATACACCCACATAGAAATGCTGCCCATTGCGGAGCATCCCTTTGATGGTTCTTGGGGTTATCAAGTAACTGGTTACTATGCCCCTACCTCGCGTTTTGGCAGACCCGAAGATTTCATGTATTTTATTGACAAATGTCATGAAAATGATATAGGGGTAATTGTGGATTGGGTTCCTGGTCACTTCCCCAAAGATGGACATGGTTTAGCTTTCTTTGATGGTAGCCACCTGTACGAACACGCTGACCCCCGCAAAGGCGAACACAAAGGATGGGGTACATTGGTGTTCAATTATGGTCGCCATGAAGTCAGTAATTTTTTAGCAGCAAATGCTCTCTTCTGGTTTGACAAGTACCACATTGACGGGATTCGTGTCGATGCTGTTGCCTCGATGCTTTATAACGACTATTGCCGCGAACCAGGAGAATGGTTACCCAACCAGTACGGCGGCAGAGAAAACCTAGAAGCAGCAGATTTTCTGCGTCAGGTAAATCACATTATCTTTAGCTATTTCCCCGGTATTCTTTCAATTGCTGAAGAATCTACTTCTTGGCCAATGGTATCTTGGCCCACCTACACAGGCGGACTGGGCTTTAACTTAAAGTGGAATATGGGCTGGATGCACGATATGCTGGATTACTTCAGTATGGACCCTTGGTTCCGCCAGTTTCACCAAAACAATATCACCTTTAGTATGTGGTACAACCACAGTGAGAACTTCATGCTGGCTCTGTCCCATGATGAAGTGGTGCATGGTAAGAGCAATATCATCGGCAAAATGCCGGGGGATACATGGCAGAAGTTAGCTAATGTGCGTTGTTTATTTACCTATATGTTTGCTCACCCAGGTAAGAAAACCATGTTTATGAGCATGGAGTTTGGGCAGTGGAGTGAGTGGAATGATTGGGCAGATTTGGAGTGGCATTTATTGCAGCATGAAGCCCATCAACAGTTAAAAACGTTTTTCCACGATTTGAATTATCTTTACCGCTCTGAACCAGTTTTATACACCCAAGATTTTGCTGAACCTGGGTTTGAGTGGATCGACTGTAGCGATAATCGCCATAGTGTAGTTTCCTTCATGCGTCGTGACAAGGATTCTGATGATTTTGCGATCGTGGTTTGCAATTTTACACCGCAACCCCATTCTCACTACCGCATTGGTGTACCGAAGAAGGGATTTTATACTGAGTTGTTCAATAGTGATGCGCGTCAGTATGGCGGCAGCAATATGGGCAATTTAGGCGGTAAGTGGACAGATGATTGGTCTTTGCACAGTCGTCCTTATTCGCTGGATTTGTGTTTACCACCTTTGGGTGTGTTAATTCTCAAATTGGATGAGAAGAAGACTGCTGAGGCATTGCAATAACAATTAAGGGTGGGCTAGACGCCCACCCAGGAGTAATCAAAACTTTACAGCACTTTTCTTTTATTCCAGCTACATCTATTGTAGAGAACATTGCTGTGCCCCTATAACGTAGCCTATTTACTGAATAAAAGCGCGATAATCGTTCGTACAACGTCTATTTCTCAACTAGTGATCGCTCTGCATTTACCCGTGGAATTATATCTAGCACTCACCAAAAAGTTTTGTATCCAAGTCTCATTAAGGATTACTTTAGATAGATTTGCCATGAGGTAATTCTCAATTTATTTAAATACATTTGTATTCAGAAACACACAATAATAATTTAAAACTAATCTCATTCTGTAGTTAGAGGTTAGGTAAAAGAATACATAGTTAATTGTTAATTAACTAAAACAAAGAATTAAACAATACCCACGGCTAGTAGGACGCAAGGCGCTCGTCACAGGCGGCGATTCTGGTATTGGTCGGGCAGCAGTGATCGCTTTTGCGCGTGAAGGTGCTGATGTTGCGATCAACTATCTGCCCGCCGAAGAGCCAGATGCTCGCGAGGTGATCCAACTGATTAAGGCAGCAGGACGCAAGGCGGTGGCGATTCCAGGCGATATTTAAAATGAGAACTTTTGCAATCAACTCGTCGCTAATGCTGTGCGCCAACTCGGCGTCCCGCAGGGAAGTCGAAATTCGTTAACATAGATATTTTTTCATCAGAAATCATCTAACTACTGATCGTTCCATAACGATAATTAGCGATGCCCTATTGCACCTGTAATGATGGCGTTCGACTTTTTTATGCTCAGATCATTCTGCAATTAGCAAAATTGTATGTCTATCAGGGTCTTTAACTAAACAACCTTGCCGATAAAGAAATGAGCCGCTAAACTGCACAATCCGCGATGATACAAACTGAACCCCATTACGCTGTAGCTTATCTACTAACTGCTCAAGATTATTTACAACTAGCTCAATTTGCACCTTCGCAATATCGCAACTTTTCCAGTCACTCGGTATAGTACGACCTTTTCCAGGCATAATATAGTCCAGCAGTTCAATTCCTACACCATCTTGAATAGGTCGCAATGCTGTAATTCTGACTTCGGCTCCTGGTAAATTATCCAAGCGAGTTTGAGTTGCACGCCAGTTGAGACTGCGGCTATTAACTTGCATTCCCAGGAGGTGGCAGTAAAAGTATAGACTTTGTTCGGTGTTAGATATAGCGATCGCACTATGGTCAATTCCCAAAAATAAGCGATGGCTATTTTGATGCCATTTATCTTTTCCTTTATCAGGTGGAAACCAAATTAACTCTAAATCATGACCATCAGGGTCTTTAAACTTGAAGGCGCGGACACCACCAGATGCTTTATTACCAGGTGGTATTGTCTGTGGTGCAACGGAAATTGCTTCAATAGGAAATGAACGCAAGTGAGTATATGCGCGATCTATATCACTTACCACAATTGCTAAATGTTGAAACCACAGGTCATTACTTTGTGAATCGCTCGGGATGGGTTTACCTTGAATATTAAGATATTCCATCAACTCGATAAGTTCGTCACCTAGTCGTAAAGTAACAATGCGAATTTTTACCCCAGTCACATCTTCTAAGTCGCTGTAATCCTGTCCTTCAACAGTGATGTCACAAACTAGTTCAAAAGCAAGTGCTTGTGTATAGAAATCTAAAGAGCGATCGCAGTTTGTCACCGTTAAGGCAATAGCTCGAATTTTTTGCATCAGTACATTGCTATAAGTTGGCGTATTCATCTTAAATCAGTTTATTACTTGTATAAATAAGCTAATATCAGAAATTTAAATTTTTATACAATCCATTGTTTTATCAAAAAATAAGTGCTATTAACTTTATAATATAAATATTTCATCCAATTATGAAATAAAAATTAAATATACCTAATTCTTTAGTTAGATATATTTATTACTCCAATAGTTAGAAGCGCTCGCCACTATAAACCCCTAAAGTTATCCCAGAATCTCATAAATTTATGTAATTAAGCTAAGTATAAACTTGTGACATTTAATATAAAATGTTGTTGGTTTATGATTGATGCTGTCAAATCAGTTATCACTCAATCCTACGTAGGTTTTGAAAATTTGTATGTTGGTGTAGGTTGGGTTGAACTTTAGTGTTACCCAACAAAGCTCTAAAAATGTTGGGTTTTGTTCCTCAACGCAACCTATATTGGAGTTATTTTTTGGGTTGAACCGAACAGTATTGAGTTATCACTGATCATTTCTGAATTTTGCTGTAAGTTTTCGCTATCAAAGACAATTAAGCTCTACATTCTGAGGAAATATTATGAGCTGTTCTCCTTACCTGCTCAAAGGTCAAAAAGCACTTGTAACGGGTGCTAGTTCTGGCATTGGTGAAGCTATAGCTCGCAATTTGGCTTTATCAGGTGCAGCAGTAGTTATTAACTATCATTCTGAAGCCCAAGAAGCTCAAAAAATTGTCGATGATATTAAAGCTGCCAATGGTGAAGCTTTCGCCATACAAGCAGATGTCAGCAAAGAAGATGAAGTAAAGGCAATGTTTAGCCAGACAATTGAGCGCTTCGGAACAATTGATATTTTAGTGAACAATGCAGGTTTACAAAAAGATTCACCCTTTGTAGATATGAACTTCAACCAATGGAATACAGTCATTGGGGTGAACCTAACAGGACAATTCTTGTGTGCTAGAGAAGCCGCAAAGGAATTCTTACGTCGAGGTGTACAACCAGAGATTTCATCTGCCGCAGGTAAGATTATTTGTATGAGTTCAGTGCATCAAGTAATTCCTTGGGCGGGTCATGTTAATTATGCCGCAAGTAAGGGCGGTATAAATATGTTAATGCAAAGTATTGCTCAAGAACTTGCACCCCACAAAATTCGCGTTAATAGCATTGCCCCTGGTGCAATCAAAACTCCAATTAATAAATCAGCTTGGGATACTCCAGAAGCAGAGGCAAAGTTACTACAATTGATTCCAGCCAAACGAGTAGGTGATGTAGAGGATATTGCCAAAGCAGCAGTTTGGTTAGCTTCTGATAACTCTGATTATGTTAACGGTACAACACTGTTTGTAGATGGCGGCATGACTTTGTATCCAGGTTTTACAGAAAATGGTTAATTAACAATGGCGACAAAAGTTACTGTCAATCCTGGTTTGATAACCATCAATGATGGTTCTTCTTTTTTAGTAACAGCTAGTGATGGTTCTATTGACGAAAATTTAGCTCAAGGTTTTTTTGTTTGGGATACACGCCTAATTTCTTACTACGAAATTTCTCTCAATCGCTACCCACTTTCGCTACTAGCTTCTAGCAATATCACCCATCATAATGCGCTTTACCAATTCACTAACCCGCAACTCCCTATTATCAATGGCACTTTACCTTCTGGTAGTTTGCTTGTAACAGTTCGGCGCGACATTGTAGAAGGTATGCATGAAGATATTGATATAACTAACTATCACAGTGAGACTGTTAAGTTTCAATTAATGTTAGCTGTACGCTCTGATTTTGCGGATATTTTTGATGTTAAATCACAGCAAATATTGACACGGGGTGAGACAGAAACCAGATGGGTAAATGGTGTACTCACTACTGAATATCGAAACGGTTCTTTCTTCAGAGGTATTGTGATTGAGCCAGCTTGTACTAGTTCTGAGCCACGCTATGCCAATGGTCGTTTAATGTTTGATATTACCATTGCTTCTGGTAAGACATGGCACACTTGCATCAATTTTACAGCCCAAGCCAATGGAAATGTCTTCAAACCTCAAAACACCTGCGCTGTACCTCATAATACAAAAGCTGGAAAAGTTAGGGATGAGTTTCTGGTTAATGCAACAAAGTTACAATCGTCCAATGCTGAAATTACCGAATATTATCAGCAAGCGATCGTAGATATGGGAGCGCTGCGGATTGATGTATATGACAATGGTCATCAATTTTGGATGCCTGCTGCTGGGATTCCCTGGTTTGTTGCCGTTTTTGGACGCGATTCAATAATTGCTAGCTTGCAAGCGATCGCAGTCTATCATGAATTTGCTCGTGGCACCTTACTGAAACTGGCTCAACTCCAGGCAACTGAGTTGGATGATTGGCACGATGCCCAACCAGGCAAAATGCTACACGAAATGCGGCGCGATGAGTTAACCACACTAAACCTGCTTCCATATCATCCCTACTACGGAACAGTAGATACTACCATCCTTTGGATTGTTACTTTAGCTGAAGCCTATAACTGGAACGCCGATGTCAGTATGCTGGATGAGTGTCGAGCGCCACTGGAAAAGGCCCTAAGTTGGATTGACAAATACGGCGACTTTGATGGGGATGGCTTTGTTGAGTATTTAACTCATTCGTCAAAAGGATTACGCAATCAAGGTTGGAAAGATTCAGGGGATGCAATAGTTTACCCAAATGGCCAGTTAGTTGAGCCACCAATCGCTTTGTGTGAAGTACAAGGTTACGTTTATGACGCTTGGCAAAGAGCAGCCTTAATTTATGAAGTGTGGGGCGAAAAAGAGCAAGCCAAAAAGCTGCGTCAAAAAGCCGAAGAACTTTATCAACGATTTAACGATCGCTTTTGGATGGATTCAGTTGGCTTTTACTGTTTAGGATTAGACGATAAAAAGCAACAAATTCAATCAATTACCTCAAATCCTGGTCATCTGCTCTGGTCTGGTATCGTACCACAGGAGAGAGCAAAAGAACTTGTTAATCGGCTTTTTCAACCGGATATGTGGTGTGGTTGGGGTGTACGGACTCTTTCATCAGAAAATCCGGCATATAACCCGATTAGTTATCAACGGGGTAGTGTTTGGCCTCATGATAACTCAATCGTTGCGGCTGGATTAAAAAAGTATGGCTATCACCAAGAAGCTAACCGCATTGCTGAGGGGATTTTTGCTGCTGCTAGTTATTTTCAAGCTGGGCGAATGCCAGAATTGTTTGCGGGAATTGAACGCCAAGATGATAACTTTCCAGTTCCCTATCCAGATGCTAATATACCCCAAGCTTGGGCTGCTGGTTCAATTTTCTTACTCATTCGTACCATTTTAGGACTGAAAGCTGATGCTTCAAAACAACAGTTAGAAGTACAGCCGAATCTACCAGATTTCTTACCCGATTTAGAACTGACAAATTTGTCTGTAGGAGACGCTACGGTAGGATTACGCTTTTGGCATGATGGGGAACAAACCAAATGGGAAGTTACCCATCTCAATGGTGAATTAGAAATTTCTACTACAAATTAGAAATTGGTCTAAGACTTTTATAATAATTGATAAAAATGAATACTATAAACCCTTTTAGCGACCCCATCAATGGAATTTTTTTAGCACTCAGTATGACATTTTCTATGTTCTGGGAAATTCTTTGGGCGCTCATTCTTGGTTTTACACTATCAGGTATTGTTCAAGCGGTAATTTCTAAAGGAGAAATGAGCCGACTATTACCGAATGCGTCACCAAAATCGATCGCAGTAGCCTGTGGTTTGGGTGCAGCTTCATCGTCATGTTCTTATGCTTCTGTCGCCCTTGCCCGTTCCATCTTTCGCAAAGGCGGTAACTTTACAGCAGCAATAGCATTTCAGTTTGCCTCAACTAATTTAGTCATTGAACTGGGCATTATCTTAGCAGTATTAATGGGGTGGCAATTTACCCTGGCTGAGTATATCGGTGGGCTGTTGATGATTGTAATATTAGTATTTCTGTTTAAAGTATTCTTAAAACCCCAGATGGTGAAAGCAGCTAAACAGCAAGCCAACCGGGGACTCTCTGGCAAAATGGAAGGACACGCCAATATGAATATGTCAGTGACAGAAGGTTCTATTTGGCAAAGAATTTTTTCTGATAAAGGGTTTACAGCTATTAGCCACTACTTTGTAATGGATTGGGTTTCGGTGTGGTTAGATATTGCACTAGGATTAGTGATTGCAGGTGCTTTGGCTGCTTGGATTCCCAATGAATTCTGGCAAGCATTTTTTCTCACAGATCATCCTGTATGGTCGAAGTTATGGGGGGCAATTGTGGGGCCAATTGTAGCGATATTTTCCTTTGTTTGTTCTGTGGGGAATGTTCCTCTAGCGGCTGTACTGTGGAATGGGGGTATTAGCTTTGGAGGTGTAGTAGCGTTTATTTTTGCTGACCTGATTATACTACCAATTTTGAATATTTACCGCAAATATTATAGTCTAAAAGTTAGTATATTTCTAGCGATCGCTTTCTATACGGCAATGGTAAGTGCCGCCTTAATCATTGAAATTATGTTCCAAATTTTGGGGTTAATCCCACAAGAACATAACGCTAAAGTAGTCGAAGCATCTATTCGATTTAACTACACTACAGTATTGAATATTTTCTTTTTGGTTTTGGCAATTTTGTTAGTTACACGGTTCTTCAAAACTGGTGGGCCGAATATGCTGAAAATGATGAATAACGGCAGCGAACAAGAACATAGCGAACACCATAATATGATGCATTATGCTGTGAAAAAGAGGAGAAATAAATCTGTGCTCAACTTACCTATCTAGAAGCTAATATTTACAATCATGGCATCTAATTCATCTCATAAAACGATATTTGCAGCGATGGGCGCTAACTTAGCGATCGCGATTACTAAATTTATTGCTGCCTCGATTACTGGCAGTTCCGCCATGATATCTGAAGGCATTCATTCAATAGTAGATACTGGCGATCAACTGGTGCTTTTGCTGGGAATTCGCAGAAGTCAAAAGCCAGCAGATGATAGCCATCCCTTTGGTTACGGTCAAGAACTTTATTTCTGGACTTTTATCGTTGCTATCCTGATCTTTGCCATTGGCGGCGGTATGTCAATTTATGAAGGAATCGCTCATTTAATTCATCCTAGCCCTTTAGAAAACCCAAAGTGGAATTATATTGTCTTAGGTATTGCAATATTATTAGAGGGTTTTTCTTGGACTGTAGCTTTAAAAGAATTTTTGCCGACCAAGGGTAGAGAAAATTTATGGCAAGCAATCAAAAATAGTAAAGACCCTACAGTATTTACAGTATTATTTGAAGATTCTGCTGCGATTTTAGGTTTATTCGTTGCCTTAATCGGAATCTTTTTAGGACACCTGTTTAATAATGTCTATTTTGATGGTATTGCCTCGATTATTATTGGGATTATCTTGGCTGTAGTAGCAGTGGTACTAGCGAGAGAAAGTAAAGGATTATTAGTTGGTGAAAGTGCTAATCCTCAAACTATAGCCAATATCCGCTCTTTGTCAAAAACTGAACCAGGAGTGCAAGAAGTTATCCGGGTATTAACAATGCAGCTTGCTCCCCAGGAAGTATTACTCAACTTAGAAATTCAATTTTATAAAAATTTAACAGGTGAGGAAATAGCATTAACAGTAGAAAGTTTAGAAGTAAAAATTAGCCAAAAGCATCCTGAAATCAAACAAATTTTTATTGAAGCAAAATCCTTTACTGCCGTTCGCAAATTTACACCAAATCAATAAATTTTTAATCACATAAATATCAAAGACAAAATTTTCCAAAAATATTCAAAACTCATCGACATAATAAAATATGGCAAAAATTATTGGTCAAGCAGAAGCTTTTGGTTCGCCAGGTATTGAACCTCGATGGACTCAAGCGAATAAAGATGGAATCGGAACAGCTTACTCTACCTCTAGTCGCGTTTGGTTTACTATCTGGAATGGTGTTGTTACTGAAATCTACCATCCCACAGTAGATAGACCTCAAATTCGGGATTTGCAGTATCTAATTTCTGATGATAAAAGCTTTTTCCACGAAGAGAAACGCCATCTCAAATCCAAAGTAGAACCAATGTGGACTCATGGTTTAGGATACCGTATCACTAATTCCGATCCCCAAGGACGTTATGCCGTAATCAAAGAAGTGATTGCCGACCCGCATTTCTCCTGTATTTTACAGCATACAAAATTAACAGGAGAGGACGATTTTATCTCACAACTTCATTTATATGCCTTGTGTGCGCCGCATCTGGAAGTTGGAGGTATGGGTAATAATGGTTACGCTGTAGAAGTTGCTGGGCATCGGATTCTGATCGCTGAGAAAAAAGGAACGTGGCTGGCGCTGGGTGCAACAATTCCCTTTACCCGCCTTTCCTGTGGTTATGTCGGTAAAAGTGATGGCTGGACAGATTTAGCTGATAATTTCCAGATGGATTGGGAATTTGATAGTGCTGTAGATGGCAACCTTGCTCTGACTGGAAAACTAAATCTAGATTGCACTAAAGAGTTTACTTTAGGGCTGGCATTTGGTACAAACCTGCACAATGCAATCTCTACATTATTTCAATCGCTGAATATTCCTTTTGAACAGCAGAAGCAGCAATACGACGAACAATGGAAGCGATCGCGCCGCAATATCCAACCGCTAGAAAATGTTTCATACAATGATGGGAAGTTGTATCACAACAGCATTAGTTTGTTGTTAGCACATGAAGACAAAGTTTATCCAGGTGCGTTGATTGCATCCCTTGCCATCCCTTGGGGTGAAGCCAAAAACGACCAAGACCAAGGAGGATATCATCTTGTCTGGACGCGGGATATGGTAAGCAGTGTATCAGGTTTAGTGGCTGCTGGTGAAACAGAAACAGCAGTGCGATCGCTAATTTATCTCGCCACCAGTCAGCAGGAAGATGGCGGTTTTGCCCAAAATTTCTGGGTTGATGGTGAACCTTACTGGAAAGGTATCCAACTAGATGAGGTGGCATTTCCGATTCTGTTAGCATGGTTATTGCACCAGCAGAAGACTTGTTTAAAATTCGATATTTATCCGATGGTTCTGCGGGCGGCGGGTTATTTAATTCGTCACGGTCCGGCTACCCAACAAGAACGCTGGGAAGAAAACAGTGGTTATTCACCATCAACACTAGCATCCAATATTGCTGCCTTAATCTGTGCTGCTCAATTTGTTCGTCAACGTGGAGATGAAGCAACAGCAAAGTTTATAGAAGAATACGCAGATTTTTTAGAATCTCACATTGAAGCTTGGACAGTTACTACTGAAGGAACTTTAGTTCCTGGGATCAAACGGCATTATATCCGAATTACTCCCTCAGATATTAATAATCCTCAAGCCGACGACAATCCTAACCAAGGAACTCTTTTCATCAGCAATCGACCAGCTGGTGAACCAGCAGAATTTCTTGCCAAGGAAATTGTCGATGGCGGATTTCTCCAATTAGTACGCTATGGAATTCGTAAACCAGATGACCCGATTATTGTTGATTCTGTCAAAGTAATTGATGCAGTATTGAAAGTAGATACACCTGTTGGGCCTTGTTGGCATCGTTACAATCACGACGGCTACGGTCAGCAAAAAAATGGAAATCCTTATGTCGGTTCGGGTAAAGGACGCGCTTGGCCTCTGTTGACAGGAGAACGAGGACATTATGAACTAGCTGCTAACGGCGATGTCAAAACATATATCAAGGCGATGGAAGGATTTGCTTCAGACACTTGTTTGCTACCAGAACAGGTTTGGGATGAGGCAGATATACCCGATATCTATATGTATTTAGGAAAACCAACAGGTTCGGCCATGCCTTTAATGTGGGCACACGCAGAGTATATCAAGCTGCTACGGTCAACTCATGACGGACAGGTGTTTGATTTTATTCCAGAGGTGGCAAATCGCTATTTAGGCGAAAGAAAGCAGTGTAAATCATTGGAAATTTGGAAGTTTAACCATCAAGTAGACAAAGTTAAAAAAGGTCAGACATTGCGAATTGACGCTTTAGCATCTTTTCAATTGCATTGGTCAAATGATAATTGGCAAACTGTAAAAGATACGCCTTCTACTTTCACAAAGTTAGGAATAAATTTTGTAGATGTTTCTGTTTCTAATAACCAGCAACAGCCAATCAGCTTTACCTTTTTCTGGATTGAAAGCAGTAAATGGGAAGAACGTAATTATACAGTTACAGTTGATTAGTAGTAAATATTGCAAGTTCTCAGAGTTTCTAGTAAGCACTTTAGTAGTTATAAAATAAGGACTTTAGTCCTTACTCACACAAGAAAAAAGAGCCATTTTTATGCAGAATAACTCATCAAATAAACCAACAATTGACTACTGGCACGTCTGGACAGATCGCGACGGTATAAGTCACCAATCCCGTTGTCAAATTGAGGACTTCATTGAAAAAGGCATAGCCCCAGATACTTCACCGCAGTGGCTTTCTAAGTTGAAACAGTCCGGTGCCACAATCACCTTTACTGTGCTACCCGTGGGATGGGTTGGCAACTGGCATGAGAACCCTAAACCTCAATGGGTTATTCCTCTGTCGGGACGTTGGTTTGTGGAGACTATGGATGGCCAGCGAGTTGAGATGGGTCCTGGCGAAATTTCATTTGGAGAAGACCAAGGGACGAAAGCCGACGCGCAAGGTCATAAGGGCCACTTATCTGGAACAGTAGGCGATGCGCCTGCTGTTCTGATAATGGTGCAACTCGAAGAAACTCCGACTATAGAGCAATCCTGTCGATTTAAGTAACTAACAATGATGGTTAGCAGCGATCGCGCAAGGCAAATGCACTTTAAAATCTGAAAAAGATTACGTAGGCGTAGCCTGCCGTAGACATCGCTAATTATCAGCAAGCTTACACGCTGATTACTCTGCTATCAATGGGTAATGAAAAGTCACGAGACCATTCATTCCAAGAGCCAAAATAATTTCTAGCAGAAATTCCTGCCTGTTCAAGGGCTATTAATGTATTAGCAGCCCTTGAACCTTTAAAGCAGTAAATATACACAATAGACTTTGAAGTAATACCTATTGATTGACAGATTTCTCGGATTTCTTCTGGCGATCGAAACGTGGTTATTTCTGATTCAGAATTCATCAGATGATGCCATTCTAACCATACTGCATTAGGGATTCTACCTTTGCGAGGACAGAAATCAGGATTATAGGGAGAAGAACTCAGCCCAAGCCATTCTGAACTGTCACGCACATCTAATTTAATAATTTCTGGATTGCCAATTGCTTGCAACATCTCAATGGTAGTCACCATCATGTCAGTGTTGGGATACAATCTAAATATGCTGCTTTCACGTTTTGGTACTTCATTGGTAGTAGGTAATTCTGCCTTGAGCCACGCTCTATATCCTCCGTGTAAAATAGATACCTGAGCGCAACCCAAATACTTCAGCAAAAAAGCTGCTCGACAAGATTGACCATAACCTTTATTTAAAGTATCTTCATAAACAATTAGTTGTTCTGCGCCAGATATTCCTACCCTGCTCATAATTTCTGCAAAATACTTTTGCAGTTCCTTTAATCCTGCTGGGGAAGAATTATCTAAAAGATAGGTGAAAAAGTCTCTAATATTTATAGATTGAGGAATATGAGAAATAAAATAATCTTCTTGACTTCGCGTATCGATAATGACAGTCTGTGATGGCTTTTCTGCTAACAGTGATGCAAGTTCTTGAGGAGAAATGAGAAGTTTTTTATTCACAACTTCATTCTTCTATTATTGTACCAGTAGGCATTATCGCCCTTGGTAAATTTGCGTTTTGAAATGCAAATTACAGAATAATGAATGTTAAATGTTCATCTTTTCCAACTAGAACACCGATTCAGTAATCAAGATTGAGTAGCAAACTACTCAGTAGTATGGGTAAAAATTTTGGCAATTAAATGAAGATTACTAGCAAAACATGTATTTTTTTACACTTAGTTACTCAGAAACTGAAAATTTAAATTTTGCTGAGAAATCTGTAAGAACTTTCTCAGCAAAATATTAGTTTTATAGATATCAATCTTTATATATCTATAATTTTTAGATTAATTATTTAAGTAACAATTAGTTTAAAGTTCAAGCCAAGAGCTATTATATAGCGTTTCCTAAGCAACTGAGGAACACCCAAATCTTTGTTACTAAGGTTAGTAGCTGTAAAGCGGACTCTTTACTAAGGATTAGGGATTGGGGATTGGGTGTAAAGTCAAAAATTATGGTGGGGGCCTTTATTTGGAACTATCAAGAACAGTAAAGAGAAAAAATATGCCAGATTCATCCTTATTTATTCCAATTATCCTTGGTACTTCTCGTCAAGGTCGCCAGAGTGAACACGTTGCCAAATTTATAGTTGAGCAGGTTGCACTACGCGATCGCTTAGAAACCGAACTGCTCGATATTACAAATATAGCGATCGCTAATGATGATGCAGGTGAACCACTCAAAGACCCTCAATTTTCTGCAACAATAGAACGGGCAGATGGATTAATTATCGTGGTACCAGAGTATAACCACGGTTATCCAGGTTTACTTAAACATATACTTGACACCTGCCTCAAAGAATACATTCATAAAGCCGTTAGGCTATGCGGCGTTTCCGCAGGTCCCTTTGGTGGTACAAGGGTAATCCAAAACCTCTTACCTGTGATGCGGGAGTTAGGGCTAGTAACTATTTTCTACAACCTTAACTTTAGCAACGTTCAAAAACTATTTGATGAGTCGGGCAATTTGATTGACAAATCAACCTACATTCGTCGCATGCAAAGGTTTATAAACGAGTTAGTTTGGATGTCAACTGTCCTCAAATATGGGCGACAAGAAATCAGTTTGGATAAAAAAGATAGTATCTAAGTTAACACCCATGCTAGCAAGCCCTGCCCGGAAATAGCTGCTCGGATGGGTGCAGAAACAATGGATACCGTCCTGAAAGTAAGTCGTAATGCCCAGACTGGTGAAGTGAAAGCTACCCCAGTTACTTAAGTTTCAATTTTGCTTGATTCTAGAACACTGCTGTATCTTTCGCTGCTGACAAATTACCTAATCAACATCACTAAAAGTATTAGACAGGAGATAACAATGCTAGAAAGTCTGGGAATAATTAAAAATCCATTAGTCAGAAGCATGGCCGCAGCAGTTACAGTTGGTTCGGTAATCACCTTATCTGCTGCTGTTATAATTGGAGTAACCAATGCCAAAGCTAAATCAGCGTATCAATTTGGTGTATACTCCTCACTGTTTGGAATAGCTAGTGGTGCAGTATTTGGTTTAGTTTATACAAACAAAGCAAGTGGAAACAAACCTACTTCAGACCTAAAATCATTAGATAGTTCTGTTTGGAAAGATTGGCGAAATTTTGTCGTTGTTCGTAAGGTGAAAGAGAGCGAAGAAATTACCTCTTTTTATTTACAACCTGAAGATAAACGTGAAATTACCAACTTTCAATCTGGTCAATTTTTAACTATTAAACTTGATATTCCTGGACAGGATAAGCCTGTAATTCGTACTTACTCGCTTTCAGATTATCCTGAAAACTGTGAATACTATCGTCTCTCAATTAAGCGGGAACCTGCACCGAATGGATTAGATGTCATGGCCGGTATAGCATCTAATTTTATGCACGATCGCATTCAGGAAGGTTCAGTAATTCCAGTAAAACCACCAAACGGTAAATTTATTTTGGATGTGCAGAAGTCTATCCCCGCAGTGTTGATTAGCAATGGTGTGGGAATTACGCCAATGATTAGTATGGCGAAAGCTTGTACCCTTCTTAATCCTAAACGCCCTATTTGGTTTGTGCATGGTGCTAGAGACGGTAAATTCCATGCTTTTCGAGATGAAGTGACAAAGTTAGCAGAGCAAAATCCTAATCTGAATGTGCATTTTTGCTATAGCCGTCCTACACCTGAAGATACAGCTAAATACCACAGTAGTGGTTATATTGATGCTACTCTGATTAAAGAGTTAGTACCACAAGAAGCTGAATATTTTTTGTGTGGTTCTCCATCTTTTATGCAGTCTATAATGCAAGGATTAAAGGAATCGGGAATACCTGACAGTAGAGTATTCTTTGAATCTTTTAGTAAACCGATGAAAAGTCAGTCTGAGAAACAAACTCCTAGCACAACTAGAGATGAGAAATTTGCAGAAATTGTCTTTGCAAAATCTGGCAAAACTTTGACATGGCAACCTAGTGATGGCACTATCTTAGAATTTGCCGAAGCCAATGATATTAATCCACCTTTTAGTTGTCGTGTAGGTGTTTGCGGTACTTGTATGTGTAAAATCCACGAAGGTGTAGTTGCTTACCAAGAAGAACCAACTGCAACAACGGATAAGGGTTCGGTGTTAATTTGTATTTCTCAACCTGGAACTGCAAAATTAGTGTTGGATATTTAATACATTCTTCTTCATAACCGCACTTGCGATGGAAAGATCGCGTGCGCTCAAAATCTGACGTACTCGACGTTTCCACCAGTAGCACACGTTTCCCGCGTACTATCAATGTTTGCTCAACGTAGTATAATATCTAATTTTGTTCAAAAATCAAGTAAGAATCTTATAAGTTTGTATCTACAGTTTTTCTATACTTCAATCCAAAAAGAAATTAAGGAGAGCAATAAATTGAGGATTCAACAGAAAGAAGATTCTCGCTTTCGCTGGATTAATTTGCATTCGTCTCAGCTATCAATTCAGGAAGACACAGATATTATTCAAGGACTAAGCAATCAACCTAAAACCTTACCATGCCGTTACTTATACGATGACCAAGGCTCAGAAATATTTGAGCAAATTTGTAAACTGCCAGAATACTATCCAACTCGCACCGAGCAAGCAATTTTAGAAACATCTGCTTTAGAAATCGCTCAAATGACAGGTTTATGTACCTTGATAGAATTAGGTAGTGGTAGTTCTCGCAAAACTCGCCTGTTGTTAGATGCGTATAGTCAATTTCAACAAGAACTGCAATATTTACCCATTGACATTAGTGCGGGAATTCTTCAAACTACTGCTTTGGATTTGCTTGAGCAGTACCCGAAATTAAAACTTTGCGGTTTGGCAGGAACTTACGAACAAGCGCTAGCACAGCTTCCACCTGCTGAATTTGAGAATCGGATGTTAATTTTTTTAGGGAGTACATTAGGGAATTTAAATGAGCAAGAATGCAATGACTTTCTTACTCAAATTGAACGAGCATTGAAACCTGGAGAATTCTTTTTATTTGGGGTAGATTTGCAAAAACCAATAGAGATTATCGAGGCAGCTTATAACGATTCTCAATCTGTAACAGCAGCTTTTAATTTAAATATTTTGCACCATCTCAATCGACGCTTTCAAGGTGATTTTGAAATCAACCAATTTGAACATTGGGCTTTTTACAACCCAGTAGCTCACCAAATTGAAATGCATTTACGAAGTCTCAAAAATCAAACCGTAATACTAGAAGCTTTAGATTATCAGGTTTATTTTCAGTCCGGCGAAACAATTTGTACGGAAATATCCCGCAAGTTTCATCTACCAATTTTAGTTTCCGTTTTAGAGAATCATGGACTCCAACCATTACAAATCTGGTCAGATCCTCAAGATTGGTTCGGTTTAATATTATGCCAACGTCAGTCTAAAACTCATGAATATCTATAAGCAAAAAAATACTTTTTTCTGTCTAAAGTTTTTATCGCCTTGGATTTTAAGCTCACTATTTAATCACAAAATAGCTGAATAACTCTAGCTTAGTCTATTAAATAAAGGAGTTCACAACCTCATGTCAATTCATAACTTTACTCTCTCCCGCCAGTTATTACGTAACTTGTCCATCATTTCGCTGACTGTTATACTCCTATACGGTGCATCTCGTGTGATACTTCCTGCTCCCGCCACTGATATCTCGACTGCTGCGCCGAAGGGAAAACAAGTAGCGGTTTTCGCTGGTGGGTGCTATTGGGGAATGGAAGCAGTTTTTGAGCATCTCAAAGGTGTTTCTGATGTCGTTTCTGGCTTTTCTGGGGGTGATGCAAAAACCGCAGACTACACAATTGTAAGTGCTGGATTAACCAATCATGCTGAATCAGTGAAAATCACTTACGATCCATCACAAATATCATATAGCCAGCTTCTAAAGGTCTACTTTTTGGTAGCGCATGACCCAACAGAGTTGAATCGACAAGGCCCCGACTCAGGTAAGCAATATCGTTCGGTCATCTTCTTTGCTAACGATGAGCAGAAACAGGCTGCACAAGAATATATCGCTCAACTTAACAAATCGCAAATCTTCGACAAGCCGATTGTGACGGAATTAGCTTCCTTAAAAGGTTTTTATCAGGCTGCGGCATACCATCAAAATTACATAGCACATCATCCGAGCGATCGCTATGTAGTAATAAATGACTTGCCGAAGCTGGCTAAACTTCAAGCAAAGTTCCCTGATATGTATAGCAAGTAAGGGGATTTACTGCATTCAACTTTTAACATCCCCTTAAACCAGTGAAAAATTAGCCTCCCCTGTAAGGTGCTCGTCCATGCTTCTCTAGATGTTGTTTGATCAAAATTAGCGCTATGCCATCACCAAATGCTACGGTTTGAGGAGTATGGATGGCGCAAAATCAGGCAAGAGGCTATTTGCTAGGTGCAAGGGAGAGAATTTTGGAGTGAAGTTTCCCTTTTACTATACCCTATTATCTACAACCGCTACCCAAGCGTCCTGACAATGGTTTCACGTTTAGAAGCCGAAGATTCGGTTAAGAACCAAAGGTTTGCTTCATTTTTGAAAGAAGCTTCGAGATGGATTCCCCATGAATAATAGAACCATGCATTGTTGCAAGATACTTAATGGGTAGCTTCTCTATTGCCTCAATTCCTCGCGTGAAGCTTTTCCCTTCACACATAAACCCGACTTTTTGCTGAAACTCAATGATAGATTCTGTAAGATCCTTCTCAGTAAGAGGCTCCTCAAACTGACCGGGATGAGCAGCAAGATCGGAACAAAAAAGAATCTCCTCTTGCGGCTGATAGAATAGACAGCCCTCCCATCCATGAGGAAAATGAGGAGTTTCAACAAGTATAATATCTCTTTTGCCCAAAGAAAGAGCAAAGTTATTTTTAAGAACTGTTGTTGGTCGCAATGCAAAGTCATCCATGTTCGATTGATTCAGAGGACTTACAATTGTTTTGGCTTCAGGAGCTGCTTCAAGCCACTGATTAAGCGCTCCGCACTCATCAGCCTCAAGATGACATAAAGCAATGTAATGAAGTTTTGAAGGGTCGCAGACAGACGAAACAAGCTGATAAGTTTGCTCGAACCAATTTGAGCGACCTGTATGAATAAGCATAGGGCACTCATCAAGGATAAGGAATTGACTGAAAACAAACTTTTTATTATTTGAGATAGAAAGCTTATATATATTAGGAACTATTTCATCGATGCGCGTGAAGTTAGCATTAAAATGTTTAAACATTATATTTGTGGGTAAAAAATATCTGACAAAATCTAATTTTATTCACAATTGCGAATTGTGTTTTTAACCTAGTTTGGGAATTTAATAATTTTAACTTGGATAATTGATTACTGCTTGAGGAAAATGACCTTGTAAAGCTGGTTAAATATTTAGAGATGTTTCTATAGCAATGTTACGTCGTAAATACATCTATCGCAGATCCTAAATGAGAGTAAAAAAATTTGGTCTTGTTTCTCTAACAGAGATGGAGGAATTTTCAAGGGGCGATCGCTATGCCTGTAATACTCGTTGCCAGTATTTTTATACTATAAATACTTCTGCAACAATAACCCTAACTTTTCCTTCGTCGCTGCTGGTGCTTTATCCAACTGTGTCAAAATCGCATACTGCAACGCCGAATGCGCCTCACTCGACGGTGGATTTTCGCTCAAGCGCCGCACAGTTTCTTGAATCACTTTTTGAGCATTCACAGCATTCCGCAGCAAATTGCCAATCACTATCTCCACTGTCACAGTGTCATGATCTGGATGCCAACAATCGTAATCTGTCACCAGCGCTAAAGTTGAGTATGCAATTTCGGCTTCCCTGGCCAACTTCGCCTCAGGTAAATTCGTCATCCCAATGATTGTTGCACCCCAACTGCGATAAAGATTCGATTCTGCCTTTGTGGAAAAAGCCGGGCCTTCCATGCATACATAAGTACCGCCGCGATGGAGAGTAACTTCTGGTAAATTGAGAGATGCGATCGCATCTACCAACACACTGGCCAAATTCTGACAAATCGGATCGCCAAAGGCAATATGAGCAACAATTCCCTCACCGAAAAACGTTGAAATCCGATTTTTCGTTCTGTCAATAAACTGATCTGGCACCACCATGTCCAGTGGTTTTGCCTCTTCCTTCAAGGAACCCACAGCACTAACTGAAATTAAATACTCCACACCCAATTGCTTCATTGCATAGATATTAGCACGAAACGGTAACTCAGAGGGTAACAGCGTGTGATTGCGGCCATGACGCGCCAAAAAAGCTACCCTTGTACCATCCAAAGTCCCCAAAATCAAAGCATCAGATGGTGAACCAAAGGGAGTTTGGACATGCACCTCTTCTATATGTTTGAGCGCGTCCATTTTATACAGACCACTGCCACCAATAATCCCAATACTAGCTTGAGCCATAATCTGAACCTGTTCCTTGCTGATCTGCTCAGTTATTCTAGCGAAAAGGAGAGTAGCACAGAAGCCAAGAAACAAAGCGATGTCTACGATGAGCTACGCTTACACATTTTGTGTCGCTAACACTATTGAATTATTACTCATTAATTGTAAGTTTACCTTAATTGAAACGCTTGTAAATCAGCGCCTTTTAGGGAATGAAACAGCCCTGCCGTAGGGAAGGGGTTGACCTCTTACTACGGGTGAGCAGTAGGAAAAATGCTTGCATATTAGTTGTAGTATCAACATGAGTCTTGATATCAAATTTATACAACAGAAGAAAAAATTGGAGTAAGAGCAATGTCTACATTTACCGTCACTAATACTAACAACAGTGGTCTAGGTTCACTACGGCAGGCAGTTCTAGATGCCAATGCCCTAACAGGAAAAGACATAATCAATTTTGGTGGACTGTTTACTGATGGGCTGGCTCATACTATCAATCTGACTGGTAGTGGTCTTAGTATCACAGATGACCTTACCATTCAAGGCACAAATCCCAGCTTACTAACTATTAAGGATGATAGTGTTTCCCGTGTGTTTGATATTGGCAATGGCGTAACATCTGCAATCAATGGGCTGACTATTACCAATAGCTACAATGACAACTACAATGAAGCGGGAAGAGTCGGTGGCCTCTCAAATGATATAATCGACAAGGTGGCAGGAGGCGGTGCCATCTCCATTGAAATTGGAGGCAGCTTCACACTGGACAACAGCATCATCACTGGCAACACAGCAGATAATGGCGGCGGCATCAACAACTATGGCGGCAGCCTCACACTGAACAACAGCACCATCACTGGCAACACAGCAGTGGATGGCGGTGGCATTTTTAACATAGCAATAAATGGCGGCGGCACTATAACCGTGAATAACAGCACCATTAGTGGTAACACTGGGTCATACGGCGGCGGCATCGAGAGCGGTAGCGGCGGCACTATAACCGTGAATAACAGCACCATTCGTGGCAACACTGCGTTATACGGCGGCGGCATCGACACTGATAGTGTTGTATCGGTATCGGTGAGTAACAGCACTATTAGTGGCAACACTGCGTCATTCGGCGGCGGCATCAACAGCTTTGATGACACTATAACCGTGAGTAACAGTACTATTAGTGGCAACACTGGGTCATTCGGCGGCGGCGGTATCAACAGCAGTACCGATATTATAACCGTGAGTAACAGCACCATTAGTGGCAACACTGCGTCATACGGCGGCGGCATTATGCACAGCTCCAGCTTGGTAGGCACTTTTACGCTGATCAATAGCACCATTAGTGGCAATCAGGCACACCTTGGCGGTGGCATCTACAATGAGGGCACCTTAACGGTGGGCAACAGCACTATCAAGCACAATAAAGTTTTCGGGATCGAACTCAGTTCTGGTGGAGAAGAGTCTGGCAAGGGTGGTGGCATTTACAACTATAACTCTAGGGATGCCACGGTCACATTAGACTACAGCACGATCGCTTGTAACTTTGACACACCGCAAAAGGATTCAAATAAGTTTATCAAGTCTGATGATCTGGTAGGTAAATTCATCACCAAACACGATCATAATCGGATTGGCAACCTCAGTGGCAGTACTTTTTCTTATTCTTAATAACTAACCCAGCATTTCTTCCTATGCTGAACAAGCGATAGGCAAGAAATGCTATCTGCTGCTCAACAAATAGAAAATTGGTTGAAGCGCGTTTTAGAAATATCGGGTAGAAAATCTGAATCATTGAGCGTTTGACTTCCGGGTTTTAGCAATCAAATTTCTGATAATTTTTGCAGATTAATGGTTATATTCAGCCTTAAAATTAATTGTCACCATAGCGTTTAATCTATCCTTAATGTATACAAATATTAAGTAGATGCATTATTAAGCAGCGAAACAAAGCAAGCGTTATACTTTTGAGAAAAGGCTTATTTTAACCTCTGCTTTTAACATTTTCATAAATCAATGACTCTCAATTTTCGCTTTGCGGTAGTCAGCGACTTACACCTGGCACTTCCCCATACAATCTGGGATCATCCCAGCCGATTCCATCTAGTAGAAGTCAGTATCTCGGCGTTTCAAAGTGTACTAGAACATTTAACACAACTAGATTTAGATTTCTTGTTGTTACCAGGAGATTTAACCCAGCACGGCGAACCAGAAAACCACGCTTGGTTGCAACAATATTTAGCCCAACTACCTTTTCCCGTCTATGTTGTTCCTGGCAATCATGACGTTCCTGTGCTGTTAGCCGATCAACAATCAATTGCTTTTGCGGATTTTCCCTACTATTACAGGAAATTTGGCTACGAAGATCCCCAGCAGATTTACTACATCCGTCAGTTATTGCCTGGAGTTAAGCTGATTGGACTGAATTCTAACTCCTTTAATGACCAGGGTGAGCAAGTAGGGTGTTTAGATGCCAAACAGCTACGGTGGTTAGAAGAGGTGCTAGCGGCATCTGCTGATGAATTAGTTCTGGTGATGGTGCATCATAATGTAGTGGAGCATTTGCCCAATCAATCGAACCATCCACTGGCAAATCGCTATATGTTAGCAAATTCAGCAGAACTATTGCAGTTGCTAAGACGTTACGGAGTCAAACTAGTATTTACGGGACATTTACACGTTCAGGATATTGCTTACTCAGATGGAGTATATGATATTACCACAGGTTCTTTAGTGAGCTATCCTCACCCTTATCGGGTGCTAGAGTTTCATCGAGATAACCAAGGTAAAGAATCGTTGCAAATTTTATCCCATCGGGTAGAGTCAGTACCAGAGTTCCCCGACTTGCAACAGTCATCGCGGCAGTGGATGGGCGATCGCTCTTTTCCTTTCCTAATCAAGCTACTAACTCACTCTCCATTAAACTTACCATTATCACAGGCAAAAAAATTAGCTCCTAGTTTGCGCGAGTTCTGGGCAACTATTGCCGATGGAGATGCAGTATTAGATTATCCCCACTTTCCGCTAGAAGTGCGGCGTTACATTCAGTCCTATGGTGCATCGATGCAGCCCAACCCAGGTATGGCTAATAATCGAACTCTGACGCTGATTGATAATAACAGCACGCTTTTACTAGGTTAAGAGTGATCAGTGCCCGTGTGGAGGTAACTTTTTTGACTTGGTTAAAAGCTTGGTGATTTTGAGATAGCGATCGCTCCCACCATAATTTTCCTATAAAAAGTCACCAAGACGCGGGCAACTCCTGTACAGACGCGATTAATCGCGTCTCTAATTACCGATATCTTCATTCCAAAGTTCCGGGTTAGTTTCAATAAACTCACTCATCATTTGTTCGCAATCGTCAAGATTAAGATCAATTACTTTCACACCGTGAGATACCATAAATTCTTTAGCACCAGGAAAAGTTCTAGATTCTCCAACGATGACTTTTTTAATTCCAAATTGTACTACTGCCCCAGCGCACAGGTAGCACGGCATTAAAGTTGAATAGAGTGTAGTACCTCTGTAGCTGCCAACTCTCCCAGCATTGCGGAGACAATCGATTTCCGCGTGGGTGACAGGATCTGCATCTTGCACACGTTTATTGTGTCCTCTGCCGAGAATTTTGCCATCCTTGACCAGAACCGAACCAATGGGAATTCCCCCTTCTTGTCTGCCTTGTTTTGCTTCTTGAATAGCAGCTTCCATAAACTCATCCATATTAATTCTTCTTTTATGACAAAACAACTAGTACCGCAAGGCAAAAGTCAAAAACCAAAAGTCAAGGCTGAACGAAGCCGAAGCCTTGACTTTTAACTTTTGACTTCCCTGAACCCGAGTGCGTCCTGTATGAAAGGGGCTGACAGACTACTAGTTTAGCTGTAAAAGGTTCCTAGTTTGTTCGCCTACTACACCATCGGGGAAAAATCCTTTTAACTGTTGAAAGTCCTTTACAGCTTGTTCTGTCGCTTGGTCAAATACCTGATTGGCTTGTTGTAATTGAATATTAGCTTTTCTAAGAGCTAATTGCATTTCGCCTACATCTTTTCCTTGTTGTAATGGGCTTGTCAGCTTTAAAACTCTGGGATATTCCACGTTTGAGAATCCTTCAGCAGGAGAATTATAAATACAATCTAAGGTTTTTTCTCCTAAATCCCCATCTTCAGCAATCTTTTTATTTGGATTTGCTTTGTTCCACAGCTTTTGGAAAGCTTTGATTGAATTGGGGCGAATATCTCTAATGTCATGAGATGTGCAATCAAAGTGCATTGGATCTTTATTGCCATAAGTCCATTTCCATCCATGACTGGTCATTAAATATTTCACATCTGCCCACTCTTCTATATCTAAAGATGCACCCTTTTGATGGTCAGATTTTCCTGGATATCCTACCAGATTATTAATTAATCCCCTCTGCTTTTGGCTATAAAGCATTGCTTGGGCAATGACAGAACGATAAGCACTATTAATAGTCAAAGGTTGTGCGTAATCTTTCAAAGCTGCTTTTAAGGCATTCCGCGCTGGAAGCTGGCAGTAAGGGAAAAGTCCTTCACCTCTGTTAATATTTAAGTCGGAAATACTGACTAATGAATTAGGAACTAATTGATTTAATTCCCAAAACAACTGCAAATCTAATCCACGAACTGCAATTGTACTACCTTCTGTTATTTGTTTAACTAATACCATAATTCTACTTTAGCTCCCTTTTGAACTTTTTTAGCTTCAAGTAATATCTGAAGTTTTCTACATCTGGCATCATGTCTTTTCCAGAAATCTAGCTAAAGTTGCAAAAAGACAGGGCATAGTGGGTATAGCTCATCAAACTTACCGAGATGCCAAAAGATAGCAGCAAGAGGCTATACATTCAAGCCTATGACAAAATTAATTATATAAATTTTGACCTGAAATCCTTATCTAGTCAAGAAGTTATGTGTAAATTTTTCTGTACAATTACTTACTACACCCGACATGCTTCGGTACTATAAGTCGGCATTCGCTTATGGACTTTGTAAAAAGTAGTAAGAATCAGTAGCTTTTTTGATAGTTAATGATACACATCATTCAATTTTGGTAACCGCAACACAGGTTAATGATTCCTGCACATAAATAGGAGATCGATCTGTAATTAATTCAACTTTCCCCTCAGCGTTGCGATGCTAAGAAGTAGCTTGAACGAGAACCTCTGGAGATATTAATATTTTGGCAATTTTACAATAAGTAGACAATTCTTGCACATCCCCCCAAGTGCGATCGCCAAATCATTGCAATCATTGCAACTATAGTTAATCAGTCAGACTACAGGCGCGATCGCTAACCCCTCCCGTAGAACAGGAGGGGTTGGGGGTGGGGTTCTTATTTTTGATTTATCCAGAGGTTTAGTGAATATAGGGAAAGCAGATAAATAAAAATTTAGCAGTTTCAGCCTACCTATTTTGCCCCTTTTCTTATCCCGAACTCACGTTATGTCCAGTCTAAGTCTTTCCCTGATTTTTGAATCAATTCAGCTACTAAACCTGTCCAACCTGTTTGATGGCTAGCACCAATACCTGCACCAATATCACCATGAAAATATTCATAGAACAGAATTAAATCACGCCAATGTGGGTCGTTTTGGAATTTTTCTGAGCTGCCATAAACAGGCCGCTTACCAGATGTTGGGTTTTTCAGGAAAATTTTGATCAGTCTTTGGCTTAATTCATTAGCCACTTCTTGCAGATTCATCTCTTTCTTTTCACCCGAAGAAGTAGAAGATATTACTTTGATGTCATCTCCCCAAAAATCATGAAATTTCAAGAAAGATTCAATAAGAAGATAATTCACTGGAAACCAAATAGGCCCGCGCCAATTAGAATTTCCACCAAACATTCCATATTTTGATTCTGCTGGTTCGTATTCTACTCGATATTCTTCTCCATTTGCCCGTAAGACATAAGGATTATCCTTATGATGTTTTGACAAAGCTCGGATACCATAATCGCTCAAAAATTCTGCTTCATTCAGCAGAAGCTCCAAAATCGATTTGAGTCGATCTTTATTTACTAGGGACAAATAATAAAGTCCTTTTTGATTGGGGAGGACAGAAATATTCTCGTGTTGAGTCAGTTGGGGGCGATTGTTAATAAACCAATCTACCCGCTTTTTGAAATCTGAGGATAAATATTTCTCGACAATCTCTTTTTCAATTGTTTCTACAGCAAAAAGTGGAATTAACCCGACCATTGACCGCACTTTCATTAACAGTACACCTTCACTGTTTGCACCCTCAACTATACCTGGAGGAGCTTTAAGAATATCATAGTAAAACTTATCTTCTTTATCCCATATATCTACGCCTGTACCACCGACTTTATTCATTGCATCAGCAATGAGTAGAAAGTGTTGGAAAAATTTAGAAGCCATATCTTCATACTCCCTCCTATACTTGCTACTAGACTCGCTACTAGGATCTTCTTTGGCAAGTTCTATGGCTATTTTTAGCAAATTTAGACAGTACATTGCCATCCAGCTAGTACCATCAGACTGCTCTATGGTTGCATTAGGAATCTGAATATTGCTTCTATCCAAAACCCCAATATTGTCTAATCCTAAAAATCCACCTTGAAAAAGGTTGTTGCCTTCAACATCCTTACGATTCACCCACCAAGTAAAATAAATAGATAACTTTTGAAAGATTTCTTCCAAAAACTTTCTGTCAGCAGTGCCGTACATGTCCTTTTCTATGTTGTAAACACGCCATGCAGCCCAAGCATGAACAGGTGGATTTACATCACCAAATGCCCACTCATAAGCTGGTATTTGACCGTTAGGGTGCATATACCATTCGCGCGTAAATATATACAATTGCCTTTTGGCAAATTCTGGATCGATTAGTGCCAAGGTAACAGTATGAAAAGCTAAATCCCAAGCAGCAAACCAAGGATATTCCCATGCGTCTGGCATGGAAATAATATCTTCATTAAATAAATGCTCCCACTGACAGTTTCTGCCCAATTTACGTTGTTCTGGTGGCTTTGGTGGAGTGGGGTCGCCATTAAGCCAATCATAAACTACATAGTGATAATATTGTTTGCTCCACAACATACCAGCAAAGCTTTGTCTTTGCACATTTCGCATATCCTCGGAAATATCAGAAGGACAAACAGCTTGATAAAATTCATCGGCTTCGCGCTGGCGAGTTTGAAGTACAGTTTCAAAATCATTATCAAAAGGAGAATCTAAATTTTGATCGCTTAACCGCAGTCTAACTACTTTAGTTTCTCCTGGATTAATTGTTAAGTCGTAATGAACTGCGGCTTTTGTGCCTTTTTGAGTAGAATTTACTGTTTTTTTATTTCCGAAAGAAACAATGTAATCATTTATGCCATCTTTGACAGGACCGGAATTGTCACCCCATCCAAATCGTTTCTTGTTTGTTTCGTTTTCTGTAAACAGAAGTTCTTTAGCAGCTTCGCTATAAAGCCATCCTTTGCGTAAATTTTTAACTTCATCATTATCTTGATAAACAGCTTCTATGATGCTTAGATTCGAGTCAGCTTTAATAGCTTGCAGGTATTTAAATTCTTTTGTTTGATTTTCATACCCCCAAGACCAAGTATTACGAAGCCAAATAGTTGGTAAAAGATGCAGTTTAGCAGTTTCTGAGCCTCGGTTAGTAACACTAATTTGGATGTGAATATCTTCTGGAGAATTTTTAGCGTACTCTACAAGAACATCAAAGTAACGATTATCATCAAAAATCCCTGTATCTATTAGTTCATATTCTAATGCTGCGGGATTAGTTGATTTTCTGTGTCTGTTTTCCTCAATTAACTGGCTGTAAGGAAAAGCTTGGTGCGGATATTTGTAAAGATATTTCATGTAGGAATGTGTGGGAGTATTGTCAAGATAAAAATAATATTCTTTGACATCTTCCCCGTGATTGCCCTCACTGTTGGTTAAACCAAATAGCCTTTCTTTCAGAATCGGGTCTTTTTCATTCCAAAGAGCGATCGCAAAACAAATTCGTTGGTAATTATCGCTAATCCCAGCAATTCCATCTTCGCCCCAACGATAGGTGCGAGAACGAGCTTGATCGTGAGAAAAGTAATCCCAGGCAGTGCCATTAGCACTGTAATCTTCTCGTACTGTTCCCCACTGACGATCGCTCAAATAAGAACCCCATCGCTTCCAATATTTGTTTTGGCTGCGATCGCGGTCTTCTAGTAATCTTTTTCCTTCTTCTGTCTCTAGAATCTTGTTCATTTTTCGTTTCCTTTTATGATGTTTGCGATGATTAATTTGCAATAGTTAATAGCAGTCATAAGCTATTAACTTTCAAACGAACCTAAATATTATTTGTGTCTTTTCTGAATCAAGGGATGATAACAACTTGATAAAATTTCTCCCCCTGCCTCCCCTGCCCCCCCTGCCTCCCTACCTATTACTCTGTAGCTAGCCAAGCACGGAGTACTTCTCCAACTGACCAAGCTTGAGCAATACAACCTTTAGGTTCCATTGGTGGATCGCCATTAGATATTTCACTGATAGTTCCAACTCCAGCAGTATAGAGGTGATGTTGCATCGGTTCTAGAAATTGCCGAGCAATGGATGGGTTGTTAAACACACGCAAGTGAGCTAAGACAAATGAACCAATTAACCATTCCCAAACTGTTCCTTGGTGATAAGCGCCGTCACGATGAAATTGATCTCCACCGTAGTGACCGATATACTGCGGATCGTCAGGTGCAAGACTGCGTAAGCCGTGAGAAGTTAGAAGCGATCGCTCGCACGCTTCTACCACTTGCCGTTGTTGTTCAGGAGTGAGCGGACTTTCTGGCAAGGATACGGCGAAGATTTGATTTGGTCGCAAAGAGGCATCGTTACCATTTGGGCCGTCTAAAACATCAAAACAGTATCCCTTGGCATCATTCCAGAAACGATTAAAACCTTTTTGCGTGGCATCAGCCATCGCATCATAGTCTTTCTCAGGTTTTCCTAACTTTTGGGCGAACTGGGACATTGTTCGCAAAGTGTTATACCAAAGGGCATTTACTTCTATAGGCTTGCCAATGCGAGGAGTAACCACCCAATCATTAACTTTGGCATCCATCCAAGTCAGCTGCACTCCTTTTTGCCCTGCATAAAGCAACCCATCACTGAGATCGAGGCGAATATTGTAACGCGTTCCTTGACGGTGAAATTCGACAATCTCCGCCAGTTTGGGAAATAAATCTGCTAATAGCTTGTCATCACCAGTCGTAGCAAGGTAAAGGCGGATGGCTTCAAAATACCACAGTGTTGCATCAACTGTATTGTAGTACTCTTCTGTGGGTGGCTGATTATCGTCAGGAAAACGATTGGGCAACATTCCCTTATTGATATATTGGCCAAAGGTGCGAAGAATGGACTCTGCAATTTGGGGACGATTAGTGGCAAGGGTCAGACCTGGTAGACTAATCATGGTATCCCGACCCCAATCAGTAAACCAGGGGTAACCGGCGATAATGGTTTTTCCATCTTGTCGGTCAACAATAAACTGATCAGCAGCGAGTACAAGTTGCTGCACCCAATCAGGAACTTGAGGCGCTTGTGGCGATCGTTTAGATTGCCAGTCTGCTATCAGCTTTTGTTCGTACTGATGACGTAAGTCAAAGGCTACTGCACCGTTTAAATTAGGATTTTGCTGCGTACTAGCCACAAAAGTAAATGAGCTTCCAGGCTCCAGTGTGGCTTGAAAAGTTGCTGGGTGAAGATGATCGTCTATATCGTTGAGTCCGCGTTCCTTTTCGGCTGCGAGTTCAAATCCATAGTACCACTCGTTCTTAAGTGAGGCATTACCGCTATCTGTTAACAAGTACAAAGGTTGCGCTTCTGGAAACACTCTCACACCGACTCCATGCTCAATCAGTGTCACATTCATTCGCCAATTTTTAGCAGGTGATTCTTGAGCATGGGTTCTGCTGTGATGATCGCGGTAATTAACAAATGCTTCGATTGATAATTTAAGCGATCGCTTTGCTCGTCGCAAGTAGTAATGAATATATGTAGTATCAGATCCAGGTTGCATCCAGATGCGTTTTTCTAATAACGCACCTCCACAAGCAAAGCTCCATACAGGTACTGTTCCTTCTAAATAAAAGCTTTCAATATGGCAATAACCTTGAGGATCAACTGTGCCATTTGACCAACGATTGGCAAATAGGGGATAAGAGTTATCTTCATACTCTGCTGTATCATCTAGCTTTGCTAGTAGTAAGGTTCGCTGCAACGGTGGTTGCAGTGCAGCCACAAGTAAACCGTGATAACCCCGTGTTGATAAACCTGCTACTGTACCTGAAGCATAGCTGCCGCTACCATTGGTTACTAACCACTCACGCGACTCTGCTGCATCAAGATTTCCACAAATTTCACGTCCAAAGTTGATGCTCATAAATATGCCTTATTATGTCACCAATATTTTAAATTCTAGTTTCCACATCAATAACTTTTATAGTACTCCTATTTGATTTTTTAAAAAACTTGGTATAACTCAAAAAGCCTGATTCCCTACTTTCTACTCGCTGCCATGCAAAGAAGTTCAGAAATAAAATCAGATTGCTATATAAGCTACGATTCAGTTATTGCCAAATTTTTTAGAAAACTCACACTAGGTGCAAAAAAATATTCCCCCCCCTTCATTTTTACCGGCAGTTTAAATGCATATTCTTCTGTTTCTGATTTCCCCCATTTTTTCGGCCATTTCTGAATTCCCTCTGGTTGACCAATTAGCGGATCTGGCCCAGCATTGACTTGAACAAAATGCTTAGGATTTGCCCATCTACATTGTATAAAATTAAACTGATTTTCAATATCTGCTTGAAAGCAAAGAAACAGCAATCCTGAGCCTGTTGTCGGCTCTTGACTGCAATCATGCTCTCCAAAACTGACAGAACGACGAGCAATCCGATGCCTTCTCTCCACCTTTAAAGCCTCGTCAAAACCAGGGGAAGACTCTACCTTACCTGTATCGCCTCTAGGATTAACTTTGCGGATGTGAGTGTGGAACGGACACCTTGTTGCCTCCGTATCCAAATCGTAATTAAAGTTATTAAAGTAATTGTAATTGGTTGATGTCGCACTTTGACTCGGTAAATCTGAGAGGGTTACTGGAGTTCCATCTTCAAACCGTCCCACAACCAAAGCTCCGGCTAAAGTTTCATTAATACCTAATTTTTTAGCTAAATTCCGCACCTCTTCACGGAATATTTTGACATTTTGTTCAAGTTTGCGACAAACTAAGTAACTGCCATAACTATCTTCAGTCTTACCGTTAGGATCTTTAACCAAGATTGTATTTAGCGGAGCGCGAGGGTCCCATTTGCTGAAGTCAGAGTTATTAGCTTTGGCGCTGGCAATATTTCGTTTCAGAAATAGAGGTTGACTGACACCATCGACATAACCAAAGTGTTCTATAATTTGTTTTTGAGCATTTCTGAGAATAAAACCATCTTCTCTATGAAGTATTTTGGATATCTGAAACAATTCTGAACAGATATCGTTAATTACTTTGGATAAGTCTGTCAAATTATCATCTGCTATAAGTAACAAGGCATCTGCTTTCTGTTGAAATCCTGGTTCCCAATCTGTCGGTACTGGATCGTTTAACAAGTTCTTGATATCAAGATTCTGCATACCTAATCGAAATGGCTGATCTCCAGGTATTTTCCACGGTTCTATTTGCAGATATTCATAACCTTGACAAGACAAATATAAACTAGCAAATATACCACCTGATATCTTTTTAGTTCGGTACTCACGTGCCTCATTTGACTGCTGCTCGGCAGATTTGACATATTTATGGGCAAAGTTTTGAATCCATCGTTTGACTGCATTTACTTGACCAGATTTAAATTGTAAAAATAAATGTACGATATGGTCTCGTCCATGCCCATTGAGAATGTTACCTTGTAAATCTTGCAGTAAAGTCTCGTATTTACCAGGATTTTCTGGATCGAGACCCTCTTCTAGAACGGTTTTTAAATCTTCTTCTGTTAGTGCCATTGCTTAACTTTTTTTGTAAATTTAGGATTGAATTGTTAACAATAAATAATTCTGTAGTCAAAATTATTTTAATCAAACCTACTTAAACTTCAAGTTTTACCATTTTGGCATGGGAAGGTTTTCCTAATTCATTGAGGTAGAATATCATGTAGTAACCCGGTGGGTAAAGATTGGCATTTTTCGGCGCTTTAAATTTGATAGCAGATTCGTCCCCTATAGCAACATTTTCAACTTCCAAATCTGCTAATCTTTGCCCATAATCCAAAGAATGAGTAACTGCACCTAACTTAATTAGAACCACAGAACCTTTTTCTGTGGCATCCTTGACTGAGATGCTATTAGATTTTCCATAGTTAAGTGTTTCTGGAGCTTTGACGATTTCAGGACGAGTACCTGGCTTAAACAAATAAGGCGGACTGAAGATTTCTGCTTGCCAAATTTCAGAAGGAACGAAAGGTTCTTTGTCTCCCTCAATAAAATAACTTTGAGGAGATTGGTAATATTCTTCAAGATTGAATTCTTTAGAGTTACCTGATTTATCTATTAGTTTGGGAAACGTATAATAATATATCTGCGGTTCTCGCTGGATATTAACGTGAAGTGTGCCATCTTTTTCCCGTGCTGTTCGATTTGCATTTCCTCCAATAATCAAAACACGAGCATCCGGTAACAAAATTGCCCCATTATGATAAAGCCTGGGTAATTTAGCAGGATTCATAGATTTGGTAATGTAACCCCCTATAGCCCTAGAATCGGGAGTCATTAGCAAAGGTTCATAGACTGGCTTGTATTCTGGATATTCACCGCCATTAACTACCAATACTTCCTGATTGGGTAGAATCACTGCTTGGAGGTTAGCTCTTGGCTTATCAAGAAAGTTATTGACAATTTCCCACTTGCCATTCTTTTCTCCACTTTTACTGGGGGATGTCCAATGCTGTAGGCTAGTCGAAACCCTTGACCAGTTTGCAAAACCTGCTGTATTACCTCCTCGGCCATAGTTGATGTCGTTGGTGCCGATGATACCTCCGAGTAATAAAACATCTTCAGAATTAGGAACTTGCACGGCAGTTCCATAAGCTTTAGACGGCTCTCCCCGGTCGGCTACTACTTCAAAACTGACGGATAATTGACCATCTGTGCCCTCTTGGACAGACATTAAATAGCTTTTTTTGCTGGATTGTGTAACCAAGACTCCACCAATTCCTGCATCATCTCCAGTTATCAAAAGTTTGCCATCAGCAGTTGGTAAGACCCGAGGATACAGGTCTATAGTATCGTAAGCATTAACATCTGTGAGTTTGGTGTTGAAAGGACTGTTCTTTACAGTTGTCAGATCAATATAGTGGAGTTTTTTGGTTTTAGGATCGTAGATTTCTAAACTCGGATTAACTTGGTTGGGAGACTCGTATTTTAGACCGGAAAAAATAACTATTTTCCCATCTGCTAGTGAAATTAAACTGGGATACCAACGTCCTTCTTTAAGTTGTCCCGCAGCAGACCATTTACCTGTTTTCCAATCATAAAGGTTGACTTGTCTAGAGCCTGTAAAAGCTCCTCCAGGGTAGTATCGTCCAGTACCACCGACAAAAAGAACATTACCATCGGCTAGTTGCAAATGACCTGAGCAAAATAAATCGTTGATTTCTCCATATTGCTGGACTGGTGGCGAAGCAATGCGCTCAAATTTTCCAGTTTCAGGATCTAAAAGGGCAGTATTGTTGATCACATCATAATCTGTGACATTGACTCCTTCTATAAAGGTGGGATTGTGTTTTTCATTGTTAATAACTACAGTGTTGCGAAAACTACTACCGTTGACGCTTAACACCTTGCCATTGGGAAGCAGTAAAGTATGGACAGATTGCATCAGATTATCTTTAGGAGGCATAGGGATGGTTTCCCATGCACCCATTTCTTCTTTTGAACCGACTATTGGCTGGGCGATCGCTTGTTCCCAACCATAGATAGTAATAGCTACAGCCAGAATAAAAGCCAGAAAAACTGAAACCATCCTATTTTTATTAACTAGCATAATAATCGAGAAATTTTCAGTACCTATGCGAGATGAATTGCACAAGATATAATAAAAGGTTAAATGATATTTGAATGACAAATATTTTATTTAACCTCTGATATTTTTTCTGATGACAAAGAAAAGATAAACAATCGAATTTTCCAGCGATTTCAGTGTCTAAATATTTTACGATTGCTCAATCAAGATAAATATCTTCGAGAATCTGGACAGAAAAATCTAAGTAATCTTAGATAATTAATTAACATAAATGCCTGATTTTATCTACTTCTGTTCGAGTAGCTTTGATAGCTTTTTCAGCAATATCGTAGGCACTTGGATATTTATTTTCAGAATCTTCTCCAGGAATCCAAAACTTACGTCGAGTCAAACGAAGTGAGTTAATAAAAGCAGGAATAGCATTGAAAATCTCCACCGCGATCGGGCCATCATAGACCTGTAAAATTGGTTCTAAAAATGATTGCCAAGGAATCCAACTTGTATGAAGCGCCCCGCGATCGGGAGGAGAGACTTGTACATAATGAAGTCTTTGCTCTTTGGCAAGAGACAACACTTGTGCTTTAAATATCTCAGGGCCATCGCCATCCATAGTTTCGTGAGCACTATCAATCACTACTCCTACTTGTTTACTTTTAACTCCATTCAAAAACTCAATTAATTGCGATAATTTGTTAGGGCCAGGGGTTTCCCAATGAGTAATTGGTTCAATTGCTAATTTAACATTTCGTTGCTTTGCATATTGACCTAACTCATCAAATATTGTCTGAGCATTGCGATAGCGAATTGCTAAATGCTCCTGAAGTTGATCGCTCCAAATTGGAGCATTAAAGTCAGTAGTTGGGAATACACCATAAGGGATGACAATCGGCCCCATCATAATTTCACCTCTCAATGCAGCTGTTATGTCAATCCTTGACTGGAGGTACTCTAGTGCTGCTTGTCTTTGTTCATAGTAGGGAGAACTTAGATCGAGGGTACGGGTAGCCCCAATATTAGTAGTAATTTTTACATCCTCTAACCCTTCTGAGTCCAGACAGTATCGCAAACTAGCATAATCTTCAATGTGTTTTTCGTAATTTTTATCTTCATTAGGCGCAATAGGAAATTCAAAGCCTGTGTAACCAAACTTTTGAAGCTCTCTTATATGCGTTAGAATTGTTTGCCGATATTCTGAATCACCAGGATTCAAATTGGCGGTAAACAGGAAGAAGCTCAGATAAATATCAGGCAAAGATGATGAGTTGCTCATGTTAAAATTTATGTTGATGGTTGATTAAATCCAAAAACTATGAACTTTGAATTGATAGGTTAAACAAATTTTTCTAGCTATTAACTGCTGTCAAGTTAGTATCCGTTGCTTGTAAGCCACTGAATCAAACCTTCAGGATTCTCTATGACAGCTTTGAGATCGAACATCGTTTATAAAAGGTTTAAAACTACAATTACATCAGGGTTTTTTATTCCAAATCTGGCGATAAATTTTCCACTGATTATAGCTTTTTTTCATTAACCATAATGCCCGAAATTTAACTTGTGTTGATGGACTACCATCTTTTGGGGTAATTGTGGCAATAGAAGTTCCTACAACATAACCAAAATCGCCAATGACTTCGATTTCTTCAGCAGTAAAAATTGGCTCGATACTGTTGTTAGCAATCTGCTGGGCAAACCCTTCAATAATGTCAGGAATCCCAACGCGATCAGGGACATTCGGCGCCATCCAAAGAGCATCTTCTTTATACATCTCGCCGTAACCACACAAATCTTCAGATTTAACATTAGCGGCATATACTTCTTCAAAGACACTTCTGATATTTTCTTTATCGCTAAAATTCATTGCTATTCTCCGTTGAAATGATATTTAGTTTCATTGTTTTTATCTGATCAATTTCAGCAATTTCATTATGTCTCTATTTTTATGCTAATATGACAGTGCAAAATGAATTTACTGATTAAATTACTAAAAAATTCATCAGGAATCAGGTAAAGCAATTCAAAATTCAAGCAGAGAAGATATGAATTTTAAATTGACCTACTGATACTTACTAAAATAGTTTATAAGCCCGTCACATTACGTAGATAAGTACGAGCTAATATTGCGTTTTGCAAAGGATTTGTTTTGTTAGGATCTTGTTCTGCTTCCACTATGAGCCATCCTTCATAGTTGGCATTAGCAAGCTTATTTAAAATCGGTTCAAAATTAATTGCGCCTTCTTTGGTATCTCCTGGAACAGTAAACACACCTTTTTTGATCGAACCTAAAAAGCTCCAACCATTTTTGATGGACTCATCTAAAACAGGCTGACGAATGTTTTTTAGGTGAACGTGCTTGATGCGATCGGCATATTTCTTTGTCACTTCTAAAGGATCAACTCCTGCATAGTATAAATGACCAGTATCAAGTAGCAAATTAACATATTCAGAATTAGTATTTGCCATCAGGCGATCTATATCAGCCAAGTTTTCTACTCCTGTACCAATATGGGGATGGTAGGATATCTGCATACCTTCCTCCTTTGCTTTTTTACCAAGTTGATTCAATCCTTTAGTCAGAGCATTCCATTGCTCGTCAGTAAACTTTGGTCTATTAGGCAAAGGTGCAACTGGCTGTTGATGTACTGCGTTACCCAGTTCGGCTACCACAATACTTCTGCTGCCACCAATTTGTTTCATAAATTGCACTTGTTTCTTAAATTCAGCCCAGGTTTCATCCGTCTTTCCTACAGTGAATTCAGTCCCCACCCAAGGTTCAGAAATAGTCAAGTTACGAAGTTTTAACTCTCCTTTCAAAACTCCGATATCTTCTGGATACTTACCTGAGGTTTGCGAGCCTTTGAAGCCAGATAGTGCTATTTCACTCAGAATCTGCTGATAAGGGATACGAGGATAGAGATCAATACTAGGATCGTCACCATTGCTCCAACCCGTGGGCGTAATGCCCAAAGAAACTTTTGCTGGATCGAATATAGGTGTTACCTTTGAAGGTGGAATCAGAGCGACTAAATATGAGTTTTTGTCGCTATTTGTAGCGGCACTGACCGGAGAATTAAAGTAAGTAATTCCGAAAAATACCAATGCCAATAACACAAACAATAATCGACCAATAGACTTGAATTGATTACAAAGTTTAGAGTTATTCATCTTAAGTTTACCTTGTTGTTTCAACATAGTTTAGTTATCTCAAATGTATGCGATCTTGTTTCATTTATGCAACTTAATACTGTATTTTTAATGAAACCGAAAATAAATTAAAATTGATGATTGAGCGTGAAAGTGAAAGAAACTATTTACTATCTCTTAATCTGAGAAATTATTTTATTGTGTAAATGTAACTTTTACTGCTGAAATTACTAAATTACTCTAGTATTAATAACCACTTTAGTGGAAAAATTTTTAATCAGATAATAGCTTAATATTTTTTTACATTTATTAAATGTAATTTACTATTTTTCAATTTATAACTATTGAATAAAAAATTTAAAATAGCTAAATATTGATATTTTCAAATAAGTTTATTGCACAGTAAAAATATATCTTTAATTGGAATTCAGATATAGATTTGACCTCAAGTTTGCAAAAATATACTGAATTGACCATGTAGACAGTAACGATCGCATTGACTCAAGAAGATGAATAAGTTGGAAACTGGGAGAATTCCTGTCTGGCAAGGCTAAGAATTAACAACAGTTTATTGTCTGAGAATTTGCAGAAAAATGTTCGCGCATGGTGGGTTATGAAATTGTACTAACCCACCCTACATTTTTTTTGAATTTTCAGCTTTTCAAGTCACACTGAAGCAAGACTTAGGTTTTACTGCAAAGCACCAAACTTAATGACATCTCCATTATAGGTAGTACCGTCAGGCATTACAGAATTAGATAAGTCTGCCCCAGATAGCTTAGTTCCATTAAGCTTGGCTTCTGATAACCTTGTATTTCTCATGAAGGTATTCGACAAATCTGCTCCCGATAGAATAGCTCGAGAGAAAATTGCTCCCTTTAGCTTGGCATTTTTCCCCAGAGCATTAGACAAATCTGCATCAGAGATAATGGCTTCTGTTAAATCTGCACCGGTCAAATCCGCGTTTAACAACTTTGTCTTACTCAGAAAGGCATTATATAAATCTGCCTCAGAAAGATTAGCCCCCGTTAGGTTAGCATCAGACAAGGTGATCCCCATCAAAATAGCTTTCGATAGATTGGCTCCTGTTAGATTAACTCCTTGAAGCTTTGCATCATTGAGTAGGGCACCAGAGAGATTTGCTTTGGATAGATTAGACCCACCGAGTGCGCTGCCATATAAATCTTTGTTCGATAGATCCGCTTCCGATAGATCGCAACTAACACAGGCGTTTGTCAAAAGCAACTTCTGGTAATCTGTCGCAACGAAAGCCTTAGCGGGCAAAGTGAAGATTGTTAAGCTAAGGAAAATCGAGAGAGCAATAGTAGAGAGTCTATGAAACCAAGATGTAATACTCATGTTTTGTCTTAAAACTAGGATTTTTTGCAATTTTGTCAGGATCAAAGATGGGTCTTTTGTTAAAGCTTGAGTGAGGTGAAGCTAAACATCATTAATCCCTACCCAGAAAGGCTGTTAGCTTTTAGTAAGGCTAACTAAAGGGGGTTCGCTCCAAGTTCCATATCCCTGGCCTTTCGCACCAGGTGGGTTAACACCGATCGCAGTCCATAAAAGTCCTTCTGGATAGGCATGTGGACTGATAATAAAGGTTCCATCCTTTTCTTTGGTTCCAAAAACATCCCGCCAGGATTGGGGCAGTGTATACCAGGTGGCCATATACCAAACCTTAATGATATTGCGAGCGATCGGGCCAAATTTTTCAGACGCCAGAATTTGTATGATTGATTCGTGGTTTTTTTCTGTTTTTTCAATCTCCAACTGATGAAAAGTTGTTAACAGTTCTCCAAAGATATCTTCACCAATGATGTCTTGAATGGTTTCAAAATAAAGAGTAGCAAGGCCTGTTCCCTGCAAGTGAAACTTAGAAAAACCTGTAAGAACCACTGAAAGATTGAGAAAATACTCCATAAACTCAGGTGCATTAATATCCATCAGTTATTTACCTCCACAAAAGTTTAGATTCGCAAGTCAAAGTTAGCTAAAGCTGGTCTAACCGATAAATAGGAGCCGCATTAACCCCTGGACTGTCTGGAATAGGGTTACGCATTAAACTATTAGCCTGTTCTTTGAGGCGGAACATTCCCCCAACTGCGGGAATCAAATGCTCAGGATGTCCATTAAAAGCGTATTCAATCTTGGTTAAGAACTCACTATAGGCGGACTGAAACTCTAAGGCTGCTGTATGCACTTCTGATCCTTCGGGATAATCACTCAGTTTGGCATTATCCTTAATCGGATAAACTGCGTTCCAATCTACGGTAAAAGATTCACCTGTAGGCTGATTGGGCTGATCGGATTTTGTCGGATCATCCTTGTCAATCAGATAATATTTCCCTAATAGTATTTGCTGAAAACGATAGTCATGGGCTAGTTGTCGTTCTGCATCATAGATCGTTCCGCTTCTTGACCCCTCACCCTGATCTTGAATCACTTTTAAGGCTCGTATGGCTGAACGCAGATCGGTCACTGGGATGATGTCTCCACCACCGTTATAGTAGTATTCTGGGGTAATTTGTCGTTTAGGATCGCCACAAAATAGATCGGGGCCCTTCTCTTTATAGAGCGCATTCAGACCACGAATGATCTCTGCATAAAACAAGCCAATGCTGTAGAAAGTCTTGGTCGGATCGAAGCCTATAATTTCCAAAAAACGTTCTTCTAAGCTTCGAGATGCAACTGATGGCATACTTTCTGGAACGTCTTGAGACCGTTCAATCTGACGAAAGGTCTCTATAGTCTCTTTGGAAAACTTGCTTAAACCTACTTTAAAATCAGTAGATCCTGTAGGTAGATAGCTAGGATATTTAGGAATAAAATTAGATGCCGTCAGGACTGGTGATTCAAACGATCCTCCCACCGCATTATAAACATTAGCCACAAGAGTTAGATGTAGCATTTCTTCTACAGCAACCGCCCGGATAATATGGAAAGCTTCTAAATTCGTTCCGGGTTTAATTGAGTAAAGTGCTGTCATGTAAGGGGGAATGGTTGCATGTTCTATCTTCATTGCCTGTATGAGATAGTACTTCAATTGGTCAACCGTTGTAATCAACTTCAAGCTATCGGAGACTGTAGTCATAATTACATCTACTCACAATGTTTTTTCGACTGTGTAAGGGGTACTAGGGCTTATGATCAAATAGCCGTAGAACCCTATTTATCGCTGAATTTCAGCCATCATGAAGTTTTGGATTAAAAGCGCCCAAAGCCTTTGCCTGATGGAGTGTAATTTTAATTAATGACACGCCTTACTTAGCTTGCAAATTACTTACTTGCAAATGACTGGCTTGCAAATGACTGGCTTGTAAATTTTGAGAATTTAATTCTTTAAGCATCTGCTCGGCAAGTCTAAAACTCAGTGCGGCAATGGTCAATGTTGTATTTGAACTACCTATGGTTGGCATACTTCCTGCGCCAACTAGAAAAAGATTTTTATGATCCCAACAACGCAAATCACTATCAACAACTGACTTGGATGGGGTCGCTCCCATGATATGAGTTCCCGAAAAGTGGTTTCCGCCTTTGTATACGTAACCTTCACCCTCAAACTCAAAATAGGCGGGGTCTTTAGGATCGTAATTGGTATAATCTTGCGCTCCTAAACGCTCGAAGATTACACGAGAGACTTTTCTGGTGTAGGCAAGGGTTCTGCGACTGTAGTCTGGCAGGTTAAAGCTAATGACGGGACGATAATTACCCAGTTTATCCTTGTACCTTGGGTCGATGGTTACTCGGTTACTGTACTCAGGGAGTAATTCACACATGAAAGCCAGTAGTAGTTGTCTTGAAATACGACTAATTAATGTCTGGCGCAGTTCTTGGCCATATTTGTGTTTGTTATCGACTGCATCTTCCACTTCACCCTTGGGCGATCCGGTTGCCCATCCCCAACCATCATTATGAATATCTACCGCGAAGGCGGATTGTTTTTGACGAAAATCGCCTTTACGAAATGTTCCGATTCCTGATGTAACAAGAGGTCCTCGCATAGTACCAGTCACTTCAGGCATCAAAGCCCAAGCTAAGGTGAAAGGGTGATCCATTAAATGCCGCCCTATCATTCCACTGGTGTTAGGCAAATCAGAACCGAGCAATAGCCGAGCGTTTTCGACGGCATTAGTCGCTAATACAAATAATGTTCCTTTAGCGGTTCCTGTAGTGTACTCACTAGAATTGGGGTTTTCATAACGCTTATAGTGAATGGCAGTGACGCGACCATTTTCGCGATCGTATTCAACCCGATAAGCCACTGCTTGGTAGAGTACATGAACCCGACCAGTTTCAAAGGCTTTAGCTAAAGTTCTGCGAGCATCATATTTGGCTTGAACCGGACAGATGGGAACACAGTTAGCGTTTCCTTGACAACGTTCCCCATACTGAACAGGATGGACACTGGTAACTCCGTCAGCAACAAAGCGGTTGCCATGATCGTATTTAGGATTGGGTACTCCATTGCGAGCTTGAGGAAAAGTAGAGAAGTTTAATGTATGGGTCTGTCCATAGAGTTCAACTGTAGTCCCATTAACTTTCTCAATAACTTTCTGATCCAAGTAAGATGGTGGAAGCTTTTCCATTGGGAAAACATAGTCATCTGGAAATTCCAGACCCAGTCTTTTTTGCTCATCTACGTCCCCACAAACCCCCATTTCGTACTCGGCTTTGCGGTAGTACGGTTCAAGTTCCTTATACTCAATTGGCCAGTCAAGACCTTGTCCATAGTTACTGTATAACTTGAAATCTTCCGGTAACATTCGTGGGGTTTTTGCTTCCCAGTGCATCGTTGTCCCACCCAGAACCCGTGTATAGGAACCCGAAAGGGGCATGGGACCTTGCTCTATAAAATAGTCTTTGTAATCAGTGGGGCTTTGAACATTGGCATTAGCGGGATAGGGAGAGTTGGGATTTTTCTCGACCGCACTATAGAAGGTTTCGACGTAACTTTGAAAGCCCTCAAGAGTGAAATCCTTTTGTATCGTAGCTTCAAGGATTAAAACCCTCTTGCCCTGTTGACTTAATTCTTTGGCAACAATGGCTCCAGCTACCCCTGTTCCCACAATTACAGCATCATAAAACGTTTTAGAGACAGTCTCGGAATCGACATTTACAAGTGTCTTACTTAGGCTCATCGGTTCTCCTTGGGAGTTAACACTGACGGACTTATTCTTAGGCTGCCATCAACTTCTTTAAGAAAGTTCCGTACTGTATACTTGTCATAAAATTTAGTAACATACTCGTTTGCTAACTCTAATTCCACTAGATAAAAAGGCAAACGCATATTGTCAGAAATAAGAAGTTTTCAGTAGCCAATTTCTGAATTTATAGATGAATTGTGTATTTGAGTTACAAACTTTGTAAATTATGTATTATCAACACCATCACATTATCATCACCGTAAATACGCGTCGTCAATCAGTAATCTTACGTAAATATATTCACTAGTTCAAGCTACTTCATTAGCTCAATTCGTTTATTGTTATAGTTTGTACTGTCTAAGGGAGTAGGGAGCAAGGAGTTGAGAATCAGCCTTTTCCAGTTGTAAAGAGTTATTTCAGAAATAAAATAGGAGTTTTATGACGACTGTCCGAATTCAATAAACGACTGTCCGAATTCAATCAATGACTACCCGAATTCAATCAACGACTGCCCGAATTCAATCAACGACTACCCGAATTCAATAAACGACACCCCGAATTCAATAAACGACACCCCGAATTCAATAAACGACACCCCGAATTCAATAAACGACTGCCCGAATTCAATCAACGACTGTCCAAATGTAAAATTCGCCCACCCTGCGGGATCTTGCTACATCTCCCAACCCCTTCTCTTAAACTTGGGAGAGGGATTTAGGTGAAAGCTCATTGATTCATGCAAGAAGTTTAATATAGGAACTTAGCAAACTTGCTTTTATTAAATACAAAAGCGATGGCTTTGCCAACGCCTGCCGTAGGATGCCCGAACGCGAGTGCGTCTTCTTTAGGAGAAGGGCCGTATAGCGATCGCAAGAATTGAATTGATACAAAGTGTAGAGGCTGCATCGGCGAGTCAAAAGACATCGCACATAAATTTACACCAATTTCTCATGCTTAAATCTGTGTAAAAATACTTAAATAATATTAATAAATATAAAAATATACTACATATTGAAATAATAAAGGCGATCGCCCTCGCCCAAGAATTTGTGTAGGCGTAGCCCGTCGTAAACATTGCCTTTCATTTAACCCCTACAATTGGAGTCAATACCATTTCTTTGTGAAGCTGCGCCAAATCTCTTAATTGATTATTTCTTGGTCTACTTGGCGCTCTTGGTGGTTCGTTCTTTTTTGTTGCACTATAAGCGCATCTTCATACAGAATTGGTACAAGTTATGATCATTGCACCAGAAAAAAAGTTTGCCAAATCACAACAAAAGCAGTATTTACCAACCCAAGGCAACAACGCAGCCCCTGTGAATCTATCTGAGCAAAAGTATTTTAAGCCGTCAAATATTGATGCAATAACTCAGTCAAATGCTATCTAGTCCCCTATCCTTATAAAGGGAAGAGTTAGGGTGCAATACAATTAAAACTTTTTCTTGCATTTTCGACATTTCGACAATTTCTCTCTTAAGTAGTTCTACTTTGCGATCGCTCAAAATGCCAGCATCAATCATGCGGTGATATTCTTCAATCGTCCACTTTGCAAGAATAACAGTCACGACGATTGATTCGGAGGAATAATTCTTGATATTTTCCCATCTTAAAGGTATTTCAAAGGAAGCCGCTAGCGCGTATGTACCCGTGTAGATAAGACTTACAATCATTACTGACTTTTCACATTGCAAAAGTCCACGAAAACCTAACCCTCTAATCCCTTAGGGCAAACGCATCATGTCAACAAAAGGATTTTATTCTCAATAGTTTCTGTGTATACACCGTAGCCTTTTAGGAGAGAGAAATAGAAGTGAGGTTTTTCAGATAACGTGAAAAGTCAGACAATTATTAAGGTTGTAGTTATTGGTAACAAAGTGCAATCTAATTAGCATAACTGGCATCAATTTTTATTAAAGTTAAATACTTATTTTCGGGTAGAAGGGAAACATTATTGTAAGTTATAAGCTAGTTATTAACTTTTTTGATAAAAGAAATTAAGCTGGACATTATTATTGCTAAAATAATTACTTGGATAATTCTAGGTTTAATTGCTGGAGTTCTATCGAAAGTTATTTATCCTGGTCGTCAGGGTGGTGGGATTGTTTCAACTATTATTACACCAACAACCAAAAAACTCCACTTAATAAAAATTAGTGGAGTAATAAATTTATTGCTAGTTTACTATTTCTATTTACACTGCAAAAACTAAATTAGTCTAAAGTCTTCTTAAGTTCGTCTTTAATGTTTTCTACAGTGTGAGCAACTTGGGCTTCGGCTTGCTTTGTTTGTCCTTCAGCTTTATCTTGTGGATTACCAGTTATTTCACCCACAATCTCTTGAATTTTCCCTTCAATATTTTTTGCAGTAGCTTCTACTCTTTTTTCGGCACTCATGGTTTTTATTTCCAGCTTGTAGTTGATTAACCTATTACATAAATTAACAGTACTATATTATTTTGAACTTCTATCAACCGATACAATAATTTAATAGATTATATATCTTAAGATAGATACGGAGTGCAACGGAACACCAACTGAAAAAATATTAAAAGGATTTAGAACTGCTATATGCACCTTCATAGAGAATTAGTATAAGTAAAAGGAAATTTTCAACAAAAGGAAACTAAAGGAGTGGCAACAAAAAGTCAAAAAAATGTATGGAGGAATGAGATTAATGACATCATTCGCGGTGGTTGCGGAGGCTTTTTATTTGGTATACCTTTACTATATACAATGGAGGTTTGGTGGATTGGATCATTGGTCAAACCACAACTAATGATGATGGCGATCGCATTCATGTTTATTGTGGTTTACTTGCTCAATCTGACAGAAGGCTTTCGCAAACGCAGATATAGCTGGCTAACTACTCAAGCTGCAATGGATACCGTAGAAGCGATCGCGATCGGACTAGCTTGCTCTGCCTTTGTGCTGCTACTATTACGAGAATTGACGCTAGAAACCTCCCTAAAGGAATCTTTAGGTAAAATCATCTTTGAAAGTGTGCCCTTCGCTCTCGGTGTAGCATTAGCTAACCAGCTTTTAGGAGATACTAAAAATGGGAATGTAGAAGCACAAGGAAGCGATCAGGTAAACAGTACAACCAAGAACAAAGGGGATGAGTTATACGCCACCTTTGCTGATGTCGGTGGAACTCTGATTGGTGCAACCATAATTGCATTTAACATTGCTCCAACAGATGAAATACCTATGCTTGCAGCCGCAGCTTCGCCACCTTGGCAGTTGGCAATGATCGCCACATCTTTGCTGATTTCTTATGGCATTGTATTTCAGGCAGGTTTTTCTAACCAGCAAAAGCGGAAACAGCAAAAGGGAATTTTCCAACGACCATCGAGCGAAACTACTATGTCCTACCTAGTATCACTGCTAGCAAGCGCTTTTATGCTGTGGTTCTTTCAAAAGTTAACTTTTAGCGACCCTTGGACAATGTGGTTAGATCACACGTTGATGCTGGGCTTACCTGCTACTATTGGCGGTGCAGCCGGCAGGTTAGCAATATGACTAAAACAGAACAACCATCACGCTCAATAGCTGAGTGGGTCACATTTAGCATTGCCTCACTTATTTTAGCAATCATTGTGAGTCTGGTAGGCTACACTTGGCTGAACGAAAAGAATCAACCTCCCGTCCTTTCTGTCACCAAAAAACAAACAATTCGGGAAATTAATGGGCAGTTTTATGTTCCCTTTGAAGTTGTCAATAATGGAGGAGACACAGCCGAATCAGTTCAAATTATGGGTGAGTTACTAATTAACGGCAAAGTGACAGAAACAGGAGAGCAACAGATCGACTTTTTATCTAGCAGGGAAAGTGAAGAAGGAGCATTTATATTCAGCCAGAACCCGCGTCAAGGTCAGTTAAATCTGCGTGTTAGTAGCTATAAATTGCCCTGATAAAGATTTAAAACCGCAGATATAGTGATGCTCACGGGTAGGGACACGGCAATGCCGTGTCCCACGAGTATCTATATTCATCTGCTTGTACGGTGGGCATCTCGCCCGCTCTTAACTAAAGAAAACCCAGAAGGATTACCCACCCTATAAAATTGGATAATTTATTTTTTGAAAATCTTTAAGCTTTAACCTTAGCTTTTGACCAAACACCGTTTTCATCTTCATCATACTGCTGATGAACAGACTCCCAGGCGGCTTGTTCAGCTGTAAACTCGTCATTTTTCTCATTGAAAACAGTATTATAGCGCTCAATGAAGGTGCGTTGAGCTTCATCAGAAAGATGAGCGCGAACTTCAGGAGACAAGTCTTGTGGGCTGTTGCACTGTCCAGGACAAGGGCGAGCAAAGGTTTTTTCAATCGTGTGAATTTCTTCGCCACCAGCAGTTTCAAGCAACAATTGAAATTCGCCAGTGCGATCGCTCGGGACTTCTGCCATTAGTAAGAACTCGCCAGCTTGTAAGCGGGTTTGGTAGATAGCCGCTTTATCTTCTGGCATCCCCAAAGTAGTTAAAACCGATACTAGACCGGCACCAGCACTACCTGCGATCGCTCCACTAGCAGCCCCCAACAGCACTGCACCAATAGGCCCTGCTGCTACGATTGGACCGACAAAAGGAATAAACAGTACGCCTACACCCGTGAGCAAGCTGAGAAACGAACCAAACAAAGAACCAAAAACTGCCCCTGTTCTCAAACCTCCCAGAATCACATCTTTTTTACTAATAAAGCCAGCGATTCTAGTTTCGGACTGGAAGTTTCTGCCCATGACCGAAATATGATCTCTAGGCACACTTCTGTCTAATAAACGTCGAATCACATCATCAATTTGCTTTTGTTCTTTAAATACAGCAGAGATAGTACGTTCTGCTTTATATACTTCTGACACTTAAAACCCCCTGTTTGGTTTGTACTATATTGTTTTGGCAATGAATATAGTGAATAGGTAGATGCAAGTGGATTAATTCCTTCACACCAGTTAGAAGGAGGATTGATTTCTCCTTCTAACTGGTTTTACAGACAACCATTCTCCATTCAGACGTTATGAGCTACACACCTACAGGAGTCTTGACCCCTTCTGCTGGCTGTCTACCATCTGGGCCTATTGCTTCGCCTTCAATGAATGAACGTAGCATCCAAGCCATTTCCTCATGTTGTTCCATCAGTCCAGTCAGAAAGTCAGCAGTTCCCTGATCGTGGAACTGCTCGCCAGAGTTATCTACATGATCCCTTAAATTACGAATAACTTGCTCGTGATCGTTGACTAGATTAGATACCATCCCCGTTGCTGTGGGAACGTTACCAGCATGTTCCTTGAGGGTAGCAATCTTGAGAAATCCCTCCAATGAGCCAACTGGATAACCGCCCAAAGTACGAACCCGTTCTGCCAAAGCATCAATATTTAGAGTCAGCGTTTGGTAGTGTTCTTCCCAAAGCTGGTGCAAAGAGCGGAACTGAGGCCCAACGACATCCCAGTGGTACTTTTTGGTTTTTACCAACAGTAGATAAGCATCTGCCAAATCTTGATTTAACAGATTAATTACACCTTGACGCTGTTCTTCAGTCAAACCAATGTTTATCGAACGCATTGTTTTCCATCCCTAAGCAAACTTATCTACTAACTTCTCAAATTTTCAACATAATCCACATCAACCAAAGGTAACATTGTCAGCTTGAATTAATTAACCCATTGATAATTATGCCTATGCCTTAATAGGTAGTATTAAGCCAATTTTCTAGTAATTAGCAAACTTTATTGATTTTTTCAGCTATAACAATAAAATATACTAAATATAATTATTAATTAAGATATTTTTAATCAAAACTATGCAAATCCAGTTTAACCATAGATGCTCAGGGTGGACATATTTTTATAATTAAATTGTAGTCTCCATAACAGTACTAATTAGTAATGGGTGACTGCTTTTACACAATCACCCATTACTACCGGAAAATTACCAGGACTATTAATTTATTTCTTACCTGTAACTTTCTCCAATGCATTCTTTATATTTTCTTCAACAGATGTTGCAGCCTGGGAATTTTCTGGACGCTTCTGCTTGTCAATATCAGCAGCTCCCTGAACCTCATTAAGACCTTCGTTAGCCTCTTTTTGAGTTTTTTTCAATCCTTCTGGTGGTTCTTTAGCGGCTTCATCAGTTTTAGCTTGAATGTCAAGTAGTTGTGTAGTAGCTTCAGTAGGGTCACTTTGGTAGCTATCGATCGCAAAAGCAGGAAAAGCACTAGATAACAATAATAAGGCGCAAGTAAAAGCCACAACTAGGAAGCGTACTGGACTTAAAACAGAAGCAATCATTTTCATTTGAAATCCTCGATAACAGCTTTAACAACGCAGAACTTTGACTAAAATAGCGGCAGATCACACCTTACTTGGTAAAGAGTAATAAAAAGAGCCAGATACATTTCAATCTAAAAGTTCTTTAAAAACGAACTTGACGAAGAAATTGTCTTAAAATTTCTGCATTAAATTAGTTAAAGGATAATAAACAAATATCACTTTAACTCTTTAGCAAAATCATTGACGTTTTTTATGTGACAATCTTCTCTCAAGATTCCCTGTTTCTACTTATACTTTGAAAATACTAACGCCTGCATCAATCTCTAGAATGAAATTTACTACATCTTTAGTTATAATAAAATCAATCTCTAGGTATATCGATTTAATACGTTTTTGTCAAGCTAATGGCTCTACTATTATCTTCAGTTAGCTTGTAATTTACACATTTTATATGCTTCCCAGTAGAAAAACTTTTGCCCGATCTTGCTTGTACTACTTATTCATATAAATTTGAAATAAAAAATACTAATGTTACATAAAATTCTATAACGAATTTAGAGATTTAGATATGAATATCAATCCCCTATAAGTTAAAACAGGTGTACTAGTCATTGGCAGTAGTACCGCAGAAAAAATGGCAGTTGTCAAGGCAAAGCTAGCGAATCTTAATATAGATGTGCTGATTTTAGAAAAGGCCAACATCCGTTGCAATGGTGCGATTGCAATGGGTATGGATCGAGTGAATAGGTAGTTATTTCGTTCATTCTACATCAGAATAATACATAGATAAAGATATTTGTACTGAAGCTGCATCAGCATTAAAGGAGTTAATTATATAACACCAATTATTACTTTTACTACATAAACTTTAAAGTTATAAATCTTCGCTACTGATAAGTCTGTCTTATTACTTCTTCTATTGAACTTAGGCGATGGAACATTTCTATTAATTCATGGGATCTTGTTTTTCGCTTTGCTAGCAGCACTTTTAACAGCGTTAAATAATGAACATCTGGATCATCTCCTAAAGCAACTTCGGCTGCTTGCAATACTTTTGTCGCATTCCCAAAAATATCCTCGTTGTCAAATCCCTCTTTTGCAGAAAGTTGGTGTAAGATTGCATCGGGTACAGTTGCTCTACCTACTAAGGTTTCATCTAACACCAAACCTTTCAATAATGTTAGTAAAGCTGCATAAATTAAAAAGTTATCGCAACTATCACAAGCCTTAAATTCAATGCGTCCCACTTCAGCCGGAATGCGGGCAATTTTTGTTAAGGAAGGTATACTATCAACCATTTGTTCTTGTTTCTGAAGAAAAACCAGGGTTGCTGGTCTTTTTCCAGTTCTGATAAATGTTCGTACTGATAAACCATCCCATAATCCTCCCTTATAAAAAGGGGAACTATAACTAAAAGGAACAATATAGGGACTGTAATAAGTTAACTTTTTGCCAACATCAATCACATCTTCAGTAGACAAATTTGCCATTGAAATATTTAAATCTGGGCCGTATGACACCATGTGAATATTAGCAGTTTGTTCATCAGGATAAGCCTCTAGCTGTTTTATTTCGTAACCGTTTAATGGGGGTTGAGGCTCAAAAACCGGATTATAGGGATTAAAACTAACTAAAACTGGTGAAAAACCAAAGTCAGCAGCAACCTCACTTAGCAAATGAAAACTTTCTGATAATTCAGTAATAGCACCTTGAATATCAGAATGTATAGTTGTTCTAATTTCGATACCTTTAGTATGACAGTCTATCACCTTGTCAGAATCTGCAAATCTTTCAAATCCCTCAATATACCATCTTTTCATCTTAATACCCGCATCGCCAACGCGTAGTTGAGGATAGTCGCTGGGGTATGTAGGTAACCTTTCAATAATTTGATTTAAATCAGCAAATTTGGTGTGGGAAAAATCAGCAAACTTTCCTTCTTTATTTAGGAAAGCTACTTCATGCTCAATGCCAAATAAAAACATTATATATACCTTTCTTGTGTAGGTGCGTAACCAGTTGTGGACGATAATTCCTCATCAACAACAGCCTATATAAGAAGATTTTGCAGTAGCAAGTTAATCAAATTGGTAAGTGTTCACTGCAATAATCTCAGATGATTTAGGATCTACTATAATAATTGGATCTGCTGCCTGAAGCTCACCAGCTCTAGCCCAGAGGAGAATTAGTAGTGTTTCTGGAATGATGCCGAGGATGATTAGAGTTTAATTCATGAATACCTCTACAACGAATACCTCTACTACACAGATTAAATCTCCTTTTTCAGATTAAGTAGAAATAATTCTCAAGATTAGTCTCAGATGGATTTTACCCCAAGACCGACTGTTGTGATTTTAAAACTTCTCTAATTTATTTCTTGAGGCAACTATGCCTACGTGCTTTCTTGATTATTCTGTATTGACTCCACTATCTTCCTAGTGCCAGGTAGGGTAGCTTAGTAGTGACTGACGAAAGCTTGAGACATGAGTTTATGACAAGTACCGTTCAATCCCCCTACAGCAGCGAACAGATTGCTGCTTGGTTGCGTGGACTGCTCACCATTGCTTGGGCAGATGGTAATTTTGATGCTCAAGAGCAAGAATTAATTGCCAGCATCACCAAAAACGAGTTAGCTCCTAAGATTCAATGGGACTTACTAGAGGTCATTACGCCGGAAGAATTAGCCGCAGTTTTGGGTAAAGGTACCCCAGCTGCGGAAAATTTTTTAAGGACAGCAGTGATGGTAGCGATCGCAGATGGTACTTATTCTCCCAGCGAAGATCAGGTTCTGCATCAGTTCTGCCAAGCCTTAGAACAGCCAGAGAATTTACTAGAAGCCCTTCGCTACACCCTAGAACATCCACAGCTTACCCCGACTATTGCCAGCACTGGGCTTACAAAGCGTCAAATTAATGCACTACACCCCCTGCGCGACTGGCTGGATAGGCTAGATATCCAAGACCCAAGAGTAGCCCGCTTTTTGTGTAAAATGATTCCTTCTCAATGTCCCTTTGAGCGGGATGTCACTTTGTTTGGACGCAAGATTGTCCATATACCACCAATGTGTAAAATCAACCCGTTGTATGAACAACTGGTGGGCTTACGTTTCCGCGCCCTCTCTTATCTAGCAGATAAATGTGGTGAAGATATTGCACCATATATTTAGTTAAAGTGAAGAGTGAGGAGTTATAACTTTTAACTCCTAATTCCTAACTCCTCACTTTTCACTATTATTTAAGTATGCAATTTATCGACCAAGCAAAAATTGAAGTTGAAGCTGGTAAGGGCGGCGATGGTATTGTCGCCTTCCGGCGAGAAAAATACGTGCCGACTGGTGGCCCCTCTGGTGGTAATGGAGGACGAGGCGGTTCGGTATTTTTCGTTGCCGACGAAAACCTGCAAACCTTGCTGGACTTCAGATATAACCATCGCTTTCAGGCAGAAAAAGGCAGTCGTGGTGGTCCAAATAACTGCACTGGAGCAGCAGGAAAGGATTTAATTATCGAAGTCCCCTGTGGTACAACCATTTATGATGCTAAAACTGGCGAATTGCTGGGGGATTTAATTGAGCCTAACCAGACTTTGCTGATTGTCCAAGGTGGTAAAGGCGGACTAGGAAATCAGCATTTCTTGAGTAACCGTAACCGCGCCCCAGAATACGCCCTCCCAGGATTACCAGGGGAAATAAAGCAGTTGCGTCTAGAGTTAAAACTTTTGGCAGAAGTGGGGATTATTGGTTTACCAAATGCTGGTAAATCCACTCTAATTTCATCTTTATCAGCAGCACGTCCAAAAATTGCAGACTACCCGTTTACTACCCTCATTCCAAATTTGGGTGTAGTGCAAAAACCTACTGGCGATGGTACTGTTTTCGCCGATATTCCCGGATTAATTGAGGGTGCGTCTCAAGGTGCAGGACTGGGACACGATTTCTTGCGCCATATCGAGCGCACGCGAGTGCTACTTCACTTAATTGATGCCACCAGTGATGATGTGGTTCGAGAATATAACACAATTAAAGAAGAATTACAAGCTTATGGACGGGGTTTAGCAGAACGCCCGCAAATTTTAGCGCTGAACAAAATTGATGCAGTTGATCGGGAAATTGTCGATTTGGAGGCGTTAGCCACTCAACTTAATCATCTCTCCTATGCCCCGGTTTTTGTGATTTCAGCAGTTACCCGCACCGGGTTAGAGCCGATGTTACAAGAAATTTGGGGAATTCTCGACCAAATGAAAGTTCCTGAAGAAGTGGAGGTATTTACATAATTAATAATTCGTAATTCGTAATTACTACTTCGAGAAGGGTTTGAAGCAAAAGTAGGTACTGGTAGGGAAGATACTTTGTTTTTACTTACAGTATTAAAATTACGAATTACGTTAGAGACTATTTATAAAGTAAATCTAAAGAGCAAACAATTGGGTAGAAGACTAACTGTAGAATGCGAATAGAGAGTATATTTACTGTGTAAGAATGTTTCGCAAGGCATATTCTACCCACCTCAGCAATGCTGAATGGAGAATCCTTACTCTTCTGATTCCACAAGCGAAAAAGCGTGGCCATCTTTGCACCACTGATACGCGAGAAATCTGTAACGCAATTTATTATCACTTGAAAACCAGGTACAAGAAATTGCTGGCGTAGTTGCATTTCTGGCAAGTTATAAAGCACGATGGATGACTGGGCAAAATATCTGCGCTAACGGTGGAATTGCATGAGATGATGTTTGAAGAACTGCTGAAAAATCAAATTGCAATTTTGCACCTCTTTGTTTACACGCCAAAGAACTTATTCTCTGGCTTTTAGTAAATAAAGATTTTGTTCGTTGTAAAAATCAATATTTTTTGATCCGGGAGGCTTTTAAATGGCACTGCAACTATATGCTCAGGTGTGTCTTATTCCCCTAGTTTTTTCTTTACTGGGCGTGGGTGCGAGTACGGCAAAAGCGATCGCCCAAACTACGTTTCCATTCGATGTAGTATACAACACAGAAGTTACTCTGACACCTATTCCATCAACCGACGTATCAAAAGCATTCGTCTCAGGCTTTAATTCTGATGCTGCATACGGGCTGACTAACTTTTTAAGTATAGACAACTACAGCCGAGTTGACCCCAATACTGGAAATCTTGTGTTCGTTCAAGACCCAGCAAAATTTGGTTTGCAAGGCTTACCAATCGGCAGAGACGAGTTTTTTGGCAGTGGTAATGATAAATTATTTGGCAGCAGTAGCGCTAGTGCTTCATTTGACTTTATCAACCGCCAATTAGTAGGTTCTGGTACTATAACTATCACCGGTGGTGCAGGCAAGTTTAGCGGTGCTACAGGTATATTTAACTTTAATGAAATTGAGTCACTCGATCAAAATCCAACTGCTCTCTTGAGAGGTCAAGCTTTTTTGAGTGGTTCCTTCCAGACGCCACAGAAAGTTTCAGAACTAAGAACTAACGCAACACTATTCGGTATATGTGTAATTGGGATTGGTTTCATATCACGCAGACGTTACTTTTGAGCTACTGGGTGATTTATGGGATTTTTGAAGAATTCAGCTATTTTGAATACAAGAGTCAGAATTGAATCAATGGGGAATTCAAACTCGCCACTTTCTTAAAAAGTTGTGAATCATACATAACAACCATCCTGATTCGAGCGGAAAACCTATACTTCCTCGTGGCTGTAGATAGACTTCCCAATCCTGCACCTGCTGCAAATTTACCAGTTGCTTCATGAAGGTTCGGCGATCTGGTTCAGCGATAAAAAGGATTAATGGTTTACCTAGCAGATAATTTTGCCCGTCTGCCTACACACCGATAGGATATTTTTTTAATTGGAAGTCCCTAAGATACTAGGCGATCGCACTTACAGCAGATTGCAACTTGGTCAGGTACAGATAGCTATATCGTCAAAATCGTAGACTAGACTAGAACCATCAGGGTAACAATCATAGGAATATTATGATGAGCGATCGCGACTACACATTAATCATTGACAAAAGCGGTAGTATGTCCACACCCGATCAAGTGGGTGGTAGAAGTAGATGGGAGATTGCCCAAGAGTCTACTCTCGCTTTGGCAAGAAAGGCCGAACAGTTTGACCCCGATGGCATTACGGTGTACTTGTTTTCTGGTAGATTTAAACGCTACGATGATGTCACCTCAGCCAAAGTCGCACAGATATTTCTCGAAAATGACCCTTCTGGAACGACAAATTTAGCAGCTGTACTTCAGGATGCACTCAATAACTACTTTCAACGCAAAGCTGTCGGCAAAAGCAAGCCAAACGGAGAGACAATTTTAGTTATCACCGATGGTGAACCAGATGATCGCAAAGCTGTATTTGAAGCGATCATTCATGCAACTCGCCAAATGGAACGTGATGAAGAATTAGGAATTTCGATCATTCAAGTGGGTTCAGATGCCCAAGCAACTAAGTTCCTCAAAGCTTTGGATGATCAGTTGCAAAGTGTTGGTGCTAAATTTGATATTTGTGACACGGTTACTTTAGACGACTTAGAAGAAATGAGCCTTGTAGATGTATTGACGAACGCAATAACTGATTAATTTTAAATTTTGGATTGAAGGATTCAAAAGTTAAATCTGGTTTGAGATCGACTAGTTTCAACTATGAAAATTCAAATCCCAAATTTATTTTCCATACCCTTTTCTAGGTTACAGTTAATCTAAAATCCAAAATCGTTCGACTGAGCGACTTGCCTTGAGCAAAGCCGAAAGGAGCCGAAGTCCAAAATCCAAAATTAATTGACTTTTAATTGGAGAATTGAATAATGCTAGAAAATCGTGATTATACCTTGATTATCGATAAAAGCGGCAGCATGGCAACTAAAGATCAAAAGGGTGGTAGAACTAGATGGGTTGCAGCACAGGAATCTACTTTAGCTTTAGCTAGTAAGTGTGAGCAATTTGACCCAGATGGTATCAATATTTATGTATTTTCTGGTAAATTTAAGCGATATGAAAATGTGACATCCAGCAAGGTAGCACAAATTTTTCAAGAAAATGATCCCTCTGGAACAACTGACTTAGCAGGTGTGTTAAAACATGCGACTGATGATTTCTTTCAACGTAAAGCAGCCCGTCAAACCAAGCCAAATGGTGAAACAATTTTAGTGGTTACTGATGGTGAACCAGACGATCGCAAAGCGGTCATGAAGGTGATTATTGAAGCTTCTCGCAACATAGATCGAGATGAAGAATTGGCCATTTCCTTTATTCAAGTCGGTACAGATCCCCAAGCTACTCGTTTTCTCAAAGTCTTAGACGATGAACTCCAAAGTGCTGGTGCTAAGTTTGATATCTGTGACACAATTACTATGGAAGATATGGAAGATATGAGTCTATCGGAAGTACTACTTAATGCCATTAATGACTAGCCATACCATTTTTTTTAGGAATTGCCAAAATGGATTCCATTGATAAGCTATTAGCTGAACTCCAAGCCGAATACAAAGAAGTACAACCAGAACAGCAGTCAAAATCAGCCATAGCCAAATCGTTTATTCCATTATCGCCAAAGTCGGCATCTTTAATGGATAACCTTTTGGCAGAAATTAAAGCTGATTTTGCTAAAGAGGATGCTGCTATTGAGTTAAAAAGACAGCAAGAATTAGAACAAGAAGGAATTCGACAAGAACAGCTCAAAGCCAAACAACTAAAGGCTTTAAAAGTGGAAGCAAAAGAATGGTTAGCTAAAGTAGATCCACTTTCTTCCGAAGGACTTTGGTTTGAAAGGTTTGCTGAAAGTTACCCCTCAAAATTAGAGGCAGCGATTGAATATTTAAAAAATAACTAATAAAATAATTCGTTATTCGTAATTTGGAGGAATTTGCTAGCTAAAATTATAGGTTAGCAATTATTATTTATTACCTACGCTCAATCAATATTAATGGTGATTTTGTAGAGCTAATCGTTGCACAGCCCATTCATGCATAGCATAAAGAATTGGTTGTAAAGTTTCTCCTAAAGGCGTCAGAGAATATTCCACTTTGGGCGGAATTTGGGGATAAACTTCTCGATGAATAATACCGTCTTCCTCCATTTCTCTGAGTTGCTGGGTAAGCATCTTTTGCGTAACTCCAGGTAAAGCCCGTTGCAACTCACCAAACCGTTTTACGCCAGTCATTAATTCTCTAATAATCAAAACTTTCCAGCGTCCGCCAATCACTTTTAAGGTAGTTTCTACTTCACAAGTCAGCCTGCGATTATTTTCTACTTCAGCTTTCATAGTTAATTTTGTGAATTTTAACAAGGCAAGAGGTTTATCTCTTGCCTTTCAAGCTAAATGTTGAATGTTCTCAATTCAATTTTTCATTATGACGTAGCTAGCAACTCAGAATCGATTTCCGACGGCGCACTATCCTGGACTAGCGATCGCGTTTCACCATTACCCTGAAATATACCGCCAACCATTGCCAACAAAGCGTTTACCTTGCGGGTTCGCCACATATCTACGAGTTTTTGCACTTCAGCCACAGACATCCGTTGCATCATCGCTTCGTAGAGATAAGCAGCATGTCCAGTTTCATCTTGGGCAATACTTAGCATTCCTAACTTCAAGTTACGAGCGCTTGGCTCATTATCAGGTAATACTTTCGCCATTCGCTCAAAGTCTTTGCTAGCATCTAACTCCAGAATGTATGTGCTAGCCATAAATACATCCCAGTCAATGACAGCTGGTTTTAGCTGTTCTTGGGTATAGCCTTCAAAGAATGCTGCAAAAAAGGGACTACGCTGTTGTGATTTTTTTGTAGATGTAGTTTGGGGTTGACGCTTGAAATCTATCACTTGTTTATTCAGCTGTTTTAAGGCGTGGGCAAAAATGTGACCATGCCTAGTTTCATCTGATGCATGTTTTGCTAGTTCTTCGCCTAGCCATGTATCGCCTTCGGCAGATGCGCGATCGCTAAGTGCAGATAAAAACGGCACAGAGCCAGATTCTGCCAACTGAAACCCCGCAAGGATGTTAGGGCGGGTTTTAGAATCACGAATTTGAGCAGCAGAGTAATAGGCAAAGGCACCTGAACCAGCTAGATGCAGAACGTGAGTCAAGAAGTTCATCAGAAATTCCTGCTGAGAATTGAAAGGTTACAATTCTTATACTAATCCGCATTTTATATTAGGTTGCTATGGCCAGGGAGCAGGGGGGGATTTTGGAAGTTGGCATGGGATGGAGAATACCATTTTTCTCTATAGCGTTTCAAATCCTGTGAACGGTTACAGTTAAGACAACATCAAATAAGCTTTATATAACAACTTAATTGCCTCGTACTAAATTATAAAGGTGGAATCATGGCAAGTTATATCAGCACGGGTAAAGAGGGAGATTTTGTTCATCTAATTCAAGGCACTCATATAAGGTATTCAGAAATAAGCTTTTGGATTGCCCAGCAAAATGCACCGAACACCACAAACTTAGAATCAGAAATTGCAAACTTAGAATCAAAAGTTACAAGTTTAGAGTCAGAAGTCACAAGTTTAAAGTATCAAGTCTCCAACCTAGAAGACGGTGTTAGGCAAGCTGGAAGTATTGCGATACTTTGTGTTGGAGCATTTTGTGCATTGTGGGCTCAGAATACTGGTCGCAACGCATGGCTATGGTTTTTCCTTGGAATCTTCTTCGCTCCAATTACTGTTATAGTGCTACTTGCCAAAAATTCAGCCGACAGAAGGTCACAAAGATAATATTTACTTTAAAAGTATCGATCTGACGGTGAGGGCTTCAAATTTCGGCAAATTTTCTGCCCGGAAACCAAGAATAACAATGTAATAGTAAATTTCTCCTACAGCTATAGTTTGTGGTAGAGCGTCAAATTCATCTTTACTCAATCCTTTAGGACAGATTTTAGGTTTGTACCAAGTAACTAACTTGTCACAATCTCCAACAATTTTTCCCTTTCGCATTGATGTCGTTCGGGATTGATGTTTACGGAATAGTGCATCACAATCCAGTTTTTTAATAGCAACCAAATCAGCATAAGTACAAAAGGCTCTGTCTCCTAAAAGGATGTCTAAGAGCTTAAGAAACTGATACAACTTTCTAGCTAATTTAATATCATGAGTGTTCAAAACATCGATGCCAAAAGCGACAACGGCTCCCGTTGCTAAACTTAATATCACACCAATTTTTGCAATTGGAAAACCACATCTAGCTTTTTGAGTCTTTGGCTGAGGGTAGCATGATTGGTTTTCCACAGTGTCAGGCATGGAGACAGTTGACCCATCTATCACTTTCACCTTTTGACCGCACCATAAATATTCTGTTGTTACTTTTTCTTCTAAGCTTTGTCCAGCCTTACTAAAAAGTTTTTCTAATAATTTATCTGGTAATCTTGCTCTAGCTTGACAGTAACCACTTGTATCAGTTGACGGAAGTTCTATTCCTTGCCCTGCTAAATAGGCAATTATTTTACTCACGGCATTATGGCAACTTTTATCCGTATCCAAAACCTGAGATAAAAACGCCCACAGTGTTACTATTGGGAGGCAGCCGTGTGGGCGGGTTTCCCGACTTGAGCAGACTGCCGTGTCAAATAATCGCTGATGGTACTTAATTTTTAGCTCAGTCAAAGCTTGCTCAATTACAGATTCTGGTAACAGTTCTTTAAAGGGTAGTCCCAAACTTTGACTAAATTTTTGCGCTTAGATTCGTACTGGCAGTGTCACAGTAGTATTTATGTTGTTGGCTTATTCGTATTAATGAAAGTATTTCATGAACGAGTAAGCTTTTTCTACCTACAAGAAATTTTTAGACAACTTGTACATCTGATTTCACTCTCTCAAGCAACGTACAGCGATGGTGTACCTGCCCGCCTGCGATCGCAAACTACAGTGGAAGTGATCGCTTCCATAACACTGTATCAAGGACAATCGCCTGACTCCTCCTTCACTGTTCAATAACTTTCAAAGCTGTAGCCCTTATTCAGTATAGCTTAGAGCTTTTCTTAGTGCCATTCACTCCACGATCGCTGTAAGCCCAACCTGCAATTTCTCCTACTGCTCCCAGTTCAATCAATTCAGTCACCTCATCGTCATTGATGAAGCCGTCTTGATGTAACGCAGCATTCCAGGCATAGAGCCAAGCAGCATGAGCAGCCAGGTCTAATTTGCGATCGCGCCGCTATAAAAAAGGTTGTCTTATATACTACTTGCAAAAACTATGTATTTATAAATTGCATGGCTAGATGATTTTGAGTATATGTCCAAAGATATAATATTTGCTCAATTATTTTTAAATTTCTATTATCCCCCAGTAACCTCCAAGTTAAACCCAGTAATGTAGCTTGCCTCTTCGCTCATCAAAAACGCGACCCCATTCGCCACCTCTGACAAACTTCCCAAACGCCGCATTGGCACGGAATTGATCATCTGTTGCTCAACTACCTTGGGATCGGCATCAAAGTATTGTGACCCAACTGCTGCTTGCAATTCGGTTTGCCGCGTCCACATAAAACCAGGGCCAATCAACGCAGGGGAGAGTGCATTTACCCGAATGCCGTAAGGTGCTAAGTCTTTCGCTGCCGTTTGAGTAATACCAATGACAGCAAACTTAGAAGCGGCATAAGCCAACATATTTGGTGGGCCAACCACCCCTGCATAACTCGCCATATTAACGATCGCCCCTCCACCTGCATCGCGTAATTGTTGTGCAGCCGCTTTGAGAATGTGGAAAACGCCGACAACATTAATGTTAATCACCTTTTGAAAGTCGTCTTCAGGATATTCGTCAGTCTTGGCAAATACTCCTTGATAACCCGCATTATTAAATACATAGTCGATTTGCCCAAATTGCTTTACAGCGCTAATAAAAGTTTTGGCAACATCATCACCAGCTGTAACATCACAGCAAAACATGCCAACTGGAACGTTGTAACGTTTTAGTTCCCCAGCTACATCTGCCATCTTCGGTTCATTCAAATCTAGCAGCGCTATTCCTGCCCCATTCGCAGCAAAACGGTGTGCAGTTGCTTTGCCAATATCTCCTGCACCACCAGTAATAAGAATCGTCTTACCTGCAAACTGATAAGTTGCTTTTGCTGTCATAGATTCAACCTCTTATTGAAAAATTGTTGCAAATGGCCGTGATGAAAATCAGATTGGTATGATTTCTATTATTGAGCTTTTGCCCAAAATTAGAGCATAAAATCAAAATAGAGGGAATTTTATTGCTTAAATTACCCATGCGATCGGGATTAAACTCGATATTGCATTGCAGTACATTGGGATTGATACTACGTGTATAAGTAAGTTTTTTTCATAATTAAAATTAGTTGCTCTAACGCGTTCGTGTAACGTCTTGTAGAGAAGGATGAATCAATTATCAATTACGTGAAAATTGCTCTCTTCTCTACGAGACGCTTTGCGAACGTAGCAGGGCGTAGCCCATTGCGAACTGCGAATTGCAGTTCGGTCAGAATACAGAAAGGTATTTTGACCGAAAAGCGGATATCGTAGCGTAAAGTTTTCTGCCTTTCTTCACAAAGGGAGCGGCAAAAGCGATATATTTACTTAAATGTTACAAATAATTACAAGACTAAGTTTATGACTACATAAATAAAACACTATGTAGCATGATAGTTATCAGTGTAAATCCCAGATTTTGCACTTCATGTTGTAATATACCAAATTACAAGTTTTAGACTAATGGTAGTTGAATAGCGATGTCTACGACGGGCTATGACGCTCGAACGCAAGAGCATGTCGCAGACAATACTCGCTATCGGCATTGCCAAAAGCCTAGACAATAGCAGTGTTAATACTTAATGATATTAACAGTTATTTGTAATATTTATTGAAGTATTAATGTATAACATTTTGAAGTGCGGAATATGAGGCAGATTTATTTTTACTTAACTGTAGGAGAAAATTATGTCTGAAAACAAACCAGAAGAACTGAATTCACAAGCAGTACCCTTCTTTGCCAGATTTTTAGAAGGGCAAAGCTTTGAAGACCTATCTGATCAAGAATCAGAAGGGATTGGCGGCGGAAATTGTCGTGTAACCAAGAAGGAGAAACATACAACTGTCGAAACTCGAAAGCACCCATCTGATCAAGAAGATGGAGTAACAAAAAAGTATCCTTCTGATAGTGATGAACAGTTTATGACTCTGAAGTACCCTTCAGACAACGAGGAGAGTGGAGGGGCAACACAATAACTGCATACTTTTGATTACACCAGAGATGCAGTTTTAAAAAATATTCTGAGAAGAAAAAGACTGTTAGCTTTGCCAACTCCATCTAGGGGTTGGCTTCCCATTAAAAAAGTTTATTTTTTTGGCGTTGCTGATTTCACGTATGAAAATGATTTTGCATAATACCAAAATTATTGTAGAGACTTAGCAGTGCTACGTTTCTACATCCGGATTTATACTTCAATTCAGCAACGCCATTTTTTTTATAGCTGACAGTAAGGGCAATACAAAAACCTAATGAAGATATTTTATGCACGTTGACCGTGATGTGGTTTTATTAATCACCCATAGTGGTGATTATTTCACAATAGATAGAGTTGCAGAAGCTGTATTAAAACGAGGCGCACAGCCATTTCGCTTTGATACTGATAAGTTTCCGATGACAGTACAAATTGAGGCGAATTTCAGTAACTCTGGGAGCAATCATAAACTAGAATATGGCACTCGCTCTTTGAACACCGAGCAAGTGCAAGCAGTATGGATGCGACGGATCTGGCAACCTGAGCTAGGTGAAGAATTAGCTCCACAATTCCAAGCAGCCTGCTCTAGGGAATCCCTTGCAGTGTTAGATGGTTTTTGGGACAGTCTTAGGGGAGTTACCTGGGTGGATGATTTACAACGGATCAGTGCAGCTGAAAATAAGTTACGCCAACTGAGAATTGCATCGGAAGTTGGTCTTGTGATACCTCGGACTATCGTCACTAACAATCCTCAACAAACACGAGAGTTTTTTGGGAAAGTTAAAGGAAAAATGGTTGCCAAGCTACTCAGACCTCTTTCTTATGGGATGCAAGCCTCCTCTTTTTTCATGTATACAAGTGCGGTTAAAGAAGAAGACTTACTTGATGCTGAAACACTGCGCTATTGTCCAGTTGTGTTTCAAGAACAAATCCCCAAAGAGCTAGAACTACGCGCAGTGTATGTAAATGGCAATCTCTTTGTCGGCGCACTGGATGCCTCTGAGTATGCAGCATCCACCCAAGATTGGCGACGTGGGACAAAAGAGACTCTTACCTGGCAACCATATCAATTACCTGATAAACTAATCCGTTGCCTGGATGCTTTTATGGCAAGGTTTGGACTGATTTTCGGAGCATTTGACTTCATCAAAACGCCATTAGGGGAATACGTTTTTTTAGAAATTAATCCTACAGGAGAGTGGGGGATGCTGGAGAGAGATTTGGAATACCCGATCGCAGATGCGATCGCAGATGCATTAATTTCAACAAGTCCTAAGCAAAATGCTCTTACTTCTTGATAAATTTATAAATTTGTTAATTTTTAATTTTTAATTCGGAGCGAAGCGACGTGACTGTTTTAATCATTACTCATAGCGAAGACAACGAAAGTATTCCTTTAGTTATTCAGGCAATTGAAGCCCAAGGAGGGAAAGTATTTCGTTTTGACACAGACCGATTTCCCACAGAAATCACCTTAGATGTTTATTATGCTAAAAGTGAGCGAGTTACTCTAAGCGTTGAAGACCAAACATTAGATTTGAATGAAGTGTCAGCAGTTTGGTATCGCCGTATCGCAATTGGGTCAAGAATTCCCGACTCAATGGACAAGCAACTCAGACAAGCCTCACTCAAAGAATCTCGCGTCACCATTGAGGGAATGATTGCCAGTATTAAGGGTTTTCATCTCGACCCTCTGCCAAATATTCGCCGAGCCGAAAATAAGCAACTGCAATTACGAATAGCACGAGAGATTGGTCTAGATACGCCACGCACCCTGACTACAAATAATTCATTGGCAGTCAAGCAATTTGCCCAAGAGTGTAAGGAAGGAATGATTACAAAGATGCTCTCTTCTTTCGCAATTTACGATGAACAAGGACGAGAAAAAGTTGTGTTTACAAATCCAATTTCATCTGAGGATCTGGACAACCTTGATGGATTGCGTTTCTGTCCAATGACATTTCAAGAAAAAATTTCCAAGGCATTGGAATTGCGGACAATTATTGTAGGCAAACGTGTGCTGACTGCTGCGGTTGATTCTCAAGCTTTAGATAAGGCGCGTTACGATTGGCGCAAACAGGGAATCGCCTTACTCGACGCTTGGGAACCATACACTTTGCCTGAAGATATCGAAGAAAAACTGCTCAAACTCATGGCAGAATTTGGTTTGAACTATGGAGCTATTGATATTATTTTGACTCCTGATGGTCGTCATGTATTTCTTGAGGTTAACCCAGTTGGTGAGTTTTTCTGGTTAGAACGGTGTCCTGGCTTACCGATTTCTCAGGCGATCGCAAAGATTCTACAGAATTGAAGAGAGCAGCAGGCGTTTACTCAAAATTTAGAAAGAATTGGTATTAGAATATTTAATTGTAGAAACTATGCAATTGATTATAGAATTCGAGTGAAGAGATTCCCAAAGAAGACTTGTAGATTCAGTTAATGTATGCAATTACTATAGTACTCCTATTTGATTTTTGAAAAGACTCGGTATAACTCGAAAAGCCTGATTCCCCACTTTCTACTCCCTGCCCACGCAAAGAAGTTCAGAAATAAAATCGGATTGCTATAGTTAATAAACCGTCCCTCTCAATGATTCAGCATCAACGGGTTTGATTAGGTAAGTCTGCAATAGATGCCCAACAATGGAGGCGATCAAGGGTAGTTTTTGACAGAATTTGACAACTGGTGAGCGATTACTATTGTTAATCTCTGCTAATTTCAAATTAAGGTCAGAACATTTTTCCAACCGTCGGAACAAGTCTGGATGATTTGTATTTAAAATTAAGGGAAATGCCCGTGCAGCAGTGTTATTTGTCTCTTGAATGACTCTGATATTATATTCGCGCGGATTTATCCCAATGGATTGATAAAATGTGGCACGTTCAAATACTGTCAATGTGTGAGTAGCAAAAACACTCAGCAAAAAGAAACGCACCCATAATCTAGCTCTCCAATTGTTCCATAATTGAGGTTGCGATCGCAGCAGTGCTTTAAAGAAATCTCCATGTCGATTTTCATCCTGACACCAACTTTCAAACTTACGAAATAGTGGATAAATTTGGTGTTCTGGATGTTTCTCCATGTGACGATACACTAAGATGTAGCGCCAGTAGCCAATTTTCTCAGATAGATAGACTGTGTAAATAATCCACTCTGGCGGAAAGAAGGTATAGGTGTGATTTTTGGTTAAATAACTTAAGTCGAGGGAAAGGTTAAAATCTGCCATTGACTTATTTAAAAATCCTGCATGGCGTGCTTCATCCCGTGCCATAAAATTAAAAGCATCCGCCAAAATAGGATTGCGGTTTTTCAGACGGCGTGATAACTCTTTAAACAACAGAAACCCAGAAAACTCTGAAGTACAGGAACGCTCTAAAAAGTCAATAAAGGCGACGCGCGTTTCTCCATCAATGTGATCCCAACACTGCTGAAATTCTTCATCACGGACAAAGTGATGACGGTTATAGTCAGCTCGTAATTCCTCTACAATTGCCAGTAACTCGGCTTCCTGAGACGAAATATCCAACTGCGCCGCAGCTTCAAAGTCAGTAGTATAAAACCGAGGTGTTAATAATGTTTCTTGAACAGGCGCTTTTACACCTGGTTTTAGCAACTCAGGTTGCAATGCCAGTGCGGTCTTAGGGGTTTTCCCCATGAGCGACTGGTGTTCGGTTTTCAGAGACTTAACCATAAGAATCCTTTGATTATTTAATCCTTTAGAAGTTATATAAGCATAAATAGTTCTTTGTAGACATCAGTTAAATTATTGAGAGTAAATTGTGAGAAATAAACTTATTACCCGTTATTTTAGAAGAGTTTAAATGCCTATTCCCCAATCAATTTTGTACTACTCAACTGGAATGTGCCTAAGAGGTTGTTTGAAAAGTATTTGGTTGTAATGTTAGGCACTTATTGATCCCCCCTAACCTTCCTTAAAAATGGGGAAACCGGAATCAAAGTCCCCCAATTTATCGAGGGATTTAGGAGGAGTGAAAACGTTTTGTTACTGACAAGAGGACTTTTCAATAGGTCGCTCAGAGCAGTCCCCCACCATACATAAAAAGTTAGATACTGGGAAAAGTTTTTGAAAATTTGGTGGTGGGTAATGAGCAACCACCATAATTTTCGACTTGACACTCAATCCCCAATACTTCGGCTTACCTCGGCTCCGGTTCGTATAAGTCGCTCAGTATAAGTTCCTAATCCCCAGTCCCCTTTACATATTCTCTAAGGGTGAAAATTAGAAAAATATAAATAAATACTAATATCTTTATAGTTATATATAAATTAATAGTTAAATAATCTTAGGAGAAATAAAAATAGCTGGGATCTACATCGGCAGTGGTACTTGCCAGGTAGAGTGATGCAGATCCTCTCTAAACCTAGAATAACAATTTTTTAGCTAGCACTGGCAGTCATCCTGAGTCGGTGACTGCCCAGAAAGCTTGCCCTTGAACATAAAGGAAGCAACAATGAGTAGTAATCTAGCCATTAAACTGCGCTCTGGAACTCAACAAGCCCACACCTTAGCCGAAAATGTGGGATTCATGAAATGTTTTTTGAAAGGAGTTGTGGATAGAGACTGCTTCGCCAAGTTCTTAAGCAACTTGTATTACGTCTACAGCGAACTAGAAGCAGCATTAGAAAGCCATTTAAGGCATCCTGTGATTAGTGCGGTTTACTTCCCCGAACTTAATCGCCAATCTTCGCTCGAAAAAGACATGGTGTTCTATTATGGGAATAATTGGAGAGAGCAAGTTACACCTTCATCCGCTACCCAAAAGTATATTGACCGCATTCAAAAAATTTCTGTTAGTGAACCAGCCTTATTGCTAGGTCATGCCTACACTCGTTACATGGGCGATCTTTCTGGGGGTCAAATGCTCCAAAAAGTTGCTCAATCAGCCCTGAAGCTTTCCGGCTATGAAGGCACATCCTTTTATAATTTTGAGCAAATTCCTGACAAAAAGGCATTTAAAGATAAGTATCGTCAGGCATTAAATGAATTACCAGTTGATGATATAACAGCAGAACGGATTGTTGCAGAAGCTAATAATGCCTTTGGGTTCAATTTACAGATAGCTCAAGAGTTAGAAGGAAGTTTAATTAAAGCATTCGGTCAAGTTATGTTTAATAGCCTAACTCATTAATCATTTGTCACTTGTACTGAGCGTAGCCGTAAAGCCTGCGGCATAGCTACGCTTAAGGCGCAGCCTAAGAAGAGAAGTATTAGTCATTTGTCATTCTCCCCCTGCTCCCCACTCATTCATTGGAAAGCAACTCAATGGTTTTTCTATTACCTGGTGTCAAGTTTGATTTGGATCTGATTCAAAAGTACGATACTCGCGCACCTAGATACACCAGTTACCCGCCTGCTACAGAGTTAAGCGAAACATTTACTGAAACTGATTTTAAGGCCGCGATCGCAGCCTCGAATCAACGCAAAACTCCTATAAGTCTATATTTCCATATCCCCTTTTGCCAAAGTGCTTGCTACTTCTGCGGCTGTAACACGGTAATTTCCAACAACAAGAATATTGCTAAACCTTACGTGGAGTCTTTGGTTCAAGATATCAAAAACACCGCATCTTTAATCGATCCAGATAGAAAAGTGCTGCAAATCCATTGGGGAGGTGGTACTCCTAATTACTTGGATCGTCACCAAGTAGAATTTTTATGGAAAAACATCAATCGCCATTTCAACATCGATCCACAAGCAGAAATCTCAATTGAGATTAATCCTCGCTATATCGATAAAAACTACATTTTCTTTCTGAGACAGATTGGGTTTAACCGCATTAGTTTTGGCATTCAGGATTTTAATCGCCAAGTTCAAGTAGCTGTAAATCGTGTCCAGCCAGAAGAAATGCTATTTGATGTCATGAGTTGGGTTAAAGAAGCTAAATTTGAAAGTGTGAATGTAGACCTTATTTATGGTTTACCTTATCAAACCCGCGAGACATTTCGGGAGACATTGAAAAAGACTGTTGAGTTAGACCCTGACCGAATTGTTGTCTTTAACTTTGCGTATGTACCGTGGCTCAAACCTACACAAAAAAATATTCCTCAAGAGGCGCTCCCCCCAGCAGAGGAAAAGTTAGAAATTCTGAAAATGACCATTGAAGAATTGATGAATAAACAATATCTATTTATTGGGATGGATCATTTTGCTAAAACTAATGACGAACTAGCGATCGCTCAACGCAATGGTACTCTCAAACGCAATTTCCAGGGCTACACTACCCACGCCCAGACAGAACTGTTTGGTTTTGGTTCTACATCCATCAGTATGCTAGAAGATGCTTATGCTCAAAACCACAAGGAATTAAAGGATTATTATCAGACACTTGCAGCAGGTGCTTTACCTATTAGCAAAGGTATTAAGCTTACTCAAAATGACATCATCAGACGGGATGTGATCATGGGTATTATGTCTCATTTTCAATTGTATAAGCAAGACATTGAAAACAAATATCATATCAATTTTGATAAATATTTCTATGATGAACTAGAGGCGTTAAAACCATTAGAAGCCGATGGTCTAGTCAGTTTATCAAAAAATCACATCCAGATTACAGATATCGGTAGATTGCTAGTCAGAAATATTGCCGTCATATTTGATACTTATACCAGAACACAAGAGACAAAATTTTCACGCGCCATTTGATACCACTTTTGCAAATGTTGGCAAGATAGATATTATTCCTTCAATTTACGTTGAAAATAACGATTGAGGGAATCTATCTAATATGTTGCAATTATTAAAATGATTATTGTGAGCAAACTGTGCTGTAAAATATAATAAACTCTTGGAAAAATTTGAATTTTAAAATAAACTATTAGTAATTATCACAAAGCTATTAAATTTGATGATAAAAATTATCATTTAGGCAGTTCGTTGAGATTTGAAATAAAAATTTTGCAAAAATATTGGCTAATTATTTATCTGTAATTAAAGATAATCAATGATGAATGCTAACGAAACCGTTATAAATTTGTCTGAGCCAGATTTTGACACATCTCCAAAAAGTTAGATAATATTTTAACCTCTTACTTAAGATAGATATAATAAATTGATTAATTTTTCTGTGTCTATTTTTACAGCAAATTATGTATAGACTGATGTATTAAATAATTCCTGATTTATCAGGCAAAACTTTCATTTAGCATTTTTATGCTAAAAAATAAACAATGCTAAATTTCATTCAAATATTTATTGATGTAAAGTTTTTTATCTAACTTTTGGATTTAGCATTTATCCCATGTGGTAGAAAGAATTGCCAGTCAGAGTTGATAAGTTAGAGATAAGTGAGATTGTTGAGGTAGTTATGAGTATTATTGCTTGGATAGTTTTATAACTTTTGGCAGGTGTGATACCAACTCTTGGAGAGGCTAGTCTGCGACACGCTGCGCGTAGCTTCCTTCCACGTTCGTGTAGCGTCCCGCAGTAAGTGGTACGCCAACGGTAAGCTACGCTTACGCTAAAGCTATTCATCTTGGCTATCAAGGCGGCGGACTCATCTCCACAATGATTTTAGATATCATTGGTGCTTTAGTCGATGGAAGTCTGTTTACCTTACTACGAACAGTAACTCTGCAAATTACTGCGGCTGGCGCTGATTTAATTTCTGGTCTTTTGGTAGCTGTGTTCGGCGCATTTGTTGCTATTTATCTCTGGGATTAATCAGAATAAGCAGCAATGCCTAATTGCTGATTGGCATTTATCAACACTGACATTACTACTGTATTTTATCAGTCTTCTAGTTCACCAGTTTAAGAAGCTATCAAACATTAAATTAGCTCTATCAAGGAAAATACTAGGAGACAATAAAATAGCCGAACTTTTGGAGAACATCATAATTTTGGGAAGTATAAATCTATGTTTTTTCACAAGAAAGAGCCTATTCATGCAGTTAAGATTAGTGAACCAAACCCTCGTTTTGCTCAGTTACTTTTAGAGCAGTTTGGCGGAGCTACTGGAGAACTTAGCGCAGCACTTCAATATTGGGTTCAATCATTCCATGTTGAGAATGCTGGAATTAAAGACATGCTCCAAGACATTGCGGTTGAGGAATTCAGCCATTTAGAAATGGTTGGTAAACTCATCGAAGGTCATACCAAAAATGTGGATCAAACAGAAGCTTATAAGAGTACTCTGTTTGCAATCCGAGGGGTTGGTCCTCATTTTCTAGATAGTCAAGGTAATGCTTGGACTGCAAGTTACTTGAATGAGGGTGGAGATGTAGTCCGTGATTTAAGAGCTAATCTTGCAGCTGAGGCTGGCGCTCGTCAGACTTATGAAGAATTAATTAAGTTGGCAACTGACAAAGGAACCCAAGAGACTTTAGTCCATCTGTTAACACGAGAAATTTCTCATACCCAGATGTTTATGAAAGCTCTAGATTCGCTAGGTAAGTTGACAGATCCATTCTTTGGTAATATTAAGCCAGATGAAACTGTTGCTCTTTACTACAATCTATCTACAGACGGTAATGGTAAAGATGAGCGTGGCCCTTGGAATTCTGAGCCAACATTCAAATACGTTGCTAATCCCTTAGAAAGTCACTCTTAATTGTATAGGTTGCAGTTAGAGTAAAGATTGATTGGAGGTAAAGAGATTTTTGACAGATTCTTGAAAACTTCCAATCTATCTGGTAGGCTACTTGCCCACCTTCTTTAGGAATTGTTGGGTTGTTTAGCTAGATTTCATGAACAAAAAGATTCCCGACTTATTAAAAAAGTCGGGAATTTTAGCTAAGTATTTGGATATTGCACTAAATTGAAAATAGCTATAGCTATAAATATTTAGCTATCCTGAAAAAGTTAGAGCGATCGCCTCTTCAATATCTATCCCGACGTTCCTGAATTCAGAAGTTAATTCAACTCAAAATCAAAACTAAGAATCAGGAGATTGATTTGTGATTGTCAACGCTACGCCAAATGGTTGGGAAATCATTTATCAAGAAAGGCAGAAGGCAGGAGACAGGAGGCAGAAGAGAATTCTGATTTCTGCTTTCTGCCCATGACCGTAGTGAGAAAGGGTTTAAGACCCCTACTGAACTATTGTTCAGTAGCTCCAAGTCAGGAGGAGTCTGAATCTCATAAGTGACTTGTTCCTTCTGCCCTCTGCCCTATCTTCGAGAACGAAAAATTTACAGCCAACATTGAAGCCTGCGACCTCTCCCAAGTGAAATTTGAGAGCACCACCGAACTAACTCAAGCACTACAAGAAGCTCCCATCAAGGTACTAGAGTGGACATTCGTTAAGAGTTAGATACTTGTCGTTGTCATTTTTGCTAACCCCACCTAAAACAATGTAGATATTTTTATAGTATTTTTAGGTGGGAACTGCGCGAAACATTTCTGTTCAATAAAAAAGAGCCAGATAACTAACTTTCTGGCTCAAGGCTAGAGACAAAAAAATCATCGAATAAAGGCTAATTTGCCTAAAAATCTAAATTCTTCCCAGGTTATGCAGCCCTAAAACAATGCCCACTCCTAAGATATGACCAAAGGCAGTAGTTGCTAAAAGGGCTGGTAAACCAAAACCACCAAAAAAATTGGCTGAGGGTAGTGCTGGTTCTGCGTTGGGATATTTGATGGTAGATTTACCAAAGGCAATGGCAACGATATTAGCAATAATGATAATCAGTGCAACTGTGGGACTCCATTGCAGAGGTGTGGTTGCAGCAGCGAGTAAGGTTGAAGTAAACACCTGATTTGCTCCTGAAATTTATCAATGATTGCAAATATAATCTGAGACTTTCCGAAGCAAATTCCAGAAAGTACCTGATTTTGCATCAATATTTAACACTTATTCTCACTACTTAATACAACGTGAGTTCAATCAAGAGACAGGGAAAAATGACCCCATTAAGAACTTCTGGGGAATTAAGGGGGCTTTGACTTGCGCTTTGCGGTACAACTGGGTATGTGTGGGGTTGCTTTTTCAGTTCGTCAAACTCACGTTAATGCATATATCTAGAGGATTATATCTGCATAAATAAGACGGAAATTATAATATTTCTCTATCAAAAGCATTAAATATTTTGAACTAATATAGCAATCCAAACTGAAATAAGAAAAGTACTGAAGCTAAAAGCACGTATATATAAGCTTTTCAGGAATTTTGCCGTTGAAAAATGATTTAGAATCTATATAAAAAATATAATTTTCATCTATCAAAAGTATGAAATATAAGCCAAACAAATTTTTATATTTAAAGAAATTAAATATTTGTATTAAATCTAATAGTATACTTCTGACAGAAGATGTAAAAAAATATTAGGCATAGTAAATTAAAATCAATATTAATCAAGGTTCCTAAACAATTTGAGCAAGTGTGTTATACACGAGTTTGGAACAGCTTAAAACATTGTTAAAATCAGCAACACACAAACTTATGAACTCTATCACCGAAAAACGTATCGCCTTGATTTCCGTCCACGGAGATCCGGCGATTGAAATAGGGAAAGAAGAAGCTGGGGGACAAAATGTTTATGTGCGTAACGTGGGTGAAGCACTAGCGCAGCTTGGATGGCAAGTTGATATGTTTACCCGCAAGGTAAGTCTAGAGCAAGACTCGATTGTTGAACACAGCGACAATTGTCGAACTATTCGTTTAAAAGCTGGCCCTCTTGAGTTTGTGCCACGAGATGATATTTTTGATTTTCTGCCAGAATTTGTAGATAATTTGCTTAAATTTCAAGTAAAAAATGACATCACATACGATTTAGTTCACACTAACTATTGGCTCTCTAGTTGGGTAGGGATGCAGTTAAAGAAAATCCAAGAAAGTAAACAGGTTCACACATACCACTCGTTAGGAGCGGTTAAGTATAATACTATAGATAATATTCCTCTGATTGCTAGTGTGCGATTAGGAGTAGAAAAACAGGTGTTGGAAAAAGCAGAACGAATTGTAGCGACAAGTCCGCAAGAAAAACAACACATGCGATCGCTAGTTTCCACTAAAGGCAATATCGACATCATTCCCTGTGGTACAGATATTCAGCGCTTTGGCTCGATTGTACGAGAAGCAGCCAGGGCTGAATTGGGAATTGAGAAAGAAACCAAAGTTGTATTGTATGTAGGACGTTTTGACCAACGCAAAGGGATAGAAACCTTGGTGCGTGCAGTAAACCAGTCTTCGCTACGTGACTCCAACAATATCCAGCTAATTATTGGTGGTGGTAGTACTCCAGGTAACAGTGACGGCATTGAACGCGATCGCATTGAGGCTATTATCAACGAATTGGGGATGAGCGACTTTACCATCTTTGCTGGTCGTCTGAGTCAAGATATTTTGCCAACTTATTATGCAGCTGCCGATGTTTGCGTTGTTCCCAGTCACTACGAACCTTTTGGACTCGTGGCGATCGAAGCAATGGCAAGCGGTACACCAGTGGTAGCAAGTGATGTCGGCGGACTTCAGTTTACTGTAGTTAATCAAGAAACTGGTTTATTAGCACCACCACAAGATGTAGACGCCTTTGCATCTGCCATTGACCGAATTCTCTTAAATCCAGAGTGGCGAGACGAATTAGGTAAAGCTGGTAGAAAGCGCGTCGAAACTAAGTTTAGCTGGGATGGTGTAGCACATCAACTGAGTGAACTTTACACTCAAATGTTGCAGCCACAACCAGTAGTGTCAACAGCAAAAGAACTAGTGGAGTCAACAGTTGAATTAGTGCAATCAACAGCAAAAGAACTAGTGGAGTCAACAGTCGAATTAGTGCAATCAACAGCAAAACAGCCAGTTTTGGTTGCTAAATAATTCTCTTGCCTAACAAATAATGGTGAATGGCTAACTCGGAAGTAAGCAATAATTTGATTTTTCTAGTCGTCACTCACCATTTTTTTAGTCGTCACTCACCATTACTCAATCATCTAAGTACTGAAAGTCTATTTAAATATATAGATTTCTGCGTTTTTTTATTGGCAGCTATCACCAAACCAAGTAACCGCTATGATAGTTGAGGTCTGCTATGCTTTGACTAAACGAAGATAAAAGCATAGTGATCGCTACCATTTGAATGTTAACAACTAATCGCTTTGCAACCAGTTGACTTTACCACTCTCACAGCTGCTTGTAGCGAAATCCGCGCTAACTGGCTACCATCACGCTTAGAACAGGTTTACCAGCGCGATCGCTACACTATTGCTATGGCATTACGCACCCTGAAACAGCGAGATTGGCTACAGATTTCTTGGCATCCCCAAGCTGCACATATTTGCATCGGCGATCCACCACCGCGATCGCCAGACACCTTTACATTTAGCCAACAATTGATACACCAATTGAGTGGTTTGGCACTGGTGGCTATTGAGGCGATCGCCCCTTGGGAGCGTGTTATTGATTTGCAATTTGCCCGTCGTCCTGGAGAAACTGCCCTTAATCATGTCTATGCAGAAATCATGGGCAAGTATAGTAACGTCATTCTCACCGATGCTAACAATATAATTATCACTGCTGCCCATCAAGTCAGTCAGCAACAATCTAGTGTCCGTCCCATCCAAACCGGACAACCTTATGAAACACCGCCAAAACTGACTGGAACTGTCCCCAGTTTGAACGAATCACAAGAACGTTGGCAAGAACGGGTAAGTTTAGTGCCAGGAGCAATCAAGCGGCAATTGCTCAAAAGTTATAGTGGCTTGAGTGTTGCACTACTGGAGTTAATGCTGCTAGAAGCAAATATCGCACCAGAAGCATCCACCGATACTCTTAACTCCGACGACTGGCGACGGCTATTTGAGCGCTGGCAAGAATGGCTGCAAGCCTTGGATTCCAGTCAATTTCAACCCGCTTGGACAAAAGATGGCTACACCGTCATGGGTTGGGGTGCAGTTGAAAAAGTCAAAGATATCCAGGAGTTACTCAACCGCTACTACAGTAATCAAATTGACCAACAGTTATTTTTACAATTGCGCCATCAGTTGAGTCAGAAATTGAATAATATTCTGGCGAAATTACGGAATAAGGCTCAAACCTTTAAGACGCGCTTGCAGCAATCAGATCAAGCCGATGAGTATCGGCAAAAAGCTGATTTATTGATGGCTCATTTGCAAAACTGGGAACCGGGGATGAAAGAAATTATCCTTGCAGATTTTGATACAAATTTGCCAGTAGCGATCGCTCTGTTGCCAGATAAAAACGCCGTCCAAAATGCCCAAAGTCTTTATAAACAGCACCAAAAGCTCAAACGCGCTCGTGCTGCTGTCGAACCGCTACTGTTAGAAGTGCAGACAGAAATTGAGTATTTAGAACAAGTAGAAGCTGCGATCGCTCAGATAGACACCTACCAAACAGCAGAAGATTTGCGAGCTTTAGAAGAAATCCGCGAAGAGTTGATTGGACAAAAGTATTTAGAAGATCCAGAATATCGCAGCCGCAGTGCCAATGAACCCCCCAGCACCAACTTTCATCATTACCTTACCCCCAACGGCTTTGAAGTATTAATCGGTCGCAACAATCGCCAAAATGACCAATTGACCTTTCGTGTAGCTAGCGATTATGACATTTGGTTCCACGCTCAAGAAATTCCAGGGAGCCATGTGCTACTACGTCTAGAACCCGGTGCTGTTGCAGAAGAAGCTGATTTGCAATTTGTAGCTAATCTTGCCGCCTACTATAGTCGCGCCCGTCAGAGCGATCAAGTCCCAGTAGTTTATACTCAGCTAAAACACGTCTACAAACCCAAAGGAGCAAAACCTGGAATTGCAATTTACAAGCAGGAAAGCATCCTTTGGGGGAAACCACAAATGGTCATTAGTCATTAGTCAAAAATTAATAATTTTTCCCCTGCTCTTCTACTCCCTTCCTTTTCTACCCTGTGATTTCCTGAATTATCCTGATGGATAGAAGCTTTTTAGCTTTGTTAGGATATTTTTTGATGAAGTTTCACGAAATATCTGTGTTGACTGTTACAATATTGTTAAGAAAAGTTGCCTGTTGCATTTTCGGAACGCGCAATTGGGTTTTAACTCTCTTGAGAAGACAACGCAAAAAAACATTTTATAGACCAGCTGTGGGAGGCTGGTCTTTTTGTTTTTTAAGTGCTTATAAGGTCGATTTTTAAGATCAAATTTTGACCTTATTTTCTATGCCTACACACCCATTAAAAAAGCTTCCATAAGGGAAGCTAACAGGCAATGGGCATCAGGGATTGGGTTTACTGGCTTAACAGCCCTAACGCTACCTCAAGGTAATGTTTAGCTTTATGCAGTGCTAGCAGTTTCTCTTGGACGTACCTATTGGGAGCATTTAAAACTCTTCCTTCCAAGCTTGCTTTGATGAGTGCTGACTGCTCATCGGTCGGTGAGTTCATCTGTTCTATAGCGCTCGATAACTCTTGCATAAAGGCAAAAGTGACATTCCTTATATTACGGAAGAAATGGTAAAAGAAAGTTTATATAATTTAACAGAGTTAGGATTATGTGATGTAAGTACCCTACAAGGAAAAGCAAGGTATTCAGACATGGATAGCCAAAATATATTTATTAGCCATTTTGGGGGCAAATTTTTACATCTGGTTGGCGAAAAAAGTTCTGATTAACGGATTTAAAATAAGGTTTGCAGTCAGAAAATGTTTTTCTCCTGTTACGTTTTACATTCATTCTAGTCTGTGTAAAAAATATCTTGAGTCTTACTTCTAATCCCGTTGGTAACTAATAATAGTTGCTTGTCGTTTCTGTAATAAGACAGATACTTTCAAAATGAATCCATATAAGCCTTTTCCTGGATTATGAGATAAATTGGCTTATGCCGAATTTATGTCAGTTATGCCTTACGCCAGGAGGGCTATTTTGCTGTAATGTATGCCAGGAACCGGACTTGAACCGGTGACACGAGGATTTTCAGTCCTCTGCTCTACCAACTGAGCTATCCCGGCTGGGGCTTTTGTGAGCCACGATTAATAAATTTAGCAAACATACAAGAAAATAGCAAGGTCTTGGAGAAAAATATTTATGCAGCTTTCAAATTCAACTTAAACCAGATGAAAACGGCTACAAATAGCAGAAATTGAACAAGAACAATACTTGGGCCAGAAGCAAAGTTAAAAATACCTGACACAATGATGCCAGCAATGCTGCTAATGGAACCAACTATCACCGACATGACTAGAAAGCGGCTAAAGTGGTGACTCATCAGTTTGGCAGTAGAGGCGGGAATCACCAAAAAGGCGTTCACCAATAAAACGCCGACAGCTTTAATCGCTACAGCAACAGCGAGTGAAAGCAAAACCACAAAGATATAGCGGTACAACTGGACGGGAATACCTTGAACCTGCGCTACATCGGGGTTAAGGGTCAATAAAATTTGCTGTCGCAGGGTTGATAGTATAAATATGCTACCTCCCACAAGTACAAGCAGCGTCAAAATCAAATCTGTGGTATTGATCGCTAAAATATCTCCGAACAGCACAGCCATCAAGTTGCCACGATATCCTTTAATTAGGCTCGTAAGAATTACACCGATCGCTAATGCCCCAGATAGCACTATGCTAAGTACGCTATCGCTACCTAAGTCAGTTTTGTCGATAAAATAAAGGACAATAACGCCAAAAACCAACGTGAAAGGTAACAGCATCCAAGTCGGATTTATTTGTAGCAGCACACCTAACGCCACACCTACTAATGCTGCATGACCAACCGCGTGGCTGAAAAAAGATAACTGGCGCAAGGTGACAAAACTACCCAACATCCCGCCAAGTATTCCCATTAACACAGCACCTACGATCGCACGCTGCATAAAAGGGAATGTCAACAAGCTTACCAAGTCATTACTACTGGCGATCGCAAGCCAAGATATCTGACAATCATTGAAGAAATTCATACTTATAAACTTTAATGTTGGTGCTGGTAACGGCTGAAACCTGGGCCGTAGGTTGCTAACAGGTTTTGCGGTGAAAGGGCAATTTCTGGCTTACCAGTACAAACAATACTTTGGTTCAGGCAAAGCACGCGATCGCAATGACGATTTACCATATCAATATCATGAGAAACTTGCAATACCGTCCAACCCTCCTGCCGCTTTAATTCATTTAGCAAAGCGTAAAAATCTGCTGAACCTTGTACATCAACACCAGCAAAGGCTTCATCAAGTACTAAGAGTTTACGACGCATTACCAAACAATAAGCCAATAAAACTCGCTTGAGTTGACCACCGCTAAGAGTACCAATAGCTTGATGCTGTAAATGATAAGCATCGGTTCGCCGTAAAGCTTCTCCTACTGCTGCCGATTTTTCGCGGTCTTGTCTCCACAGCCGAGAAAAAAATAAATCCCCTTTTTTCACTTCCTTGTCCCATCCCAGTCCGACTAATTCGCTGACAGAAATGGGAAAGCTGCGGTCAAAAATGAAGTTTTGCGGCATATAGCCCAACAATTGACGTAAACGCCCTAGCCTTGCAATTGGACGACCGAATATTTGAATCGTACCAGAACTGCGAGGTATCAAATCTAAAACCGCTTTTACCAGGGTACTTTTACCAGCACCATTGGGGCCGACGATAGCTGTATCTGTTCCTGACAATAATTCAAAAGAAACATCTTGAATAGCTAGATAGCTGCCTTGATAGACAGTTAATTTTTCTACTTTTAAAATAGCAATATCATTGGTCATTGGTTATTAGTCATTAGTCATTGGTCATTTGCAAAAGACAAAGGAAAACTGACAAATGACAAACCTATTTACATGCTGTTTGCAGAGTTTGTAAGTTAGCTTTCATCGCCTCGAAATAATGCTGTGGATTTGTTTCGCCAGTTTCCAGAGAATCCAGAGGACGCAAAGTTAATTTTAAATCTTTGGAAAGGCTGGATAAAAGTTTATTATCTACTCCTGGTTCGCTAAATAAAGCTTTAACTTTGTACTTTTTCACCGCATTGACTGCATTTTGCACATCCGTTGGTGAAAGTTGATCTTCGGGAATTTGTACCACAGCAACTTGCTTGAGGTTATAGCGTTTAGCTAAATATGGAAACGCATCATGAAAGGTAATAAAGGTACAACTAGGAGTTTTCTGCAAAGTCTGCTGAAATTCGCTGTTTAAATTTTCTAATTCTTTAATATAAGTCGCAGCATTCGCCTCATAAGTTGCTTTGTTTACAGGGTCAGCAGCGATTAATCCATCTCGAATATTAGTTACCTGCTGTTTTGCCAAAACTGGATCTAACCAAACGTGCGGATTACCTTGGGTATGTTCGTCGTCTTTTTCTTCTTGGGCTGTTTTTACAATGGGTGAAATTTCATTTAAGGGTTTAATACCTTTACTTGCATCAATTTCAGCTAATTTGGAATTTTGGGCATTTTTAACAGTATTTTCCAGAAATCCCTCCAAACCTAAGCCATTTTTTACTAATACATTCGCAGTTGCGATCGCCTTGACATTTTCGGGTGTCGCTTGATATTCATGCACCTCCGTACCAGGTGGCACTAAAATTTCTACATCTGCCACATTAAGAGCTACTGCCTTAGTAAACAAATATATCGGCAAAAATGTTGTCACTACTTTAGTTTTTCCCGACTGCACCGACGGGGTAGAGGCAGCTTCCTGTGCTTGCGGCAACTGTTCGGAAGTCTTTCCCTGATTCGGATTCGATTGGCTACAGCCACCAGTCATTGACAACACCAGCAAAGCAATTATCGGCAAGATGCCGCTTCTTTGCCTGCTTGTTCTAATTTCTCTCCAATTCACACTCACGGTATTTTCTCCTCAAAACGGATGCTGACTCTGCCTCTGTCAAAATTCATATTGACAACTTTATACTATAATAATTCTCATTATCATTTTTGGTATATAATATCATTCTGGGTTTCTTGTGTAATGAATAACAACAAAACTTTTTCAGAGGGTACAGCCATCTGCAATTTAGTTTTCCCTAAATAATTAGGATTTCTTGACTTTTTTTGTTAAAAAGGTTGTTTACTTCTGATAAGATTGCTGACAAATATTCTCATAAAATACACGTTAAAAAAAACGTGGTTTGGGTGTGAGTTGGATATCAGTGTGAGGAGAAAAATGCAAAAATTCTGGAAATATCTACTATTTAGTCCAGCAGTCTGCGGTGTCATGCTATTTGTTAATACTGCTGCATTTGCAGGTGAAACATCGAGTAAGTCTGAAATCAATCAACCGCAAGTTTTAGCTAATCCAGACGCAGGAGCTACGAACATAGCGCCAGATCAGCCAATGGCGCAAGTTACCTCCGTGTCTCAATTTTCCGATGTACAACCCACCGACTGGGCATTTCAAGCATTGCAATCCTTAGTTGAGCGCTATGGTTGTATCGCAGGATACCCAAATAGCACTTATCGCGGTAATCAGGCATTAACGCGATATGAATTTGCGGCTGGTTTGAATGCTTGTTTGGATCGGGTTAACGAACTGATTGCTACAGCCACTGGCGATTTAGTTAACAAACAAGATTTAGCCACATTACAAAAGTTGCAAGAAGATTTTTCAGCAGAACTGGCGATACTCCGAGGTCGTGTAGATGCAGTAGAATCTAAAACTGCTGAATTGGAGACGAATCAGTTCTCAACCACAACCAAGCTGAATGGAGAAGTGGTAATAGCGATCGCGGATGTCGTAAGTGGAAATACAGTTAATGGTCAAAAAGTAAACCAAAATACTGTTCTTGCAGACCGGATACGTCTGAACCTTGACACCAGTTTCACTGGCAAAGATTTACTCAGAACACGACTTCAGGCAACAAACCTAGATCCATTTTCTCAGACTGCTACCTTTACACCAGAAGGTGACTTCCGATTTGCTGGTGGTAATAACAGTAATGGAGTTGTGATAGACGCGCTATTGTATCAGTTTCCTCTTGGTGATAAAACAGGCGTCACCCTAGAAGCAAATGCAGGTGCAATTGATGATTTCACTAATACAGTCAACCCTTACCTAGATGGGGACGGTGGTAGCGGTGCCCTTTCCCATTTTGGGACTCGCAACCCAATTTATTATCTACTCAATGGGGCTGGTATAGGAATCAAACACGAGTTCAGTGATAACCTCGAACTAAGCTTTGGGTATTTAGCGAATGATTCTGCTAACCCTCAGCTAGGCTCTGGACTGTTCAACGGTGCTTATGGTGCTATGGGGCAGTTAACTGTTAAGCCTAGTAACCAAATTACTTTTGGTTTGACCTATATTAACGCCTACAAAAATACTTTTTTTGCCAATGGTAGTGGTGGTAGCAATAACGCTAATGATATATTGCAGAATGCTTCCAGTAACTCCTACGGTGTAGAAGCTTCCTTTCAACCTAGCTCAAAATTTGTAATTAGTGGTTGGGCTGGCTTGACCAAAGCTCGCGTCCTTTCAGTTGGTGATGCTGACATTTGGAACTATGCCGTCACACTAGCTTTCCCTGATCTTGGTAAAAAAGGTAATATTGCGGGTATTATTGTAGGCATGGAACCTAAAGTTACCAGTGTGAGCAGTTCTCTCAGCAATGCAGGTATCAACAAAGATCCAGACACTTCATATCATGTTGAAGGTTTCTATCAATATAGCCTGAGTGACAATATCAGCATTACCCCAGGAATTATCTGGCTAACAGCGCCAGATCATAACAATCAAAACGATGATATCTTGATTGGTACAGTGAGAACCACATTCACTTTTTAATTTTCAAAATCTTACTTGAAGACACAAATTTATTTTTTGTCTCTTCGCTTTTTTGGATGATTTCAAAAATAAAACCCAGCATTTTTTGCTGGGTTTTATACCTTAAAATGAGAACAAGATTGTTAATTTTTTAGACAGAGTAAATAAATTATTTTAAACTAACTTTGATTTCCGTTTCACAAATGAACCAGCACTCATAACACCGAACACTAGCAAGCCCAATGTTGCAGTAGGTTCAGGGACACTAGCTAGTCTGTAACTATGGTTATCACTTTCAAATGCAAGACCAGTTGATCTTAAAACTACTTTATCAAAAGTCTCTCCTTTATCTGCTAACAAATTAACATAGACATTATTTGCACTACCACTCTGTTCACCATTGGCTGGAGCGCCTGGAACATCTGCGCCACTAAATGTTTTTAGTAGCTTACCTCCGCTATAGACATCTACATAGTTATATGTGTCTACTGACCCCCAGTAGAGACCAAAGTAATCAATAGACTTAGCAAAGGTAATGGTTTCATCGCCAGTGTTTCCTGCAATATTCTGACCACTACTATTTTTGACACCTTGTGGCGCAACCGTTAGGTAGTAGCTGGTATCACCAAAGGGGGTAGCATATTGACTATCTACACTCCCTTTGACAATTCCATTAGTTGCAGAGTAAGTAGCAAATCCGTTTGGATCGGTTGCTGTCCCTAAATTGAAGTTGATTGTTGTAGCTCCTTGAATATTAGTGTATTGACCTTCTCCTGCAACAGGTGTGGAACCTCCTTTAATTAGGCTAACAGCACCAGCTGGGTTAGCACTCATGACAACAACTGCTGTTCCAACCAAGGCTAATGATAGTTTTTGTAGAGTAAACATTGATTTATTTCCTTAAGCATTTGATGTTCTTAGCTTGGCATGTCAGGCTGGTATTTGTGTAGTATATAGCAATAATTTTTACCAAATAAAAATATTTGGCTGCTAACTTTAAAAACAGTATAATCTTCTTATATAAAGGGTTTTAAAGTAATTATCTCAAAAATATTTAAGTGTATTTACTAATAAAGCTTAATTAACCGTATAATTACTTAATTAATATCTAAAACTATGCCGCCACACTGACTTTCCCGATTACTGGTAAAAAAGGTAACATTATACGATATCGTGATTGGTACAGTGAGAACCGCATTACTTTCTAATTTTTAAAATCTTACTTGAAAACACAAAGGATAAATTTGCGTCTTTTCTATGGTTCTAACAGAGAGTAGCGACTTGTTGCTACACCAGCCTACTATTATTACCATCAAATTAAATTACATTGAAGTGTAGAGTTGGCTCCTGTGCAGTCAATTTTAAAAATGTACAGTAAAATGCATCGTTTGTGTCTATATTGAGTATTTTTTTAACTTCTTGTCCGATTCAAAAATCAGGTTTGCATAGCAAACTCTTCTAGTTCTATTCCCCAATTAACCCAGCGAATTGCTTCACGCGCTGAATTCATATTTGGTGGAACTCGCAAGACGTGAATAAAGCTTGTACTAGGGCAAGTCATTTTTAATAAATAAATCGGCTCGATATCTACATTTTTATCAATTTTTAATAGTGTATATTATTGCCAATTATCTAATTCAATAGCTTGTAGTTATTGGCAAATTCGGGCGTAACCAATACCCTGAATTAACACTTTGCGTAGTTCGGCGTTTTCTTCTTTTAAAATCCAAGTAGCTTGCCATTGCTGAGGGTGGATTTTACCGTATTTTTCAGGCAAGGTTACACCGTGGTAGAAGTAGAGACTATATCCATCGGTAAATTCAATGGCGGGTTGGCCTTCAGCGTGGAGGCGATTTTGATGTCGAAGCGCAGGTGAAGGGGGCGATTGCATATAATGGCTATATTATTATCTGGAAAAATCCAACCACAATTTCTCATTAGATTTTGTAAGATTAACCAAAGTTGTTGAGAGACATTCCATTTTAATTCAGATATACATAAATCAAGACAAATAGCATGACCAACCAATAGTTTTGGTGATATATAATTTAAGTTATAAATACTAATATCACTAGCATCGAATCTTTAATCAAAGACATACAGAAATTGCTCAGTTTCTGTCGGTATAATCAAAGAAAATATTTCATATCTGTCAATAGGATAATTTACAAATATTTTTATTTACTGAAAATTTTTAACTCTTGATTTATTATTTTATTTAGTATTGAAAACAAAAATTATTCTCTAAATTTGTAAGCTTTCTGGTTAAATAACGAGTTATCTAATTGCAGCATAAATTATTTCAAAGCTGCATAATGACTATCATAAAATAGAATTTTAGGCTCATCGAAGTCCATAATTTTATAAGCAGCTTTAACAACTACAGCCGCTTTTTCACGATCAATCCGCTCCGTTGAAAGCGCGATCGCTCTCCACTTTTCTCGATAAACTAGAATTAAAGCCTCTTGCTCAGGCGTTAACTTTTAAATCAGTGACATAACGCCAACCTTCAGGCTCGTATTCTCGCTGAATTTTCACCATCCAGTCACCTTGAGGAATAGAAATAGCTTTATGCTCCTTATGGGCAAGCAATGCCGACTCGGAAAACACACGCAAATAGAGTGTGCTATCTTTTTCGTATAATTCTGCGTTTCCATCAGTGATGCGATGCTTATGACCTGTAACTTCGCCTTCTGCCAAAGTTAAGTGAGGTATTTTTTGTCCTTCAATTTGTTGCACAGGCAGTAAGATTACATCACCTTGACGAATTGGTTGCATGGTTTTACTTTCCTGACATGGGTACAAACCCCACTTCGCTTTTGCTCTCAAGTTTGGTTTAATTTTGGCACAAGCTCTTAGGGATTGGGCATTAGGTATAGGTCAATTCAATAGTTATTCTTCCTTTGCTGCCTCTACTTTGTCATCTCTCATGCCCAATTCCCCATTCCCCATGCCCAATTCCCCAATAATATTTTGAAAACTGTAGTCGCCAATTATGCGTTAGATAAGTTAAAGATTGAAATAGCTGGCAATTCAAACCCAGCGTACCCTCATTTATCCTCTGGGATAGACTGGGCAATAAGTTCAGCGAATTTTCTCCCAAGCAGGCAGTTTATGTGAGGATTAAATCACCGCCCTAAGCGTGACCTTTTACCTTGACAATTTGTAAAAATTACATCAATTTGACTGTCTAGCTTAGTAGCTCTTCTTTTTATTAAAATTTCCATGTCAACTCTCGTCATCGTCGAATCTCCAACCAAAGCTCGTACCATTCGCAACTACCTGCCAGCAGGCTATCAGGTAGAGGCATCTATGGGTCATGTACGTGACCTACCCCAGTCGGCTAGTGAAATTCCTGCTGCCGTCAAAGGGGAATCATGGGCGCAGCTAGGGGTAAATGTGGACGCCGACTTTGAACCGGTATATGTTGTCCCGAAAGACAAAAAGAAAATTGTCACCCAGCTCAAAGAAGCCCTCAAGGATGTAGATGAACTGATTCTGGCAACGGACGAAGACCGGGAAGGTGAAAGCATTAGTTGGCATTTATACCAATTGCTAAAGCCGAAAGTTCCAACTAAGCGAATGGTGTTTCACGAAATAACCCAAGAGGCGATCAAAAAAGCTCTGAAAAACTGCCGCAATATCGATGAGCAGTTGGTTCGCGCTCAAGAAACGCGGCGGATTTTAGATCGACTGGTGGGCTATACCCTGTCTCCCCTGCTATGGAAAAAAATCGCCTGGGGATTATCTGCTGGACGAGTGCAATCTGTAGCTGTGCGGCTTTTAGTCACTAGGGAACGCCAACGCCGCGCTTTCCATGAGGGTACGTACTGGGATTTGAAAGCTAGTTTGTCAAAGGAAAAAACCCCCTTTGCTGCCCAGTTGGTAACATTGGCAGGAACTAAAATCGCTAACGGCAGTGATTTTGACGCAACGACCGGACAAATTACCGCAGGTCGAAATGTCTTGTTGCTCGACGAAGACCAAACGGTAGCCCTCAAGGAACGCCTAACTGGGAAAACCTGGAGTGTTACTGACATAGAAGAACGCCCGGTGACGCGCAAACCGTCGCCACCGTTCACCACCTCGACGTTGCAACAAGAATCTAACCGGAAATTGCGCCTTTCAGCCCGTGACACGATGCGGGTTGCCCAGAATTTGTATGAGCAGGGGTATATTACCTATATGCGGACAGATTCGGTGCATTTGTCGGATCAAGCGATCGCAGCTGCTCGGAGTTGTGTAGAAAAGCTCTACGGTCAACAATACCTCAGTCCCCAACCCCGGCAATACACCACCAAATCCAAAGGCGCACAAGAAGCGCACGAAGCCATTCGTCCAGCAGGTAGCAGCTTCCGCACGCCCCAAGAAACTGGTTTGGGTGGTCGAGAACTTGCTGTCTACGATTTAATTTGGAAGCGGACTGTTGCCTGTCAAATGGCTGATTCCCGCCAAACTCAAATTACCGTGCAATTGCAAGTCGAGGATGCTGGATTCCGTTCTTCTGGCAAACGGATTGAGTTTCCAGGATACTTACGTGCCTACGTCGAAGGTTCAGACGACCCAGAAGCAGCACTGGAAGACCAGGAAGTGATTTTGCCGAATCTGAAAGTGGGAGATCACCCCAATTGTACAGACTTAGAAGCAGTTGGGCACGAAACCCAACCACCAGCTAGATACACCGAAGCTTCTTTAGTAAAAACTTTAGAAAGCGAAGGTATCGGTCGTCCTAGTACCTACGCCAGCATTATTGGCACGATCATCGATAAGGGTTATGCCCATTTGGTAAGTAACGCTCTTATTCCCACCTTCACCGCTTTCGCCGTCACCGATTTATTGGAAAAACATTTTCCAGACGTTGTTGATCCCAGTTTTACCTCGAAGATGGAGCAAACCCTGGATGACATTGCCACAGGTGAAGCGAAATGGCTACCTTACTTGCAGCAATTCTATCTGGGAGAAAGAGGGCTGGAAACCCTGGTAAAAGAACGGGAAAATCAAATTGATGGCACTAAAGCTAGGACTGTAGAACTAGAAAATCTAGAAGCCAAAGTCCGCATTGGCAAATATGGTCCCTATATTGAAGTCGAAAATGGTGAGGAAGTTATCACCGCCTCAATTCCCAAAGACCTCACACCAGCCGACCTCGACCCCAAACAGGTAGAAGTATTGCTGCGACAAAAAACTATAGGCCCCGATCAGCTAGGTCGGCATCCCGAAACTGGAGAACCGATTTATGTGAAAATTGGTGCTTATGGGCCTTATGTCCAATTGGGTGACAAAACCGACGAAAACCCCAAACCGAAACAAGCCTCCCTACCCAAAGGTGTTACCCCAGAAACCGTTACCCTGGAAATAGCTGTTGGTCTTTTGGCACTACCCCGGACATTAGGAGTTCATCCAGTCACTGGCGGCAAAATCCAAGCAAGTTTGGGGCGCTTTGGCCCTTATGTGGTTCATGACCAAGGTAAGGAGGGAAAAGACTACCGTTCTCTAAAAGCTGCGGATAATGTATTGACAATTACATTAGAACGTGGGTTGGAATTATTGTCTGAACCAAAAAAAGGACGCAGTTCCACAAACAGCAAGTCCAAGGCAGCCTTACGCGAATTGGGTACACATCCAGATAATGGAGAAACAATTAACATCTACGATGGCCCTTATGGCCCTTACATCAAGCATGGCAAAACTAATGTAAGTATCCCAGAAGGGCAAAAGGTAGAAGATATAACGTTGGCTGAGGCGCTGAACTTGTTATCAGCTAAAGCTTCAACAGCAAAATCGACTCGCAAAACGACGACGAAATCAACGACTTCCAAATCTAAGTCAACCGCTAAATCAACAACCTCTACGAAAAAAAAGGGCAAAGAAGCTTAATTGCAAGAGCTAATTTTGGACTTCGACTTCTCTTTGAGACGCTACGCGTAGCAAGATCCCCGTAAGGGTACCCTCAGCCGAACGATTTTGGATTAACAGAATTTTGGGGTTCATCCCCCGCGCCTTGTAAGCGAAATAAATCTAAAATCTAAAATCATAAATCTAAAATTCGTAGTCAAGAGTCCAAAGTCCGATCCTGAACTCTTGACCCTTGATATCTATCCTTGATAGGATGCAGTTCAGTAGGTGCAAGTGTGATACTCTAAAAAGTAAAGGAAAACACAACGCCAAATTTTAGAAGTGGCTTATGTCCCAAATACGGGATTGTTTATCAGCCCGCTTGGAAGCCAGAGGTGCGAAAATATGCCAATTTCTGCGTACCTGTTAATCAAAAATTGAGGTAGTATCTCAGGAGCCGTCAGTTCATGGACTATATAGAAAAGGTGCTGGAAAAGCTTAAGGAATTAGCACGCAGGCTAATTGAGAGCCTGTTAGGGCCAGAGGCAGAACCGGAACCGGAACTGATTCCGATTCCTGTAAATGATCGCTCGCGTCGTCGCCACTAATCTCAAAGTGCTCAACTCGACGTTGCAACCCTTAAGCATTCTGGCATTGCATGGGCCAAACTTAAATTTGCTAGGACAGCGAGAACCAGGAATTTATGGTGCGTTAACTCTAGCTGAAATTAACCGCCTGTTAGAAGAAGAGGGATTCAAGTTACAGGCGAAAGTTTTTTCTATGCAGTCAAATCATGAAGGAATTTTGGTAGATACTATTCATGGCGCATTAGGACAACATCACGGAATTTTGATTAATGCAGGGGCATATACACATACAAGTGTGGCATTGCGAGATGCGATCGCGGCTGTTAACTTGCCCACAGTCGAAGTACATCTGAGTAATATTTACCGTCGGGAAGATTTTCGTCATCATTCGTACATCGCCCCAGTAGCGATCGGGCAAATAAGTGGTTTTGGCGGACAAAGTTACTTGTTAGGCTTACAGGCTTTGGTGAATCATTTAAGAATTAAGAGTTAAGAGTTGATAGTAGAGACGCAATTAATCGTGTCTGTACAAGAGTTGATAGTAGAGACGCGATTAATCGTGTCTGTACAAGAGTTGATAGTAGAGACGCGATTAATCGCGTCTGTGCAAGAGTTAGGGGTTAGGAATTGTTAGTTAGTAGTAAAGTTAAGAATTAGCAATATTTCATTAACTCCTCACTCCTCACTTTTAACTACATAATTTATGCGTTACTCTCCTATAAGTCGGTTTAGAGGTACTTTAATCGGAGCATTTCTGGGGGAAAGTTTAGCCACTGGTAATATACAGTCTCAAAGCTACCTGGATTTGGGCAGAATGACGGTTCTGGGTACTGAAAGTTTGATTGCGTTGGGTAGATTAGATTTAGAGGATTGGATAGCGCGTCAGCAACAAGAATCTCTTCATTTAGCAGTAACTGATGACGTATCGATAAAAATAATTCTTGCGACACTACCAGTAACACTTTTTTTTCACGAAAATCCGATTAAGCTCCGACACAACTTGCTGCATGTCCTAAAAATCTGGGAAGATGACCCAATAGTAAGGGATGTAACGCTAGCAGTAGGATATGCGATATCTCTTGCTTTAACTGAAAAACTTAACCCCCTAATCCTCATACCACAAACAATTTCTTTTCTCCAAGAAACACCGACATCAATACCAAAAAAATTATTAACAGTTCAGAATTTATTAGAGCAAGGAGCAGGATTGTCAAGGGCGCAAGCTGAGTTTGCTAAGGAAGAAAAACTTACTAACACTATAGCTATGGCATTTTACTGCTTTTTGAGTACCTTGGAAGACTTTCGTCTGGCACTTTTGCGAGCTACTGACAATGGCAATTTTATGCAACAGGCTATAGGTGCAATTACTGGTGCTTTATCAGGAGCATATAACGGTATAGGCGGAATTCCGGTAAATTGGCAAGTCTTGCTCTTGCAAAAGAATTCTCCTGCATGGGGGCTAACTAACTTTTCCCAAATGTTAAAATTGGCCAATGCATTTGTGGCGGTGTGGTCGGGAGTGTATGATCTTACCTTAAATCCAAGGGAGTTAACTGAGGAGGGATATGAGGTGGCTTTGCTTTCAGTTTATGCAGCTCCTCGCGTTATTCGGTCGCGTTAATCCGATTTTCATAGAATAACGGTGCGGGTACTAAGCGCTGATCATTACCAATCTAGCCAAAAACTAAAAAACTTATATACTAGAATTTTTCAGCAAACCTTTGGACTGATTCTGTAGGTAACTATTGTGGCAAATCAGCTTTAATTAGGCTCCGTCACCAGTGTAGCAACTAATCAAACTTCCCTGATGATTGTCTTATTTTGAGCTATCAAAGTCAGCAATTGCAGGCAGAAATAATGAAAATAAAGCAATTTTTGCAATTCTTAACCCAGCAATTGACTAACTGGCGGCGACAGTACAAAGGACTACGCCGTAAAGGAAAGTTAATGAGTAGTCCCAAAAGCAAAAGCCATAGAAGGGAACTTGTACGGACTATCGTTAAGAATGTAATTTTATTTTTATCTAAAACCAACGATAAAAGCATAGGTGTAGCCAGCCGTAGACATCGTCGAAAACAAGAAAGAGCGCTCCAGTCAAAGGCCAAATCGGTTAAAACTGAGAGTAGTATTTGTGCAATCGCTTTAGATTGGGTACATGAACAGCGTTCCTTGGTAATTTTAGCGATCGCTCTAGTGTCCCTGACTGCCGTTATTGGGCATAAATTATACAATCAGACTCAACTCCAAATCGGAAATCCAGCGCCTCAAACAATTACAGCGCCTTACACAGCTAGCATCGAAGATCAAAAAAAAACAGAATCACAGCGCCAAGCCGTTAGTCAAACATCCTTACAGGTGTTGATGATTAATGCGCGAATGAACGAACAAATCAACGAAAATTTGCAACGACTTCTAGATAATGGCAACAAAATTCGCGCCATTGCTGGAGCTTTTCCTTTTTTTGATCCTGTAGTTTTGTCCATCTCTACCCAGCGTTACCTCCGTTCTTGTCCTGACTTGGAATGGCAAGCACTGCTAGTAGCTGTAGAAAATAGTAAAAATCAGTATAAGAAAGGAACAGGACAAACCACCGTCTCATCCGCACCCAATCAGGAACACCAACGGCGCACAACACCAACGCCACAGAAGACAAAGCTTGTTGATTTTTCTCAAAACACTGACTTTATTCAAGCAGTAGCAGAACTAGAATCTTACCGCGTCACTTCTGAGAACAACTTGTCTTTAGTGATTTCCCAAATTTCCCAAGCACGCGAAAGATACACCCAAGCCACTGCCAAACTTTTACAGTTAGAGACTGTTACCCCAGAAGCAGTATACGAGAAATCCATACTTTTAGATTTGTTAGATGATGAGTGGAAAACGACACAAATGGGAATCCATCAGAGTGCAGAGCGGATTCTCACCCAAGGCATCCCGCAGGGACTGCCAAAAAATATCTTAGAGGATGCGGTGAGTTTACAATTGCAGTCCTTTGTACCAGAATCCGCCGAATCTTTGGCAAAGAACCTGTTGTTAGCTGTACTCAAGCCGAATCTGCAAAAAGATGAAGAACAAACCAGAGAAAATGCTCAAAAAGCTGCTGCTGGGGTGTCACCCGTGATGATGAAGGTACGGTATGGCCAAGTGATTGTCAGAAAAGGAGCACAGATTACTGCATGGAACTTTAAGGTGCTGGAGCATTATCACCTGGTTCGCTGGGAGATAAAATGGTGGGAGTTAGTCAAGTTAACAGGCATAATTGCGATCGCCATTGCCATTTTTGTCTGGGTAGAACGCCATGTCAATTACGAATTGCGACAACGCGATCGCTTGTTGGTGTTACTGCTAACTCTGAGTGTGCCAGGATTGGTAACGATGGGATTGCCTTATACTACCTGGAGCGCCCTTGGTTTATTGTTAGGAAGCTTCTATGGCCCCATTTTGGGGTTGACAGTTGTCGGACTGCTGTTGCCAATATTAGCTATTAGCTTGGATATAAGCAAGGCTGCGCTTCTAGCTGGTGTTGGAGGGGGAATATTAGGTAGTTACATAGCGCAACGATTGCGATCGCGCGAAGAATTGGCATTATTGGGGGTTGCGATCGCTTTAACTCAGGGCGGCATTTATCTGGTTGTTAAAATCTTAATTGGTCAAGCATTTGGTTCAACTTGGTATCTTGTTCTCCAAGAAGCCGGATTGTTTGCTTTATCCGGTTTAGGTTGGAGTGTTGTAGCTTTAGGGTTAAGTCCTTATCTAGAAAAAGTTTTTGATTTAGTTACCCCAATCCGTTTAGCGGAGTTAGCGAACCCTAACCGCCCTTTATTAAAACGACTTGCTACTGAAACTCCCGGAACTTTTCAACACACGTTGCTTGTGGCTACCCTTGCTGAAGCTGCCGCCAAAGAACTAGGATGCAATGTGGAGTTAGTCAGGGCTGGGGCATTATATCATGATATTGGCAAAATGCACGACCCCCTTGGCTTTATTGAAAATCAAATGGGGGGGCCGAATAAACATGATACTGAGATAAAAGATCCTTGGAAGAGTGCAGAAATTATCAAAAAGCACGTAACTGAAGGGTTAGTGATGGCGCGTAAACACCTTTTGCCGACAGCGATTCAAGCTTTTATTCCAGAGCATCAAGGAACAATGCTGATTGCCTATTTCCATCATCAAGCCCAGCAAATGGCTCAGTCAGAGCCAAGTTTAACATTAGACGACGCAGATTTTCGCTACGATGGGCCGATTCCCCAATCACGGGAAACTGGAATTGTCATGTTAGCAGATTCTTGTGAAGCGGCGCTGCGATCATTTGAAGCATCGGCTAAACCTATGGGAGAGAAGCGATCGCTCAAAGATGTCTCCACTGAACAAGCTTTAACAATGTTAAACAATATTCTGCGTGCCAAATGGCAAGACAATCAACTCGTAGATTCAGGATTAACACGAGAAGAAATGTCAAAAATTGCCCAGATATTTATAGATGTTTGGCAGCAATTTCATCACAAACGCATTGCTTATCCTAAGTTAAAGGCTAGTAACGCTGTGCGGAATTTGTAATTAAGAAACTTAGGTTTAATCTGGGTTGCCAAACTTCTTCTATAGCGTTATTTTCGAGAACAGGTTCCATGTTCTGAGCTTATATAAAAATCGTATTCGATTTTTGAAATTATCTATGTAAGAGGAAAGTGGGGAGTGGGGACTAGGGAATTAGGCTTTTCGAGTTTTACGAGCTTTTTCATAAATCAAATATTAGTCTTATATTAGAATACGCTTGGGTTAGCGCCAAAAACTTTTTAAGAATTATGCAAAAACTCTCTGAAGCTCTTATTTATTTGTGACAGCAGTCGCTACACTGACTTTTCAAGCTATGTGGAAAAACCAACGCGAAATCTAACCCTCTAACCTCCTTCCTTGGTAAGGAAGGAGGAGAATTTAAAGCCTCTCTCTTTGCAGGAGAGAGGTTCTGAACTCGAAGTTTAGTGTTTAGAACTCAAAGTTTGATGTTCCGAACTCAAAGTTTAGTGTTTGGAACTCAAAGTTTGTTGTTCCAAAAGAACTACGTTTGGATAATAAAATCAGATGCGTTGAGAATTGGCGCACCAGTTAGAGTCACAAATAGACCACCACTGCCGAAACCAGTCGTGCTGCCATTTTCGTTGTAGAACAACTGCCCACTCACAGGATCGTAGACAATTTTCGCCGTGCTAGTCCCAGCTGAAGAAGTGATTTCAAAATCACTCTCGTTACTAAAACCTACTCCCGGAACCGAAGTAATTGTATTAAAGGTATCCTTATCCAGTACAATCTTGTCACTTTGTGTAGGAGCTGCAAAAAATACACCGTAGAACCCACTAATACTATCTAGACCAATATCAGCGCTATTAAAAGCAGCACCAGTATTGTAAAGGAATCTATCAACACCTTCACCACCTGTGAGTACGTCATTGCCAGCACCCCCAACCAGAGTATCATCGCCAGCACCACCGATGAGGGTATCATTACCAGTTCCACCCCGCAGCAAATCATTGCCACTATTGCCGTTAATGATGTCATCACCTCCCTGACCATTAATCACATCGCCGGAGTCCTTAAAACCCGTAATGTTATTGTTAAGGTCATTAAGGAATGTAACGGTATTCGGGTTAAATAAGTCAGTTTGAGTGGAGTTGGCATCGAAGACATCAAAACTGTCAACGATGCCCCTCTGGTTATCAAACAGGATATTGCCAATAGCTGGGCTAGTATCAGATGCTGGTAAATTATTTAAGTTTTCTAACAGGAAGTTTTCTAGAATGATTTCGGTATTGCTTGTATTTTCAAAAGTGATTTCTAGATTGTTGCCATTTTGATTTAATTGCAGATTTTTAGCAGTCAATCCTAATCTAGTAAAATCCAAGGTATCAACTTCAGCAATTACCGCCGCTGATGGATTTAAAGTATCAACTTCAGCAGTTACCGTCGCTGATGGATTTGAAGTATCAACTTCAGGAATTACCGCCGTTGATGGATTTGAATCAATACCTACCCTACCTACACCGCCAAAGTCGGTTATGGTGTCGATGCCATCGCCTCTTGAGAAGATGAATTGGTCTCGACCACCATTACCAGTGAGCTTGTCGTTACCACCTTTGCCCTCGATGATGTTATTGTTGGGTGTGCCGATGAGGATATCTGCATCAGGCGTGCCCGTGATCAATTTCTGGACAAAACCTAAAGTGGTGGTTGCCACTGCACTGGTGTTACTCAAATCTTGCCCGTCATCGACGACAAACTCAATTGTGGTATTAACAGTGGTAGCTGTACTGTTGTAGGTAACGCTGCTGAGGACTTGTCGATAATTGGCAATGGTATCCGTACCACTAAGGGTGAGAGTGCCTGTGGTGGGGTCGTAGGTAGCGTTGATGTTGCCGATGGCAGTGGCATTAAGACTTTCGGTTGCGCCATTCAAGAGATTGGTAATGGTGATGGTAGCGCCAGCTAGGGTAGTGTTATTGTCATCCAGAGTGAAGTTGCTACCGATGATGGAGACGGGAGTACCGCTAAAGGTAGTGCTAAAATCAATACCCTGTGAGTTGCCGTTGAGGTCGAGAACGGGGGCGCGGTTGCCAAACACCACATAGGTTTGCCCTGAGCTAATGTCGTTGGGGTCGGCAAAAGGTGTCCCGATAATCAGGTCGTCAATACCGTCGCCGTTGATGTCTCCCGCACTGCCAAGAGAGTAGCCTGAACGGTCATCTGAATTGATGCCGTTGATGGTAAAGCCATTTGTGCCGTTGAGGGTAAAGAGGTTGAGTTGGGCACCAAAACCCTCCTTGCTGCCAAACACCACGTAGCTTTGCCCTGAATTGCTGCCATTGGGATCGGCAAAGGGTGCCGCGATAATCAGGTCATCAATGCCGTCGCCGTTGATGTCTCCCGCACTGCTGACAAAACTGCTGAAGAAGCCGTCACCTTTATTGAAGCCGTTGATGACGAAGCCGTTAGTGCCGTTGAGGGTGGAGAGGTTGAATTGGGCAGGAAAACTTTCCTTGCTGCCAAACACCACGTAGGTTTGCCCTGAATTGTCGCCGTTGGCGTCGGAAAAGGGTGCCCCAATAATCAGGTCGGCAATACCGTCGCCGTTGATGTCTCCGGCACTCCTAACAGAGTCGCCTGAACGGTCATCTGGATTGATGCCGTTGATAGCAAAGCCATTTGTGCCGTTGAGGGTGGAAAGGTTGAACTGGGCAGCAAAACCTTCCTTGCTGCCAAACACCACATAGCTTTGCCCTGAATTGTCGCCGTTGGGGTTGGTAAAGGGTGCCCCGATAATCAGGTCGTCAATACCGTCGCCGTTGATATCTCCGGCACTGCTAACAGAGTTGCCTAAGGAGTCATCTTCATTGATGCCGTTGATGGTGAAACCATTACTGCCATTGAGGGTAGAGAGGTCGAATTGGGCAGGAAAACTTTCCTTGCTGCCAAACACCACGTAGCTTTGCCCGGAAGAGGAGCCGTTGGGGGAGGCAAAGGGTGCCCCGATAATCAGGTCGTCAATACCGTCGCCGTTGATATCTCCAGCACTGCTAACAGAGTTGCCTAATGAGTCATATTGATTGATGCCGTTGATGGTGAAACCATTAGTGCCGTTGAGGGTGGAGAGGTTGAATTGGGCAGGAAAACTTTCCTCGCTGCCAAACACGACGTAGGTTTGCCCTGAAGTGATGCCGTTGGGGGAGGCACCATCTGCCCCGATAATCAGGTCGTCAATGCCGTCGCCGTTAATATCTCCGGCACTGCTAATAGAGTTGCCTGAACGGTCATCTGGATTGATGCCGTTGATGGCAAAGCCCGACCTGCCGTTGAGGGTGGAGAGGTAGAATTGGGCAGCAAAACTTTCCTTGCTGCCAAACACCACGTAGCTTTGCCCTGAATTGTCGCCGTTGGGGTCGGCACCATCTGCCCCGATAATTAGGTCGTCTAGACCGTCGCCGTTGATGTCTCCAGCACTGCTAATAGAGTAGCCTGAACGGTCATCTGGATTGATGCCGTTGATAGCAAAGCCATTTGTGCCGTTGAGGTTAGATAAGTTGAAAGCTGAATTTGCCATGAATTCGTCCTTTTGTTTTGAAAACTCAAATTTTGATGTTTGGAACTCGAAGTTTGGTGTTCTGAGCTTGAAGTTCGGTGTTTGGAACTCAAAGTTTGGTGTTTAAAACTCGAAGTTTAATGCTCTCTTTTGGAAGTTTGGTGTTCCAAATGGATTACGCTGATGCGTAGGCGTAGCCCGCCGTAGGCATCGCTTGATAGTCGCTGGAGTGAGTTAATTTGACCGACTACCTAAATTTTTGCTAGACGCTGCTGTTGGCGTTGCTCTTTTTTGATATAATATTAAGTCCAGTTCATTAGTCTAGTTATAATTAGGCGAATCTATGCAGAAAGCCCAAAAATACCTGTCCTCTGCAACCTTTACGCCGCCTACTATACGGCTTAACTTAGTGCCATTCGGGTCTTCTAGTATGCTTGATGTTTTTGTAAGCGTTGAAGTATAAATTACAAACTCCAATAATATCAAGGGTAGTGAGAAATGGATCAAGTTGACGCAAACAACCTTCTGCCATCCCTCGCTCTAAGGGACTTCCAATTAAAATAAATAATCAATCGCTGTGTAGGCAGGGGAGCAGGGGGAAAATAAAAATATCATCTGAACAAATTAAGTAATTTATTCTCTGGAAGTCTCTAAAATCTTGATTAGATACCCAAAATTTTCTTGCCAATTTCCTTACTTGAAATACTTTCTTTGATTTTGGTTTACTTCTTGAAACCAAAGCATCCCTCTGTGCGGATAAGCAACTTCGTAGGTAATCGCTTCTTTGACAAGCGCCTTCAAGGCTTCCTCTGGTGGGAACTGAATTCGCCGGGAGGTAAAATGGCGGGAGTTAGTGAAGTTAACAGGCGTAATTGCGATCGCCATTGCCATTTTTGTCTGGGTAGAACCCATGTCAATTACGAATTGCGACAACGCGATCGCTCCAATTCGTCAACCTTCTAAAGTTAAAGATACTCTAGAAGCATATATTGAGCCTTTGCTGATAAAGTATCTCTTGAAAAGTCAAACATAAACCTTTGATGAAACACATCAATTTTCCACATCTAGTATGAAGTTGTGTGTAGTATAGTGATTTTCATTTGAATGAGGGACACAGCATTGCCGTGTCTCTACGAGTATCTGTGGTTAATTATTTTTTCTGTACTTACTTATACGGGAACAGCTATATTCGCTCGTTCACAGCATTTATATAATGATTTTTTATGTCGTCTAGTTACACTTAATTATAATGCACAGCGTCTTGCAACGTTGTGAATGATCTGGGATTTGAGGTGCACACAGCAAAGTAAGCGCAATGCTATCCCTATAGGGAACTCAAAATGTATCCAAAATAATGTATATCTAATTTGACGTGCATTGTTAAAATCGCCTACGCAGCATGTCCTAGCAGTTATGCACACACTTGGCAACACAACTCAATCATTGGGCTACATCTTAGCACTGGACTTAGGTACAACAGGCAACCGCGCCTTTGTTTTTAACACAAACGGCAAGATTGTTGGTCAGGCATACAAAGAACTAACACAGTATTATCCTCAGCCCGGATGGTTAGAACATGACCCTCAACAAATCTGGCATGATACGTGTTGGGTGATGCAAACCGCAATTAGCAATGCTCAGATTGCTCCATCTGCGATCGCAGCCTTGGGACTGACTGTACAGCGCGAAACCTGTTTGATTTGGGACAAAACTACTGGTAGACCACTACATAAAGCGATTGTCTGGCAAGATCGCCGCACTGCTCCCCTTTGCCACCAATTACAACAGCAAGGCTACGCTCAAGAAATTTATGATCGCACCGGATTAATTATCGATGCCTACTTTTCTGCGACTAAGTTCAGGTGGCTATTAGATAAGTTCACGGATATTGACCTGAACAATATCTTAGCAGGCACTATTGATACCTGGGTGCTGTGGAACCTCACAGGTGGCAAAGTCCATGCTACTGACCATAGCAACGCCAGCCGGACAATGTTGATGAATCTCAAAACCTTTAAGTGGGATGAAAATTTACTTGAACTATTTCAGATTCCGGTGCATATTTTGCCCCAGATTCAGCCTAGTTTAGGAGTATTTGGAGTCACTGATGCTACTTTGTTGGGCGCTGAAATTCCCATTACTGCCATTTTGGGGGATCAACAAGCTGCTCTATTTGGTCATGGCTGTGATCGCCCCGGTTTAATTAAATGTACTTACGGAACTGGTAGCTTTTTGATAGCTCATACAGGTGATAAGATTGTGCGCTCGCACCACCAACTTATTTCCACGGTGGCATGGACACAGGCAAATCCGAGGGGAAGTTTAGATGTAAACTATGCCTTAGAAGGTAGTATGTTTACTAGTGGAGCTTGTATTCAATGGTTACGCGATCGCCTGAAGCTGATTAAAACTGCTGCTGAAAGTGAAGCGATGGCAAATCAGGTAACAGATAATGGCGGAGTCTACTTTGTGCCTGCATTTAGTGGGCTAGGCGCACCTTACTGGGATATGAGCGCGAGGGGAGCCTTTTTCGGTATTACCGCTAGTGTACAACCAGAGCATTTAGTTCGCGCCGTCCTAGAAGCGATCGCTTACCAAGTTCTGGAAGTAGTGCAAGCAATTAATGCATCTAGCAGTACTCCAGTTGGGCGATTAACCGTAGATGGCGGTGCTTGCGAAAATAATTTTCTGATGCAGTTCCAAGCTGATGTATTAGGTATTCCAGTTGAACGAAAGGTAATGCGCGATACAACAGTTCAAGGTGCAGCATTGGCAGCAGGTTTAGCTGTAGGATTTTGGCACAGCTATAAAGCACTGGTGGAACAACAACAAATTGAAAGTGTGTTTGAGCCGGGGAGCGATGCCCCATTGTTAAATTTTCCTACTTGGCAAAAGGCAGTGAAACGCACTCTCGCTTGGGAGGAGTAGCCCCCAATACGGTTTTTAAGGGGGTCGCCGCAGGCGGGGGGATCTTATCCGAACCGTATTGGAACATCAAATAGACATTATCTTGAGAAGCCTACACTCACCGCTTGCAGTGAGTGTGAAAGTATATTAATCCTTTAGCTGCTTCTTTTGCTTAAGCTTTTTTCAACCAGCTAAACATAGCGCGTAAATCTTTGCCGACTTCCTCAATTTTGTGTTCAGCTTCTTTACGACGCAAGGCGGTAAATCCTGGTTTACCAGATTGGTTTTCTAGAACAAATTCCCGTGCAAATTGTCCAGATTGAATTTCGCTGAGAATCTTCTGCATTTCAGCTTTGGTTTGTTCAGTCACAATCCGCGGGCCACGGGTATAATCACCATATTCGGCTGTGTTAGAAATGCTATCCCGCATTTTAGCTAAACCACCTTCTACAACCAAGTCAACAATCAGCTTGACTTCATGCAGACATTCAAAATAAGCCAATTCTGGTTGATAACCAGCTTCTACCAAAGTTTCAAATCCAGCTTTGATTAAAGCACTCAAACCACCGCACAATACTGCTTGTTCACCAAATAAATCGGTTTCTGTTTCTTCACGGAAAGTCGTTTCGAGAATACCAGCGCGACTACCACCAATACCTTTAGCATAAGACATGGCGCGATCGCGTGCCTGACCACTGGCATCTTGATAAACTGCAAACAGCGCTGGTACACCTTCCCCATTTTCATAAGTCCGCCGTACTATATGCCCCGGCCCTTTGGGTGCTATCATCACCACATCTACGTTAGCTGGTGGTACAACTTGCCCAAAGTGAATATTGAAGCCGTGGGCAAAGGCTAACACATTCCCTTCTTCTAAATTGGGTTCAATCTCGTTTTTGTAAATCGTTTTTTGGACTTCATCAGGTAACAAAATCATGATGAAATCAGCAGCATTGGCAGCATCTGCAACATCTTTCACAGTTAACCCAGCAGCTTGGGCTTTTGCGACTGACTTACTACCCGGATATAGCCCCACAATCACATTCAAACCACTATCTTTGAGATTGAGAGCGTGGGCATGACCTTGAGAACCGTAGCCGATGATAGCAATAGTTTTTCCAGCCAAAAGGTCTAAATTGGCATCTTCGTCATAGTACATCCGGGCCATAGAAGCATCTCCTGTCAGCAAGCATCGTCATTTATTTGCAGGCTTAAGATTGTACCTTAAATTGAGTAACCACAGATGAACTGTTACCCGGATTTCTCACAATATTGCTCAAAGCCTTATAAAACCCAGATTCATAAGTTTCACACTGCATTAAAATTTTTAGCCGTCATAAATGTCCAAAAAATTCTCTGGGTAAAGGTTCTGAATAAGGAACTGACAAATAAAAAAATACTCAACTACTTCTTGTGAGGTGGACACTGGCCTTTGGCTATGGGCGCTCATGTTGCCCACCCCACAAGATTGAATAATTTATTTATTGGAAATCCCTAATGCGATCGCTAATTCTCAAATCGGGAATATAATATTCAAAAAACTGGACGTATACGGCAACGCGGTAATTTAGTAGTTAATTTTACATATAGCATAAAGAATTTACTTAAGTTACCCCAAATCATCAGCACTGTCCGCCACTGTCATAATAGTGTTTCTCATCAAGGAAGCTTCGTTATTAAGGACTAGTATTCGGAAGTTTTACCTAGTATAATGTCACTGATATAGGGTTAGTAACACTAGTGATTCTTTGAGACGAAAGGCATTCTAAGATGTTGGGCCTAGCGAGAGTACGAGCCTGGTTGCCATGTCACCTTGAAACTTAACTGCGGTAACGGTTCCAGTAGACACTATAACGTTATTACTTCCAATTTGAGTTCAAACTCGATTGATTAATCAAGCATATAACAGTTGAATTGCGGTTTAAATTGAGTTAGTAAATTGAAGTAATCATTAATCAAGTCAGACTACCAATGCTCTCCCAAGATAAATCAAATCCAAAAGATTCACCGCAAGGATCGTGCGAAACACGTCGTCAAAACCTTCTGCCCACTGCCCCATTACCGGAATCTATTAGTAAAAATATCGAGACTATCATCGCATTGCACAGACGTTCTGAAAAAGACGTACCACAACACCAGCGGGTTTTAGAAACGGTAACTAACTTTTTTGGTCGTCCTGCATTCCTGTATAGCATCCTGCTTGGGATTATTCTGTGGGTAACACCTAATGTCTTACCACGACGTTTGGGCATACCAAGATTTGATCCTCTTCCATTTCCTTGGTTACAATTTTCACTGACTGCGGGTTCATTATTGGTGACAGCAGGTGTATTGATTAAACAAGAGCGACAAGAAAAGTTAGCAGAGCAACGGGCGCAGCTTAGTCTTCAACTTAACCTACTCTCTGAGCAGAAAATCGCTAAACTCATCGATTTGCTTGAGGAATTACGCCAGGATATTCCTAATGTCAAAAATCGCTCTGATCCGGAGGCTGAAATGATGAAGTCCCCTACTGACCCGCACGCAATTATAGATGTATTAGAAGAGACTTTAGCATCAGAGTTAGCAAGTTTTTCTCAGCAAAAAACATCAATTGAAGAATAATAATTAGACTTTGGACAAAACTTTATTCCTGTTACATAAATCGCAACAATCCAGGCTTTGAGTTTTACTTCAGTAATACTGGGGTTAACTTCATCCGTCTGGGGGTAGATTATGTACGCTTCGAGTAAATTACCGCGCACATCTGCTTTATTTATAAGTGTGTTATTGGGAGGGGTGATTTTCACTAGTTGCGCCTCTTCCCATCAGTCAGCAAATAAGGCTTTACCTCCAATGGGAGCCGATAGTGCGGGAAATCCAGCATCTGCACCTGCTCGTGAAAACAGTATTTCCCAAAAGATGGAAGCTACACCAATAGCCCGTTCTCGTCCCCAACTTATTAAAAAAGCAGCAATGTCTTTGACTGTCAACTCTGTAGACGGGACTATTGATGCTGTTTCACAAATCATCAATCAACAGCAAGGGGATTTAATCGGGTTGAAACAACAACAACCCAATAATGACAACCCGCGCTACACAGCAACTATACAATTGCGGATACCAGAGAACCTGCTGGAACCTACCCTGGAACAACTTGCTAAATTGGGCACTGTTGAAAGTCGTAATATCACTGCCGAAGATGTGAGCGATCGCTTGGTAGATTTCCAAGCTAGATTAACCAATTTGCAGAAAACTGAAGCCAATTTGCAAAAAATTATGGATCGGGCAGCTTCTGTCAGAGATGTGCTTAGTGTTGCCCAAGAACTGAGTAATGTCCGAGAAACTATAGAACAAATTAATGCCCAACTCAAAAGTCTACAAAATCAAGTAGCTTATTCCACTATTACGCTGAATCTAGAAGCAGCAGTTTCTAGCACCAGTTCACAACCTGCCTTTGGCTTGCAAGTTCAGGAGACTTGGAATAAATCTACTCACTCCCTTAGTTCATTTTCCGTTGGCTTACTCAAGCTGGGTATTTGGTTAATTGTTTACAGTCCCTATTTGTTAATTTTTGCTGCCCTTGTCTATGGCTTCAACCGTTGGCGACGAACTCATTCACCACGTTTAACACAAGCACCAGAATCAACTAGTTCTGAGTGAGCTTGCCATAAATCCTACATCTACCGTTAATAAATCTACACAGGCAAAGAGTGATCCAAATATTGCCAACTCTTATTGTCTGCGCCTTCGTCTTGAAAAGTTCTGTTTATCCTGTAGTTTTAATTACTTTAAAACTTTTTCAAATGTAAAGAGCGATACAAAATATCTGATGACAATTTTGATACAAATCTGTTAAGAATAGTTACAATAGTCGGCAAATACGGTAATATTTCTTATGGTCAATTCACTTGACAATAATCCGCCCCATCAAGTAGTTATTGTAGGCGGTGGCTTTGGTGGACTTTATGCAGCAAAAACACTCGCTAAGGCAGCAGTAAACGTTACTCTAATTGATAAACGTAACTTTCATCTATTTCAACCCCTTTTATATCAAGTTGCCACAGGTGCGCTATCTCCTGCGGATATTTCCTCACCATTGCGTTCTGTCCTCAGCAAGAGCAAGAATACGAAAGTGCTGCTGGGTGAGGTGAATAATATTGATCCAGAAGCAAAACAAGTGATTGTGGGCAACGAAGCAATAGTTTACGATACGTTAATTGTTGCCACAGGTGCGAAGCATTCCTATTTTGGTAAAGACAACTGGGAAGAATTTGCTCCCGGCTTGAAAACTGTAGAAGATGCTATAGAAATGCGTAGGCGGATTTTTTCGGCGTTTGAAGCCGCAGAAAAAGAAACCGATCCCGAAAAACGCCGTGCTTGGTTAACCTTTGTAATTGTGGGTGGTGGCCCTACTGGTGTAGAATTAGCTGGTGCGATCGCAGAATTGGCAAATCAAACTCTCAAAGAAGATTTCCGCAATATCGACACCTCAGAAGCCAAGATTTTGCTATTAGAAGGTTTGGAGCGGATTTTGCCACCTTTTGCACCAGAGTTATCACAAGAAGCGGAAGCATCTTTAAGGCGCTTGGGTGTGGTTGTGCAGACGAAAACATTGGTAACAAATATAGAAAATAATATTGTTACCCTCAAACAAGGCGATGAAATTAAAGAAATTGCCTCAAAAACGGTATTATGGGCAGCAGGTGTGAAAGCTTCCGCAATGGGAAAAGTCCTAGCAGAACGCACAGGTGCAGAATGTGATCGCGCTGGACGAATTATCGTTGAACCTGACTTGAGTATTAAAGGACATCCGAATATTTTTGTAATTGGCGATTTAGCAAATTTTTCTCATCAAAATGGTAAACCGCTACCTGGTGTTGCACCTGTAGCGAAGCAAGAAGGTGAATATGTAGCAGAATTAGTCCAAAAGCGGCTTGTAGGTAACAATTTGCCACCCTTTGCTTATACCGATTATGGTAGTTTGGCAATGATTGGACACAGTTCTGCTGTGGTCGATTTCGGCTTTATCAAGCTGAAAGGTTTCGTTGCATGGCTGTTTTGGCTATTGATTCACATCTACTTCTTAATTGAATTTAACAACAAATTAGTAGTAATGATTCAGTGGGCATGGAACTATTTCACCCGTAATCGTGGAGCAAGATTGATTACAGGACAAGAATCAATCACGCAGTTTGGAATTAGCGATCGCAACATTTACACATCAGCCGATAATAAACAACCAGTAAATGTCTAGTTGGGCTTTGTTAAGTTAAGAGTTAGGAGTTATTTATTTCCTTGGCGGAAGCTGAAGCTACATCTACTCCAATCTTTTTCTTCTCTACGAGACGCTGCACTTCGGCAAAGCTCAGTGACCACGCGAACAGTTTTGAATTTTGAATTTTGAATTGATTTCTCCCCGCCCTCATAAATTAGCAGTAAGCTGTTTGAGGGCGTTTTTTCATAATCTACATAATGGCAACTATTAACGACAACTACTTGAAACTGAAAGCGGGTTATCTGTTTCCAGAAATTGCTCGGCGGGTGAATGCCTTTGCAGAAGCGAACAGTGATGCTAAAATCATCCGGTTGGGCATTGGTGATGTTACTGAACCTCTGCCGGAAGCTTGCCGCACAGCGATGATTAAAGCTGTGGAAGAAATGGGCGATCGCAATACTTTCAAAGGCTACGGGCCAGAGCAAGGCTACGCTTGGTTGCGGGAAAAAATTGCCACTCAAGATTTCCAAGCACGGGGAGCTGAGATAGATGCTTCCGAAATATTTATCTCCGATGGTTCCAAGTGCGATACGGGCAATATTTTAGAAATCTTTGGTCATAATAACATCATCGCCGTTACTGACCCCGTTTATCCCGTATATGTAGACACTAACGTTATGGTGGGAAATACGGGAGATGCCAACGATAAAGGCGAGTTTGAAGGATTAGTTTATCTACCGATTACGGCTGATAACAACTTCACCGCCGAGATTCCCTCAAAGAAAGTCGATTTAATTTATCTCTGCTTTCCCAATAACCCCACAGGCGCAACTGCTACCAAAGAATATCTCAAGACATGGGTGGACTATGCCAAAGCTAATAACTCGATTATTTTCTTTGATGCAGCCTACGAAGCTTATATTACCGATCCGTTGCTTCCTCACTCAATTTATGAAATTGAAGGTGCAAGAGAAGTTGCGATCGAATTTCGGTCTTTTTCCAAAAACGCAGGTTTTACAGGAACCCGTTGCGCGTTAACTGTAGTACCGAAGACACTCACAGCAAAAGCCGCCGATGGTTCCGATGTAGAACTGTGGAAACTCTGGAATCGCCGCCAGTCTACCAAATTCAACGGTGTTTCTTACATTGTCCAACGGGGAGCCGAAGCGGTTTACTCTGAAGAAGGACAAGCACAAATCAAGGGATTGGTAAGTTTCTATCTAGAAAACGCCAAAATTATCCGCGAAAAACTTACAGCCGCCGGATTATCAGTTTATGGTGGCGTGAATGCACCTTACGTTTGGGTGAAAACTCCTAATGGTTTATCCAGTTGGGAATTCTTTGATAAGTTACTACAAACTGTCAACGTTGTAGGCACACCTGGTTCTGGGTTTGGTGCTGCGGGTGAAGGTTACTTCCGCATTTCGGCGTTTAACAGCCGAGAGAATGTCGAAGAGGCGATGAAACGGATTACTGAGAAGTTTAAAGTGTAGAGCGATCGCTTTTGTTAAACTCATTCTATTAGTCTAAAGGTTACGGTGGGCTGTATTATCCACCGCAACCTGATAAATAATTATTGAGATTCAGCTTATTGATATTTTGGTTATGACTGCTGCTATCCCCGTTTTTAAACCTGTTAGCCAAATGCAGTTAGCACCTGGTAGCACGGTGACTATTCCAGATGTTAGCTGGGAAGAATTTGAATCTATTTTACAAGAATTGGGAGAAAAAAGAACTACACGAATTGCCTACAGCCAGGGTAATTTAGAAATTATGGCTCCTTTACCAGAACATGAAATACCTAAAGATTTAATTTCTGATATTGTCAAAATATTGCTGAAGGCTAAAGATATCAAATACCAACCTTTTGGTTCCACCACCTTTAAAAAGCAAGGTGTAGCAGGAATTGAACCTGATGCTTGCTTTTATATTCAGAATTATCAGCAAATGATTGGTCATCGCCGCTTACAACCTGATGATCCGCCGCCAGATTTAGCAATTGAAACTGATGTAACATCAAAAACTACTCTCGATGCTTATGAAGCCATTGGCGTCCCAGAATTATGGGTTTACGACAGTGGAAACCTTTCTATTTATTTGCTCAGAGATGGGAAATATATAAAATCTAACACCAGCCCTAATTTTGAGGATATAGCTATTACTCAAATTATTCCTGCTGCCGTAGAACGTAGTTGGCAAGTAGGAAGTTTTCAAGCTTTGGAAGAATTGGAAGCGATAATTTAATAAATAATTAAATAGCCACTGATAATCTGCCTAATTATAATTAAGTTATAAATAAGCGGTTTCTTTAAAAAAAATGTTTTTTAAAAATTATCTAGGATTGTTATATACTGCAATGTCTGAAGATAGTTTAAGCAATTTAAGCCTGATAGTTACCTTAATTTGATAAACTAAGAAAAATGTCTAGGAGCTACCATAAAAGATGAGTGACTACCCCAAAGACGAAACGTCATTTGAATTATTCCAACGCTATCAACGTATAAACGATGAAAACCAGCTATTCCTTGATGAGTTGGAAGCAATCGAGAATTTCTTCTGCGATACAGATAGATTTGACAACATGCAACAATTAGCTAGTTTATGCGTATCGAACCTCAGCAAAATTCAGAACCCTCTTGGTAGAACTATCACCAGGTTATCCATCCCTGCGGCGCAACTGATCCGGATTTATCCAGAATATGCCGAAGCTTTAAAAAACTCACTCAGGCAATGCAGATTATTAATGATGCAGTCGAACTGATTGAATCGGCTGAAGATAACTTCAACATCCAAAACGAAAAAAATTCAGAAACACAGACAAATAAGATAGAAGGCAACGCATTCAAAAATTTCAATAAGAAGACACTTAGCAATTTTGGAATTTTCTAGGGGAGATAAAGCGCGATCGCCTTCACATCGTGGTTGTCAACTTAGCATTTTGGGCAATTTTAGCAGAATGACTTTCTGGCTCTGAATACATAGCAAATAACTCACTAAAAATCTCCTCCCCATTAATCTCTCCACTACTAACAAATCGTTCTACCTCAACAGAACCATCCTCAAAAAATTCCACTTCCCATCGTTCACCAGGCATAGCCACATTCACCATAATCGTTTCATCCCGATGATGAGCTAAAGTATAACTAATTTTATCTTGTTCTAATTGATTTAGAAAGGTAACTAGTTTGCCAAATCCATGATTATTCATTTGTCGAACCTCTTATCGCTTAATAACTTGCGAACAACTTTAAAACCCGGTTGATTTACTTCTGCTCCCGCTTCAATCTCCTCCCATAATATTTTACAAAACTCATCCCAACTGGGCGATTCTTCCGGGAGTGGAGCCTGTTTTATACTACCCTTCTTGTACTTTAGGATTTCAAACACCTTTTGCCCAGCAAATTTATGTACGATTTTCCCCTCTCTTTTTGATTGAGTGGCTACTTGACTTGATACAATAGCGATCGCGCATATATCACTACTTTAACTATGCGATTGTACTTCTTATTTATCCATAAATTGTATCAAAAAATTATTCCTGAGAATTATTTCCTTCTTCTTTACTATCATCACCTAAATCAATTTTTGGCCTAACTTTTTTTTGTCCATAAGTACCCAAAGTTACTCCTTCTTCCAGATATACAGCAGAGTATTTGCTCAACCCAATACGTTGTGAAGTATAAATTCCAGAATGACCCGAAAATAAGTAGCTTACAACACAGGCAATAGCAACAAATACCCCTGATTCTAGACCAAATAGTTCGATTCCCATTAATGTGGATGCTAAAGGTGTATTTGCTGCACCTGCAAACACACCTACAAATCCCATTCCTGCTAACAGTGGTGCAGGTAATGCTAAAAACAACGACAAAGCATTACCTAAAGTTGCACCAATAAAAAACAAAGGTGTTACTTCTCCTCCCTTAAAACCTGCTCCTAAAGTTAAAGCAGTCAAACCAAATTTTGCTGCAAAATCCCAAGGAGGTAGCTGAGTATAGAAAGAATCAACAATAGTAGGGATACCAAGCCCAATATACTTAGTTGTACCACTTAACCCAACAATTGCTGCTATTATTGCACCGCCTATTAAAGGACGTATTGGAGGATAAGATATCTTTGCTTTAAAGAAGTGACTAATTTGGTGAGTTACTTTAGCAAAAAACCTCGCGACAATTCCAAATATTACACCTGCAATAATTGCAGAAATCAGCCCCAAAATTGTAAGCTTTGGTATCAAGGGAGCGTGTCGGTATGCAGTATGATGCAAACCCAATAGTAAGGTTACTTGATTCCCAACGATCGCAGCGATTAAAGAAGCGAAAAGAGCATCGTAATGAATTTTACCAATCGCTAAAACTTCTAGACCAAATACGGTTCCCGCTAAGGGAGTACCGAAAACTGAAGCAAATCCCCCACTAATACCTGCGGTTAATAAAATTCGCCGATTGACCCCTTGAAAATGTAATATTTTAGTTAGCTGGTCTGCTAAAGAAGCACCCATTTGTAATGCTGTACCTTCACGACCGGCTGAACCTCCAAATAAATGGGTAAGGTCTGTTCCTAGCAAAACAAGAGGAGCCATGCGAAAGGGAATAACACTTTTCGGCTTATGGATTTCTTCAAGTAAAAGGTTATTTCCGGCTTCTACAGTTCGCCCAAACTGATGATAAATCCAACCGCTCAAGAAGCCACCAAAAGGCAGCAAGGTGATGATCCACCGATGCGATTCTCGCCAATCAGTTGCCCATTCTAATGATGCCAAAAGAGCCGCAGAAGCCGTTCCAGCAAGAATGCCAACTACAATGGAAATAGGCAACCATTTAATTAAGTGGGGTAATGCAATAAACGGTTCAAATTGACGTAGTTGTTTCATACCATGACTCCTTGAGGTGCAATCTGTAGACTTACACTTTCTACAGGGGAGTCAGGTAATGCATTTAGCCAAGCCCTACTCTCCCGCAGTCAGCGAAGAAAGTAGGAGCCATCAGCCTTCCAGTGATAACTTAATCTGTACTGCAAAGGCGGTTTTGGCGAGCTCCATCGCCATAAATACTATTTAATTAATTCAACAATACCACTTTTTACTTTTGTATTGCTTTTTCGATTAACTAAACAATTTATGCCTATAGATAGATGTGTTTCTGATAACTATAAACACGAATGTTCGTAACAATAAAGCAAGTATCCAAAACAACTATAATTAGTATTTATAAAAGTTAAGTGGGAAAACCGTACTTATCTGATAGGTTTTCTGTACCATATAGCTAAGTTTACCTGCATACAATCAAAGTGTAGCTTAATTAATGCTGTTTTCTAGAAAATTTACACAGCATTAACAGGAGAGCGAAAATATGACAAATCAATTGAAAACGGCTGTTTTGCTAGCTGCGCTAAGTGGTCTTTTGATCGCAATTAGTTACTGGGTAATTGGCGGTAGTAGTGGCTTGATAATAGGGATAGGTTTAGCAGCAGTAACAAACCTGTTTTCCTGGTATCAATCAGATAAGATTGCGCTGGCAGTATATCAAGCCCAGCCTGTGAGTGAAAGGGAAGCACCAGGGCTTTATCGGATGGTGCAGAGATTGAGCGATCGCGCTAACATTCCCATGCCCAGAGTTTACATTGTCCCAAGTCAAGGTGCAAACGCCTTTGCTACAGGGCGCGATCCAGAACACGCTGCTGTTGCTGTCACCGAAGGCATTTTGAATATATTGCCAGAGGATGAACTCGAAGGCGTTATTGCCCACGAACTCACCCACATTATTAATCGTGACACTCTCACACAAGCTGTTGCTGCTACCGTTGCTGGTGCTATCTCATTCCTAGCGCAAATGGTTAGTTATAGCTTATGGTTTGGCGGTGGCTCACGAGATGACAACAGAGGTGCAAATCCTTTGGGTGTCTTATTAACAGTAATACTTGCGCCATTGGCTGCGACAATTATTCAGCTAGCAATTTCGCGCACACGAGAATTCTCTGCTGATGCAGGTTCAGCTAGATTAACTGGTAACCCCCGCGCCTTAGCTAGGGCACTGCAACGTTTAGAAGCTTCGTCAAAACAGATGCCTTTAAATGCCAATCCAGCTTATGAGCCGTTATTAATTATCAATTCTATCTCTGGACAGTTTATGGGTAACTTATTCTCTAGTCACCCTGCTACAGAGGAGCGAGTTGCAGCATTACTGAAACTAGAACAACAACTGCCAACAACAGCTTATTAATTATCTCCCTGTCTTAGATTAAAGTTGAAGTTTGTCCCAATACACTTGGGTTAAGGTTTGCTATTTTCAAGTCTGTCCTTCTCTGAGTCGGCTACGGTGTAGAGGCAGGTTATTAATTACCCCTCCCTAGTCCTCCCCTTGTAAAGGGGAGGGAATTAGATGTTTTAGTTTCCCCTTTCTAATGTTGATTCGGCGTTGGCATTTGTTGATTGGGGGTTCGCATTTGTTGATTCGGAGTTCGCATTTGTTGATTCGGAGTTCGCATTTGTTAATTCGGCGATCGCATTTGTTGATTCGGAGTTCGCATTTGTTGATTCGGCGTTGGCATTTGTTAATTCGGCGTTGGCATTTGTTGATTCGGAGTTCGCATTTGTTGATTCGGGGTTCGCATTTGTTGATTGCACCTCAATACGGTTCGGATAAGGTTTTTTGATAACACGCCCTAGATCCCAAAGACGCGATAAATCGCCGTCTTTACAATAATCAGTCCTTTGTAGAGACGGCGATTTATCGCGTCTCTTGCCTTAACCGAACCGTATTGGATTGCACCTGATTGGGAGAGCGACAGATTACCTTTTAGACGCATTATTTTTGATTGTGGCACTCTCCACTCGAAATAAATATTTTTGCTTTTGGGCATAAATAAATTTATTTGCTCTGAAACTCTTTTTGCATCTTGTATTCTACGTATCTTTCTCCCTGCCCCCGTTCGGCTACGCTCACGGCAAGCCTGCTCCCCTCTCTCTTCAGTCACGGATAAGATAAAGAGGTAACGTAGCTCCTCACACAAGTAGCAATGACTTCAACCTTGCGGAAACTTCCTCGTCTTAATACCCCAACCCTGCATCAGTTGCCCAATGGTTTGACAATCATAGCGGAGCAGATGCCAGTTGAAGCTGTAAACCTCAACTTATGGATTAAAGTTGGTTCAGCAGTAGAATCTGATAGCATTAATGGCATGGCTCACTTTTTAGAGCACATGATTTTTAAGGGAACAGAACGACTGGCTAGCGGCGAGTTTGAACGTCGAATTGAAGAACGAGGTGCTGTTACAAATGCCGCTACTAGCCAAGACTATACTCATTACTATATAACCACTGCTCCCAAAGATTTTGCCGAGCTTGCTCCACTACAGATAGATGTAGTATCAAATGCGAGTATTCCTGATGATGCTTTTGAACGGGAGCGATTAGTAGTTTTAGAAGAAATTAGGCGTTCAGAAGATAATCCCCAACGGCGGACATTTCGGCGGGCGATGGAAACAGCTTTTTATCAACTACCCTATCGCCGTCCAGTATTGGGGCCAGAATCAGTAATTGCCGAACTTAAACCCCAACAAATGCGAGATTTTCATGCTAATTGGTATCAACCCCAGTCAATTACTGCTGTAGCTGTGGGCAATTTGCCTGTGGAAGAATTAATTGCAATCATTGCTGAAGGATTTACAAAACTCAGTACAGACGCGATTAATCGCGTCTCTCCCCCCTCTCCATTCCCCACTGAGCCACCATTTACAGAAATTGTTCGTCGAGAATTTGTAGATGAAAGTCTCCAGCAAGCAAGGCTAGTGATGGTTTGGCGGGTTCCAGGAATGGTTCAGTTAGATCGTACTTATGGACTGGATGTTTTAGCAGGAATTTTGGGACATGGACGGACATCAAGGCTGGTGAGGGATTTACGAGAAGAACGGGGATTAGTTTCTTCAATTTCTGTGAGCAACATGAGCAATCAGCTACAAGGGACATTTTATATTTCAGCTAAATGTGCAGTAGAAAATTTAGCTGAAGTAGAGAATGCGATCGCTCAACATATTCGCACAGTCCAAGCCGAATTAGTCACAGAATCAGAAATTGCCCGTGTGCGACGGCGAGTAGCGAACAAATTTATTTTTGCCAATGAAACACCAAGTGATCGCACAGGGTTGTATGGTTATTATCATTCCTTGGTGGGAGATTTAGAACCCGCCTTTAACTACCTAGATTATATTCAAAGCCAAGATGCAACCGACTTGATGCAAGCAGCCAAAGAGTATCTTTCCCCAGATGCTTATGGTGTAGTTGTCGTCAAGCCGTAAATTATAAATTGGGCATTGGGCATTGGGCATTGGGCATGGGGAAGAGAAGAATAACCAATACCCAATGCCCAGTTACTAATCCAAAATCCAAAATCTCAAATCTCAAATCCAAAATTGCATAATGTGGACTCAAATCGATGCTCAAATTAGCCAGGTGACTGGCGAAAAATTTCAGAGTCAGCAACGGCGATCAGTTGGTGGCAGATGCATTAACCAAGGTTATGCTATCTCTAATGGTGAGATAACCTACTTCGTCAAACTTAACCAACCATCTCAAGTTGCGATGTTTGAAGCTGAGGCAATGGGTTTAAAGGAAATGTTAGCCACAGCTAGTATTCGTATCCCCAAACCTATTTGCTGGGGTGTAGCTGATAATTCTAGCTACATCGTGCTGGAATGGTTAGAACTTGGTAGCGGTAACAGCAATTCGTGGGAAGAGATGGGGCGCAAGTTAGCAGCGATGCATAAAGCTAGCAGTAGCGAAGGTTTTGGTTGGAAAATTAACAATACGATTGGTTCGACACCCCAAATCAATACTTGGACAGCAGAGTGGACAAAATTTTATATTAAATATCGCTTGGGTTATCAATTTCAGTTGGCAAAGCGAAAGGGAGGAAATTTCCCCTCTTCAGAAAAATTACTAGCAGCAATTCCTGAACTGTTGGCGCATCAGGTGCAACCTTCTTTAGTACATGGCGATTTATGGGGTGGAAATGCTGGGTGTACTAACTTAGGAGAACCCGTAATATTTGATCCGGCAACTTATTTTGGCGATCGCGAAGTTGATATTGCCATGACAGAATTATTTGGTGGATTCCCTGCAGCGTTTTACAAAGGTTATAACGAAGTCTTTCCTTTAGATGCAGGCTATGAGCAGAGAAAAACGCTCTATAACCTGTATCACATTTTGAATCACTTCAATTTATTTGGGGGCAGTTATGCTTCCCAAGCGAACCGAATGATTGACCAAATTTTACGCTAAGTAGAGCATTTCATTAATTCATAGCGGAAGGGTGGTTATTGCTTAGAGGCTGATGCTACCTTAAAGCCACCATTTGACTCACCATCACCGCCAAGACCAATATACCCAAAATCGTCATTAATCCCGCCGGCATAAACTTGCGTGTTTTAACCAGTCGAACTGCAAAGACGATTACCAAAACAGTAGTAACTATCACTGCTAAAATCGAACCCCAAGTTTGCCCTTGAAGTTGAAAGTAAGCTGCAAGTAGTAGTAATAAACCGCTAATGCTACCACTTAAAAGTGAAATCTTACTTCTAGCCTGAATGTAGCCAATAATGCCACCAGCGATCGCTAATATGCCGTAGGCAAAAGCAGCAATTATACTTAAATTCATTGTTAAAACCTATGTAGACTTTGACTTTACTGCCAGTGTCAGCAGACAATTTACCATAGCTATTTAGCTATTCCACACAGTTAATAGATGGATAATCAAGCGATGCCAATGGCAAATACTTCCTTATATACAAAGGTTCAATATCTCCAGCGCCAAGCAGCCTCACTTTTACTGTACCAGTCTGTTCTGCAAGGCGAAGTGGGGATAGCATTTCTGGAACTGTTGCAAGCTATACGTTACACTGATGCCGATGGCCGGGGTTGTCTGCAAGCCTATGGTAGTTACTTCCACGCTTTGGCTGCTAAAAATCAAAATTGGGAAGACTATTTAATTACTCAACTTCTATTCTGTGAGAATCCTTTTACAAAGCTTGCTCAAGTGCGAGAATTTGAGGATTTTCCCCCAGCTTTAGTAGCAGCAGTTCGGCATGATTTACAAGTATTGCAAAGTCTTTATCAATGTAGTAGCGCTTCTTTAAGTGAGTGGATACAAAGCGTAGCTCACATGCCCATTTCGCCAGTAGTGTGGTATAAAGAGCAAGAATTCGTAGGAGGAGAGACAAAGTTCCCTACATATCTACAAGAGTTAGATAATTGGGGTGATGCTGTAGAAGAATTAGCGGCTTATTATCAGCAATGTGGCTCTGGTTTATTTGCAGAATACCGCGCTTTACGTTGGCAAGCTGGGCAGTTTGTCGGTATTCGGTATTCCGATCCTATTAAGCTGAGTACGCTTGTAAGTTATGAGTCTCAAAAAGAAGCTTTGCTAAAAAATACAGAGTTTTTATTATCAGGAGAGATGGCACTCCATGTATTACTTTATGGTAGTCGGGGTTCTGGCAAATCTTCTTTAGTAAAATCTTTGTTAAATGAATATAGCGATGTTTCCAGCAAGGGCAAAGCCCAAGGCAGCCTCCGCTTGTTGGAAGTGGCAAAATCTGATTTAAAAGACTTACCAAAAATTGTGGAACATTTACGAGGAGTGTCACAAAAATTTATCATCTTTGTCGATGATCTTTCCTTTGAAGAAGATGATGATGCCTTTAAAGCACTCAAGGTAGTTTTAGAAGGTAATCTAACAGCGCGGCCGCAAAATGTAGTTGTGTATGCTACTTCCAATCGCCGCCACCTAATTCGGGAGTTTTTTGTGGATAGACCTGCTCCCAAGGATAACGAGGAAATCCATGCTTGGGATACGATGCAGGAAAAGCTTTCGTTTAGCGATCGCTTTGGTTTAACCTTGACGTTTGAACCAGCCGATCAAAAAACTTATTTAAAAATTGTACAGCATCTAGCGGCACAAGCTGAAATTAATATTACCCAAGAAGATTTAGAATTTCAAGCATTACAATGGGCAACTCGCCACAACGGTCGTTCTGGACGCACAGCACGGCAATTTGTTGATTTTTTAAAAGCAGACTTAAGACTTTTTGCTACAAATAACAATACATCCAACACCTAGCATTAAGCAGTTTTATATGTGTATTTTAATTACGAATTAACAATTACGAATTACAAACTACGAATTAGTATGAGAGCTACTTTTTTTGATAATTTAACTACGCTAAAAACCAGCAATATGCAATCAGTAATGATCAGCAATCGATTTATACTAGGGATAGTTGCCTTTAGTGTGAGTTTTGGTCTTAGCCTTGTCCCAAACTGGGATTTTAATAAAGCCTTTCTCACAGGTTTAATTACTGCCGTTACTATTTACGCAGCAGCATTATTCGTAGATAAGCGACGCAGAAATTACGAAATGTTTATTTTAGGTTCTATCCACAAGCGAATTAAAGAGATGGAGGGGTTAAAGGCTCGTGTCGTCAAAGAAATAAATCAAATTGAAGAACACCATAATTTATTATATACAGAATCACAAAAGCTGCAAAATCAAGTAATAGAAAGCCGTAACCAAAGAGATAGTTTACATCGAGAATTAAGAACATTTGCCGGACATAAAAAGCAGTTAGAAGCTGAAATCAATAATCTGCAAACTGAAATTAATAACTTGCAGAAAAATTTAACAGAATTGAACAATGCTTTTTCAGTCTTGACAGCAGAGAAGCGCCGTCTAGAGTCGAATTGTAATGTATCTCGTAGTGAAATCACCCACTTGCAAAATCAAATTTCTGAACTCCAGCAGGAGAAACAAGAAATTGAAAGCAATTTAACTCTTTTAGGCAGACTCAAACCCCAATTAGAAGAAAAGTTATACGAACTGCGAATTACAATTCAAGAACTAGAAGTTGAAACAACCCAAAAAAATCAATTATTAGTAGCGACAAAAGCCGAAACAGAAAATATCCAAGCTATCCTAAATTCTTCCCAAACCCAACTCGCAGAACACAAAGCCGAATTACAGCAGTTGCAAGAGCAAGTTTCACTACTGCAAGAGGAACGAGATTCATTACAAAATCAAGTATGGGAATTACTCCAACAAATAGAAACATTCAATTCAGAACAATTATCTGAAAATTACAAAGAAGATGATAATGAATTGTTTCCTTTTTCTGAGATAATAGAAACTACAGCCATTATAAACACTTCGGAAGCTGATACATCAGATAATTTACCTGAAGAATGGACTAATTTTTTAGAAAATCTTCCAGTATACGAACTACAAGTATTAAAAGCTATAGTAGAACAAGATAATCCTAATGCTGCGATTAAAAAAATTGCTGAAGCAAACATTACTATGCCAAATCTATTAATAGATTCTATAAATGAACGAGCAAATGATATTATTGGTGAATTAATAATTGATTCAAATTCAGAAATACCAAAATTTTATCAAGAATATATGACGCATATCAAAAAAATGATTGCAATGTATGAAGACCTCATGACTAAACATGCTTCTTCAAATTAAATTATTATTGCCATCGTAAGATTAATAATAAGGTGAATATCCTACCTAACTTACTGCGTGCTTCTGCGTTTAGAATAAAATAAAGTGTAATACATGGCAAAGCTCAAAATCTCAAAAAAAATCTCCACTGCTTTAATTAATTCCCTTGGTGCGGGGGTAGTACCAAGAGTAGGAGTTGAATATATAGCAGTAGGGCGAGAAAAAGAACTAAAAAGCCTATTACAAAATCTCGATGATATTGCAGAAGGTGTAGCAGCATTTCGCTTCATAATTGGTAACTACGGTTCTGGGAAAAGTTTTTTATTGCAACTAATTCGCAACCGTGCTATGGAGCAAGGTTTTGTAGTAGCTGATGCTGATTTATCCCCTGAACGTCGATTAGCTGGAAGCAACAATGAAGGTGTAGCCACCTATCGAGAATTAATGAGTCACCTAGCTACAAAAACTCGTCCTGATGGTGGTGCTTTAGTCTCGATTTTAGAAGGATGGATTAATAAAATTCAACAAGAAGTGGTTAAAGAAACTGGAATGCGTCCAAATGACGATGGTTTTGATGACCAAGTTGAATCGAAAATTAGGGAAGTAGTTCAGTATATTGAAGACTTAGTTCACGGCTTCGATTTTGGTAGCGTGATTATTGCTTATTGGCGTGGCTACCGATTGGATGATGATAATTTAAAAAATTCGGCAATGCGCTGGTTGCGCGGCGAATTTACTACTAAAGTTGAGGCCAAAGCAGCTTTAGGAGTGCGCGTTATTATTGATGATGATAGTTGGTATGACTATATAAAACTGTTTGCAAAATTTGTGGCTGAAATTGGTTATAAAGGACTGTTAATTTTAGTTGATGAAGCCGTACACTTGTATCAAATATCTACTACAGTCACGCGGGAAAAGAATTATAATCGGCTCTTAGCAATGTTTAATGACACCATGCAGTGCAAAGCAGAACATCTTGGCATTGTCGTTGGTGGAACAACTAAATTTTTAGAAGACCCCAAACGAGGACTTTTTGCAGACCAAGCTTGGCAAAGACGCACAAAAGAAAGTCGTTTTGTTGCACAAGTTAATGTTCAGGAACATTTAGGGCCAGTGATTCGGCTAAATCCTTTGAGTGAAGCAGAAATACTGATGCTTTTGCAACGTTTAGCTGAGATTCATGCACTCAATTTTGGGTATGAACAGACTTTGACAAATCGTGAATTGAAGGAGTTTGTCCAAGAAATTATTAATCGCTTGGGTGCAGAAGCATTACTGACACCAGGGGAAATTGTGCGAGATTTTATGAGTGTACTGAATATTCTTCATCAAAATCCAGGAATTGCATTTGCTGAATTAATTCATGGCTCTAAATTTAAACCTACTGCTATGGGTAAAGATGCAGATGTAGATGAGGATGGCGCAGCCGAATTTAGTTTGTGATTAATAGACCTCTTGGATAAATCAAAAATAAACAACCCCACCTCGCATTTTAGTAAAGCAAAGAATCAACTCCCCGCAAGCATCTCAGTTTTGCAAAAAAATCTTTTAAAATAGGACTTACGTACGAGTTATGGAATAATGAACCGTAGAGGCGCAGAGAAGCCAGTGCGCCCTTGCGGTTCTCCGACTTGTTCGCGCAGCGTCTCCCCTTGGGAGAAGCAACTGGCGCGACACGGAGTTTTCAGAGTTTGAGAGATATTTTGCGTAAGTTCTAAAAGAATCCGAAAAGCAGCAACTTCAGTTTGGAGGTTAAGTATACACCTACCAAAATGAGATAGACTCATTGCTAAGTCATGGTAAATGCAAATTTAAAACTGAGATTTAAACCTGTTTGTCACAGTTGGGTTGCTCTGCATCCACAACCTAAAGGAGTAATTCAATTTATTGCAGGGGCTTTCTTTGGTACATTTGGCCCCATGATTTTTTATCGATATCTACTTCAATGCCTATATGAACAGGGATATACAATTATTCTTTTGCCGTTTAATTTCACTTTTAACCATTATGTAGAAGCTGGTTTTATCATGAGAGAGCAGTATGAGATTCTACCAGAGCTTGTGAGGATGGCAAGTTTTGAAGGATATGATTACGAAGCCTATCTAGATGATAAAAACTTTTCTTGGATTGGACATAGCCTTGGCTGTAAATATATCTCCCTGCTAGAAGGATTTACTGGTTTACCTCCAGAGCGTCAAGATAGAGAAAAGTTTATTCGGAATCTGCTATCTTATACTTCGGATGAGTCACAGATAAAAAGTGTTATTGCAGAGATTAACATTCTCTTTGAGGAACTTAAACGAAAAATTGTAGAAGATCGGAAACTAATTTACAGTTACGTAAATCGGGAAATCAAAATTAACAGTGTCTTCATTAAAGGGCAGGCTTCTGTTCTATTAGCACCTGCTATTGCTGACACAGGGAGCGCAATTCGTCCTCAGTTTTTAGCGAATATCATTGATAATCTGGGTTGGGGTGTGAAACCAACCGTTGAAGAAACCCATAACTTAATCAAGGATAGTGGTTTATTTAATATAATGGGTTTAGTTTGTTTTCAATCTGATAATATTGCTAAATTAACCTGTGAGTGGTTTACTAATATTTTTAAAAAACCACCCAAAAAATTTATACAACCTGTAAAGGGTGGACATTTAAAACCTTTAGGTATTCAACTAGGCAAGTTTGTGATTAATCTTTTTGATCGACCTTTGATTGAATCAGTGCAAGAGCGAAATAGAGACTTTGAATCTCATCTAATTCAATTACTTGAGGAACTAAAAAAAGAATAAATATAAAAAGTACTGAAAGTTCCTAAATCATTATGTACAAACCATTAGTCATTGAGCATAAAGTAAATTCCTGCTTTTTCTCTATTGCCTAACGCTCTTTCATAGCAATCCTAACTCTTCTGGAAAGCCTAGCATGATGTTTAAGTTTTGGATTGCGGCTCCCGATGCGCCTTTGCCCAAGTTATCAAGACGAGCAACTAGCAATGCTTCTTTGGTAGTGTCATTGGCAAATACAAATACTTGAACAATATTGGTGTCGTTCATTGCGTAGGCGTAGCCCGTCGTAGACATCGCATCCAGAAATATTCCGTCTCGCAGCAGAGTAGAATCTTGGTATGGAGCAACCTGCACAAATTTTTCACTTTGGTAGTAGTTAGCGATCGTTTGATGAATAACCTCACCTGATGGTGGATTATCCAAAGTTCCTAACGGCAAAGGCACCTGAACCAGCATCCCTTGCTCAAAATCTCCTACTGCTGGTACAAATAGCGGCGGCGATGCTAACTCTGAGTAATGATGCATTTCCTTGACATGCTTATGTCCAAACTGCAAACCGTAGATACCATAAGGATAAAGCGACTCTCCTCCAGCCTCCTGTTCATGGAAGGTATGATATTGTTTAATCAGATTCTTTCCGCCACCAGAGTAACCTGACACTGCATTGACGGTGATAGGAAAATTACTCTTCAGTAGTCCCTTGGCAATCAACGGACGGATACAGGCTAAAAATCCTGTGGGATAACATCCTGGATTGCTAACAAACTGGGCGCTGGCGATTTTCTCTCGCTGTCCTAGATTGAGTTCAGGAAAACCATATACCCAGTTATTAGCTGTGCGATGGGCACTACTAGCATCAAGAATCTTAACCGTAGTATTACTTACTAAGCTAACAGCTTCGCGGGCTGCATCATCAGGTAGGCAGAGAATGACAACATCGACAGCATTAATTAATTTAGCTCGCTCAGTTGCATCCTTACGTTTAGATGCCTCAATGCTCACTAACTCGATATCATCCCGTTGAGTAAGGCGTGAGTAAATATGTAAGCCTGTGGTTCCCGATTCCCCATCAATAAAAATTTTAGGTTTAGTAATCATCTGTCCAGCATCCTGACCTGTGAGCAATATTATTTTGACCGATTAATACTTACTTTACTTCTGGTAAATGAATTATATAAGTAGAGCAGCATAAATAATTCAAGGTTTGTGGTGTACCCCTTTGGGGATATTACTACGCGTAGTGTCTTGTAAAGAAGACTTTAATCCTCAAATGATGGCTGGAGCCGCTTACTACATTGGATTGGAAAAAGAAGTATAGATTAAGATAAAACTGCTCTGGTGTAAATCCAGAGCAGTTTTATCTTGTACAGGCTCTCTAACCCCAACTAACAACAGTCAAATCTGTGAATCAACTAAAAGTTCTGAGGTGGGAGTGGTTGTCCTTGGCTCTTAGGAATATTAACTACATTTAAAGCTTTGGCAATTGCAATAACATCATTATCCAATCGTTGAGCTTTAACATTGCCAGGACAGCTAATGTCTGGCGACTCTTCACCAGCTAATCTAATGGTAGTAGTTGTACCAAAAGAAACAGATTTGACGCAACCTTGTTTTGGCAAGTTAGATAAAGGTTCAGCAACTTTCAGGTCATGGAAAAACTTTTTCGTTAATTTTTCGGTCAATTTACCTTGATTAGAACCTTTGCCATCAACATAATTAACTTCTCCAGATGGTGATACGTAAATGCGATACCCAATCGTATTTGTAGAGCCACTATTAACGATAATGGCAACGTCATTGGGTACAAGCGCCATAGCTAATTGAGACGAACAAAGTAAAAATGATATACCTGCTAGCCCCAGTAAGCTCTTAGAAAAAACCAGATTCATATTACAAATATCCTCATTTATGAGTCTTGATTGTCAAAATTTTATGACCAATATTCATCTAGATAAGTTTCTTTCATTTCTTGATTTTAACAGGCTGTTTATTAAAAACTCTGGTCATACTTTTGTTATAACTTTGTCATAAGTGCGTCAAATTAATATGAAATGATTAGAGATTGTGTTTTACTGCTTATGTGAATTGGAGTAGCAATAACAAATGAAATAGCAGATTAAGCGCATCTTGTCAAGAATAAAACCTCTATATCAATAAATCTTAAAATCATCGCATTAATACTTATTTATTGAGAATATTTTAAGCGTAGGCGTAGGCGTAGCCCATCGTAGACATCGGCTTGACCCCTAATAAGCTGTTAAGCGTTTAATTTGTAGATTGAGGCCGGAGGGGAACAGGGGGGCAGTTCTTGCTGGGAGCAAGAGAGAGGGTTTGCAGCTTTTTTTGACAATGAAAATAGTGCAACTTTTAGGCGCGACAGCTTAACTAAACCAAGCGATAATCTGATTCCGTTAATACATTAATCAAGGTTTTTGCCAAGAGTAATTTAAATGTGCTTACCTGGCAGCATATCTTGACACCTAATTAAAATCTCCGTTATAAAACGTAATTGTTCTCTTCTCTACGAGACACTTTGCGAACGTAGCGGGACGTAGCCCATTGCAAATTGGTTTAATGGCAAGGGTTTTAGCGTTTGATAATTGAGATATTTTTCATTAATATCTTTATGCCGCAAAGGTTTTACAAAATACGTACGTTTCCCCTGGCATTCTGCCTTAGTTTTTTCAAAATAAAATCGAATTGCTATAGCAGAGGTAAAAGTTAAATTTTTTGTGTTGCTCACGACATCTAAAAAATAATGAGTATGTTATGTTACTTAACGACATCATTAATTATCTCATTTTCAGCAATTAACTTAAGTGTGAATACAGCCATTGCGGTATAGCCAGCTAGAGGATTTCAAAATTTTTCCTGCCCAAGACTATACCCAAATTCCTGGTAGTTTCTCACTAAAAGCTAGTTATGAATAACGAATTTCTAGTACTTGATTTCACAACTAATTTATGAAATAAAGTACTACAAAATTTGTTATTCCAAGTCATTCAAGCTTTTTTCAATTGTATGGAATAGATATCTGTTGAGGTGTGCAAAATTTTGCGCTCCATACTGGATTGCATCCATACAAGAATCGCTATACCCAGTCTGAAAGAGATCCATAAAAATAAATCTCCAGCCTGATTAAAAAGAATAATCGACTACGCCTACACTGAAATTATGTTCGGCAGAGCAGTTCTTGAAGAGTAGGCTGAAGATTTATTTTGGGTTCGTGTCTGAGCAAATTTTTGTAGGAGTTAAGTGAACAAGATGAAACTTTGCAAACAACGTCAAAGCAAAAATAGCGTATTGATTTTAACTTCTCTGGCTGTGTTGGCGTCTCCATTAGTATTGCCCTTGCAACAAGCCTCTGCACAAACATTAACGACTGTTGTAAATTTCAACGGTACTAATGGAGCGAACCCAAGAGCAGGTGTGTTTGCAGGCAAGGATGGCAATCTTTATGGAACCACTTCCGCAGGTGGTTCGCAAGATAAAGGAACAGCATTCAAATTAACTGGTTCTACTTTAAGTACTCTGACCACACTAGTTAACTTCACTGGAACCAATGGAACTAACCCAATTGCTAGATTATTCCAGGCAAGTGATGACAATCTATATGGTGTAAACTTTACAGGTAGTACAAATAACCTCGGTACGGTGTTTAAGTTGGGAAAAACAACTTTTACAACCCTGACAACTCTTTTAAATTTCAATGGCACTAATGGAGCCAACCCAGCAGGTCGATTGATTTCAGATAGCGATGGCAAGAATTTGGTGGGGACAACTTCTGCCGGTGGGGTCAACAATAAAGGAACTGTATTCAAGATTCCTCTGACTGGTGGTGTCCCCACTACGGTAGTTAACTTCAACGGTACTAATGGAGCAACTCCATTAGCAAGGTTGCAATTAGCTAGTGACAAAAACTACTATGGCACCGCCTCAGCAGGTGGAGCAAGTAATAAGGGTGTGGCATACAAATTAACTCCCGCAGGAGCAATAACTTCATATAGCTTTAGTGGTGCTAATGGGCAAAGTCCCCGGTCTGGATTAACTGAATCTGGTGGATTTCTCTATGGCACAACTTATCTGGGTGGAGCCAGTAATAAAGGAGCTATATTCAAGGTTGCGCTTGGTGGTGGTACACCGGTTTTAGTTGCCAGTTTTAATGGCACCAATGGGGCTAACCCCACAGCTGCACTCACAAAAGGAAGCGACGGTAACTTCTACGGTACGACTTCTACAGGTGGTGCAAATAATAAAGGAGCCATCTATCGGTTGACACCTGAAGGAACCCTCACTTTGTTATTTAGTTTTAATGGCACGAATGGGGCAACGCCAGAGTCTACCTTAATTCAACTTGCTAGTGGTGCATTTTACGGTACCACCTCTACTGGTGGTGCTTCTGGACAAGGAACCGTGTTTAAATTTACACCATAGCTTCAAATACAATCTACCTGGCAGATAAATAGTAGAACGTAGATTTTTCCACTTTCAGATAGTTACGCTTACTGACTATCTGAAAGTGAAAAAGATATTCACAACTAGGGCTACTCCCAATACGGTTCGGTTAACGTTTTCTTATTTTGAAGATCCCCCCAACCCCCCTTAAAAAGTGGGGCTTCTAAGCCTCTTTTACCCCCTTAAAAAAGCAGTTCACAAGTCGTTGTATAGCCACTGAAAAAATAAGGGATAGATTGACAATACGCACTGTAGTTCATGAATTGTTAGCTCATGAATTACCACCCCATTGTTCCTGGACTACCTTTAAATGGTCCGACAATATCAGCAGTAATCCATCCACCATAAAAATCGCCAGGTTGAGACATAACTAGCTCATCATTTACATAGCAAGCGTCCATTAAACTAGGGTAGAAAGCATAGTATTTTTGAATCGTGACAAAATCAGGTGTAGGTTCAATATATCGCCAAGCAGCGTTATTTATATACTTATCACCGATGCTTACATCATAATATTGACACTTACCTTTCCATTCACACCAAGTTTTTTTAGGTGTTTCAATCAGATATTCTAGTTTAATGTTTTCAGAAGGAAGGTAATAAACCGGAGGATGGCTAGTTTCTAAAACTCTTTTAGCTTGAGTTGTTTCTGCTAAAACAATACCATTACAAATTATCCGAATTGATTTGTTACTATCTTCTAAACGAGCCGGACGGGGATAATCCCAAACTGATTCTTGACCGGGTTTTGGTGGAATTGGATTTGGTCGCATTTTCAATAATCTCCTTTGAAATCTTGAGCAATTCTAAAACCAGCGTGTTGATAAAAGTAGGGACGAAACCAGTTACGATAGGTTGGTAATGCCATTGAACCATTAGTAGCCCAAGAACCGCCAAGCATCATCTGATGTTTATCATCAAAAAAGGGTGCTGCTTGATCTTTGTAAAGCGGATGAGGTTCAAATCCTGGTAGGGCGTTAAATGTGTCCCCTAACCATTCCCAGACGTTTCCTCTAAGATCGTAAAGTCCAGAAGCACTATTAGCTGGTTTGAACATTCCCACTGGGCTGGGGGAAATGAATTGTAAGTTGAGATTATAATTACTTAATAAGTGCTTATCCTCAGAGGTAAGTAAGGCTTGATTCCATTCGGCTTCAGTCATCAAGCGAATTTCTAAGCCTTGAGAACGACAAAATGCGATCGCTTCGTAGTAATTTACTTCTACAGGCCAGTCTAAGGGTAAGTCTATTTCGTCGAATGTGGCTCGATAGCGATAACCATCCTGGAAGGGTATCCAGAATTTGGGATGTTGGACGTTGTAGAGTTGCTTCCAATTCCAAGATTCACTATCCCAGTAATCTGGATTTTTGTAACCACCAGCTTGAACAAATTTCAGATATTCTCCGTTAGTGATTAGATATTGACTAGCTAAAAATGGTTTCACTTCAACAGTGCGATCGCCGTATTCGCTATCCCAACCATAGGTAAGATCATCCTTGGGTTTTCCTAATTTCACTACACCACTTGGAACCTGGCGCATTTCATTGTTGAGAATCTTTGCATTACTAGGTGCGTAATTCCAACCTTGGGGACGTTTTAGGCGATCAGTAGGCAATTGACGCACCAGCATCGAAGAGGTTTCAAAGTGAATACGACTATGTTCGATTCCCATCAGCAAAGCCCAGAAGGGATGTTGTTGATGAATCGGGAGATCCAGGGAGGTATTTTGAATAACTTTTGCGATCGCTTCTCGTGCTTTGTCTCGATATTGCCAAACTTTTTCTACATCAGGCCAGCTAATCCCTTGCATAGCTGCATCGAGTTCTGTCGGTGTTTGTGGATCAACTCCGATTTCAAATAGGGTTTCGTATTGTGAATTAATTCCAGCTCTAATTAAACCAACGCCAATTAACTTATTGATGAAAAAAACAGCTGAGTGACCGAGATAAAAAATTAGACGGTTTCTTAAAGGATCGGGGTTAAGATAAAAAGTTTCTTCCCCGACCAAACTTTTCATGAGTGTTTCTTCAAGTTCCCAAGAATTCTCAAAGTAGTTGAGCAGGCTTTGTGAACTGCAATCATTGAGTGTAGGGACTTGAGTTGATGTCAGTTTATTTATCGTTGGAACTAAAGCCATGATATTTTTGACAGAATATTCATTAGACATATTATATAAACTACGACTTCTTATAGAACCCATTTGATATCTATTTTTCTGTCTACAAGTCTTGTACAAAACCTGATTTCATACTTTTACAGCAATTGCTTTATGATTTCCCACCCTCCAGTTAGTAGGTTGTTTAAAACGGCCTTCTCGCAACCCTTATATGTCTAGAAAAGATCCCAAATAGATTCTATAAAACAAAGTGTTGTTCATCACATTTTGTCTTGTGTAGTTATAATCGGGCAATCTGCTCAATTTGTAAATAGATAAAAAGTGTAGTTTAAATTACTTTAATTACGACTTGCCAAAATAATATAAATAATGTAAAAACGTCGTTGAACAACTATAAGCGCGATTAAAAAATTTATTACTGTCTTATTGCCATCAATTTAATATTTTTGCAACTAATTTAGAGAAGCATACGGCGATGCCTTCACAGTAGGCATCGCGGATTTTAGATTAGATAAAATCTAAAATCCCAAATCGAGTTACCGATTCACCGCCGCAGCTTCCCGTGCTGCTGCTGCTTGATCTGGGTGGATACCCAAGCGGGTGAGATTAATCCGACCTTTGTTATCAATTTCGCGCACTTTGATAATCACTTCATCGCCCACCGCTACTTCATCCTCAACTTTGCCAACGCGGTAGTCAGCTAGTTGTGAGATGTGGATCATCCCTTCTTTTCCAGGCAGAAATTCCACAAATGCACCTATTGGTATAATCCGAGTAATGCGTCCTGCATAGACATCCCCTTCGTGCAACTTGCGGGTCATGCCTTGGATGATGTTTCTGGCTCTCTTGGCCTTGTTTTCATCCACAGCAGAAATTGTCACAGTGCCATCATCTTCGATGTCAATTTTCGCACCAGTTTCTTCTGTAATCCCCTTAATCGTCTTGCCTCCAGGCCCAATCACCAAACCAATCATGTCTGAATCAATCTTAATTGTTAATAGACGTGGGGCATAAGCTGAGGTTTCAATCCGTGGCGTATCAATGCAGGCTAGCATTTTCTCCAGAATGTGCAACCGGGCTGATTTAGCTTGGTGAACGGCTTGGGCAATAACCTCCAACGACAAACCGGAGATTTTCATATCCATTTGTAAGGCGGTAATTCCGGTATCCGTCCCGGCAACCTTGAAGTCCATGTCGCCCAAAAAGTCTTCAATGCCCTGAATATCGGTGAGGACTCGCACTTCGTCCCCTTCCTTAATCAGACCCATTGCCGCGCCACTGACGGGTTTGATAATTGGTACACCAGCATCCATCAGGGCTAGGGTGGAACCGCAGACTGAACCCATTGAGGTGGAACCGTTGGAGGAAAGTACTTCCGATACAATGCGAATCACATAGGGAAATTGTTCTTTTGACGGTATTACAGGTAATAGCGCTCGTTCTGCTAATGCGCCGTGACCAATTTCGCGTCTTCCTGGGGCCCGCATTGGCTTGGTTTCTCCAACAGAGAAAGGCGGGAAGTTGTAATGATGCAAATAACGTTTGTGCTGATCTAGCTGCATGTCATCGTTGAGGTTTTGGGCATCCCCCGGTGTACCCAGAGTACAAGTGGATAATACCTGAGTTAGCCCTCGGTTAAATAAACCACTGCCGTGGACTCGTTTTGGCAAAACATCAACTAAACAAGAAACAGGTCGCACTTCATCAAGTTTACGACCATCAACGCGAACGTTATCTTCGACGATTTGTCGCCGCATGAAGTATTTGGTAATATCTTTAAAAGTGTTACCAAGTGCCTTGCTATTTGCAGTTGCGGCAACTCGAATTGGATCTTCTTCTGGCAGTTCGGTGATTGTTGTGGCAATTTCATCTTTAACGACATCTAAAGCGGCATCGCGTTCGGGTTTGGTGAATTCAAATTGAGACAGGATTTTCTTAATCTGACCACTAGCGCGATCGCGGATATAATTTTCTAGCGTCTGGTCTCCTTGTGGTGGTGCTTCTTGCACTATTACTAAACCCAGTTCTGCTACTAAATCTTGCTGCGCTTTGATTAAGTCCCGCACTGCTTCATAACCAAAGTCAATCGCCTCAATAATATCTCGCTCTGGCAATTGATTGGCTCCCGCTTCCACCATGATCACGCCATCTGGTGAACCTGCTACTACCAGATCCAAGTCTCCAGCTTCAATTTCTGCATAAGTGGGGTTAATAATAAAATCATCTCCCATTAAACCAACCCGCACTGCTGCCATTGGTCCATTAAAAGGAATTTGGGCAATCAGGGTAGCAATTGAAGCACCTGTAACTGCTAGCACATCGGGTGGCACTAACTCGTCCATCGACAGTGTTAAGGCAATAATTTGCAGGTCATCCCGTAACCATGAGGGGAAAAGGGGACGCATGGGGCGGTCTATAAGGCGGCTGGTAAGAATTGTTTTTTCTGGTGGACGACCTTCGCGGCGCATGATTCCCCCGGGAATCCTACCAGCGGCATATAGCCTTTCTTCATAATCTACTGTAAGGGGAAGAAAATCAATGCCTTCTCTGGCTTGCGATCGCGTAGCCGTCACTAAAACGGATGTGTCCCCTGATTCTATCAAAACCGACCCACCAGCCTGGGGAGCTAGTAGGCCTACTTTCAGTCGAATATCCCTTCCATCGAAGGATATTGACTTATCAACTTCTGCCATTCAGTTTTTTTCCCTTCTCTTTCGCTATTCTCTTTCTGTGGCAATCCTAACATTTATGCACTATGACTGACTTCTAGTACATACAAAGATAGATAAGTACTTCAACCTAAAGCACGATACATCACTAGCGCGTCTATCATTTGTTGATCCCCTAGCTTCACCGCACGCGGAATGCGCCCAATGATCTCAAATCCTAACGACTGCCAAAGTGTAATTGAAGGTATATTAGTTTCAAAGACCAAATTAAACATTACTGCTTCATAGCCCAGGTTTGCTGCTATTAAGAGCATCGCCTCTCCCATGAACCGCCCGATCCCCTGACCACGTAACTCAGGTTGTACAATAAAACCAGCGTTGCAAATATGGCAACACCGACCAGGGAAGTTTGGTTTTAAATAAAACGCCCCTAATATTTCTTTTGGTTTGTGTGTAGCATCCTGAACAGATGACCTGACAACAAATGCATCCTTACTCAACCAGTAAGCTGAAAATTCTGCCTGAGATAGAGGTTCCTTTTGAGGATAAGTTTTACCTTCAATCAAGAAAACATTGAGTAATGCTCTAACAACCTCCTGTTCTTGAGGATGCATATAATCTAGTTCAACTATTATCCCGCTTTTTAAAACTTGAATTAGGGGAAAAATCATTATTAATAATTGTGATGCTAAATAAATTATATGTAATTTTGAGCTAAATAATCTTGTTGATAAAATGTAAAAATTAGAATAATTGTGTTTTTAATTGTGTAATTTTGGGAAATATAAGTAGTTAGCAAATGGCGATTTTACACTGTAATTATTTACTAAAAAGTCAAAAAGGTTGTTTATTTATTTGGGGAGAAACTTGGCGATCGCCACGAGTGAATTTCGAGCCTAATGGAGCTGGAGATATACCACTACATCCATTGGCGATGACATCAGTTGAATTGAATGAGTGGTTGCAATTGCAGAACATGGCAATTACCAACTTTATCCAGCAACCTCAACTTGCGTTCGCCCCTGGCGGTGGCAAAGGCATGGCTACTACTGGACGAGCCTCCAAAGGAGGAGCTACGCTAACACGCAAAGCCGCCAGTGTCACTGAGATCAGTTTACCAACGCATTCGCAAATCATTGCCCTACCAACTTATATCCCAGAAGGCACTAGCGAAGGAACAACAGCGATCCCTGTACATTCTGCCAGCTTAGGGTTAGATACAGAATCGCCGCAATATTTGCAACCGTGGCGAGTTGAAGGTTTTTGTCTTAACCCCAGCGAAGCAGTAAAATTTCTCGCTGCTATTCCCCTAAATGCCGCTAAAGGAGAAGATGCCTTTTTAGGAGGAGATTTACGTTTTTGGTCGCAGGTTGCCCGGTGGAGTTTAGATTTAATCTCGCGGTGTAAGTTTTTACCAACAATTGAGCGACAATCAGATGGTACATTCGCTGCTAAGTGGCAAGTACTTCTAGACAGTGCAGTAGATGGAACCCGTCTAGAAAAATTTTCTGCGAATATGCCGTTGGTTTGTCGTACTTATCAGGAGGGACTAGGGACTGGGGAGGAGTTTTCCCAATCCCTACTTTATGTAGACTTTCCAGGCGAACCTCAAGAATTACTTTTGGGATTTCTTAACAGTACGATAGATACCCAAGTGCGAGGGATGGTGGGTTCTCAGCCTCCAATGGAAGCTAAGGCGATGGCATTACCAAGTGGGGTGCGACAGTGGTTGCAAGCGTTAACAAGTGCATCTCATATAGTCAATGCAGATGCAATTGAAATGGAACGACTGGAAGCGGCACTGAAGGCTTGGACAATGCCGCTACAATACCAATTAACTCTTAAAACTCTATTTCGTACTTGTTTTCAACTGCGTTCTCCAGAGTCTGGCGAAACAGATTGGACATTGGCGTATTTCCTGCAAGCGGCTGATGATCCTGAGTTCTTGGTAGATGCAGCAACTATTTGGAACAATCCAGTTGAACGATTGGTTTATAAAAATCGAACAATTGAGCAACCACAGGAAACATTTTTGCGAGGTTTGGGGGTAGCTTCCCGATTATATCCAGCGATGTCTGGTGACAAGGCGCAAAGCGCCTACGCACTCAGTTTTGAAACCGAATATCCCCAATTTTCTCGTATCACCCCCATTCAAGCTTATGAGTTTATCAAAGCTGTAGCTTGGAGGTTAGAAGACAGTGGTTTGGGAGTAATTTTGCCTCCCAGTTTAACGAACCGTGAAGGATGGGCGAACCGTTTGGGTTTGAAAATTACTGCTGAAACTCCAAAGAAAAAGCAGGGACGTTTAGGATTGCAAAGTTTGCTGAATTTCCAATGGCAATTAGCAATTGGTGGACAAACTATTTCTAAAGCTGAGTTTGATAAACTTGTGGCTTTAAATAGTCCGTTAGTAGAAATTAATGGTGAGTGGGTGGAATTGCGCCCCCAAGATATTAAGACAGCCCAAACTTTTTTTACCACTCGCAAAGACCAAATGGCGCTTTCCTTGGAAGATGCCTTGCGTTTCAGTACAGGGGATACCCAGGTAATTGAAAAATTACCAGTGGTCAGCTTTGAGGCATCTGGGGCATTGCAAGAGTTGATTGGAGCGTTAACAAATAATCAAGCGATCGCACCTTTACCCACACCGACAAGCTTTAAAGGACAGTTACGACCTTATCAAGAACGTGGTGCTGCTTGGTTATCATTCTTGGAACGTTGGGGCTTAGGTGCGTGTCTGGCCGACGATATGGGACTCGGTAAAACCGTGCAGTTTATTGCTTTTATTCTGCATCTCAAAGAACAGGATGCACTAGAAAATCCAACACTATTAGTTTGTCCAACTTCTGTTTTAGGCAACTGGGAAAGGGAAGTCAATAAATTTGCTCCAAGCCTGAAAATTTTGCAATATCACGGTGACAAACGCCCCAAAGGGAAAGCATTTTTAGAGGCAGTGAAAAAACACGATTTAATCGTTACCAGCTACTCACTTCTTCACCGAGATATCAAGTCATTGCAAAGTGTCTCTTGGCAAATAATAGTTTTAGACGAAGCCCAAAATGTAAAAAACCCAGAGGCGAAGCAGTCAAAAGCAGTGCGGGAATTAGAAGCCACATTTCGGATTGCGTTGACAGGGACACCAGTAGAAAATAGACTACAAGAACTCTGGTCTATTTTGGATTTTCTCAATCCAGGGTATTTAGGCAATAAGCAATTTTTTCAGCGTCGGTTTGCCATGCCAATTGAAAAGTATGGAGATACAGCTTCTTTGACTCAATTACGTTCATTAGTGCAACCATTTATACTGCGGCGATTGAAAAGCGATCGCGACATCATTCAAGACTTACCAGATAAGCAAGAAATGACCGTATTTTGCGGTTTAACTAGTGAACAAGCTGCACTTTATCAACAAGTTGTAGAACAATCTTTAGTCGAGATAGAATCTGCTGAAGGATTGCAACGTCGGGGGATGATTTTAGCTTTATTAATTAAACTCAAACAAATCTGCAATCACCCAGCCCAATATTTGAAACAAGCGACATTAGAGCAACATAATTCAGCCAAACTTCTGCGGCTAAAAGAAATGTTAGAAGAAGTTTTAGATGAAGGTGATAGAGCTTTAATTTTTACACAATTTGCTGAGTGGGGGAAATTACTTAAACCCTATTTAGAAAAACAGCTTGGGCGAGAAATATTCTTTTTATATGGCAGCACCAGTAAAAAACAACGAGAGGAAATGATCGACCGTTTCCAACACGATCCTCAAGGGCCACCGATTATGATTCTTTCTCTAAAAGCAGGTGGAGTAGGACTGAATTTAACACGAGCAAATCATGTATTCCACTTTGATAGATGGTGGAACCCAGCCGTAGAAAATCAAGCCACAGACAGAGTATTTCGCATTGGTCAAACCCGGAATGTGCAAGTACATAAATTTGTTTGCACAGGCACTTTAGAAGAAAAAATTCATGATATGATTGAAAGTAAGAAACAACTAGCTGAACAAGTTGTAGGTGCTGGTGAAGAATGGTTGACAGAACTGGATACAGACCAACTTCGCAACTTATTAATACTTGATCGCAGTGCAGTAATTGACGATGATGCTGAATAATTTCGTAGTAAGTACTTTAATCCTTTTTGAACTAATTCCGATGGTTAGTTAACAATAAACTGACAAGTTACACAGTGTTGAAAGTAGCTCATCAGTTCCTTGTGTATATAGCAAAAGCCTTAGTGATTAGGACATCAACAGATGATAAAACTTTGACACAAAAAGACTTTTTACCCAGTCCCCAGTCCCTTGCTATAACTTTCAGAATCACTGCTCATTTAACCCCGGTAGCAAGAATTTTCACTCACCACTTTAGTGCTTCTGGGATGCCTGCCTACGTTCTGCCAGCGCAGATAAAAATCTTTCTTTGAGCTGCTCTGCCTGATCTTCAGCATGGGAATTAGCACCCTCCTGTCGGGCAAGGCGCTGTAACGGGGCCGAAATGGCAATCCTCTCCTGTTCGTAAGTGCGTAGAGCAAGGCCAAGTTGTTCCCCATCAGCTAAATCAGTACATGCTAGAACCTTAGCCAAGGCAACCACATCCTGTATGGCCATAGTTGTCCCCAATCCCAACGATGGCCGCATTGGGTGAGCTGCATCACCCAGGAGGGTCACACGTCTCAAGTCCCCCCACTGCGGCACTGGTTCCCTGTCGAAGACACCAGTTTCGATGATGGCCGCAGGCTCAGTGGCTCTAATCACACTTTCAACCACAGAGGGCCATTGCTCAAATATTTGCAGTGCCGTCTCTAGCGCTGATGGACTTTTCGAGTGATTCAAACGTAGGGCTGTGCCACCCCAGGCAAGTAATTCTGTACCTGCATCCATTATCCAGAAGTTCTTTTTTTCTCCAACCACAAGTTGAAATCCAGCAGATTCAATGAAGGGAGCGGCAAGTGGAGGCAAGTTTTTCCGCTTTACAATCCCCCTCCAGGTCATGGTCCCTGTATAAAGAGGGGTACCATCTGCAACGGTAATGCTTCTCACCGCAGAGTTATAACCATCAGCACCAATTAGAAGTCGGGCACAGACATCTTCCTGTTGACGGAATTTCAAATGCAATTGCTCTTGTCCCTGGACTGAAGTCCGAGTGAAACCGATAAGGGTATGGTTGAGATGAAGTGATACCGTCGTAGGCAATGCTTTATAAAGACAGGTCTGTAGATTATACCAGCATAGCCAGGTGAAGCCTGTCCCGGCAAGCGGGGATTCATCAGCAAAAAGAACCTCGCCATTTGGCCGCATCAACATCTGCTGTTTGGGATTTACCGCCAACTGGCGCACCTGCTGCGCCAGTTCAGTATCAATCTCCGCTAGAGCAGCATAGCCGGAATCACCCATCCCCAGGGCAGCACCAATTGGTCGCAACAGGTGGGCTTGCTCAAAAACCCCGATAGAGAAGCCAAGTCGTGCTAAAGCATGAGCGGCACAGAGTCCACCTGGGCCAGCTCCAATGATCGCGACATCTAAGACATTATCGGTCGAATTGACTTTAATCATCCTGTTCACCTTGTTCCAAAGTATGACTTTAGAGATTAATTTAAACTGAGGAGCATCATTACGATACCAAAAAGTGGGTTCCGACTCAGGACGAATGGGGCAATGCAGTGATTAATCTGAATAAAGTTTTGCTGAAAAACTAAAGTGTTGATAAAGTTAAAACTGCATTTCCCGCCAAAGACCGTGATCAATACGAGCGCATCTTGTAAATAAGACGAGGTCCGAACACAAACTGCATTCGTAATTAAGGTTTTATGCCCCTATTTTGTCCCAGACTTCTAGTCTGTAAGTATATTTGCATATTTACAAAACTGATATGCTCCCAACTATAAGCGCTATAGTCTTAAGTAGCTGTCATAAAATGATAAATCGCGCATCTATTCCATAATTTTAAATTGACTTATGACTAATTACACATTACAAGCAAGTCGAGAATGGTGGTCACAACAATGGCTAGATTTACTAGATTCCTATCGTTTTAAAAAGCGTTTAGAACGTGCAAGAAACTATGCTCGTCAAGGAAATGTTTTAAGCATCGAATTCAAAGGTGCGAAAGTATTGGCTAGAGTGCAAGGTAGTGAAGTAGAACCTTATAAGGTTTCCCTTTCCCTTGAACCTTTTAGTGATGAACAGTGGGGTTATGTAATTGAAAGCATGTCCCAAAAGGCAATTTTTGCTGCAAAATTACTAGCAGGAGAAATGCCACAAAATATAGAAGAAGTGTTTACGGCTAATGGTCTTTCGATATTTCCTTTTACCCTTGCTGATGTCCAGAGTAAATGCTCTTGTCCTGATAAAGCAAATCCCTGTAAACACATTGGTGCTCTGTACTATCAGTTAGGCGATCGCTTCAGTGAAGACCCCTTTGTACTATTTCAATTGCGCGGACGCACCAAAGAGCAAATTATCAGCGATTTACGCCAATTACGTAGCGCCAAGATTCAACCTAACACCACAGAAAAGCCCGATATTCAACAGTCAATTCCTAATAACAAATCTTCGGTAAAAATTGACTCCTTCTGGCAATACAGTGAGCCACTAGAGTCATCATTAGTAGTGATTGCGCCGTCCACTAATGAGATGGTTTTAGATGTATTAGGAGCAATCCCCCTTGCGAAGGAAGAGGAAAATGCAGTAAATTCAACTTCCAGTGATGTAGTAATGAAGTATTTAAATACAGTTTACAGAGATGTGAGCCAGAAAGCTTTTTTAGCAGCAATGAATGTGGGAGGAAGTTGATAATAATTCGTAATTCGTAATTATGAATTAGATTTAGTGGGTAGTTTACCGTTTCCGCCTTTCCTCACCCATTCCTGCACCGCCCGACGAATTGCTCGTCTGCCATCTGCCCGGTTTTGTTCAATCAATTTCGGCAGATATCGAATTTCTAAAGTAGGAAACACTAGACTCTTCTCTGACTCGACATACTCGCCATTTTGCAGGTGATAAATCTTGAGTTCACCGGAGTCGTAACACCAGAGTTCTGGTACTCCCAGACGGGCATAAATGGGAAAACGATTTAGAGATTTATTGGTAATATCAATTTCCAGTACCAAATCAGGCGGTGGGTCTTGTTTCAAGTCCAAATCCAATCTACCCCGAATCGTAGCTTCATTCTGGAAATAGAAGCAGTTATCTGACTCTACCCCTGCCATTCGGCTTTCTCGCTTCCAGGTAGTCGAACCATAACTTTCATAGTCCAAATCCAATATATCAGCGATTTCTTTGACCAAATCGCTAATTACCTCTTTGTAATGTTCGTGTTCAGGTAAAGGTGTGATAATTTCCAAAGTAGTGCGATCGTAAGCTAACCGTGCTGCGCGATGCTCTCCCAAGTCTTTTAGAAGATTTTCAAACTGTTGCCAGCTAATGTCATAAAGCATTACTCGGTCTGCTCGATTCTTGGCTACTGTCATTGTTACGACCTCCAGAATGTTTTATTATCCAAACTCAAGCCTAGCCTGTTCTACCAAATCGGCTGTCACAATCTCTTGGTTTGCCTCACGAGCCAGTTGTTCAAGTCTGGCTCTAGCTTGAGCGCGGACAAAAAAGGGAATATTTTGCAATTTTTCCTTAGCTTCAGATGTCCATGGCAAAGTTTCAATAAAATTGGAATCGCTCATAGTATTAATTATTTTGGTAAGTTGCTCAGTTAATCAATAGACTATTAATTTTCCTATAAAAAAAGCCCCTGCTTTTATGCAAGAGCCTCTAAACTATTTAATTGTCAGTGATAAAAAAACTTTACAACCTAATCTAGGTCGTCCATAAACATCACTGGCTCAGTATCACGGTTAATTCCTTTCTCAAAACCACCAGCCGCAGCTCGTGCGCGACCAGCGTGCCACAAGTGACCAACTAAGAAGAAGAATCCTAGTACGAAGTGAGAAGTCGCCAACCAAGCGCGAGGAGATACGTAGTTGAAGGAGTTAATTTCGGTAGCTACACCACCCACAGAGTTCAGAGAACCCAGAGGAGCATGGGTCATGTACTCAGCAGCGCGACGAGCTTGCCAAGGCTGAATATCGTTCTTGATTTTTTCCAAGTCAAGACCATTGGGACCACGTAGAGGCTCCAGCCAAGGACCACGGAAATCCCAGAAGCGCATGGTTTCACCACCGAAGATGATTTCACCAGTTGGAGAGCGCATCAGGTATTTACCCAATCCTGTCGGGCCTTGGGCAGAACCGACGTTAGCACCCAAGCGTTGGTCACGAATCAAGAAGGTCAAAGCCTGAGCTTGAGAAGCTTCTGGGCCGGTAGGGCCAAAGAATTCGCTGGGGTAAACGGTGTTGTTAAACCAAACAAAGATCGAGGCAATAAAGCCCATCAGTGAGAGAGCGCCCAAGCTGTAAGAGAGGTAAGCCTCACCAGACCAAATGGATGCACGACGTGACCAAGCAAAAGGCTTGGTAAGAATGTGGAAAATACCACCAGCAATACAGATAAAGGCAATCCAGATGTGACCACCGACCACATCTTCCAAGTTATCTACGCTGACAATCCACCCTTCGCCACCGAAGGGAGACTTGATTACATAACCGAAGATGACTGCTGGGTTCAGTGTCGGATTAGTAATAATCCGAACGTCACCACCGCCTGGTGCCCAGGTGTCATACAAACCACCAAAGAACATTGCCTTTAGCACCAACAGCAGCGCACCGCATCCCAAAATAATCAGGTGGAATCCGATAATGTTGGTCATCTTGTTCTTGTCTTTCCAGTCGTAACCAAAGAAAGAAGAGTATTCTTCTAAGGTTTCTGGACCACGGACGGCATGATAGATACCACCAAAGCCAAGGACGGCTGAGGAAATTAGGTGGAGTACACCGACAACAAAGTAGGGGAAGGTATCGATTACTTCACCACCAGGGCCAACACCCCAACCTTGGGTAGCAAGGTGAGGTAACAGGATCAAGCCCTGCTCGTACATGGGTTTTTCGGGAATGAAGTGAGCGACTTCAAACAAAGTCATCGCTCCAGCCCAGAATACAATCAAACCAGCATGGGCAACGTGAGCGCCCAGTAGTTTGCCAGATAGATTGATTAAACGTGCGTTACCAGACCACCAGGCAAAGCCAGTGGATTCTTGGTCGCGTCCAGTGCCGCCTAATAAATTTGGTCTATTAGAGAGCGTTACCACGTGGTAATACCTCCTCAGGGAATACAAATTGTTCGTGGGGTTGATCTTGAGGAGCCATCCAAGCGCGGATACCCTCATTGAGCAAAATGTTTTTGGTATAGAAGGT
>NZ_JBALFV010000003.1:0-32057 GCF_036916735.1 Nostoc sp.
AGCTTCGTGAATGAGTCTTTGAACTCCGTCGATGAACCTCAGAGCTTCGTGAACGAGTCTTTGAACTCCGTCGATGAACCTCAGAGCTTCGTGAACGAGTCTTTGAACTCCGTCGATGAACCTCAGAGCTTCGTTAATAAACCTCAGAGCTTTGTCAATGAGTCTTTGATACTCGTGGATGTAGCTTGTAGTTGAGTTTAATACAGACCTAACCCCCAGCCCCTTCCCTACGAGGGAAGGGGAGTAAGATTCAAAGCCTCTCTCCTTTTAGGAGAGAGGAATGGAAGTGAGGTTAAAGCTTATTACATACAAAAGCGATCGCTTAAATATTCCTTACCATGCGATATATTTTTTCTTAAAGCTGACAAATTGCTTTTAGAACTTGTAGCAACCGACTTGAACGCTCTGTTTCCATTAAATTTAATTCTGGTAACAGATAATAAATAGAGGGATTTCCTTGTTCAATATAGGCAAACTGATAACTTCTACCATTTGTCACTAATCCCCAAACTGATTTTTGATTATCTAAATTTTTATAAGAGTATGTGAGTAGCTGAGGTAAACCAGTTGAAATATCAACCTGACTATTTTTAGATTCAATTAACAGTACCCAAAAATATCTTTGAGGTTTTGTATGTTTAGCTTTACTTACAGCTAAAATATCAAATCTGCCTTTGATTTTGATATCTTCATCTTCAACCTCAATCTCAGCAATATTCTCCTCCAAAAGAATCTCAATAGGATAGCGATAAAAACCAGCTAATCTGAGTAACGGGGCAATTGCAAGAAACTTTACCTGACCTTCAGAAACTTTACCTGCTGTAAGGTAGCGTCGAAAGTCATTTCTAATTTGCAAAAGTTCCTGCTGTTCTAGCTCCGTGAGAGGTTCCAGAGATAAGTAGTTAGAAAATGAGTCACTGTATTGTTCTTGAAAGCCAAACAGACGCTGAACTTCTTCTAAGGATAAATTACGAGCGTTGAGAATTGTCATATATTTTTGCTTAATTGTTGATCTAATGATTGAGATTCATGCTGCTCGTAGTTTTGTGAAGTATATTGCGATCGCACTTAAGAACGTGGATTTAAATTTTTGCAGTTTATATTATTATCAACGTTTATTAGCCAAGCCTTCTTTTAACTTCCTCAGCTAAATCTACTAATAGCACCTCTACTTGCTCACCTGTTTTCAAATCTTTCAGTGATGACTTTTGCGCTACTGCTTCCTCGGAACCAATAATTACGCAAAATTGAATTCCTTGTTTATCGGCTAGCTGAAATTGTTTACCTAAAGGACGCTTCTCAAAGTTAGTGATGACATTAATTCCAGCCTGACGCAGATGTTGCGAAACTTTTAAATAAGTTGGCATTAAATCTTCTTGCATATTCACTACCATCACCTGGGCTGGTGTAGCAGCTAAGGTACTAAGAATACCAGCTTTTAACAAGCGACTAATTAAGCGAGTTAATCCTATAGAAATGCCTACACCAGGCATTTTCTCACCCAAGAATACCCCAACTAATTCTTCATATCTTCCACCAGAACAGATACTACCTAAAGCTTCATGTCCTAATAAGGTTGTTTCGTAAACTGTACCAGTATAGTAATCAAGTCCACGGGCAATGGATAAATCAATACAGAAACGTTTTTCGGCAACTCCAAGATTACGCACGCCTGCAATAACCGTTTCTAATTCGTTAACTCCCAGGCTTAATTGCTCAGTTTCAGGCAGACTTTGAGCGAGATGCTTAAGTTTATCTAATACTTCATCAACGGAACCATCTATTTTAATAAAATCAATAATTTTTTGAGTCTGTTCTCCTGAGACTCCCTCTTTTTCTAACTCTTGTTTTACTTTACCTTCACCAATTTTTTCCAGATTATCAACAATAGTAATACACGATTTAATTTTATCTTCAGTAATTCCCACTGACTTAAAAAAACCTGTAAGAACTTTCCGATTATTGATGCGAATCAGAAAATTACCAATATTTATTGCTTCAAATATTTCAGTGATAATTGCAGGCATCTGAGCATCATAGAGCAAGCTGAGTTCACGACGAGCAACTACATCAATATCGCACTGGCGGAACTGACGAAAACGCCCATCTTTAGCCCGTTCACCACGAAAAACTACATCCATTTGGTAGCGAGCAAACGGAAAGGTTAACTCATTCAGGTGACGGGCAATATATGCTGCTAATGGAACTGTTTGGTCAAACTTTAAAGCTCTTGCTTCTGAACCAGTTTCGCCTGATTTATCTCTCTGGGCTTGTCGATTTGGTGGCAGGATAGGGTCAATACCATAAATGATATTGTCGCCTTGATTTCCTTTAGCTTGCAGCACTTCTAAACGTTCCACAGCAGGTGTTTCAATAGGCGTAAATCCATAGCTTTCAAAAACTCTACGGATGATATCTAACAAATATAATTCTAGACGCTTTTCAGTAGGCAAAAATTCTGGGAAACCGCTAGGAGTAGAAAAGTTTATTTTGTCACCTTTGGCCATGCGTGTACCTTACTAAGTTTAAATTTAAGATAAAAGCCTAACGACTGGAAGTTGTGGCTACACAAACATAGACGCTTTGCGGCTTCCCGCAGGGTAGTCCGCCTGCGGGGACTGAAGAAAAATGAGTGATTATCTCTAATAACAGAAATTCCTATCTTACCCGTTCTTCTTGAATTAGTGTGCGTTGAAAGATTTGATTGTTTTTAAACCAATGCCAAGTACGGGCACGATTGTTATTATCAGGACTTATGTAGATCATTTCATATAAACTCATTTCTGGGTTTGTTTTATAACTAAACCACAAAATCACAATTGAATCATCGGCTTCCCAAGCTTTTCCGTCAATGCGATCAGTATCAAACCAGAGTTTATTATCTTTATAGCTTCCTGGAAATTCATATTCTTCTCGTTTACCATCAGACCATTTATAGCGATTGATTTGGTAGTAGGGATGAGGGCCATTTTCTGGAAATTGACAAGTTAAGTGAGACTCATACTTGTCGAGGATTTTTCCGGCTGTATCAATTACTGTATAAGTTCCTACCCAGTCTCCTTCATGACGGACAAGTACGGGCATTCCTTCTCTAATATTTGACATTGCAATTCACCTTTTATTGCTCTAACATTTGGAAAAATCGAGTAAAGTAATGGGGAAAAGTTTTCGCTGTACAACCAGGGTCTTTTATTACAATGCCTGGAACCTTTAAGCCAGTGACAGCAAATGCCAGTCTTCACTAAATAAGGCATTTTCTAAAATCGAGTCACTTGGCGCTAAGGCCGCGACGAGTAATGCCCGATTGGTAATACTTTTAGAAACAGGAATCTCTACCGTGGCATCTACTAGGCGATTCAGAACAGGGATTGCAATGGTATCCATTTTAAATCTCTGTGCAGGCAGTCAGCTACAACTTAATTATGTTCGCATATTATGAGTGGAGAGTGGGGAAGGTTGTCAAAGACGACTTTAATCATCGCTGGCATAACTTGACGCGAAGCATAACGAATTCCGTTTGTAGCACTTGCCCGTCAGTTTTTCAGGAGAAACTCAAGGTTGAAAGCGAAAGTGTTGAAGTGATCTGACTTGGGCAATGGTTTCAAAGTCGCGATCGCTGTGAATCAGAAGCAAATTATTTTCCACAGCCGTTTGAGCAATGCAGCAATCGATTGGGCTGCGAACGGTAAGCCCTTGGCGGCGCAAGTCATAGTAAATACAGGCAGCCGCTTGCTAAGAATGAATCGAGGGATAACTTGACCTGAAGCATAACGAATTCCGTTTTTCTTGCAAGCGATCGCATTTCTCGTCGGCTTTTAATGTTCTGGTTGAGCTGCTGCAAGTAACCTCTTTATCCACACCAATATCTTTCGCCAGTTTTGCCGCGTGTGATCGCTAGTTGACGGTCTTATTGTCCACGCCCTGGCTTGCAATCTGCAAAACCCAACGCCTCTGTATCGAGAAAACTTGTAATTGCCATCTCAATAACTGCTTCGATTGGATATTCAATTTCAGTAGCACGAGCAATAAGAGCGGCGCGAATTCGTTCAGGTAAGCATCCTAAAATAACTTCGGCATTATTTATTGGGGGAAAGTTGCTCTTGGAGTTTGGCTTGCATCGCTTTACTACCCTTCGATTGGAATTTGGACGTTGTAAGGAGGTTCGGTGGCTCTTGTTTAGATATCCTTTTTATCTTTGATCGCCCGTTCCTCATATTCTGTAATGATGCTCTGAATGTCATCTGCGGCAATATCGACTTGTTCAGATTTTGCATAAATAGTCAACAAAATAATTCCCGTTGCTGTCTTGACATAGTAAATCAGACGATAGCCACCGCTTTTACCTTTTTGAGTGTCGCTATTTCGGACTCTTAACTTGAAGACTGCATAACCAACCCCAGGTATTTTATCTCCTGGTAACTCTCCCTGCTCAAGTTGTTCGATGATGGGTTGTATATCATTCCGAATACTGCGATACTTCTTGGCAAGAGCGCGTAAATTTCGGTTGAACGTTGGCGAAGCTTCAACTTGAATGAAAGCCCGATCAGTCATTTTCAAGCCCTTCCCAAAGTTGAGCCACCGGGATAGTTTGCCCAGTCATGGCTTCGTGCCAAGCTTGCCGGAAATCTGTTAAGACTTCTGCTTGAGATTGATCGTTTAGAACTTCCTCTTCTGGAATTAGAACAATAACTTCTACGCGGCTATTCTTATCTGTTGTGAGAGGATGATCTAGTGTTAGCTGTCCTTGCTCATTAATTGTTGCCATGACTTTAAATGCTTTCATTGCTACTCCAAGATGCTAAGTAGTAGTGGTTAGGTTAATGTCCAAGACTTCAAGTTGCCGAACAATCCAAGCCGTTGCTGTTGCTTCATCGGTTTCGATCGCTCTTTCTACTCCTGTTTTAGCAATTTCTAGCAATTGCTTGGATTGCTCCCGTGCTTTGCGAGATTCCATGACCTTTTCTGTAATTTTTTGACGAGTAGATTCTTTCGGTAGAGTGATTGGAATCTTCAATAAATTCTCAGCTGAGATTGCTGGGTACATACTGGCAGTTGTATGAAGATCCAGAATTTCGCAGACAATGGGCGATCGCAAATAGATCAAAAAAACTTCTGGCTCAATTTTGCCCTGCTAGCAAACTATCAAAATCCTAAGATGCATTTGAATTGTTAGGCCTCTCGGTTAATGCATTTTGCCTCTACTTACCTAGCATAGTTACGCCTCTTTTGCTGATACTGATTGAGTTTTTGAATATCTAAAGCCTGACGGTAGCATGGATGGATCTCCCAAATTATACCGAAGTCTTGATTCGTTCTGCTTGAAAGAAAATCAGGCATATCAGCGAAAAAATAATGCTCATATCCTTGATCTTCCTTTTCCGCTCTAGCAACGACAAAGCCTAATCTAAACAGAAAGTGTGCAATATCTAAAGGCGATTTTACTGGCTTGCCTTCGATCACTGGCGATAAATGATTTGTTATGTGATTAGTGATCCATAAAATTAATTCATCCCGCGTCATTCGACGTTCTGCGCCTCTAAAACCATTTATCAACTCTTCTACATCACGGCACTGATGCTTATGCTCTGCGATTAAATCACTAATACGTTTCCTCCCATATTCTCCCCAAACTGCATCTATATGCTGTTTAGTAATTAATCCTTGTTTCTCCCGAATGGCTTCTTCTTGTGCAAATTTACATAGTTGAATAGCCCATCGAGGTCTATGGTAGGAAAGAGTATAAATAATTTGATACATAGGTCTTTCGTTGTTATTCCATAGTGTTCGTGTTTCAAAAATCTGATTGACATAATGTTCTTCAATCTCGATTTCTGTTGAGTATACAGGCAGCAAAGAAATTTCTATTTTTAAAGAATTCATTTGATATCTGATCCGCTTATAGAGCAGAGTTCGGAAGTCTGCCTGACTCCAAGTAATGTCATGAACATATTGCTCAAACTTGTCAAGCGATTCATCAAATCTTCGTATTAAAGGCCATACGTCAGTTCGCATGGTTATTCTGAAATTTATGCCAGTGACCTGAGCAGCAAGATAGCGACATGCTGAAAAGAAGGTACTTAATTCTAGATTTTCATGAGGAGTGCGTTGATAAGTAGCATCAAGATCGTCTACGAGAAACCATACCTTCTTTCCATCAAACCGCTTTAGAAGCTCTATTTCATTGGTTGCGTGTAGCTTCTCAACAGTTGCTTGTTGCGGAATTAATTTCCTTAGCCTATCTGTTAGTGCAGACACAAGATTACGACTTTTGAAACCATCAAGCTCTGCACTTTCGACCAAAGTAATTGCATCATCTCTAAGTGCTAAATTTAGCTCTGCACCAATATGGCGATTTACGAGAGCGCAGATACGCACCATCCAGTCTCGGATATAGTCATTTGGCAACTTAAGCTCAGATGAGAGCTTAAAATTAGAGCGAACTAAATCACTACCCTTACAACTGATAACAATTACATCGTCTCCATGCTCCTCTTGAATCTTGGCTTCAATCCATCGAATCAAAGCAGATTTACCAACCCCTTTTTTAGCAGTTGCTAGAAGAATACTTTTTGTTGGGTTAAGAAATTTTTCAAAGGATGATTGCTCAACAAAGAAATTTAAAACTTCAGATGGCTGAACGTCATCTCCAGCTTCATTACCGAAATCTATCCTTTTAAGAATCTGGTTTGGATTGGTAGTCATAAATCAAAGCAAGGTCAACAGTAACCGACAGCGCTTCAACTCTAGCCGATGCCTCAGTGGTCGTCCAGTACTTTTAGGGTTAAAAAGTTACGTATGTAATACCAGTGAGGACATTAAATACTGACAGATAGTCTTGTAGTAACTGCTGGTGGCTTTACGAATGTGTAGGCGTAGCTCGCCGCAGGCATCGCTTTTGCGTACCCCGCCTGTCATCTCATCTTTCCGGCTGGCTTTGCCATACTTCAATACCAGACCACTGACCAAGTAAACGAATAGACTTGTGTTTTCAACGAATGGACTTGTGCTTTCAACGAATGGACTTGTATTCTGAACCAAAACTATCAAAATTCTTCCAGGTGCTTTGGTTATCGTGGACGAAACTGTAGCAGAGGCAATCGCCTCTGGTAAAACAGATATTTTGAACAGGATGAGAATGCGATGCCTTTGGCGGCAAGCTACGCCATTGGTTACAGTAATGAGTTAAATAGTGATGATGGATTGGTCACTCCCCATTCTCAAACCACCAAGGGTCATTAGTAGCGTTAGTTTTAATCAAAATAGCTTTTTTTCGCATGAACCGTTTCAGCGCGGCTGCACCCATGCGTGACCCTCCCATACCGGAGAATTTGAAGGCATTTTTCTCTCCTTCGTGCATGAGAGCGGTAAGTGCAGCATCGTTGATACTAATAGCACCTGCATCTATCTGTTGAGCAACTTCTAATGCTTCGGCTTCCGAGGCAAAAACAGCAGCACTCAATCCATAAATTGAGTCATTCGCTAAAGACACTGCTTCTTCTACTGTGGAAAAAGGCATTACTGGCATAATGGGGCCGAAAGTTTCTTCGGTCATCACTTTCATGGAATGATTAACCTGGGTGAGAACTGTCGGACGACACCACCAACCCCCACCTAAGTCTTCAATTACACCCCCGCAGTGAATTACTGCTCCCTTTTCCACTGCATCTAGCAGATGGTTGCTAATAATTGCTGCTTGTCTTTCGGCGATGATGGGGCCAATTTCTCCACTTTCGACTGTGGGGTAGGCTAGTTGAAGACGATGGGCTTTAGCTACTAATTGATGGTAGAACTTTTCAAATATCGATTCAGCAATATAAATTCGCTCAATTGATAAACATGACTGTCCGGTGTTGACGACGGAACCCCACAATATTGCTGAGGTTGCTAATTCTAAATTGGCTGATTCTAAAACGATCGCAGGGTCTTTTCCTCCTAATTCCAAAAAAGTTGGAATAAACCGTTTAGCAGCCGCTTCTGCTACTTTTCGCCCCGTCGCTACACTGCCTGTAAAGCACACCAAATCTACATTGTCAATCAAAGCAGATCCAGTTTCGCCTGCTCCTTCGACAAAAGTTAATACGTCGCGCAATTCAGGAACGGAGCTGATTGCTGTTTTCAGTGGTGCTACGAAGCGGGGAGCAATTTCACTGGGTTTAACAATAACAGCACAACCCGCCAGTAATGCCGGAATGGTATCAATAGTTGACAGTAACAGTGGAAAATTCCACGGGCTAATTACCCCAACTAGGGGATAAGGAACGGATGTTTGTTGCAAAGCGATAAATGGAATTGCTGTGTTTTTGGCAGAGTCTTGCAGCAATTCTGGCGCTAACTTACACCAGCGATCAATGATAGAGAGGAAGGAGTCTATTTCCAATACTGAGAGCGATAATCTTCCTGTATCATTTACCAAAGCCTCTGTCAAGTGATCGCGCCCTGATAATATCGCTTTTTTCCACTGCTGTAAGGCATCAATTCTCACCTCTAAGCCTAGTTTCTGCCAGCGGACTTGCGCCCTGCGGGTGCGCTTACATTGCTGTGCCAGCAGCCTGGGAGGCGGCGGGATAATTACGTAGTCAAATTTGCCAGTTCGAGGATTGCGGACTTCTATTGGATTAGTCATTAGTCATTTGTCATTTGTCATTAGTAAAGAGTTATTGATTATTCTTTATCGAAAGCGACGGGAAACTCCATCTTGCAAGTGGCGTGGAGTTTTTCATTTCCCGATGCCCCATGCCACATGCCCAATGCTCCAATTCAAATAATTCCCAGTTTGGCTAACCGCTCAATGGTGGCTTGCTGTGTTTGGAGGAAGTGTTTGCGGTCTACTTCTCCCTTTAGCATAGTATTAGCTGGGTAAAAGTGTGATGTGTGATAACTTTCGGCGTATAGTTCAAATCGCTGGCGTGAAAGTAAATTATTTAACCCTGGTCGGCGGCGATCGCGGCGTAATGCTCCTAAATCAATCTCTGCAAATGCTGCCATGCTCTCACCTGCACCTGTTTGTGCTAAAACGATTCCGCGATGGTCAATGATTTTAGAGCCACCATCAGCCGAAGCAATGGGGATAGCAATATTAGCGATGCCTGCGGTATTAGCTGAAACTACATAAGCCATATTTTCGACGGCGCGAGTGATTTTTGCCGCATCTTTGGGCGTGAGGTTTTTGTTATATACTTCCGAGGTGGAATGGACAAAAATCTCTGCTCCTCGCATCGCCAGACACCGCGCCACTTCTGGATACAAAATTTCTTCTGATGCAAAAGCTGCCAAATTACCGATCATAGTTTTGGCTACAGGGAAAACTCCCTCTAAACCATAGCAGTCAAGATATTTATCCCAAACATCATGGGGTGTAGGAGCAAATAAGGAATTCAGCCGCCGATATCGCAAAACAATTGAGCCAGAGGGGTCAAGAATAAAGCAGGTTTGAAAGTACAATCCGGGAAAGTTAGGGTCAACTTCGTAGGCGTTACCAGCTAAAAAGATTTTATGCTTTTGGGCAATTTTACCAAGTGCTTCATATTCAGCACCAGCCATTTCTATACAAGCTTTTTCTGCCCATCCTAAGAGAGAATCTCCCATCGGGAAACCAGTGAGAAAATATTCTGGCAGTACAATTAAACGACAATCAAAGCCGATGAAAGCGATACTGGCAGCAATTTGTTGTGCTAGGCAGTTGATGGAGTTTTGCATGAGCGATCGCGCTTCGTGGCAATCGCTTGCTTGGTTAACTGCATGACAGGTAACTTGAAGTGCTAAGGCCCGGTATGAGTCGAGATTATCAGTATTATTGTCCAAAATTCCCTCACCAAATTCTATAGAATGCGATCGCCACCCCAGAGCGATCGGACTAATTTATCTGTCATTTCTGCTCCAAATAGCCGCACAGCAATTTGGTTGTCTGGGTCGCGTTCAGCAACAGTACGGCGCACAAATAAGTCACGCTCAGATAAAGCAGCACGCTCGGATTCTGCTACTGGTTCAGCTTCATCTACCCAACCTAGCCAACGATCTATCATTTCATGCGCTACCGTATGAACACGAGCTAGTGTCTCTTCTGTAACTGGACTGGTGTAACACAAACTAGTATGGGATTGTACCTGACGGATATACAGCGTTTTGCTAATATACTGCTGAAAACGTGAATCTCCAAGAAACGCCAGATATGTCTGGTTAACAGGTTCGTAGTAACGATCCAAATAATTTAGGTCAGTGAATAGATCAGTCCGAGGGACGTAATCTATAAAAAAGAACAGTTCTGGAACCGTGGCAAAGACAACAGCCAAATGAGGAACACGAATTTGCGACTTGAGCCAAACAGTTAGGTGCATATTGCAAAAGCCTGATTTAGGTTCGCGCAACCATGAATGCACTAGCCAATCAATTTCTGAACCAGAGAAGGTGTTGAGCGAGCCGTGGGCTTCTCCAATCAAGGCAGAGTAGTTTTGAAAGTTCTTGGTAGACGGATCTGAATGTAATTCAAAACGAGCGTCTATTTTCTGACGGAGTTCATTTGTCCAACCCCACAACTGCTTAAATAAGGCTGTACTGTCTACATTAGGTTGCTGCTCAAGCACTGTTTGTATGTATCCTTTTTAGATAATGAATGCAAACAAAGCATAATGTAAAGGCAAAAATCCAGCATCTAGCTTCTGTCAGAGTTATTCTTAAATCTTCCACTGAGCCAGAACGACTGTAAGTAGCGTGGAATTATTGTTTGCTTCTGTTGTCTTTGGATAAACTTAATTTAAATCAACAACTCCAGGTAGAAGAGAGAATGTCAAATTTCCCCGATCGCACAGAGTCAAACACTGATAAAGTTTTACTCATCGGAGTTACTGGCGGCACAGGTGGAAATGTCGTTAAGGGATTTCTCGAACAGGGAGTTACAAAGATGCGAGTCATCACTAGAGAAATTGACCTTAATCGTCCAATTCTTGCAAAACTCAACGATGCCGGAGTTGAACTGGTAAAAGCCAACCTCGACGATGAAGCCTCTCTCATAGCAGCCTTTGCAGGAATTTCGGCTGTTTATTGCCACGCTACTTCTGCGGATTCTCCTAAAATTGACCCGCTAGAGGTGGAGAGGGCAAAGCGAGTTGCACAAGTTGCAAAACTTGCTGATATCAAACATTTTGTCTACAATTCTGCAGGTGGGGCGGATAGGAATTCAGGAATCCCCCGCATTGAGCAAAAGTACCAAGTAGAGAAAATTCTTAAAGAAGCTGGCTTACCGACTACTATGTTGCGAGCTTGCTTGTTTATGGAGGAGTTTTGGAAGAAGTACACGCGACCTTCTATCCTCAAAGGTAGTTTCCCATTTTCCATTCAGCAAGACTTGCCCCTTCATCTAATTACAACCAAGGACATGGGCCGCGTTGCAGCTTATGTAATTAAACATCCTACCAAGTATATTGGTCAAGAAATTGAGCTAGCTGGGGATGTGCTGACTCCTCTTGAGATGGCAGAGGCATTCTCCCAAGCGCAGGGGATGAAAGTTGTCTACAAAGAGACACCCGCCTGGATTTTCTTACTCTTGCTGCAAAAGGAACTGTTCGATTTGATTCAGTGGTATCGCAAGCAAGGTTATCAAGCCGATGTCTGGCGTTTACGAGAAGAGGAATTTCCTGGACTTCTGACGACATTTAGGGAATTTCTGGCAGAAACCAACTGGGCAAATGCGGAACTCACCTACGAAAGTCTGCGATTGAATTAGTACACTGTGGCAAAAGTTGGCCTACCTTTAACCAGTAGAGATATGAGTGAAAAAGAATTGTTTTGACGTAGCAGTGCTACGTCTCTACAAGGGTTCTAAGTAACGCATATTTAATTTCACTCCTATGTTTAGTTATAATCCTGTCACTTTGAGTAGAACGTAAACGCCGAAGCTGGCTTCCCGTAGGATAGTGAAATAAAGCAGTCATAGGGTTTTGAGATTACTTTGCAACTGTACAAGACGCTTTGCAATGGCGTATCCGCTCGCCTACGGCGATCGCAATCCACCTTATCAGTCGATGATTCCTCGTTTAGATGCCTTTGCCCTTACTCTATATTAAGTAATAATACTGTAACTTTATCCAAAATACTTTTTATTATACTTAATTGTAAAAACAAAAAGAATTTTCTCGGTAAATATAGACAAATCAGAAGAAAAACAAATACTAATAAGTTAGTTCTTTTGTTATAAGTATACCTATGGCTTTTGATTTAGATGAAACTTTTCAACTAGACAATTTAAAAAAAGCACATTCAGTAATATTTACTTTATATAAACCAAAAATTTCTTTTGTAATTTGGTTACTAGATAACCCTAATAGCCTATTGGCGTTACCTGTAAAAATTAGTCTGCGCCATCATGATTATATTCACATGCTTTTAGGTAGAGGTAATTCTCCTCAAGATTAGGCTTTTCTCATTGGATTTACAATGGGGAACGACTTAAAGAGTAATAAGCTATATTTATTAATTTTAAAAATTATGAATAGATTTATTGTTCTATATTTTTATATTTTTTAAATATTAAATAATTTTTGATTTAGATTTTATATATAATAAAAAACTAAATATAAATAAACAAATAAGAATTAAGTTAAAATTTAAAAATATTTTGATGATTAATCTAAATAAAATAAAACTCAAAAATATAAATTTAATACTTAAATAGTATCTATATAAATAGCCTTTTTAAAATGTACCTACCTAATAAAATGAGATTCCTTCCTTATCAAATCGTAACTGTAACTTTACTGCTAACATTAGTTTTGTTTCTTCCTCAAATTTGCCTCAACTGGCAAGCATATTATTCATTTAAAAGTATTACTAAAAATGAATTTTTACTCCAAATACTAAGTGATAAAATTACTTATCTTGATGAAGTATTAACGATGTCAGCACGCATGAATGCTGCTACAGGAAAAATTATTTGGGAAGAACGATATCGCCAATTTGAACCTAAACTTGATTTAGCTATTAAAGAATCTATTCAACTGGCTCCTAAAGTATATGAAAATGAGGATGCTAAAAAAATTGATGCAGCTAATCAGCGCTTAGTTGCAATGGAGTATCAATCTTTTGAATTAGTTAAAAGAAATCAGAAAGAGATAGCACAAATACTACTTTCTAACCGCGAGTATGAAACTCAAAAACAAATTTACGCTGATGGTGTTGCAAAAATAAAGCGTAATATATCACTTCATTTACAGCAGAAAGTTGATAATTATTACAAAAGAATGCTTTGGGCAATTTTAGAATCTATTATAAGTTTAGCAATGCTGATTCCGGCATGGCTTTTAGTATTGCATTTATTACAAAAATACTTAAAAGCTAAAAAAGTTGCTCAAGCTGCTTTAGAAGAAACGAATTATAGGTTAGAAATGGAAGTTGCCGAGAGAACGGCAAAATTAAAACAAAAAAATAATCAACTACAACAGACACTGCAAGAATTGCAACACGCTCAAGTACAACTTATTCAAACTGAAAAAATGTCCTCATTAGGTCAGTTAGTTGCTGGTGTTGCTCATGAAATTAATAATCCAGTTAATTTCATTTATGGTAACCTGATGCATGTTAGAGAATATAGTCAGGACTTACTAAGTTTAATTAAGCTGTATCAGCAACAAATTTTTAATTACAATCCAGAACTAAATAGTTTTCTTAATGAGATAGATTTAGAATTTATTATTAATGATCTACCGAAAGTATTATCTTCAATGGCAGTTGGTACTGACCGCATTCGTGAGATTGTGCTAACTTTGCGGAACTTCTCACGTCTTGATGAAGCAGAAATGAAACCTGTTGATATTCATGAAGGAATTGATAGCACTTTATTAATTTTACAGTATCGTCTTAAAGCAAAGCATAAACAGCAGGAAATTGCAATAATCAAAGATTATGGTGATTTGCCTCTTGTTGAATGTTATGCAGGAGGACTGAATCAGGTATTTATGAATATTTTAAGTAATGCTATTGATGCTTTATATGAATGGGAAGAAGAGTGTTTAAAAGGAGAGGCTAAAAAACATCTTAGCTCTATTATTGTCCATACTCAAGTTAAGAATGAAGAGTGCGTGATTATTAGTATTAAAGATAATGGCCCAGGAATACCAGAGGAAGTTAAGGCTAAATTGTTTGATCCTTTCTTTACTACTAAACCTATAGGTAAAGGCACGGGCTTAGGATTATCTATTAGTTACCAGATTATAGTAGATAAGCACAAGGGAAAAATCGAGTGTATTTCTACACCTGGTAAGGGTACAGAGTTTTTGATTGAGATTCCGATTAAGCAGACGCGGTAAGCAAATATATGCACTGTACAGCTTATACCACTTCACAAAAAATATGATACGAATGTAGGTTGGGTTGAGGGACAAAACCCAATACCTCAAAGTTTTGTAATTTTGGGTAATACTAAAGTTCAACCCAACCTATGCATCTATTTCATTTTTTTCTGGAATTGGTATTATCTGCTCCCTTGCCTCTTGTTTAAGCTTATATTGTTTCTGGAACAGATATATTATTTGTGGTCATACCTTTGACATAATCTTGCAATGGCTTTGTCAATATGATCTGCAATAGTTTACTCATCAAATTGTTTAACGGAACTAGGCAGGTAATCCCTGCCTTTTTTATTTATGGACGATTTTCCTTTTCTTGAGAATTACTAATAGAAAATCCTCGACGCGTAGGTTTAATACTAGCTAATTCCACCTGAAAACTTACCTTGTCGGCCATCTCCTTGCTTGTTGCTTCCAAAGTCCATTTACCAGGACGCAAATTCCAAAAGAAAGAATTAGCTGAGTTTGTATTTAGCTTTTCCCCATTCAACCACCATTCAACAGGCGCAGATTTATTTCCCGCTAACTTAAATTCGAGTTTTTGCTTCGCTTCTTCACCTGGATACAGTAAAAATAAATCGCCATGATGCGGAGATAAAATTCTCAAATTGGTAGAAACAAGACTCGATTGCTGTTGTTTTGCCAACCACTCATCATACTCTGGTGGTAACTTGAATTGATTGTCACCTTCGTAGGCAATTTTATCTTCTGGATAGAAATATTCCTGCACGACTGAGGTACAATCTGGTGTTGGTCGTAACCCGGAAATTGCACAAACAGGTAATTGCACTAAACCTTCTGGAGGTGGAAAACCTGCTGGTTCTTGATGTTCGTGCAAGTGTAACATAATTCGATTCCACAAGGGTGCAGCCCCGGTAACACCTGAAACTTGTCGCATCGGTTCGCCGTTGAAATTGCCTACCCAAGTAGCCACGGTGTAATCTGTGGTGAAGCCAACTGTCCAAGTATCCCGAAAATTGGAAGAAGTACCAGTTTTAACAGCAACGGGGAAAGGTAAATGTAACACAGAGTCTACACCAAATGCTGTTGCACGAGCATGGTTGTCACTAAGTATGTTGGTGATTAATTGCCATATTGTCGTCAAATTTTGGATTTTAGATTTGGGACTTTCCTGCGGAACGCTACGCGAATGACTTCGCTCAGTCCTTCGACTTCGCTCAGGAGCCATCGAAGGATTTTGGATTGGGGAATCAGAAAATGTGCTTACTAGCAGCGTAGCTTCTCCGAGTCGTGCCATAGTAACGTAAGCTCTAGCTAATTCCCATAAACTGACTTCGCCACTACCGAGAGTTAACCCTAAACCGTAATGTTCTGGAGTTTGATTGAGGTGTTCAAAGCCCAATTGATGCAGACGTTCTAAGAAAGTTTCTACGCCTACTTTTTCTAAAACCCTGACTGCGGGTACATTTAGAGAATTTGCTAAAGCGATTCGCACCCGTACTGGGCCAAGAAAGCTTTCGGTGTAATCCGTGGGGCTATAAAGTTTCGCGCCAGGGATTGCATAATGGGCGGGTACATCTGCCAAAATGGTATTTGGGCGAATTAAACCTTTTTCTAAAGCTAATTCATACACAAAAGGCTTGAGAGTAGATCCTGGTTGACGTAGCGCTTGCACTCCATCATTGCGTCCCAGTTTGGCTTCATTAAAGTAATCAGGGGAACCGACATAAGCCAAAACTTCGCCAGTGTGGTTGTCAATTACCAATGCAGCTGCATCGTGGACATTGTTGGCAGCGAGAGAAGAAATCACCTGCTGCACCTGTGCTTCGACAAATTGCTGTAAGGGGCGATTTATAGTCGTGCGAATAACGGATTGATCCCCCCAACCTTTCTTAAAAAGCGGGGCTTGATTCTCCGCCTTGTAAGAGGGGCTAGGGGGGATTTGATTGGCTAACCAAAACAAAAAGTGTGGTGCAGCGATAATTCCCCGTTGGCGAGATTGAAACACAACCTTTTCGGCGGATGTTCGAGCTGCGATCGCATCACTAATATACTCTTCTTGTACCATCCGATTGAGGACGTATTTTTGTCGCTGCTTCAGCCGTTCCCAATGCTCATAAGGGTTAAAGTATGTGGGATTATTAGGAATAGCAGCCAACAAACTAGCTTGAGCAAGATTTAACTCACTAGCTGGGATGGAAAAATAAGTCCGCGCAGCTGCTTCCACACCATATATATTCCCTCCCATTGGCAGCCGATTGATATATGCAGAAAGAATTTCATCTTTGCTCATCCCTGCTGCTAACCGCCAAGATAGCCAAATCTCACTCAGTTTACCAGAGAAACTGCTGGGCACTGGATCTAACATCCGTGCTAACTGCATAGTAATTGTAGAAGCGCCAGAAATAATTCGTTTCGCGTGGATGGCTTCTTTGCTGGCGCGGATAACAGCTTTCATATCCAAGGTCCCATGATGGTAAAAGCTGCCATCTTCGGCGGCTAAAATAGCATGGGTAAACTGGGGCGAAACCTGATTTAGTGGTATTACTGACGTATGTTCTTGATCACGGGTGAGTAATGTTCCTAATGGTAAACCATTGCGATCGCTAAATTGCATTGCCAGTTGATTTTGGGCAATGTCTGCGGTATGAATGGGTGCAAAATAAGGTAGCAAGCGTACAACCAGACATATTACCAGCCCAGCTAAGATAATCTTACTACTGTGCTTAATTTTGAGTAGTGATCGTGAAATTAGTTTCATCAGGGAATCCCTGCCCAAGAAAACTTACTTTAATTTTGACGTGGCGATTACATCTAAATCAGGAAATATGTCAAATCCTTAATAATCTATTTTTCAGAACTTAGCAGATATAAATCAATATTTGTATAACTTAAATACTTCTTTATAGTTAAGAATTGTAGTGATTTTGCGGAACAATCACATGGTATTGGTTATCTATGTAAATAAACATAGTTAAATCCAATATTTTAGGAAAAAATAGTCATCCGCTTTCTCTTACTAGTCTTGGCATTGCCAACTCCATAAGGGGATACAAGCTTTTATTCGCTATAATTTGTGAATTTTCATTTGGAATTACTAAAAATATGATTATCAGAGTACTACTCCGTTTATACCATAAAATTCTCCATTTCTTCGTTGGTGTACTTAACGTCCTTAGCGGTAGCCTGCAGCAAGCCGAAGCGTCTACGTTAAAAAAAATTAGTCATTCCTCAAACCGAAAGAGAAAAATACAGTATCTTCTTCTCTTTACATTTATGCTTGGGATGGCAGGATGTAATTTTTTTGGTATCAACTCAAATAAAGAACAACTCCCAGCAGTATCTCCACTCACACCACCAAAATTACCAGACTGGATTGAACAAATTAGTCCCATTGGAGAAACAAAACCTCTTAACCAAATCCGAATCCGTTTTAAAGAAGCTTTAATCCCAGTTGAAAGCCTAGACAGTCCAGAACGGCAGAAAATATTAGAAAAATTTTCTCTTTGGCCGCCTTTACCCGGTCAATTTCGCTTTTTGACACCGCGCATGGTGGGTTTTCAAGCTGAGAAAGCCTTGCCAATAGCAACAAGATTTCAAGTCACTCTAAAAGCAGGTTTAGGCGATTTAAAAAATCATCGCTTAAACAAAGATTTACCTTGGACTTTCAATACCGAATCTATCAATCTGACTAATCTACCCGGTGTCAATCCAATTGAAAAGGCTGATCTCGAACCAATTGATTTACAACAGAAATTGCAGTTTACTTCTAATGTAAAATTGGATTTAGCTTCTTTACAAGAACATTTACAGTTAATTTCCGAGGGTAAAAATAAAGGTACAGGTTTTAAATTTGAATTAAATCAAGAAGAAAAACCATTAAAAGATGAAGAATCTTTAGAAAAATTTGATCCTTCAGCACGCAATTGGATTTATAACCTCATTCCCCAGCAAAATCTCGAAAAAGCAACCCCTTATCGCCTAGTATTTTCTCCAGGAATACGTCCTGCTTATGGCAATCTCCCTACAGAAAAAGAATTTGCCAGTAAATTAGCAACTTATTCGCCTTTGGCATTTCAAAAAATTAACTTTTATGGACAGCCAGATGCAGGTGGAACTTTTGGACGATTTATTAAAGGCAGTCCTCAGCTAGAATTTAATAACGTCTTATTGCCAGATTCAATTAAAGAAAATATTACTATTAATCCAGCACCAAAAGAAATTTATAGAATTATTCAAATAAATGATGAAGATAAAATTGTCGGCATCAATCCTTACGCGCTAGAACCTGCCACGAGTTATACAATTACTATCGGCAAAAACCTCAAAGATAAGTTTGGTCAAATTTTAGGTAAAACCGTAACACTTAAATATGATACTGGAGATTTAGCTGGGGATATCTGGGTACCATCAGATTTGAATATTTTCCCGACAGGTAAAGATTTACAGCTAAATATTAGTACGATAAATTTGCCAGAATCGAAATATAAAGCAGCTTATCGAGTAGTTAAACCGACAGATTTAGTTCATTTTAATAATGGTAGTGATTTATTACCACAACCTTCTGATTGGCAAAGCTTTAAGATATCAGGTAAGAAAAATCAATCAGTTGATATTGCTGTTCCTCTGCGGGAAAAAATAAGTGCAGGTATGGGAATGTTAGCTTATGGAGTACAAGCCCGCACTAATAAATATCAGGAGAATGGCAAGGAACTGTGGCGAGAACCCACAACTTATGGATTGGTTGAATTGACGAATTTGGGCGTATTTACTCAGTGGTTTCCTGAGTCAGGCATAATTCGCATCAATCATCTTACAGATGGTTCGCCAGTTCAAGCGGCTGCTCTGGAAATTTATCAATCAAAGTTACAGGCTAAATCTCGTCTTGAACCTGTACCCTGTGCAACGGGTAAAACTGATGAAAATGGAACTTTGACAATTAGTCGTGAAGGATTACAGCAATGTTATTCTGGGAATGAAAGTTCTAGTAAATCACCACAATTATTAGTAATTGCCCGGGAAAATCAAGATTGGGCATTTGCGAGAGTTGAAGAATATAGCGGCGTTTATGGCTATGGTATTGATGCAGATTGGCAAGATGGTAAACCTGAATCACGCGGGGTAATTTTCTCTGATAGACAGTTGTATCAACCAGGTGAAAAAGCTTGGCTGACTGGTTTTGCTGACTTTTTACAAAATGGTGTAATCCAACAAGATAAAAATGCTGTTTACCAATTAACTTTAGTTAATCCTGATGGGCAAAAGACTAATTTAGGTACGCAAGTAACAAATAAATTTGGTACATTTTCTTTAGAACTGCCCATCAAGACTACTCAGCGCTTAGGTTATTATACAATCCAGGGTAAAGGTAAGAATGGGCAAGAAATTTCTGGAGAATTTCGGGTAGCTGAGTTTAAGCCACCCAATTTTCAAGTCGAACTCAACTTAGATAAAAAATTTGCTCTCATTGACGAGAAAGTTAATATTAATGCTACAAGTAATTATTTATTTGGTGCGCCTGTAGAAGGTGGCGAAGCAAAATACTTTATTACTCGCCAACAGGCTAATTTTGTTCCTAAAGGTTGGGAGGAATTTACTTTTGGTAGGCAATGGTTATGGCCAGAAGAAACCCCTACTATATCTAGTGATGTATTGCAAAGTAATGCCCAGCTAGATGCTAATGGTAAAAGTAGTCAAACTGTAAATGTGGCTAATGATTTACCATATCCAATGACTTATCAGGTAGATGTGCAAGTTGCAGATGTTTCTAACCTATCTGTAGCGAATTCCAAAACTTTTACAGCCCTACCAAGTAACCGCCTTATCGGGTTAAAAAGTAATTTCATTGCTGATGCTGGTAAGGCTTTTCCTATTGAAGTGATTGTTACTGACCCTATAGGAAAACCGATAACAGGTCAACGGGTGCGGCTGGAATTACAACAGATTAAATACAGCAGCGTCACGCAGTTGGTGGAAGGTAGCCGAACACCAAAAAATCAAGTTGAATATAAAACAGTAGGACAAGCAGAAATTACATCTGCTAGCAATCCACAATCGGTAAATTTGACAGCACCGGAATCTGATTCATACCGGATTAGAGTTAATTTTAGTGATGCCAAAGGCGAATTAAGTGCGACAGATTTACAAATTTGGGCATCTGGAGAAAATCCTGTATTTTGGGGTTCTAAAGAAAAAGATGTCTTAGAAGTTAAATTAGATAAAAAAGAGTTTAAACCTGGTGAAACCGCTACTGTACTAATTCAATCTCCCTATCCAGATGCAGAATTGTACTTTGCTGTGATTAAAGACAAACCCCTTTATCAGCAAATTACCAAAACTCAGGGAAGTGCACCACAAATTCAGTTTAAAGTCACGCAAGAAATGTTGCCAAACGCAGCCATTGAAGCTGTCTTAGTCAGACAAGGTAAACCCATAAACCAAGTGGAAACAGGAAGTTTAGATAACTTGGTGAAGATTGGTTTTACACCTTTTAAAGTTAACTTAGAAGATAAATATTTAAAACTGCAAGTTAAGCCAGTGCAAGCATCATTAGAACCTGGTGCAGAGGAAACGGTACAACTGGAACTGAAGGATAATCAAGGCAATCCCACCAAAGGACAATTTACAGTTATGGTGGTAAATGAAGCGGTGTTACAACTTTCTGGTTATCGTCCGCCAGATTTGGTGGATACAGTTTATGCAGAACAGCCGATTTCTACCCGCTTTAGCGATAATCGACCAGATGTAATTTTACAACCACAAGATGTAGCTAAACCTAAAGGTTGGGGTTATGGCGGTGGTTTTTCAACTGGTGCAGCCAATACTCGCACTCGCACAGATTTTCAAGCGTTAGCTTACTACAACGGTTCTGTTCTGACTGATGCTAATGGTAATGCCCAGATAACCTTTAAACTCCCGGATGACTTAACTACATGGCGGGTGATGGCTGTAGCCACCGATGGAAATCTGCGTTTTGGGAATGGGGACGCGACGTTTATCACCACTAAGCCACTGCTAACTAATGCCATCTTGCCACAATTTGCCCGTCCAGGCGATCGCATCCTCGCTGGTTTATCTGTAACTAACAACACTGCAAATACAGGAAATCTCTCAATAAATGGCGAACTTAGCGGTACGGTGAAGTTTGCTGACAAAAATCCTACAGCTACTTCTTTGCAAACCAAAGCTGAATCTGCAACTCATGCTTATCGCTTTCCAATGGTGGCGGATAGTGTGGGAGTTGGTAAAGTTCGCTTTACCACTCAGCTAAATGGTACAGCTGCAGATGCTTTTGAAGTACCTTTGGAAATTAAGCCAATTGAAATTACAGAACAAGTCGTTGAGTCTAGTGTAACCGATAAACAGGTGAAGATTCCCCTGAATGTTGATAAAAATACCTTCCCTGATGCGGGAGGTTTAGATATTCAGTTGGCGAGTACTTTGATAACGGAGATTAAAGCACCAGCAAAGCAAGTTTTAGAAGATGATGATTTACCGTTTACAGAACCTGCTGCAAGTCAATTAATGATTGCTGCTAAACTACAAAATATTACACAAAAATATGGTCAGACATTTGCAGAATTTAATCCTACACAACAGGCAAATCAAGCAATTGAACAATTACAAAAACTGCAAATAGCAGATGGTGGTTTTGCTGCTTTCCCAGGACAAGAAAAATCTGACCCTTGGGTTTCTTCTTACGCGGGTGAATCTTTGGCTAAAGCTAGTCAGATGTTCCCTAATTTAGTTGATTCTGCAATGCTGTCTCGCCTCAAAGTTTATCTGCAAAAAGTTCTGGCGAATCCTGGAGAATACGATTTTTGCAAACAGCTACTCTGTAAAAGGCAACTGCAACTTAATGCTTTAATTTCTTTATCAGAACTGGGTGAGAAGCGCAATACTTTTCTCGCAGATATTTATGAACAGCGCAATAACTTTGATTTAGTAACTCAAATTAAATTAGCGCGATACTTATCTCAATTCCCAGAATGGCGAGATGAATCTCAACAATTAGTGAATAAGCTACAACAGAATATATATGAAACTGGTAGCACAGCAGTTGTGAGTTTACCCAGCAGTTGGGGATGGATGAGTTCATCTACAGCAACACAGGCGGAAGCTTTACGTTTATTGATTGCTAAACAAAGTAAACCCGAAGTTATAGATAAATTATTCCAAAGTCTTCTGGCATTGCGACGAGATGGCACATGGCAAACTAACTATAATAATGCCCAAGCCTTAACAGCCTTGGTAGATTATAGTCAACTGCAACCCACACCACCTAATTTTGTTGCTACAGTGCAATTAGCTGGTAATAAGTTAGGAGAAAATCGCTTTGAAGGCTACAAAAATCCTAGCTTACAGCTAAATGTACCGATGAATCAATTACCTCGTGGTCGTAATGATTTAACGCTGCAAAAATCAGGAAATGGCACTTTGCACTATTTGGTTGCTTATAATTATCGCTTGCAAGGAAATCAACCTGGAAGGTTTAACGGGTTACGCATAACACGAGAAATTAGTCAAGTAAATCAAGAGAAAGTTTTACAAAAAACAGGTCTTTACGCTTTCGATAAACCCTTAACTTTAGCCTCTGGACAAGTGTTTGATATTGGTTTAGAAATCATTGCCGATCATCCTGTGGATCATTTAGTGATTAAAGATCCGCTACCATCAGGTTTTGAGGCGGTAGATGCAAGTTTTCAAACTACGACAGCTGCATTACAAGCAAAAGCTGATAACTGGGAACTTGGGTTTAGAAATATCTACCGCGATCGCATTATCGCCTACACCGACCACCTGGAACCAGGAGTTTATAGTCTGCATTACTTAGTCCGTTCTGTTACTCCTGGTACGTTTTCTTGGCCTGGTGCCCAAGTTCACCTGCAATATGCATCAGAAGAATTTGGGCGTACTGCTGAGTCTACATTAATACTGGAGGATGGAAAGTAATTATTTATACCATTTCTGGCTACAACAAATCTAAAAATCTTTCCAAGTTTATACGAGCCTGCTTTAAAATTTTAGCTAGGGTGGAACGCTTAACTGCCCGATGAGCCGGAACAGTCAATTTTAAGACTTCATCCGGTATGCTTTTTTCCAATCTAATATGACTAAGATTTGAAAGGGGCGATGCTTATGGTTCTTGCTAGCCTACGCATTTCTGCAACTAACTTTTGACTTCTGCCTTGCGGTACTAATAACTAAGTTCTGAAAAGTAGACAGGATAATTTGAATATTCAGCGACTTTCTAATTTAGAAACTCGCGCCTCTAATTTGTTGACTTGTTGCTTCAATTCAACAACCAAAGTTGCAAGCCGATCAAACATCGGATCTTGCTGTGATAAGTTTCTTCTGGAACCAGTTGACTGTCGTGGGGTAAGTGTTGTTCTTGGGGATGAAGACTGGCGACTTGAACCCAGTTGAGACTCTATCTGGTTTAATCGTGACTCGACACGATTTAAGTCCGCTTGCAGGTTGTAAATGCGAGACTCCACTTGTTGGGATGAAGCAGTGTTTCCAAATAATCCACCCCAGAGAATTGTTGCTAAAATCCCAGCAAATATTAGCACTTGGATTTTTTTCATAACAGTCTATTTAGACAGGATATGTTGGGATGGCTACAGACTTATACTCTGTAGTCACTTCCCTTATTTATCCTTTACTAAATTAGAAAATAACTTCTGCCAATCGATAGAGTTAACAGTATTATCTCCCTGTTTTACTTCAAATGTGACATTAGAAGCTTTTGCTAGTTTTAAAGCTTGCACGCAAAGTTCTGCTACATCCTCACGGCTGATTTTGCCCTTAATATTATCGCCTTGCTCGAATATTAATTCTTTGCCTCCTGGTTCTTCAGTTAAAGCACAAGGTCTAACAATTGTATAAGGAATTCCGCTTTCTCTTAAACTATCTTCTCCCTTCAACTTCCAAGTTAAAATTCCTCCCAATTGGTCATTTAATTTAACTGCTGGCGGTTCTTCATCTAAATTAATACCAGGACGACTGGGACGAGTCACGCCTGCTGAACTAACTAAGATAAATTGTGGTAAAGTTGTCCCGCCATAAGCTTTTATTGATTCTAACTGCAAAGCAAAACCACCGGGAGAAAATTTAGAATTCAAAGCGCCATCATATTCAAATTTGCTCAACATCAGTTGGAATGAACAAACTCTATTCTGCTCAATTGGCGGCGCATCTTTGACAACTTTTGCCCGAAAGACGGGAATCAAATCCGCAAAGGGAATGTGAACATCTATCCAGGTATTAGCTACGGTATCAAAAGAATAGCTATAACCAATGCCATCCCATTTTGTATCAGTCCGCAGGAAGATTTTATAACGTTGACCGTCACCTTTGACGCGCAATTTCACACCTTCGCAATCAGATAAGTTGAAGGATGGATCAAAATTTTTGGTTCTGATCGAAGCAAATCCGCCAGAGTTAGCGGTTGAGACATTACCAGCAAACAAAGCTGCATTTTCTAATAATTGGATATTACTGGCACTCACGCCACCCATGACGACATCATCCAGCGCCCCCCAGTAATCTTTTAATTCTGCTGATGGCTTGGTGAAATCAAATATCGGTTTTTCGTTTGCTTGGGGTAGATATTTTGCCGCCGCTTGGACTAAGTTTTTAACACCTTGATATTCTACATTTTCTGGGGTGTCGCCAACAATTTCTGGTTGGTAAAATTTCACACCTTGATAATATTTGGCTCTATCTGCTGTGTCTCCCTCAACTGGTTGCACACGCACTGCTGTGCAACAAACTACAGCTTGGATATCAGCCATAACTAAAGAAGTTAAAGTTTCTGATTGAGTGATATCCGCAACTACTAAGTCTATATCATTACCAAGAATTGACCGGGCTTTGTCAATGTCTCGAACTAGGGCGCGAACTTTATAACCTTGTTCGAGCGATCGCTGCACTACTCGTTTACCTACACCACCTGTTGCACCTGCTACTAATATTACACCCACGTTTCTTCCTCCATTGGGTCTATACTGATTATCCTTAGGACGACCTTGGATTAACTGCTGTACCCAGTTAAGGAAAGGAATTACCTCAAAGTAAGTCAAGGTTTCAATAAACCTGCCTAAATCCCATTGAGAACGATTTTTGTCAGTCATATTTGCGTCCTCATAACTTTCTTAAGTTTAGCCTAATGTTTGTTTCTCCAAATCCTCCAGTACTCAGAGCTTAGATAATGGTCAATTGCTTTCATTTAGGGAAAAGGGTAGAGGAGATAACTATAACCTATTCTGTTAAGCCAAATCTTTGGCATTCCATACAACGCCAAATAGCCCGTCGTAGATATTGCTCAAGCACGCTAGGATACTTAATGAGGTGTTCCTAATCAAACGGTAATTCACTTATGAGCCAACTTGAAGACATTCAAGCTGAGTACGAAAAGTTTCCAGAAGAATTAGAGAGTGTGATTATTAGCACCATAAACGCACAGGCAATACCCAATGCTAGTTATGCTCCCTTTGTAATGGATGATTCCAAAAACATTTACATTTACGTAAGTGGTCTTTCAACTCATACCAAAAACCTCTATGCCAATCCTTATGTTAGTGTTTTATTTATCGAGGATGAAGCTAAGAGTAATCTAATTTTTGCCCGTCGTCGTTTGAATTTTGATTGCACGGCAAAATTGATAGAGCGTGAAACTGATAAGTGGAATCAAATTGTTGAGCAATTTCAAGGGCGGTTTGGCCAAATTATCGAGGTTTTGCGCGGGTTGCCTGACTTTCGGATTTTTCAGCTAATTCCGAGTGAAGGCCGTTTTGTAGTTGGTTTTGGGGCAGCTTATCACATCAGTGGTGATAACCTCAATCAACTTGTTCAAATCACAGGAGATAGTAATCAAAAGCAAGAATGAATTATGAATTAGTTTGGTTGTATACAAATTAAATATGAAATAGCTTAAAACAGCAAAAGTTTACCTACTTCAATATTTATCGGTAAGCTTGACTTGATACCTCGTAATTTTGCCTTCGGGTAAATTGCTATTAAACTATACTTTTTAATTTTATGCTTCAGTTTCAACCTCCTGGCTTTGGACATAAACTTATCCATACATCCTTGGGGGCAATGGTTTATTATACCCAAACGAATGCACCTTGGGCAATCGCTGATACTGAAGATTTACCTCCACTACTGTTTCTCCATAACTTTGGTGGTGGGGCATCTGCGTATGAATGGTCTAAAGTTTACCCAGCTTTTGCTTCTAATTACCACATTTTAGCCCCCGATCTAATGGGCTGGGGAGAATCGGCTCATCCAGTCCGGGATTATAAAATTAGGGATTATCTCAGCACGCTCGCAGAGTTTATCATTGAAACTTGTCGTCAACCAGTGACGGTTGTAGCCTCATCTTTAACAGCCGCTTTTGCGATTCGTTTAGCTATTATTCAACCCAATTTATTCAAAGCACTGTTTTTGGTGTCCCCCTCTGGATTTGATGATTTTGGACAGGGTGCTGGACGCAGACTTCCGCTTTCGGTGATCAATGCGCCTCTGTTGGACAATTTTATTTATATGCTTGGTGCTGAAAATGAAATTGCAGTCCGAAATTTTTTACAAAGTTTTCTGTTTGCCAAGCCACAACGAGTATCTCAAGAAATGGTGGAGGCTTATTTAACCTCTGCACAACAGCCTAATGCTAAGTTTGCCGCTTTGTCATTTTTACGGGGTGATCTTTACTTTGACCTAAGTTTATATATTAAACAACTGACAATTCCCACGGTCATTTTTTGGGGAGAAAAGGCACAATTTACCAGCATCAAACTAGGACGACGCTTGGCAAATTTAAATCCAAGTGCAATTAAAGATTTTTATGCGATCGCAGATGCAGGAATATTACCTCATTTGGAAAGACCAGAAGTTTTCATCGGTCTATTGCAATGGCATCTTGGGGAGTTAGGAGTTAGGAGTTAGGAGTTTGAATTATCACTTTTAGCTTTTAGTTAGAAATTAACTGTGCATTTAATGCTTTGGTGATGCGATCGCCAGAAGCTTCTAAGTGGACTAGGGTGTAAATATCAATGCTTTCACTCAGTTGTTTGAGTCTGATATCAATAGCTTTTTGTAGTTGGCGCAATTTATACCAAGCCAGTGTCCGACCATCTTCAGGTGTATCAGTAGTACCCAACATCATCTCTAACAAAATATTCAGATATTCCCGTTGCAATGAACGGCGAATGCTAGAAATCGGCTTTGGTTCTCCTGGAGTTAAAACTTCTGTCCAGATGCCTGTTTGCAGGGTATCGAACAGTTCCGGCATGGAAAGCGCTTCTCCAGGGAGAGTTTTTAATTCTATATCTTGTAAACGATTCAGGCGATCGCTGTCTAATAGCGATCGCAGTACCGCACTTTGGAAACTCACAATGCGATCGTGAATTGGATAATCAAGGCGGTTGTTAGGTACAGAACTACCCCAGTGTTCCCAGCGCGATGGTGCTAGTTGATTCAACAATTGTGGTGAAAAACTGAAAGCATTTTCGGAAAACACATACTCTTGTAACTTTGTCAATGCTTGACGTTGTTTTAAAAGTGACACTGGTACAAATGTCCAAGAAGCATCACCACTAGCATGGAGACGCCGAAACGATTGTCCACCAATGTATTTAGAAAGTAAGATGGCATTGCGAAAATAATATTTAAGTACTTTATTAAATGAGACGCGCAAGTTACTATAACTTTCGCCAATCGATAGATAACCCTTGTCAAGGCGCTGCCACATAAAACGGGCATTATCCATTTGCCACTGCGAATAAAGTAGCACATCACTACTCATGTCCCAGACATTTGCCAAAGGATTAATGTCCCAGATATCTTCATCAGTTGCATAAGATAATTCTGGTTGAGGCGACACCAGTGCAATCTGCTCTAAAAAACTTTTTTCTGATTCTGGAATGATTCTCTCAACTGCTACTGATGGGCTTCTTTTATAACCATACTCAATTGCCCATTCGTCGTAGGGCCCAACAACTCCTGGGAAATAATCACCTTGCTTTACTCCCTGTGGCGCTATATTCACAGGTAGATAGTCCATCACCGAACCCACTAAACCTTTAGTGCGAGTGATTTCAGTATTATTTAATTCTTTAGGCGCTAACATAGTGCTGCCGTGAAAGTTGTGGCGCAAACCGAGAGTGTGCCCGACTTCGTGAGCAATCAGAGAACGCAAATATTGATGCACATACTTCTTCATAGTTTCACTACTGGGTGTAGTGTTTGGCAAAATTGACAACACCAACGCCCCCATTGCAGCTTGATCTGAAGACTCCATGCTATAGCAAAAGTCATTGTCTACTAAATGTTGTTCAGGAAAAGCTTTAAAACCTTTCAAGAACATTGCAGATAAATTACCTGGACATGGGTTTCTGCCCAGTTGAGAAACCTGTCCATCCGTAAAAGATGAATTTCCTTCCATCAGTGCGTGATATTCTTGCTGAATTGAACGCACCATATTGGCATCTACAATAATATCTGCATCCAATATTTCCCCAGTGAGTGGGTTAACGCGTACTGGACCTCTGGCAAAACCTGCATCTAAAGAATTGAACCAGCGAATAGTATTATAATGTACATCTGCGGGTTGCCAATCAGCATCATCTGGCATTTGCTGCACTTCAATAGCATTTTGAAATCCGGCTTTTTCAAATGCTTTGTTCCACATCAAAACACCTTCACGAATCGCATCGCGGTAGTCTAACGGTACAGCATTTTCAATCCAAAACACAATTGGCTTTTTGGGTGGAGATAAGGGGGCGTTAGGCTGAGATGGTTCTAGATGCCAACGATTGATGTAACGTACAAATGATTCATGAGCATTATTATTAGATAAATTTTGGAAAGCAGTAATAAAATATCCCACTCTGTCATCTGCAAGTCTAGGAATATAACCAGTGTTTTCTCTAAGCTGAGAAAAACTATAATGTACCTTCAGAGTTAGTGCCCTGCTATCGGGTACAGTGATTAAATTTGCTCCTTCTAATGATGAAAAACCGTAAATTGAATCAATTTCTACGTTTTCTGCGAAGTTGTTAACATCACCAAAATATGATTTGCTTGCATCCAAGTGATAATCAGCCTGCAAAGAGTATTTTAATAAGGTAGTTAATCCAGGAAAATCCTGCATTAGCAGTTCATCCAGGCTGATCAAAATATTTTTACTGTCTGGATCAATAGCGACTATTTCAAGTGAATAAAGAACTGAGTCGCTAAAAGAACGAGCCAGCGATCGCTGCTCTGGTCTATTTTCTGCACGGAATTTAACATTACGAACAACAAAGTGCAATCTATTTTTTATTCGTTGGAAGTAGAAAATAAAATCAGATAGAGGTAATCCACTATAAATTCCTCTTTCTCCAACGCCTGATTCTAATGTAACTATAGCTAAATAATCTTTATTTAGTTGCTCTGGTTTAATTTCTAAATATATTTTGCCTGAATCGCCACTGCAATAAAGTGTGAAGAGTCCCTTTAGTTTATCTATTCTTTTAGCAATCTCATTAAATTGGCAAAAATCTTTTTTTATGATTTTAGCCAATTTATTATCATTAATTGCTAATTTCTCAATATTTGGGATTGCATTTAGTTGTGATACATCAACATTTGAAAGTTGATTTGCTCCTGCGTAATCACTTGGTAAAAACAAGTTATATAATAATACTATACAGATTGCTAATTTCCTTATCCAGTATCTCATCCTTTAGCTTTCCACCTGAAGCAGTTCTCGTGTTGAGAAAAAATGTGAATTAATTTGCCGTCTGCAAGCCCTTCAAATATCTAGGGATTACGGTATAAATCCACTAAGTCAGACAAAACTTTGTCTCTAGTCTAAAAGTCGTCTTATTATTAATTGTTATTAGTAGCTATTTATTTTTATGCATCAACTATCTCTTAAGATAGATATTTTTCCTAACCACAGATACATGTTGTTTTAGCTTATATCTGTATTAGAGATATTAAATACTAAATGTAGCATTAAAAATGTATTTAGTGCTACATTTGTTAGTCGAAGTAATCTCAAGCATCATTTATAAACAAAAAGAGAGACTCCTAAAAAAGCTGTTCTTGAGCAGTAAAATGCTTTTTTCGGATGAATTCTGCAAATTTATGGTATGGTAATCTCAACCCTCTTCTCACATCTTCAATTGGTTCTTCCCAATGGTTTTCAAAGCAGTAGCCTAACAGAAAATCAGCTTTCTTGCATAGTTCTTGCCCTTTTGTTAGGTTGGCAAAAAATTTCTTTGATTTGTCGGGGAGCCAAGATGGCAATACTGCGTAGGTTTTGCCTAAAAATAACTCCAATGTAGGTTGGGGAGCCACTGCGCCCTTGCGGTTTCCCAACTTGTTCGTTCTTAGCGTTTCCGTTCGCGAACAGCGTCTCCATTAGAAGAAGGGTAGCAAGTGGCGTTTAAGGAACGTAGCAAGATCCCCAAGGGTAAACTACCATTTTTAGGGATTTGTTGGGTTTCACTTCCCTACAGAATAAATTCGCCTTCCTTCAACCCAACCTACAAATCTTCAAAACCTACGTAGTATTGGCCAAGATGGGATAGAGCAATTTAGCCAACCACAAACCGATTGGGAGTGATTTGTTGTAATTTAGTGTAGCAACTTTATTCTTTTTTATAACTAAAATATGCCTTTTGCTAGAAGGATGATTAGCTTTTTATAGTTAATCTTTGATTTGTAGTCAAAAAATAAGCTAACTAGCATGATAAATTTGATTTCTAGGACGATTGCTAACATCAGTTCCCTACTTAAAGGACTTCAGGTAAAATCTTTTTTGGCTGTTGTCGTAGTTGGTTTTCTAGTGTTGACAACGAATGTTAGTTCTGGGCAGAATGACAAAGGCTTAAAGGAGAGAGTCCGCGAACAGGTAGAGCAAAATGATGCTCAAAGACCGAAAACAGTAGGGGACTGGTTTAAAGACGCTCGTGAAACCGAAAATTCCCCTGGTGAACGACTTCAGAAGATTGGGCAACAGTCAGGAGAAGCCCTTAAAGAGTTTGGATCTGGATACGTAAAGGGCGCTAAAGAAACTGCTAGTGATGTAGGGGACAGTGCGGCAAAAGCAGCCAAAGATGTCTCAAACAAAGTTGGACGCTAAATGCGTTACGATATTCTCTTGGCAGCAAGTATTAATAACTTTTCGCCAATAAAAGAGTAATAATAGGGACACTGGTGTATAATCACCGAATTCTAATACTTGGGTAACGCGCTTACCCTTGCTGATGATAGATTGTAGTCTTTCTCAGTTGCATAAAATATACTCCTTTAGTAGGGGCGTACAGCTAGCTGTGCGCCCCCACTGCATGTTGCATCCAAAGAATGCTAATTTTGAGAAGCGCCGCCGATAGCGTACCCCTACGGGGAAGCGAGCTACGCGTAGCGTCTCTCCTCCCCTTAGCAAGGCTACAGTGTACACACAAGTCTTTTCGTTCACAACACAAGTACTTTCGTTCACAACACAAGTCTTTTTTGAGCCTTTGAGGAAATGAAACAGCTTTGCTTTTCAACCAAGAGGCAGTTCTTGAAGGGGGCTATTCGCTGGGGAAAATCACTCCTTTCTCCTGCCGTGGAATGAAGGGGGCAACATCAATACGCTTGGGTTAAGGATAATCGTAGGTTGAGTTGTAGCTTGCATGGCAGGGTGCGTGAACAAGTAAAAAAAAACCGCAGTGGACGACTCTAATAATGATTGACTTCCCTTGCAGTCAAAAACACTTGTAATGC
>NZ_JBALFV010000004.1:0-37107 GCF_036916735.1 Nostoc sp.
ATGAATAATTTTCGGGCGAGTCCAATCAGTTTTCCTATTGCTAGTTGAATAACATTACCGTTTTTTCTTTCCCCAAAGTAACAAAAGAGGGATTATAGTAACGTCGGTGCCGACAGCCAATGCAACTGGCGTTAGCGTCCCTTGCACGTCTGGTACAGAAGCGGTAGATTTTTGAGGTTTTGTCGATGGGCGATGGGCTACGCCCCACTGTAGGCGATCGCAATCCTGATTTGATGATATTAATATTACAGCTATTTTCAGGTAAATAGACCACGCCGTAGGGGCATAGCATTGCTGTACCCTTACAACAGATGTGGTTCAAATAGTTGAATTGTGCTGTAAATAAAACATTTGAAGTGAATAAAAACATGTAAAAATCGAAATTTCATATTAGAGCGTAATTATTGAAATATTTGTGTAGAAAAGCAGCATACAATTTCTTTACACTATGATCTTTGGCAAAAGGAGTCCGCCAATGAAAGCTTATGAAATTCAAAGCAACGGCGGGATTGATGCCCTGGTATTAGTCGATCGCTCTGAACCAAAACCCGCAGTTGGACAAGTTCTCATTCAAGTCAAAGCAACATCCCTAAATTACCGCGATTTACTTGTCGCTGAGGGAGCTTACGGTGCTGGACAGAAATATCCCTTAATTCCCCTGTCTGACGGTGCGGGGGAAGTCGTGGCGGTAGGGGAAGGTGTGACACGGGTGAAAATAGGCGATCGCGTCGCTGGTATTTTCTTCCAAGACTGGATTTATGGCTCTTTAACCAAAGAGAAAATGAAATCCGATCTCGGAGGCGGTATTGATGGAATGCTAGCGGAGTATGTCGTATTACACCAAGATAGTTTGGTGATATTACCAGACTATTTATCCTATATTGAAGGCGCAACCTTACCCTGTGCAGCAGTCACAGCTTGGCATGGATTGGTGACAAAAGGCAATATCCATGCAGGTGATAGTATTTTATTACTCGGTACTGGAGGAGTTTCAATTTTTGCTCTCCAGTTTGCCAAGATACATGGTGTTAGGGCGATTATTACTTCCAGCAGTGATGAGAAATTGGCACGAGCTAAACAGCTTGGTGCTGACGAAACAATCAACTACAAAACAATACCAGATTGGGAAAAGCAAGTTTATCAATTAACCAATCGCACAGGTGTAGATCATGTAGTTGAGGTAGGCGGTGCAGGTACTCTGCCAAAATCACTACAAGCAGTCCGCATTGGAGGACGTATTAGCTTAATTGGCGTATTGTCAGGTAGAGGAAATGAAATTGACCCTATGCCAATACTCTTTAAAAGTTTAACAGTTCAGGGAATTTACGTTGGCAGCCGGGAAATGTTTGAGGCGATGAATCAGGCAATGCAACAGCATCAAATCAAACCAATTATTGATCGAGTTTTTCCATTCACTGAAGCACGAAAAGCATATCATTACCTCAAAAGTGCGGCTCACTTCGGTAAAGTGGTAATTTGTAATTCGTAATTCGTAATTCGTAATTCGTTCCAATGCTCCCAATGGGAATGTTTATCAGGAGGCTTGTTAAAACAGACCATAACATTTTCTCAGTCGTTTAAAGACGACTTTTGTTTGCTATTAGACTTAGAATTTATTCTGAGGCAGGCTATTTTGCTATGCAATTTGTATTATTTTGTTCTTAAGCTTTAGATAGATGCTTTAGCGGTCTATACCAAATTTTTTGAGATACATCAGGATTTTTTTGCTCCTGTAAATAACTGATTTAATTATGTTATATTATATATATGAATATAATCTTTTCTTAAAACTTTTTAAGAAATACACCTTTTGACATATATATAGGATTCAAATTCTTGATTTTTCTCCTTATGCCTAGAGTTGCCTTTTCTACAAATGGCTACATTTAGGATAATTCCAATGTCATTAGATAAAATACTCTTGAGCAACCAGCAAATAAGTTACTTGCAGCTCTGCCAGTCAGTGATTATCAGCGTCTTGTTCCCCACCTGAAGTTGGTTTCACGATCAAATCAGCAAGTCCTTTACCATACAGGCGAACCGATTACACAGGTCTATTTTCCTAATAAGGCAGTGGTTTCTATTGTCACCACTATGGAAGATGGCTCGACAGTGGAAGTTGGTTTAGTGAGCAATGAAGGTATGGTGTGTATACCCGTAATTTTAGGAGACACTACCACAATCACAAATGCTGTTGTGCAGATTCCAGACACTGCCATGCAAATCGATGCAGATATACTCAGAAGCCAGTTTAAGCGGGGTACAGCGCTTCAAAGCTTAATGTTGCGCTATGTGCAAGGTGTAATACACTCAAATAGTACAAGAATCTGCCTGCAACCGTCTTCATCAGCTAGAGGAGCAGCTGGTGGCTCGTTGGCTGCTGACAGTTTCTGACCGTCTGGAATCAAAGGAATTTCCGCTTACCCAAGAATTTATCTCACAGATACTAGGTGTACATAGTGCTGGTGTCACCCAAGCAGTTAGCACCCTGAGGCTAGCTGGAATGATCGCCTACTACCGTGGTCAGATTAAGATCCTGAATCGAGAGGCTTTAGAAAAAATTTCTTGTGAATGTTATCAGATTCTAGAAGATGAATTTGTTCGTTTATTGGGCAATAAGCCTAATAAACGGTGAAAATAAGTTTTTTTAAGTTTCTATGTGTGGAAGCGCACAGACTTAAACAGATGTGTTCATTTAAACTTTTTTTAAATTGTTCCTGTGTTTCTTTAGCGAATACACCCTTTGAAATTAGGATCTGATCCTTAAATCTTTCCCTTGTGCGCTGAGTTGGCTTTTCTAAAGTCACCTACTTTAAGGAGAGTGGCTTCTCATGTCATTAGATGAAAATATCTTTCAGCAACCATCAAATAAGCTGCTCGCAGCTTTGCCAGCTAATGAGTATCAGCGTCTTGTCCCCCATCTAAAGCTAGTTTCGCTCGAAGTTCACCAAATGCTTTACGAAGCAGGCGAACCGATCACACACGTCTATTTTCCTGACAACTCAATGGTTTCTATAGTTGCCATTATGGAAGATGGCTCAACGGCGGAAGTTGGGATAGTGAGCAGTGAAGGCATGACTGGTATCCCGGTAATTTTAGGAAACAATACCACAATCACAACATCATTTGTGCAGATTTCGGGCACTGCTATGCAGATGAATGCAGATGTACTTAGAGCCGAGTTCAATCGGGGCGGAGCGCTTCAAACCCTGCTGCTATGCTACGTACAAGCTATATACTCAGAACTGGCGCAAGCAGCTGCCTGTAACCGTCTGCATACACTGGACGAACGGCTGGCTCGCTGGTTACTGACAGTCTCTGATCGTGTAGAATCAGAAGATTTTTTCCTCACGCAAGAATTTATCTCCGAGATGCTAGGTGTACGTCGTTCTGGCGTTACAGTTGCGGCTAGCACCCTTAGCCAAGCCGGAATGATCAGTTATAAACGCGGTCATATTAGCATCCTTAACAGAGAAGATTTGGAAGCAACTTCCTGCGAGTGTTATCGAGTCATACAAAATGAATTTGCTCGGTTATTGGGCAAAATGCCCAATAACCGAGCCAAAAAATTTTTTTGAGTTACGTGTGCGAAACCGAACAAACTCGCAAAAGTAACTTGATTTAAAGTATTTTGAGCAAGTTTATTTTTTAATGTTCAGTGACTGAAAATACTCTTAAGCCGCAAGTAATTTATTTACTTGCGGCTTTGCCAACTAGTGATTATCAGCGTCTTGTTCCACACCTGAAGTTGGTTTCGCTTTCGACTCGGCAAGTCATTTACGAACCAGAAGAACCGATCGCACACGTCTATTTTCCCCAACACGGAGTAGTTTCTTTAGTCGCTAGTATGGAAGATAGCTCGATGATGGAAGTTGGGATAGTCAGCAATGAAGGGATGTTAGGTATCCCAGTAATTTTAGGAAGCAACACAACAACCATTAAAGCGTTTGTGCAGGTTTCGGGTGCTGCTATGCAGATGGATGCAGATGTACTTAAAACCGAGTTAAATCAGGGTGGAGCTATTCAAAAGCTGCTGCTGCGCTATGTACAAGTTGTACATACTGAATTGGCGCAAGGATCTGCCTGCAACCGTTTTCATACCGTAGAGCAACGGCTGGCTCGTTGGCTATTGACTGTCTCTGACCGCTTGCAATCAGAGGATTTTCCACTCACACAAGAATTTATTGCCCAGATGCTGGGTGTACGGCGCTCCAGTGTGACAGTGGCGGCTAATACCCTGAGCCGAACCGGAATGATTCGCTACCAGCGTGGTCATATTAGCATCCTCAACCGAGAGGATTTGTCAGCAACTTCCTGCGAGTGTTATCGGGTCATCCAAAACGAATTTGCTCGGTTGCTGGGGAATTAGCAAGGCGCGTAGGCGTAGCCCGTCGTAGACATCGTTAGTGAGTAATTTTAAATTATTATGTCCGACACCGGACAGACACTTGCTAGTTAGTTCCTTTAAGATTTAGTAAAGTAGGCATCAAATGGCATTTACAAATACATCCCATTTGATGCATTTGCAACTCCAAGTGTTCCAGCTACACGACGGTGAAAATAATGTCCAATCAGTCGATGTCTTTTAAAAGTCTGCGATTGCTCGTTGTGGATGACGATGCTGATACGAGAACCTTACTTACTTTCCTATTTGAATTAGACGGAGTAGAGATTATTACAGCTGCTTCGGCAGGTGATGCTTTAGAAATAATGTCATTTTTTAAACCAGATATCCTGATTAGTGACATTTATTTACCTGATGAGAACGGCTACTCACTGCTCACGAAGGTCAGAAATTTAGAAGCAAAGCGAGGGAGAAAGATTCCAGCTATTGCTCTGACCGCATCTGCTTTAGACGAAGACCGTAATCGTGCATTATTAGCAGGTTATGATATATACCGATGTAAGCCGATAGACTTAGACGAATTAGCTTCTACGGTTGCGAGTTTAGCTAGACTCGAACAATACGCTTGACATATTTGGATACATAAGGAATTGCTATATTCATCTGTAGCTGATTGCTCTTAAAGTCTAAACTTGTTACGAATTATCAATAATGATAATCATTCGTTATTTGATTCTTTCTTAATTGCGTTACCGACAAAAATATTTTGACAATACAGGGATATAAAATATACTAAGAGTAAATACAGAGAAAACTGAAATAGTTTTCTGTGAGTACTCATTTTTTCATATAAAGGGGTGCATTATGGAATATCTTGCTTATTCTCAGATGTTTATTGCTCAAGAAGAGGCATCTCGAAACACCAAATATAATCCGTCTAAATCTCAAGTAGATAGCAAAAAACCTCTTACATCTTCTAATATAGTTCTTACTGAAGAAGAGGCATCTAGAATCACCAAACCTAAATTCAATTGGAAAAAACTTCTTAAATCTTCAGCTTGGTTAGCTTTAGCTGGTGTTGGTGTATTACTTATTGCTGCTGCCCAAATTCAAATTAGTTCGGCTGCTTATGTCAAGACTAACGGCAGTTGTTTGCGTATCCGTACAGGCCCAAGCACCAACTACTCTTATGTAGATTGTGTACCAAATGGTGCAACACTTCCTGCTATTGAAAGGTATGAAAACGGTTTTGCTCGGCTTTCTACAGGTAGATACGTTTTTGCTCGATGGGTTGGTGATAGACCTAACTATGCTCCTGTGATTAGACCTGGTGGCGTTGGCGGTTCAATTATTCTTACCCCTGGTTCTAGAGGTCTGCTTGTAAGAGACGTTCAAACAGCTTTAGGTAATCTCAGAGTTGATGGAATTTACGGTCAAGAAACGGTTAACCGAGTCCGAAGCTTTCAGGCAAGTAAAGGTCTACTTGTAGATGGTGTTGTAGGGCCAGAAACTAGATTAGCTTTGGGTATTTAGCCAGAAGTCACCCTTTGAAAATTTCGTTTCTAAATTCTACCTGTTTTCTTGTGGCATGGAGAGAAGTCAGAAGTTCAGGAACTTGGATGGAGACTGCGGGATAAATCCCGCTACTCGTTTTCATCACCTACCTAAAAGCAAGGGGCTTTCAACGACTTTTTCTGTAAAAATGAAAAACCGGGGTAAAAGCCGATTTTTGCACCCTAAAAAACAGAAATTTTGCATTTGTTTAATCCACGTTCCTAAGTTGATGCTTCTAATGAAAGACCCAAGTATTTTTGTACAATCTGCAAGATGCGCTCTGCTGCATGACCATCCCCAAAAGGATTAATTGCATTTGCCATTGCTCGATAAGCATCTGGGTCACTAAGTAACTCAGCAGCAGCTGCAAAAATATTCTCACTCGTAGTGCCTACAAGTTTGGCTGTACCGGCTACAACAGCCTCTGGTCTTTCTGTGGTATCTCTTAAAACTAATACTGGTTTTCCCAAGCTGGGGGCTTCTTCTTGCAACCCACCAGAGTCAGTGAGCAAAAGATGCGATCGCTCAATTGCACCCACCAATTCCCCATAAGTTAGAGGATCTGTCAAGAAAATTCGGGGATGATTCCCTAAAAATTCTCGCAATGGAACTCGCACTATGGGATTGCGGTGTAATGGTAATAGCAAAGCTGTATCAGGAAACTTGTCTAAGATTTGTAAAAAGCCCTGAGCGATCGCTAACAGAGGTTCTCCCCAATTTTCCCGACGATGAACTGTTGCTAATATAACCCGGTATGACTCCCAGTCTAAGCCTGGTACATTACAAACTGCTTGGGTTGCAGCTACATTCAACAGCGCATCAATTACCGTGTTACCCGTCATGTGAATTTCACCCAAAACACCAGAACGGTGCAAATTTTCCACAGCCCAAGGAGTCGGTGCAAAGTGCAACTGAGTAATTTGAGAAATCAATCGTCGATTAGCTTCTTCTGGGTAAGGATTTAAGATATCATCAGTTCTCAAACCTGCTTCTACATGACCGATAGGAATTTTTTGATAAAAAGCTGCCAAAGCTGCGGCAAAAGCTGTAGTAGTGTCTCCCTGCACCACTATTAAATCTGGTTTTTTCTCTTTAAATAACGCTTCTAACCCTTGTAAACTACGGCAGGTAATATCATTTAGAGATTGCTGAACCTGCATAATTTCCAAGTCATAATCTGCCTTGATGTTGAACAGCTGCATAACTTGCTCAACCATTTCTCGATGCTGTCCAGTTAGAATTACTTGCGACTCAAAACTTGAAGACTTTTGGAAAACCTGAATCACAGGAGCTAGTTTAATCGCTTCTGGACGAGTACCCAAAATAATGCAAACACGTTTTTGATTAGTCATTAGTCATCTGTAATTTGCCAATGGTCTATAGTCAATGGTCTATAGTCAATGGTCTATGGTCAATAGTCGGCGGTCAATCATTACATAAACCATAAATATAAATGGATAAATCACACAAAATATAAAAAAACCCGGCTTAACCGGGCGAATGCACTGTTTGTCGAATTCAACTGTAATGACTATTTAATCTCACAAGTTAAAATTATAAAAAGCATGAAAAAACCCGGCTTAACCGGGCAGACGCACTGTTTGTCGTATTCACCTGTAATGACTATTTAATCTCACAAGTTAAAGGGCAAGCAGCGTAAACAGTAGTCTGCATTTGGTCTGCCTCTCCATGCAGCCAGCTTAACCATTTGATTTCACTAGGATGAACTCCTTTAACAGTTAGTACACCCGCAGCCAATACAACTGCCATGACATTAAACATGATTAAAGCGCCTGCTACAAGCAAAACAGCACTAACAGGCATCACAGATTGTAAGATGATCGACAACAGACATCCGACTGTAGCCATCAAGACAACTAGTGGAAAACCGACCACCAACAAACATACTGCTAATGTAAAAGTCCATATTAAAAAGCTTTTAATCATCAACAAGGAGTAGGTCTTTCCTTGATTAGAGCTTTGAGCAGAAACCATGACTTTTCCTCCCAGAAATACACAACGAATTTTAATTTTTAGTCATCTTTCGCTTTTGGCGAGTAAACTGATTTTGTTTATCAGTGAAATTCAGTATATAAAAACTAATTGGGAAAATGAGCATTTATTTACTAAACTTTACAGTTAATTTTTTGTAATTATGAATTAAAAGTCAACGTTTATATCTATGTCAAACAAATTGTTTTATGCATCTGCCTTCAGATATATAAGCTAAAAGGTATCAGCTTTTAACCTTGATTTCCAAGATATTACTCTTATTTTACTTAACATTTATTATAAAAATTAGTATTGGTTCTCATAATTCATGGATGGGCTGAAGAAATGATTTGCTAGTGTTTGTGCAGTTAATTGCTGGCAATTCGTGTCCATGCATGGGATAAATTTCTCATCTAAGGGCTGAAAATATTTATCGAACAGAATAGAGATGTCAGTCGTCAGAATTCAAAATGAATTTTGTACGAGTGGCAGATGATTGAAGAAGGCAGCTATGCTGAGGGCAGTGTTTCGACTACGCTCAACAACTGGGCAGAAGGAACAAATCACTTATGAGATTCAGACTCATCCTGACTTGGAGCTACTGAACAATAGTTCAGTAGGGGTTTTAAACCCTTTCTCCCTACAGTCACGGGCACAAAGCAGAAATCAGAATTCCCAACTGAGCCTCCCGCCTCCTGCCTTCTGCCTTTCTTGATAACCAACGTTTTTGCACCCCCACCAAATCGTAGATTTGGTGGTCAACAAGAAAGTCAAGGATTCAGACCCGCGACTGATTTATTCTGACTTCTGAATTCTAAATTCTTCTTCAATTTTTACAAAAGTATTATAAATTACTATATAACCTCTGTATTTATTCTGTAGGAGTTTGAGTCATTCCGTGTGTTAAACCAGTGTAGATAGCTTAAATACTTTATCTAAATAATCTGAATAGTGGAATTTCAGAAAAAAAGATACCAATTGAGGTGGATAAAGTGGATTGAACATGGTTCTAAAGTTTCAATCGCCTCCCATTACCACTAAAACTCGCGTGCAAGCATTCTCCAAAAGTCATCAAAGTAAGTGACTTGACTTCTTGTTAATTCAACTTTTTAACTGCCAAATGTGAAGATATATGACACAATTACAGTCTCCATCAAATTCTAATTCTGCTGCCGGACGTAACCTGCCACCAATGCCCCCACCACCACCGCCAACCTCTAGTACCCAGAAGCAGATAACACAAACATTGGATATGTCAATAGATAGGAGTAGCAACGCTCCTGTTGCAGGTCATCGTCCGGTTAGTCCACCGACGATACCTAGTTCAATTCCTCTTAAAAACAGCAGTCCACAACTGACTTTAGCGAAGTTAATCAGAGAAGCTTTTGATCAGGGATATTCTGACATTCACTTAGGTGTGGGTGAAGTACCCCGCTTCCGCAGCCGAGGAGAAATTCAACCAACGGATTATCCAGAAACAGATAAAGAAGCTTTTATGAGTTGGTTACGGGAAGTGATGAGTCAAGGGGAAATTCAGCGCTTTGAAGAACACTTAGAATTTGACGGAGCAACTCAATATGACTTTGCTCGCGTGCGGATTAATGTTTTTGGCTCCCTTAAAGGGCCTGCGATGGTGTTGCGGTTGATTCCGTTAAAAATCTTAACTATGGAACAGTTGAGATTACCCCCAGTTTTTCGGGATATTTGCCATCATCACAAAGGTTTAATTTTAGTGACTGGGCCTACTGGTTCTGGTAAGTCCACCACAATGGCGGCGATGGTTGACTACATCAATAAGGAGATGGCCAAGCATATCATCACCATTGAAGACCCAATAGAATTTATCCATCAAAGCCGCAAGTCTTTAGTCAAACAACGGGAAGTGGGAATGCATACCCGGAAATTTGACAACGCTTTGAAAGCAGCTTTGCGGGAAGATCCAGATTTGATTCTGGTGGGGGAAATGCGGGATAAGGAAACAGTCAATACCGCCCTAAAAGCCGCTCAGACTGGTCACTTGGTTATGGGAACTCTGCACACCAATAGCGCTGTCAAAACCATTGAGCGGATTCTCAATCTTTACTCTGGTGACGAACAGGATGCAATGCGAGTGGCAATTTCTGAGTCTTTGGTGGCAGTAATTGCCCAAGGTTTGTGCCGCACAACTGACGGGAAGCGAGCTGCTTTCCACGATGTGCTAATTAATACTGAGGCTATTAAAGAATGGATCAAAGACGGTAAGTATGATGAAATTGGCGAGTTGATGAAACAAGCTAGCTTTGACGGCATGGTTACGATGAATCAGTCGTTACTCAATCTTTATCAAGACGGTCGCATCACTGAAGAGACTGCTTTGGAAATGTCACCAACTCCTAACGAAATGGCACAGTTTCTCAGAGGTCGAGTTTAAGATTGGCATGGGGCATGGGGCATGGGGCATGGGGCATGGGGCATGGGGCATGAGGCATTGGTTATTAACTATTCTCCCCTGCTTTGCCTAGTCCCTAATCCCTAGTCCCAAATCCCTAGTCCCCAATCTCAAATATCTTTGTCATCCTGGTTGCGGTTATAGCTAAGGTAAAAGGTAAAGAGAGAATTTTTTACTTTTAGCTTCCTAACCTCTGTGAATAATTTGACAACAAACAAACTATCTACACCCCAGTTATTTAAAGGCATTGCCCTATTTACACCTGGAGGAGATTTAATTTACTGCATCGACCCTAGCAAGCAAGGTCGATGGCATTTGCATTTATGTTCGGCTTTGCAAGAAATCTTAGATTTACCAGAGTCACCGCACTTTTTAGTGCCTTGTTATACTGCAACTATTGACCATTGGTTAGATCCACGCACTCAACAAATGCGTACTTTTGCTGAAGCTTATCCGGCTGTAATTAGACATCAAGCTTTGCTTAATGCCATTTTTGGTACAGGGGAGTTAGTGTGGCAAGCTGCTCCTTGGCAAGAGGGGTTGTGCGATCGCATGGTCTTAACAACTTATCGTTCCTCGTTCCCGCAGCTTTGGGAAGATCACGATTTAATTGTCCGTCTAGACCTTTCTGAACCTGTACCAAAATACCACCAACCAGTAATAGTACAAAAAAAAGAAGCCAGCACACAAGGCTATGTTCTGCGATTGTTTGTTGCAGGACATAGCAGTACCACCGAACGCATTCTGCAAAATTTACACGAATTGTTGGAGCGATCGCTGGGACATCCTTATACTCTGAAAGTGATTGATGTTTTAACTCATCCAGAACAAGCAGAACTCAATCAGGTTTCTGCAACTCCTACCCTTGTCAAGGTTTGGCCACACCCAATTCGGCGAATCGTTGGAGAGTTGGATCATGTAGAAAAGATTTTACAAATGTTAGCTGCTAAGGAAAAATTTTAAGTTTTATAACGATAACTTTATAAAAAGTGCGTAGGTGTAGCCCAACCCAGGCATTGCTTTAAGTAGATTACGTGCAAGCAATGCCTGCGACGATAACCCCACAACTCATCAACCGAATTTAAATTTATTAACATAGCTTGAAGTATTAGCGCCAGCTTACTTAGCAATGAAAAATTGCAATTAATCAAAATCATTATTAAGGATTGAAACTGAGCAGCGAGATGATGGCGTTGCTCTTAGAATTGCAATTAATCGAAATTCCTATTCAAGATTTAAATTTTAAATTGTATTATGATTAATAATTGCTAGTTTAAAATATAAAACCTTTCAGAACGCATCTGAGTACCATTTCGCCAAACTTCCACTTTTTCAGGGCTGACTAAATAATAAAAGCTACCATTATCTGCTCTATATCTGCCTTTGCCAATATTTAAAGCTGCGATTTTTATAGGCTTGCTTGGGTCTTGTTTCAACTGCCCAATATAAAATAACTGACCATTTTCTTCACAGACTTTTACACGAATGCTTGCAGTTTCACCCTCAATCATGGTAACTCCATTGCATTTAGTATCAGTGCTAACAGGTGCAAAACTTATGGGAATTGGCTGTGAAGGTGAAACTTGCTTTGCTAGTGGGAGTATTGAGACTGGGTGGTTCTGGTTATCCACTTGTTGAACTTTAGCAGCAGAAGCAACACTTGCAGTTAAGGATGTTAACACACCAAGGGGGTCAACTGCTATTCGACCATTTGGATGAACTTCAAAGTGCAGATGAGGCGCTGTACTATTGCCTGTAGATCCCATCTCAGCAATAATTTGACCTTGAATAACCTGTTGACCCTTGTTCACCAACAAACGGCGATTGTGACCATAAACAGTGATACTGCCGTCAAGATGTTTAATAGTTATAGCATTGCCTAATCCCCAGTTATCCCAACCTGCTTTGATGACTGTACCAGATGCAGCAGCAACAATAGGAGTTCCAGATACTCCTGCAATATCAATTCCTTCATGTTGATATTTGCGGAAGCCTTGAGAAATAAACCCTTGAGTTGGCCAGATTAAGTTAGAAGCAGGGATAGGAGTTTGCCTAATTGGGGAATCATCTGCTAACTGTGTTAGAGCAGATGTAGTTGTACTTAATACGGCGGTTAAGGATATTAACGCAATTAGTCCATAAGTGCGGTATCTATAAACGGTAACTTTTTTCATAAGTTGAAAGTTTATTTAAACAATAATTTAGATAGTTTCTAATTATTTACTCTTTCAAGCTGACTCGGTAAATATCAGGAAATGTAGCAAATATAAAGTCTCCAAAACCCTCGCCAAACACCTTGGTGCTATAAGTGTAATCTTTTCCCTGTATGCCAGCCACCGACGCATTGAACGGTGGCATACGTTTATTGTGATTTTTCCCTTCTGGCTTAGGACTTAGTGTAATTATCGATTACTTTGGCTAAATCTGGCACTGCTTCTTCTACGTGCTTTTTGGCTGAACCGCGAAGTTTTTCATAGGTTCCTCGCACGATTTGGCGCTTAGCGTTCTTGACTCTAGCATCGGTGACACCGAGTAGCGCGTCTGCCGTCTGAGAGCGATTTGCATTCAAGTATTCAATTGGATCGCCTTTTTGTACGCCTTCACTCCAGATGGGATCAAGTGCTGTGAAGCACTGCGGTAAAATCTGCTCAACCACGTAGGGGATATACCCTGGCTTAACCCCTTTCAGGGCGGCGAAGGCAGTTTTCAAAGCGATGCCACTCATGCCTGACTTGGATGCAAGCTGTCCTTCAATCATGTTGCAACAGTCATCTATGACCATAGCCTTTTTGGTCGGGTTTAAAAGTCCGTCACTAAGTCCCATTTCACTTTTCCTTATCTAAGTACTTAATTTCTATTCGACTAATTTTTTTAGCAAGCAGGAAATTACAGAAAATGGTATCAGAGTTAGAGGATATTATGAATATAAGCTTTTGGTCTGGGCGTACATAGGTCAATTGATGTCAATTTAAGTTTGCTGGGAAAGCAAGTTGGTAGTAAGCACTTTAGTCTTTATTTTATAAGCACTAAAGTGCTTACTACAAACCTTCAAATTAGGCACTTTGCTAGAGAGATTTAGGAACAAAAATTAGGTTATCCCATCTTGCTGAGACCTTAGCTGTGTCTCTGGCTGAGTTGAGCCAGCAGGCAAAACTCTATGTTCAGATCCTGAAGTTGCATTTGGAGAATCTGGAGGGTTTGAGCCACCCGATCGCTTCTGATAAAATACAGCCTGGGCCAAGCTCTTAACCAAAATATACAAAATTGGCACTAAGAATAAACTCAGGAACGTTGAAAGCATCAGCCCCCCAAAGAGCGCTGTTCCTAAAGACCAACGGCTGCTGGCTCCAGCCCCTTGAGAGATCACCAAGGGCAAAAATCCTAACAGCGCGGCAAAGGAAGTCATTAAGATCGGTCGCAGACGTTCTTGCCCCGCTTTCACTGCCGCGCGCGTGTAGTTCATGCCCTGCTCATGCAGTTGATTGGCAAATTCCACAACCAAAATTGCGTTCTTGGCAGCTAGACCAATTAAAGTCACTAGACCTACCTGGCAATAGATATCATCCACCACTTTCGGGAAAAGGCTACTTGCCATGAAAATATTGGAACGTAGCCAAATCGCCGTCATCGCTCCCAAAACTGCAAGGGGAACTGTCAGCAAAATAATGATCGGGTCAATGTAGCTTTCATACTGAGCTGACAGCACCAGAAAGACAATAATGAAGGCGAAGGCAAAAATCAAGCCTGTAGATCCCCCAGATGTCTTTTCCTGGAGATAAGTCCCTGTCCACTCATAACCAAACCCTTGAGGTAACATTTCTGTTGCTAGTTGCTCCATCGCTTTAATCGCCTGTCCAGAACTAGCACCGGGAGCCGGAGCACCTTGGACTTTGATTGACCTATACAAGTTGTAATGGGAGATGGTTTTCGGCCCCACAAAAGGAGTAACTTTCACCAGATTGCTCAATGGAATCATCGCCCCACTCGCAGAGCGGACATACAGCTTGCCAATATCATCTGGATTAGAGCGGAAAACCCCATCTGCTTGGACATATACTCGATACTGTCGCTGTCCCTGCACAAAATCATTCACATATTGCGACCCTAAGTAACTTTGCAATGTTCCAAAGATATCGCTGAGTTCGACACCAAGAGCTTTGGCTTGGTTGCGGTTTACTTGGATGTCAAACTGAGGAGTGTCTGCGGTGAACTGAGTGAAGACTCGTTGGAGAGCAGGGTTTTTATTGGCCGCCCCAATGAACTTTTGAGCAGTATCAACCAAGGTTTGAATCGGCGCACTTCCGGTTTTGTCTTGAATGATAAACTCAAAACCACCTGTAGTACTTAACCCTCTAACTGGAGGAGCATTCACAGCGATCGCTCTAGCATCTGTAATTGCAGAGAGCTTTTTGTTTATCCTCTGAAGTATTCCATAAACAGACTCAGATTCTTTAGGTCTGTCTTTCCAGGATTTCAGGTTAGCAAAGGCAATGCCTAAATTAGAAGCATTGCCATCGAAACCAAAGCCACTGATCATAAAACTAGCTTGAACTTCGGGAAGCGATGTTACTTCTTTAACAACCCGATCCATCACAGATTCGGTGTATTTCAAAGAAACCCCATCAGGCCCTTGGACAACTACAAAGAAGTAACCCTGATCTTCCTCTGGAATAAATCCAGTAGGCACTGCTTTGTACATCAAAGCCGTTGCTAATAAACCAGTGATGAAAACCCCAATTACAATCGGCTTGATATGGGTAAGGTAACTAACAAACCCGACATAGCGGCGCGTAAACCAGCTAAATCCCCGATTAAACTGCGAAAAAAACCACCCCAAAGGGCCCTGTGGAGTCTGAGCAGGGCGCATGAGGATGGCTGCCATACTTGGAGAGAAAGTTAAAGCATTGAAGGTCGAAATGGCAATAGAGCAAGCAACGGTTAACCCAAATTGTTTATAAACAATCCCAGTTGTGCCCGGAATGAATGTAACTGGAATGAATACCGCCATAAGTACGAGTGAAGTGGCAATGATTGCCCCAGTTAACTCTTTCATGGCTTCCATCGCAGCCTCCAAAGGTCTCAAGCCCTGCTCCAGTTTGACTGCAACTGCCTCCACCACAATAATGGCATCATCGACAACAAGACCAATGGCCAGCACAAAACCAAACAAGGTCAGTGTATTAATCTGAAATCCTAAAACCAACAGAGCTGCACACGTCCCAACCAGGGAAACGGGGATCGCCACAGTGGGAATGATCGTGGTACGCCAATCTTGTAAAAAGACGAAAATTACCAAGACCACCAGGATAATCGCTTCAACCAGAGTATGTAGAACTTCTTCTAAGGAAATTTCTACAAATGGAGTGGTATCAAATGCCACCTGTCCTTTTAGTCCAGGTGGAAAACTCTTCTTTAATATTTCGATCTGGTTTTCAACTGCATGGGCAACGTCCAGAGCATTACTACCAGGAAGTTGATATATCCCCAAACCCACTGCTGGCTTGGGAGCATTTCCTGGGATGGTGAATTTGGCATCAGCGAAATAGTTTTCTGCTCCTAGTTCAACTCGACCGATATCTCTGAGCTTAACTAGGGTGCTATTGCGGGTGCTATTACTGCTGCTATTAGTGGTGCTGGTACTATTAGTAGTGCTATTAGTGCCACCTTGACTTACCTTCAGCACCATATCCTCAAATTCAGCCGCATCTTTAAATCGACTGGTTGCCCGTAAAGCAAATTCAAAGCTTTGATTATCTGGTGCTGGTTCCTTACCAATTGCCCCTGCACCTACCTGAATATTTTGTTCTTGCAGGGCAGTTGTCACATCTTGAGGAGTTAGTTGATGTTGGGCAAGCTTGTTGGGGTCAAGCCAAAGACGCATGGCATATTTGCGCTCCCCAAAAATTGTAGCTTTTCCTACACCCGGCAGCCGTTTGATCTGATCGAGAATATACAGATCGACATAGTTGCTGATAAAAATGTTGTCATACTCATTATTCTCTGAGTAAAACCCATAGACCAAAAGGAGACTGCTCGATGCCGTTTCAACGGTGACACCTGTTCGTTGAACAGTATCTGGCAATTGAGGGTCAGCAAGTCCTTCTTTATTTTGAACGTTTACTTGAGCAATGTCGCTATTGACATCAGTTGGGAAGGAGACAGTTATATTGCTGGAACCATCATTACCCGTATTAGAAGATATATAAGATACATCTTTAACACCATTAATTTGTCGTTCAATAATGTTGGTAACAGTGCTTTCTGTTGTTTGAGCATCTGCACCAATATTGTTAGAGCTAACAGTGATTTGCACTGGGGCGAGGTCTGGTAGCTGAGAAATGGGAAGGATCGGAATACAAATACTCCCCAGCAGCAAAATAATGAACGTGCAGACCGTCGTCAGGACTGGACGTCTGATGAAGGTATTGACAAACATAAATTACGGAAAAGTTCAAGACTCGTTAGTGAGGTAGTAGCTTTTTATTAATATAAGGATTATTAAGGTTTAGTGTAGGCGATCGCACAAAATTGGGCATTGGGCATTGGGTATGGTTATTCTCCTTATCCCAGCCCCCAGCGATGCACTGAGCGCAGTCGAAGTCTCCCCAGCGATGCACTGAGCGTAGTCGAAGTGTCCCCAGCTAGGAGAAGTTAGAGTTTGGTCTAATCAACTGAAAAAGGCGGTAATAAATCCAAATTTCTAATTATCTTTGCTATTACTCTGAAAATTCAACAATTGCTCATCATTGACCCAAATTGCTTGTTGAGGCACAGAGATGGAAATTCCAGCTTCGTCTAGGGCAACTTTCAGACGGCGGCGAAACTCGCGTGCTACATCCCATTGTTTGAGGGGCTGTGTTTTAATCCATACACGAATAACCAAACCGCGATCGCCAAATTGATCTATTCCCAAAACTTGCGGTGTTTCCAAAATTTGACGCTCCCATTGCGGATCTTTATCCATCTCAAAACCAATACTTTCAATCAACTTTAAAGCCTCTTCTGTATCAGCTTGGTAGGCGATGGGGATCGTTAAATCAGCTCGTGACCAACGGCTAGAAAGATTGGCAACAACTTTAATTTCACCATTGGGAATTGTGATCAAGCGCCCTTCGGAATCGCGTACTTGGGTCATCCGCAGATTTAAATTTTCTACTAAGCCTCCCACGTCTCCCACAGTAATCACATCGCCTAAAGCGTACTGGTCTTCTAAAATAATCAAGAAACCGTTAATCGCATCTTTAATTAAGTTTTGCGAAGCTAGAGACACTGCAACACCAACTAAACTCACACCCGCTAGCAAGGGAACGATATCTATTCCCAATGACACCAGTGCTAGCAAAAAGCCTATTCCTATGCAGATACCAGTAGCAATGCTTTTAGTCACGCCAGAAAATGTAGAAACTCGCAGTTGCAGTCGTTCAGAACTTTCTGGAGTCAATAAAACACTACTGCTAATCAAAGTGGTGGTAAAGCGGTCAATCAGGGCATAGATGAGACGGATTGCTACGTAAGTTCCCAGCAACACAACACTTAATCGCAAAGGAAATTGGGCAACTGTGAGAATCCCTACCTGAAATGGTCGTGTGTAGGGAAATAGACCCAAGATAAAGAAACTTCCACCTCCCCAAATTCCGGCTTGAGTTAACTGAAATAATTGTCTCTTGACTTCTTGAATATGTTTATGTTGCTGTTGATTCAGTTGTGTTGTAATTGGTTCGGCTGCTGGTGAAATTGGGGAGTTTACAGAACCTCTAGGCGATTGGGAGGCAAGGGAGTATATTGCATCGTTTTTGGAACGCCTTTGCCAGCTATATACCCCCCAACTCATGATAATCATTGTCAGTCCAATGCCCGCAGCAATTTTGCCTTGCTCGATTAAAAATTGAGTTTGTCTTTCTTGCTTTGCTTGTTGCAAGTCTTCTTGTAACGATTCTTTAACTTGATTTGCCGATGTCGATATATCTACTTCTCGAAGTCCAGCATCCTCAGAAGTGACGGTCATTAGGTATTGGTCGTTGACATAAATTACTGGTAATTGGTTTACTTCCCGAATATCTATCTTGACTGATGTTTTTGCTGGCGACTGAAAGTAATTTTGGGCAATTTTCTCCAACTTATTTTGGATATCTTCTGAACGCTCAGGAAAGTTAGTTTTAGATGCCGCTATCTGAAATAACCGACGACCATCTAAATAAATCCAGCCTGTAACAAGTCTACTATTTGAATCATTACTCACACTGCTAGGAGCTTGTAGCAGCTGCGGTAACAATGGAATTTGGGCTGTGGCTTTTGGCACAGATACAACAGCTATGGCCATTGAACTAGCGATCGCCAAAAATTGAAAGCGCACTCAAACACCTCCTTGAGTAAAATCTATTAACCATTACTTTAACTATCCTGCGTAATTACTTTGGGTAGATGTACCTATCTAAAGTTGAAGTTTTGCTTTGAGACAATGAAATTTTGATGTTTTTTTTGTACACCTTCTATCTGTAGACAGATGACGATGTACTTAAAATCAGGATTAAAGACTTAAAAAGTCTTACTTTTTCCAAAGATAAAACAAAAAGGAAGAACCTGGGGATGAAGTTGACATTCCGCCGATCAAACGTCAAGCTAGTTTTGAGGACTATTGACTAGTGATTTGCTTTCATACAAGCAAAAATCGTCAGTAGTAGAATAACCTAGTAGAGTGCGTAAATTTTACGTAGCTTTTTTATTTTTTGAGGTAACTTTTGATGACCGCAACTTCTCCCCGATTAAAGCACGAGGTTAAAGACCTCGGCCTAGCTGCCTTGGGTAGACAGCGCATTGAATGGGCTGGACGCGAAATGCCAGTTTTGCGGCAAATCCGCGATCGCTTTGCTATCGAGAAACCCTTCACTGGTTTACGTCTTGTAGCTTGCGCCCACATTACAACAGAAACAGCACACTTGGCGATCGCTCTGAAAGCCGGTGGTGCAGATGCGCTTTTAATTGCTAGCAATCCCTTATCAACTCAAGATGACGTAGCAGCTAGCCTTGTCGTTGATCATGAAATTCCCGTCTTTGCTCAAAAAGGCGAAGATAATGCAACTTATAGCCGCCACGTCCAAATAGCTTTAGATCATCGCCCCAATGTCATTATTGATGACGGTAGCGATGTAGTTGCAACTCTGGTACAAGAACGCCAACACCAAATTGCTGATTTGATTGGCACCACAGAAGAAACTACCACCGGCATTGTGCGCCTCCGGGCCATGTTCAAAGATGGCGTTCTCACCTTCCCCGCAGTGAACGTCAACGATGCCGACACCAAGCACTTCTTTGATAATCGCTATGGTACTGGGCAATCGACCCTAGACGGCATTATCCGCGCCACAAATATTCTGCTGGCTGGTAAAACCATTGTCGTAGTTGGTTATGGCTGGTGTGGTAAAGGTACAGCCCTGCGCGCCCGTGGTCTAGGTGGTAATGTAGTTGTTACCGAAATTGACCCCATCAAGGCAATTGAAGCTGTAATGGATGGTTTCCGCGTTCTACCAATGGCAGAAGCTGCTCAAGTTGGCGACTTGTTTGTTACAGTTACAGGTAACAAGCACGTAATTCGCGCCGAGCATTTCGATGTGATGAAAGACGGTGCGATCGTTTGTAACTCTGGTCACTTTGATATTGAACTTGACTTGAAATACTTGGCTTCTCAAGCTAAGGAAATCAAGGAAGTCCGTCCCTTCACCGAAGAGTATAAGTTAACAACTGGTAAATCGGTTGTCGTTCTTGGACAAGGACGTTTGATTAACCTGGCTGCGGCTGAAGGACATCCCAGTGCAGTTATGGATATGAGCTTTGCCAACCAGGCTTTAGCTGTTGAATACTTAGTGAAGAATAAGGGTAAGCTGGAACCTGGCTTGCATTCAATTCCCATTGATGTAGATAAAGAAATTGCTCGACTCAAGTTGGAGGCTATTGGAATTAAGATTGATAGCCTAACACCAGATCAAATTGAGTACATCAATTCTTGGACTACTGGAACTTGATGATTGATTAATTGATTTTTTAGGGGATAGGCTTTTGAGCTTATCCCTTTTTTATGTTTCGCGCATACTGCAAGCAGAACCCGCAGGAAAGATGCAAATAGTACGAGATATAATAGCTTATAAAAAAATTAGGTAAAATAAGATTTAAAATATTTTTTTGAGTTTCCATGTCAGCGAAAGATATCTTTCACAACGCAGTTCGTTTAGCTTTAGAAAAAGATAGTTGGAATATTACTCACGATCCTTTGTCTATTACAATTGATGGTATTGAATTTTATATTGATTTGGGAGCAGAAAGACTCTTAGCAGCAGAAAAAGAAGGGCAAAAGATAGCAGTTGAAGTCAAATCTTTCATAGGTAAATCAGAGGTAAGTGAATTTCATACAGCTTTAGGACAAACACTTAACTATCGCTCTGCCTTGAGAAGAAAACAACCCGATCGCCTTTTATATCTAGCAGTTCCTTCTGAAGTGTACCGGGAATTTTTTCTGATCCAGTTTATTCAAGAAGTTATTGCTGAACATAAATTAAAGTTACTTGTATTTGAACCAAGCAAGCAGGAGGTTATCTTATGGAAGGAATGAAATATTCTGAATTAGTGCAAACTGTTTTAGAAAAACATACTGAAAATCATCTATCTGAGGATACAGAAAAAGAGCTAATTTTTGATTGTCAGAGAAATCGCTATCTTTTAGTTCATGTAGGATGGGAAAAAGAAGAACGGGTTTATGGTTGTGTTGTTCATGTAGATATTAAAGATGGAAAAATTTGGATTCAGCGCGATTTTACTGAAGAAGGAATAGCGAATCAGTTAGTAGAATTAGGTGTGCCGAAAACAGATATTGTTTTGGGTTTTAGATCACCTTATGTTCGGCAGTTTACTGGTTTTGCATCTGTTTAAATTTTTCTGCATTCTATCCCGCCTTTTGAAAATTGACTAAAAATAAAATTATGGCTATCATAGTCCGTATCAATTCTGATAACGACATTTTTAATATCGATTAAATAATTTAAAATATATGATTGATAGTAATGTGCTTAATAATCTACCAGCTATCATAGGTTTGTCCCTAGCTGGTGTGTACCTTATTTATAAATCTATACTGATTGCTTATAGATTAGATATAATCATAGAACTGTTCAATTGGCTTAAACATATACCAATTATTATGCCATTTTTATTATTTATATTATCTCCATTTATTTCAACTTTAATAGGTGACATTTTTTGGAAAAATCCAAATGAATTTATAAAGGCTTTTACTCCAATCACTTGCATCACAGCCTATATCGCATATCAACAATATCAAATTAATCGACAGCAGTTAAGAAAAAACTTATCTGACAAGCGATTACAAATTTATGTATCCGCTATGGCTTTAGTCACTTCTGTTAAAATGAATAGCACTGAAATAATACAAGAGAAAATCAAGAGTTTTTTACCTGGACTATTTGAAGCAGAATTTTTATTTGGTAAAGAAGTTAACGATAAACTTACAGCAATTTATGAAAAAGCCAATGAATTAATTGATTTAAAAAGTTGTATTGATGATGCAGTAGTCTCAACCTAGATGAAGAAAGTGTTGCTCAACTCTTGAATTTACCATTATTACATCGCGATCCTTTTGATAGGATGTTGATTTGTCAAGCTTTACGACATAATTTAACAATTGTAACTGTAGATCCGGCAATTCATTCCTACTCGGTCAGTGTTTTATATTAGGGTAATAATTCCTCAAAATTTAGAATAAAATAGCCTTTACATTTTAAAAGTGCATAAGCAGAGGTTTTTTAGCATTCAATAATTAGCAGTTACTTAAAGCGATATTTGCGACAAACTACGCTTACGCAAAACTACACGCGATAGGGGCAATTCATGAATTGCCCCTACCTGAAAATAAGGGTTTCGGCTATTGTTTGCGTAAGTCCTGTTCACTTTTCGCAGTCCGGCTAAAAAGTCGATAGTATAGCGATGTACTAGTTTCCTTTAATGGAAACAGCAGATAAGTGAGAGGATTTATTGCCACAATAATATTTCGGAAGTCGCGCCGTGCCAAAAATAAGATAGCACGAGCAACTTGCTGTGCAGACATCACTCCATAAGGATTCAGTTGACTCTTAAACGGGCCAAGAATTAATTTGCGAATTACACAATCTCCGTCCAAACGCTTAAGGGTAATAATATCTCCTAGCGCTCTTTTACTGAGTTCATAAAGTGGACTCAGTGCTGGAGAAACCTCAGCCTCAGAAGTGTTTACCCAAATTTCCTTGGTTGCTTTTGCTTGTGGCCCTGTTACAGTTGTCAAAAATATATCCATCAACCGCAATGCTGAAAACGTATTTACCTGATAAGAAGAGTTGATAGCCTCCGATGTTCGGCTGGCGTAGACATTGATTCCGTGGTTGATAATTAAAATATCTACTTTCTCTAAACTATCCCTCAAATTGGCTTCATTACCCAACTGCCAGGGAACCACCTTCACCCCGACTTGCTCGACTAATTTTTCTGGATTAGTGGTTAATGCCACGACTTTAACATTATTCTTTACAAGTTCAGCCGCTAATGCTTGTCCCAACGCTCCTGATGCTCCGGTTAAAGCGATGGTTTTACCCTTGAGAGACAGTCCTGTGCCAAGAATTTTATCCACTAGAGGAAAGACACCACTGTAGTAGGCATTGACATCATCAAAATGATGCCGCCAATGGTAAGACCGATTCACCCACCAAATGGATGGAATTGTCTCTAAAGGGCCGGGTAGGTGGTTGTAATCTGTATCAATTTTTCCCTGGAAATATCGTACAGATGCGCCATATAAGAAGGTGCAAGCATAAGCTACTCCCAGCCATAATCCCATTTGCTGGACAATTAAGGCAATAACTACTAATACCACTAGCAGTAGACTCGACTCTAAAATGTCGTGATAGAGTTGGGATTCTTGATAAACTTTCAGAGAAACTATCGATAAATCGCGGCGATAAGCCATGTGGTGCTTGTTGTGCCATTTAGCAAGCCAATTGACTTGGTGACACAAAGCATGATAGCTGTCTCTCAAGACCTCAGTGAGTAAAAGTGAAAAAACTCCCCAAGTAAGAAACTGCAAGCTGGCATTTAGCCAAACCCAATTAATTTGTAAGCTTGTCTCAATTCCCATCAAGTTTTCAGATAGCATTTTTATCATCTTTGTCTATACTCGTTTTTCTTAATCATTCTTCAAGTGGTAATTAAGGTTGAGTCTAGAGCAAATAAAAATCAAAGGGAATAGGGAATAGGGAATGAGGAGTAAGGAATGGGAAATGAGGGAGGCAAGGGGACAAGGGGACAAAAGTTAGAACTTGTAACGCCGTCTTTCCCTTTGCCTTGTCGCCGATTTTCCTTGTCCCCTTGTCTCTTGCCAATGCCCAATGCCCCCCGCTCATACTACCAACCGTCGGAATTAGCTATCATATCCAGTTCAATAGAGCAAAAACCAATGTTGACCAACTGCAATTGAGATGGCGATCGCAGCAGCATATAATACTTTATTGCCAACGTGTGGAGCGGATAACTTCGGCTCGTGCTGCTTCTGGCACAAATGAAAAATCCATAGCATATTTTAACTTACTAAAGTAGAGAAGTTAGTTCTTAAAACCATAATTCAGCTTGTTTTAAGGACTAAATCCTGCCTTCTTCAAATAGCTCTTTGCCGGGGATGTTGCCCGTTTAACCCTTGTTTAATCCAACTTAGACATTCATATTCGGATTGGAATAATTTTGGAGCTGCAATATTGTTTAATAACTCTGGTGGATAATGATCGTAAAAATATTTGTCTCCTTCTTGGAAAATGATTATCAAATTGTTTCGGTAAATATAGCGAGACTTAAAACTATCTTTGTGACTAACAACCTCTGAATTTTGATCTATATCTTCTTTAGCAATATCAATGATATTACTAACACTATTTCCATATATTTTTGCTGGGTTTTCTGCCTTATGAAATTGGCTGGTGCGTCCAACCTCCGATAACAACTTATACGAATAAATCTCGTAATTATCAAGTTTACCAAAAACAAATGGAATGATAAGATATCCTTTGTAAGAAACTGAATTTTCATAAAGAAGACGATTCATCTCAACCTCCTTTGGTGTAACTGCTCTCAAAAAATTCGCTTAAATCACATTCACATTAAAAATCAATACTTTTCTGTTAAATATATTCATATATCGCCTAAGCTCTCACCGCCATTTAACAAAGAGAGTTATTATCTTTTTTGTCAAGCAAAAAAGAATATCAAGCTTTAACAAAAAACTATCGTAGCACTAATTATCGCTCTTTTTTTAATTACTAAACATTAGATATTTAATAAAAGTTAAAAAATTATAAATCTCATTCTATTGGTCTGCTCACCCTACTCCTTGCATTCTGCTTTTCAAGACCATAAACTGAGTTGATTAGGGGGATGCTCAAGATTATTCCAAGGTAAGGGTGAAACTGGTGTATTACTCTGTTCCAATAGCTGTTGCAAGTGACGGGCTGTGTTAGGCGAGCGCGCTTCTATTGGACAATGAACAAAAAAATAAATTCGCACTCCCATCTGTAACCATTGCTGAATCTGCTTTACCCACTCTTCCATAAACGGCTGATTCACTGATAAATTTGGATGAGAAATAAACCGAATCAGAGTAAAAGGTGCTGTCACACTCAATTGCAACGGTAATTTGGGTTTACGTCGTTCTGATTGCAACTGGGGGTCATCATCTCCAGTATAAATGGGGCGCGAGTCTAACAATACCCGTCCCACACCCAGCCTTTCTAAAAGCGCTGTCAAATTACTCGCATGGGGTTCTCTGAACCAGTCGGGATGCCGAACTTCTAACGCTAGAGGTGCTTCTGTACGCGGCCAAGCTTCCAGAAAGTTGGTCAAATCGTCAAGCAATGCAGGTGCATAACTGGGTGGTAACTGGGCAAATATCGGGCCAAGACGCTTACCTAAAGGGCGCATCCCTTCCAGAAATTTTAATGCGGCCGGAATATAAGGTTTCAGCAATCCTTGATGGGTAATATCTCGCGGTAATTTCAGACAAAATTCAAAACCTGTTGGTGTTTCGGCAGCCCAACGGGTTACAGTTTCTTGGTTAGGTACGGCATAAAAGGTGGTGTTACCTTCTACAGTGGTGAAGCGACGACTGTAGAGATGGAGAAAATCGGCAGTGCGAGTGCCTTGGGGATAGAGTTCACCCACCCAACCTTTATATGCCCAAACAGCACAACCGATAAAAAAGTTCACAGTGCTTAAAAGCCTTGAGGTATCATATTTGATTTTACAGGCAAGTTGTAGGGATGAAGCTAGTACCGCAAGGCGGAAGTCATATCATGTCCGGCTAAAGACTTATCATTTAGAGCGCAGTTCTTGCTGTGGGCAGGGAGCAGGGAGAAAAAGGCTTTTCCAATTTTTGCACAGATACGGTAATCATAAGTGATTCACCGGACATGATATCAAAAGTCAAAAATCACGTATGTTTTAATTTTGAGGGTATTGTAGTAAGCACTGAAGTGCTTAAAAATCAAGGACTAAAGTCCTTACTACGAACTTTTTCACTTTAGTACTTTAGGGGAGCCTCAGCTATTGATAAATTGAACCATCAGGCATAATTGCCCCTGCTAAGTTAGTACCAACTAATTTAACCAGAAGGCGCTCACCAGAACGAATCCGCGCTCCCGTTAAGTCGGCTCCTCGTAAGTCCGCCCCACTAAGATCCGCTCCAATCAAATTAGCAGCACGTAAATTCGCCTCTCTAAGATCCGCTAAAAGTAGGTTTGCCCGAAATAAATTTGCTTCAGATAAATTCGCTCCTCTGAGGTTGACTTTGTGCATGAAAGTATCGCTGAGATTAGCCCCACTCAAATTGGCATAACTCAGATTTCTACCAGATAAGTCTTTATTGCTCAAATTTGCCCGACTGTAGTCTTTGCCACTCAAGTCTGAGTTTTGCTTTGGTGGTTTCTGGGGTGGTTTCTGGATTGTTTGAGATGGTTTTTCCTGTTGAGGTGGCGGTGAGTGATATGTGGTTTGATGTGTGGTTTGATGTTTGGTTTTTAGAGAGCGCAATTTTTCACGAGCTTCATTTATGGCTTTGAGCTTGTCTTGTGCTTTCTGCTGTAAACGGAGATTGTCTTTGGGAATGCGATCGGGATGCCAAACAAAGACTAAATCTTTGTAAGCCTGGTTCACTTCCTCAAGTGTTGCTCCAGGCTCTAATTCCAAAATTCTATAGTAGTGCTCCAGATCGCTCATACGATATTTTGGTGGACAATCAACTTAATTATGAGTGATGGAGCCATTTATTCGCTGCATTATTTGTTATTGGGGATTGGGGATTTGGAAGAAACTTGTTCAATATTTCTCTCTGTTATCTTTTTCATCCCCCTAGTCCCCAGCGATGCACTGAGTTTATCGAAGTGTCCCCAGTCCCTCATCTCCCCATCTCCCCATTTCTCCATCGCGCGATCCCTCTCAAATATGCTGCAACTGGAATCTGATAAATTTCAATCACAATCCAAACAATAATTGATAGATGTGATAAGAAAGTTAATATCGTCCAAATATATGGCGTCCACGTAATGGGTTCTTTGAGATTAGCAGGAAAATAGTAAGCTACTATGCCAATTAGAGTAGTGGGAAGAATTACAAAAACTGCTGCTGCTAGTCCATAACCCCAACCTAATTCCACACCTTCCAACTGGCCTTCTGTCCAACTAAACCCATTCCAACGCCAAATTAAGGGTGGTTGCCTAGAAGGCATCTTAATTTGCTCTAGTTCTAAGTTGACTGTAAAAATCTCTTGACAAAAGTCACAAGCCATAGCTTCCATCAATGGCATGTGAGAAATCTTACCTATCCGACAGACTGGGCAGGGGTAAACTCCATAATAGTCGAAAGATTGGACTAAGATTTTGGAACTGGGCATAATCAAACTGAATGATCCTAAAAAGTTGATCTAGTCAATGAGGACTTGGGTAGAAATAATGTATGGCGATCGTCAATTGTTTACAATAAGCTTCGTAAGGGGAGATGATAAGTCAGGAGAATTATATATTTTAACTTCTCAATCCTGGCTTTTTAAACTTCTGTCTCTTAGAAGTCACCGTTTAAAGTTATCTCTGATAACTTTGATTTAGCTGTATTCTATTGCTTTAGAGAATCGCCAGATTCTGAATTTTTAGATTTTTCACCATTGATTTTTGCTCATCTACACTATTCATTAGTCATGACACAACAATAATTTGTAACTTTATTAACTATGGTGATATTTAATGACAAACAGCTTTCTTCGTCTACGCAAACAAGCAACTAGCACTTTACTACACAATTAGAGTAGGGCGTGATTTTGAATTTTGCAGAGCGTTACTAGTCTTTTACTCCCACATTTATACTGAGTCTATCGCTTTTTTAAGGTTTATGGGGGTCTTGACACCGCTTACTTTTCCTGTTAATGTTATTATAAATAGGCATATTTCTTAAGTTTTACAACAAAAGCCCCACAAATGCTTCACACAAATTTCTACTTTTATTTTTGGTCTAGGGTGGTTCACCGGGAGTGAATTAAGTTTCCTAACGGAAACCCCCCGGTGAACCGCAGAGCGAACTCTGCGGTTTTTATTGTTTTAAGGAGAATTTCATTGTCATGACTTATTTGAATAGCTGGTTTTATGGCTTTTACTTTTGGCCCAGACTAAGTTCCGGGTAGATAGCGTCATGTCGATGATTCAGAACGCGCCCGGAACTCCTCAAAGGTTCCGGGCTTTTTTGTTATCGCAAAATAGTGTCCAATAATTTTTTTAGGAGAATAGAATCATGATTAACGCCAAACTTGCCGCACAATCTCATCCGAACCACCAAACAATCGTTAAAATCTCAAAAAAAGTCGCTTTCGGGGGCAAAGAACTGGTAATTATCGGTGGCCCCTGCACTGTTGAAAGCTTAGAACAAATGGAGATAGTCGCTCAAAAGCTATCTACTGCATCGGTGCAGGGGTTGCGTGGCGGTGTCTACAAACCCCGCACATCTCCCTACGCTTTCCAGGGTATGGGAGAAGAAGGATTGGAGATTTTGGCAAGGGTGCGATCGCATTACAATATGCCAGTTGTCACCGAAGTTATGTCAATTTCACAAATTGAAGTAGTCGCCGCCCACGCTGATATGCTTCAAGTTGGTAGCCGCAATATGCAAAACTTCGATTTGCTCAAAGCTTTGGGGCAAGCTGGTAAACCAATACTGCTTAAACGTGGGTTAGCAGCGACAATTGAAGAATTCGTTATGGCTGCTGAATACATTCTCAGCCACGGAAATCCTAATGTGGTGTTGTGCGAAAGAGGTATCCGCAGTTTCGATGATTACACCCGCAACGTCCTGGATTTAGGGGCAGTGGCAGCACTCAAGCAAATAACTCACCTGCCTGTGATTGTAGATCCCTCCCATGCGGTTGGGAAACGAGAACTGGTAGCACCTGTGGCTAGAGCTGCGATCGCTTGCGGTGCTGATGGATTAATTATTGAATGTCACCCAGAACCAGAAAAATCTGTTTCTGATGCCCGTCAAGCACTTTCTTTAGAAGATATGGTGCATTTAGTTGATAGTTTAAAGCCTGTAGCAACAGCCGTTGGGCGCAGTATATCAGAAGCAATCGGGGTGGGTTCCAAACCTGCCCCAATTTTTTGTGCTGCTTAAATTTATCATTTGTCATTGGTCATTAGTCATTGGTACTAATGACTTTGATTTTTGCATGGCTTTTTATGAAAACAAGCGATTGCAGGAGAGTGTCACAAAGACAAGCGATGTTTTTGTAACTGTGGGATGAGCCAAAATATTTATTCTGGCTGAAAGACAAACTGCGATGCCTATGGCGGTAAACTACGCCTTCGTAAAATAAAGTCACATCAAGTTTTACAACAATTTCTTTCCTAAAGGGGTAGGCGAAAAAAGTAATTACTTAGTAAACTAATGGTTAGTTTAGCTAATATTATGCTTTTCTAATCAGAATTAATCACAACTAACATTTTGCAGAAAATGCGATGTCTAATGACAAGCTAGTACGTATCTGTGCTTTCCCCTTTCCCCCAGAATTGTTGATATGCGCTGTTTAGCCCCTGTTCAGACGATAAAGCCTTCGTCCTTGGCTGCTCAAACTGTTCCTCGTTTTCAGAGCGTTATTCAAAGAGGGCGGTTATCGCTACTTATATTAGGTATAGCCTACTTGTCTAGTGCCTGTAATGCTTCCGAAGCCGAATCAACTGGAAAAGAAGCAGGAAAAAAACGAGCTGTGCCAGTTGTGGTTGCTACTGCGGCTCAAAAAACGATTCCAATACAGTTATCGGCTACGGGAACTGTAGAGGCATATTCTACTGTATCTGTCAAGTCTCAGGTGGGTGGACAACTTACGGGAGTCTATTTTCAGCAAGGACAGAACGTTAATAAAGGAGACTTGTTATTTATAATTGATTCCCGCCCTCTACAAGCCGCACTGATGCAAGCTAATGCTGCCAAAGCTAAAGATTTAGCGCAGGTGAAACAGGCAAAGGCAAATGTGCTACAAGCGATCGCCCAGGTGAACCAGGCAAAAGCGAACGTTCTAAAGGATAAGTCCCAGTCAACAAACGCAAATGTGCAGGCTCGACGTTATGCCAGTTTGCTCAAGCAAGGGGCAATCAGTAAAGAACAGGCCGAACAGTATCAGACTACTGCTAATGCTCAACAGGCAACAGTGAAAGCAGATCAAGGTGGAGTGGCAAATGCTCAGGCAGCAGTGGCAGCAGCCCAAGCAGATGTCCAAAATGCTCAGGCGGTAGTAGTGGCAGATGAAGCTGCGATCGCTAATGCCAAAGTTCAGCTTTCTTATAGTTCCATTTACTCACCAATTGCCGGACGTACAGGCAGCCTGAAGCTAAATCAAGGCAACTTAGTACAGGCGAATGCCACCGATCCGTTAATTACAATCAGCCAAATTCGCCCGATTTACGTTAACTTTTTCATTCCCCAGCGACTGCTGCCAGACATCAAAAAATATAGTGCTAACGGTAAGTTAGAAATCGATGCTTTACCTCCTAAAGATCCAGGGCATCCGGTACGAGGCGAACTCACCTTTGTTGATAATGGAGTCAATACCCAAACAGGCACAATTCAACTTAAGGGAACTTTTACCAACGCTGACGAACGCCTGTATCCAGGACAGTTTGTCAATGTAGTACTCAAACTGAGCCAAGAACCAAATGCCATTACTGTTCCTTCTCAAGCGGTACAGAGTGGACAACAGGGGCAGTTTCTCTATGTAGTCAAACCTGACAAAACAGCAGAAATGCGTTCAATTAAGGTAGGTGACACCGTTGGGAACGAAACGGTAATTAAGCAAGGGTTGAACCCAGGCGAACAAGTAGTCACTGATGGACAATTCAACCTAGTACCTGGTGCCACAGTCCAAGTGAAACCGGAAGTAGGAAGCAGAGGGGCAGGTGGGCAGGGAGCAGGGGGAGCAGGGGGAGAAAGGTAAACTCCTCATTTTTCACTCCTCACTCCTCACTCAGCACTTATTGAAGGGAACGCGATGAACATTTCTGAGCTATTTATCCGGCGACCAATCATGACAACCTTAGTTATGGTTGGCATTTTGATATTTGGGCTGATCGGTTACCAACAGCTACCCGTTAGCGACCTGCCTAATGTGGATTATCCAACACTTCAGGTAACAGCTAACCTGCCCGGAGCAAGCCCAGAAACGATGGCTGCCTCAGTAGCAACTCCTTTAGAGCAGCAGTTTTCTAGCATCGCGGGAGTGAGTTCGATGAACTCTACCAGTTCTTTGGGTAGTGCCCAGATTACGCTGCAATTTGACCTAAATCGGGATATAGACGGGGCAGCACAAGATGTGCAATCTGCTATTTCTAAGGCGGCGAGGCAGCTGCCCACGAATATGCCTAATCCACCATCTTATCGAAAGGTCAATCCGGCGGATCAGCCTGTTCTCTATATATCACTCAATTCGTCTATTCTGCCCTTGTCAACTGTAGATAAATATGCTGAGACATTGCTGGCACAACGCCTCTCAATGGTAGATGGGGTGGCGCAAGTGCAGGTGTACGGCTCCCAAAAGTATGCAGTACGAATTCAAGTTGACCCGGAATCGCTGAGTGTCAAAGGAATAGGAATTGATGAAGTAGCTGATGCGATCGCTAACGGAAATGTCAATTTACCTACTGGCACACTTTACGGTCAACAGCAGAATTCTACCATCCAAGCAAACGGTCAACTCAACGATGCCGCCAGCTATCGCTCCCTGAATGTAGCTTATCAAAATGGCGCACCAGTGCAGCTAGGTGAACTAGGTCAAGTCTTGGACAGCGTGGAAAATGATAAGATTGCGAGTTGGTATTTTCCTGTCAAAAAGGACACTAAAGGCGCACAGGAGAAATCCTCAATCCAAAATCCAAAAGCCAAAGTCCAAAATTCTGGTGTGCGGGCGATCGTTTTAGCAATTCAGCGCCAACCGGGAACTAATACCGTTCAAGTAGTGGATGCCATCAAGAAACTGCTACCTACCTTTCGGACACAGATTCCGGCGGCTGTGAACATGGATATTCTCTACGATCGCTCCCAGTCAATTCGGGAGTCGGTAGATGATGTACAATTCACGCTGTTACTCACCATCGCCCTAGTGGTACTAGTAATCTTTCTATTTCTTCGCAATATTTCTGCTACAGTCATTCCCAGTTTGGCAGTACCGCTTTCGATAGTAGCGACTTTTGCGGTCATGGTACTACTGGGCTTCTCGCTCGATAATCTATCACTGATGGCGTTAACCCTTTCAGTAGGTTTCGTGGTAGATGATGCCGTAGTCATGCTAGAGAACATTGTCCGCCACATGGAAATGGGCGAAAGCCGCATGGAAGCAGCCCTAAATGGTTCTAAAGAGATTGGTTTCACAATTTTATCTATGACCATCTCTTTGGTAGCAGTATTTATCCCGATACTGTTCATGGAAGGTATTCTGGGGAGATTATTCCGCGAGTTTGCCGTTACCATCAGCGTTGCCATCTTGGTATCTGGGGTAATTTCCCTCAGCTTGACGCCAATGCTGTGTTCAAGATTCTTGAGTCCACCTCATCATGAACTCGAGAGTGAGGGAGCAGGGGGAGCAGGGGAAGCAGAGGAAGCAGGCGAAGAAATTCTCAATTCCCAATCCAAAATTCAAAATCATTCGACTGAGCGCTCACGCCGAAGTCCAAAATCCCGAATCAAAAACTTTAATCGTCGTCTCTACAACTTTTCAGAAAACGTTTTTAATATAATATTGGGCGGATATGATTGGAGTTTAAAGAAATCACTCAAATATCACCGTACAACGATGGTGATTTCGGGAGCGATTCTTTTAGCGACAGTGTATCTATTTATAGTTGTGCCTAAAGGGTTTGTTCCCAACGCAGATGTTGGACAAATTACGGCAACTACTCAGGCATCAGAGGATATATCCTTTGATGAAATGGTAAAACATCAACAGGCTGTAGCTGCGATCGCTTACCGCGATCCGAATGTCGATTCCATCAACTCCAGCGTTGGGGCTGGTGGCCCGAATGCTTCCGCCAATGCTGGCAGAATTTTAATTGAACTCAAGCCCCGCCATGAGGGTCGTCTCAGTGCTGATGAAGTTGTCCAAGAACTCCGACCTAAGTTGTCACGTGTGCCTGGAATTAAGGTATTCTTACAAAATCCCCCAGCGATTAATGTCGGTGGACAACAAACAAAAGCACAGTATCAATTTACTCTGCAAACTCCCAATATTCAGGAGCTTTACCAGTACGCTCCAGCTTTAGAAGAAAAACTGCGATCGCTCTCAGATTTACAAGATGTCAACAGCGATTTGCAAATCAAAAATCCACAAGTAAAAGTAGACATTAATCGCGATCAAGCTTCGGCTCTAGGTTTGACGGCTAATCAAATCGAAACTGCTCTGAGTAATGCTTATGGCACTCGCCAAGTTTCCACCATCTACGCCCCCGATAGCCAGTATCAAGTAATTATGGGCGTGGAACCAAAATATCAGCAAAATGCCAACGCCCTAGATTTACTCTCAGTTCGTGCCCCCAGTGGACAACTTGTACCACTCAACGCTGTAGCAACCTTGAGCAAAGATGTGGGCCCCTTGACTATCAACCACAAAGGGCAACTGGCATCTGTCACCTTCTCCTTTAACCTGAAGCCAGGAGTGTCACTCGGTAACGTCACTGGCAAAATTGAGGAACTCGCCCGTCAAACACTGCCACCTACTATTAGTACAGGCTTCCAAGGTTCAGCGCAGGCATTCCAGTCATCGATTCAGGGCTTAGGACTGCTACTACTGGTTGCCATCTTCGTGATTTATATTGTGTTGGGGATTCTCTACGAGAACTTCATTCACCCGTTGACAATTCTTTCTAGCTTACCCTCTGCTGGATTTGGGGCACTGTTAACCTTGTTGCTGTTTCAAGTTGACTTAAATATTTACGCTTTTGTGGGCATTATCCTGCTGGTTGGCATTGTGAAGAAAAACGGGATCATGATGGTTGACTTTGCAATTATTGCCCGTCAAAATGGCAAAACCCCTTATGATGCTATTTATGAAGCTTGCTTAGTAAGGTTCCGTCCAATTATGATGACGACAATGGCAGCACTTATGGGTACGCTACCTATCGCCCTCGGTTTGGGAGCCGGAGCAGATACACGCCGCCCCCTTGGTTTAGCAGTAGTTGGGGGATTAGTGTTCTCGCAGTTTCTCACACTTTATTTGACGCCCGTTTTCTACACCTACATGGAGTCTTGGCAAACAAAGCTTAAGAAGCACAATTGGCGCAAACAGTCAATTTAATTTGTTGATTGAAAACTTTATCTGATTACTGGTAAAAATGTTTGAGCAAGTAATAGTGTCACTTGCTCAAACATTCAATTGAAAGAGGAAGAATAACGCTTTTGTGCTACTTCCTTAAGTGGTAACACAAGATAAGTAAGTTTTGCTCCTACTGGGTTTCGTACACTACCTAAGCCTTTGGTCTTAATCGCAACTGTATCAAAGTCTTGTTTTTGCCCATTTTCAAGCTTGACAGATGGTACAGCAACGTTAACTCTAGCTCACCTTGATCCGCATTTGGCTTTAATATAACAGTAATCAGTAAATCCAAGCAGGTTTTTTGCCTGCTGATTTCCTGACCTCGAAAAGTAATTTGTAAGCATAAATTGGGCTTGTTTGCGATCGCAAACTTTCAAACAGGACATTAAATATGGAGCTAGAACACAAAAATGCAGCCGGGATATTTCCCGATCGCCAACACACTGAGTCAGCCCTTAATCAACTTAAAGCGGCTGATTTTCCCATGAACAAAGTTTCAGTTGTTGCTCAACACCTCAACTCAGAAGATGTGACGCTTAAAGCAACAGAGGCAACTGTACAGTCTGAAGCTCAATTTGCCCGCGATCGCACAATCGAGCGGATCGAGCATGGTGCGTTAGATGCTGGAAGTTGGGGCAGTATTATCGGCTTTTTAGGAGGTGGACTAATAACCTTAGCAATTCCAGGCATTAGCTCGATTGTCTTGGCTGGAGCAAGAGCTGCCTCGGTGGGACTGGCAACAGGAGCCTTTTATGGAGCTGTTGCAGGCGGCTTACTCGGAGCCGCGATCGGCACGAACATTCCCGATGAGCAAGTCAAGCTTTACAACGAGCGGTTAGCACAAGGACAGGATTTGATAGTCCTTGAGGGAACGGATGATGAACTTCAACAAGCTCAAACCGTTTTGAAAACGCAAGGGATTCAGGACTGGATCATTTTTGATACTTTATAACAATCTGGATGAGTAACATGATGCAAGCAATCCGCATTCATAACTATGGCGAATCAGACGTACTGATGCTAGAAACGATCGCGCAACCCGAACCACAACCGAATGAAGTACTAATTCGAGTTCAGGCTGCCGGAGTCAATCCGCTCGATTGGAAAATCCGGGCAGGCTACATGAAAGAAGTTTTTCCAATGCCTTTACCGTTTACACCTGGAATGGATGTCGCAGGCATTGTGGAAGCGATCGGCGTTGATGTCAAAGCGTTCCAAGTCGGTCAAGAAGTTTATGGCGAATTGAAAATGGGAGCTTATGCTCAGTTCGCAACGGCTCCACAAGATGCGATCGCGCTCAAACCTAAGACACTCGATTTTGTGCAAGCGGCATCAGTGCCGATGGTATCAATGACTGCCTATCAAGGGCTGTTTGATCATGCTGATCTCAAGCCAGGTCAAACCGTGCTAATTCATGCTGCATCGGGCGGAGTTGGCATGTTCGCAGTGCAATTTGCTAAATGGAAAGGAGCGCACGTCATTGGAACTGCCTCAGGCGCGAATGCAGAATTTGTTCGATCTCTGGGTGCAGATCAAGTGATTGACTACAGCACCACACCCTTTGAACAAGTTGTTGAGAATGTTGATGTAGTTCTAGATACGTTAGGCGGCGACACGCAAGCGCGTTCTTATTCAGTGCTGAAGCCGGGTGGTATTCTGGTTTCAACCGCCGCTCCCCCCAATGCTCAAAAAGCTCAAGAACGAGGTATCCGTGCAGAGATGATGAATATGGAAACCTCGGACTCGCTGCTACAGGAGATTGCTAGTTTACTCGATTCCGGGCAGATTAAGACGATTGTTGCTCAGACGTTTTCTTTGTCTGAAACCCGTCAAGCTCAGGAATTGAGTCAGGGCGGTCATGTCCGGGGCAAAATCGTGCTGCAAATCAATGCTTAATCCTCTATGGAGCTAACGAACACTCTAAGCATCGGAGTGTTTTCAATTTTTTGATCAATTTGATAGCTGGCTTGTTTGCTCACACCTATTTGCCAAAAAAACCTTCATTCCAGAGGGGAGTTTTTTATGTATCATAGTTATTTTTGATAGTTCACTTCTATTAACTTTCCCATAATTGCGATCGCCTGGGTTGGGTGCTTGGTGCGATCGCAAAAGTTATTTAATCTACTTTGATGACAAAATTTTTGATTGCAAAAATAAGAAAGTTTGTCTCAACCAGAGTCTTAGAGATTGTCTATGCAAGCATTATAGTATTGCACCTGTAGCTGTCAGTTTTGGGCTGAAACTTATTCTGCTGCATCAATCACGAAACGAGAGCGCTATAGAAGTTCTTAGCGACTTGACATTAGCAAAATAAGAGAAGTAGCAGCAACCATTTAGAGTCGATTGCAATTTGGTTGGTTGTGTGGTTCAGGGAACAAATCTGCGTTTATTTGAATTTCTCCTGCAACCACTCTTCAGGCTTGAGCAACCATTTGTGATTCTGTTACAACAACTGACAATGCTGAAGTCAAAGTTTTAAAGGCTTCGTTATTAGGAAATAGGGATTTCTCTACGCGACGTGCGTTCGCATAATAGCATCTCGTAGAGATTGCGGCAAGCTGCTTTACGTCTACGTTAACAGGACTTACGCAAAATACCTCTTAACTTTTATTCCTCCGTTTTGTCTGTGTCTGGAGTGGTAGGCTGCGGCAACGATTTTGCGTTATCTGTGCGTAACCCCTAGTTAAAAAAATTGAATTTGACAAAGAGTTTTAGCCTTAACCCAAGCGTATTGGGTTATATATATCTTCAGAACTGGGATTAAGATAAGGACGCTGTAAATCTATTAGAGGGTGTTTATAAAATAAATATTAAGCAGTAGAGTAACGACGATTGCGGGCTAATCGACGTAAGATTAGATGCGTCATAGCAGCGTAGATC
>NZ_JBALFV010000005.1:0-9088 GCF_036916735.1 Nostoc sp.
GAGCGAGTAAAGAAAGTACAGACGCTCGCGGACTCGCTCTAAGCGTTCGCGTAGCGTCTGGTAGAGAAGCTATGCCGTTGGCGCAGCCTCTCGTATGCTTCTCCTTCCCCCCCTCAGAATGATTATCATTATTGTAATTGGTGATTTTATTCCTTGGAAGTCCCTTAGAGCAAAAACATATTTCATATTTTACTAACTAAGTTGGTAAAATTTAGATTAAGTCAAACGATGTAGCTGATGTAATAACCCCAATTTAAGGAATATGAATTTTGGGGTGAGATCGTCATCGGGTTTTGGATAAAAGGTAATAGGTTTTCTACTTACCCTTTATACCTTAACTTAGGCAAATGGTGAGCGACAGATCAGTAAGTATGTGTGAGGAGGGTTAAATGAAGCCGCGGAGATTAAACTGTTTTTCCTGGCATCTATTGCTAACTAGTTCAATAGTGTCTGTAATTGGGTCTCTAAATGTTATTCCCATTCTAGCGGCAGAAATACCAGTTAGTAAAGGGCAACTACTAGCTCAACAAACAATCACAAAGTCAGTTGCACCGATTAGAGAGATTCGGAGTCTCAACCAAATAGAGCATCCATTTACCAATACCCAAAAGTTAGTGCAATTGCCAATACCCACTGACCAAGCACAAGTCATACCAGTGACGGGAGTGAAGGTGAATAGCACTGATAAGGGTTTGGAGGTAATTTTAGAGACTACTGTTAACAGTGATAAGTTGCAAGTAACTCCGAAAACTGAGGGTAATTCCTATGTTGCAGACATCCCTAATGCTCAGTTGCACTTGACTAATGGCAATACCTTTCGGCAATCGAAGCCAGTACCGGGAATTGCTGAGGTAAATGTTACGAATATTGATACTAATACCCTACGGGTGACAGTGATGGGTGAAGCTCTTGCGCCAACAGTGGAGTTGTTTAATAGTGATGAAGGCTTAGTGTTTGGGGTAAGTACTACTGCAACTACTGGTCAGCAGCCTACACCAGTCCAGCAAAAACCGTCATCTAGTGAAAACCAAGCACCAATTGAATTAGAGGTGATAGCACCGCCTGATACAGGTTACAACCCTACTAATACTAGTGTTGCAACTAGAACGAATACACCATTACGCGACATTCCTCAGACAGTTAATGTTATTCCCCAACAAGTAATTAAAGACCAACATATTCTTTATATTGGAGATGCGCTGAAAAATGTTGGTGCATCAACAGAGCGTTATCCAGGTTCGCAAGATAGATTTATAATTCGAGGTTTTAACTCTTCTTTTGGCAATATCTTAATCGACGGACTTAGAGGGTTCTCTCTGGGAGGATCTGCTGCCCTCAATCTTAATAATATCGAACAAATAGACGTTCTGCGAGGTCCAGCTTCTGTACTTTACGGACGAGCCGGACTTGGCGGTATTGTCAATTTAGTTACTAAGCCGCCTTTAAAAGATCCCTACTATGCTGCGGACTTCTCTGTTGGGAATTATAACTCTTACCGAGGTTCACTTGACTTTTCTGGGCCTTTGACAACAAATAAAAATGTTTCCTATCGCCTTAATGCTTCCTACCTCAACTCTGATAGCTTTATTGATTTTTATAATGAGGAACGCTATCAGTTTGCTGGAGCGCTCTCGTGGGATATAGATCCAAATACGAAATTGACATTCAATGGAAGTTATGGAGATTACAATAGCAGTTTAGCAAACGAAGGGCTACCCGCGATCGGCACTTTGTATCTAAATCCTAACGGCAAAGTACCTATTAGTCGGTATATAGGACAAGTGGGGACTACAGATACTATCACTACTCGCTTGAGCTACAAACTAGAGCATCGTTTTAATGAGAACTGGTCAATCGAGAATGCTTTTGGAGCACTCATTGTTAAAAGTATTGGGAACCCGATAGGGAGAGGAGTTCCAATCGAGCTACAGCCAGATAACGAAACTTTGACTCGACGTAGATTTGTTCAGGCTGGTGATAGTTTCCAGAATGGATACGATTTAAATACTCTGGTTACAGGACGGTTTAAGACTGGAAGCCTGGAACACCAACTTATTGTAGGGACAGAATATGGTTGGAGCTTTGTTAATGGAGCAAATCAAAATTTTACTACCAACTCAATCAACATTTTCAATCCGGTTTATGGGCAGTTAGGAAATGGTACACTTTCGGGTGAATCCAAATATTCAACTATTGCCGATAACCTGGGTGTATATGCTCAAGATTTAATCGCCCTATCTCAGAACCTCAAACTAGTTTTGGGTGGACGTTATGATTGGACAGGAGACACGGATCGTGACAAACTTGCTTTAACTTCAACCGAGTTCTCAAGCCAAGCATTTAGTCCTCGTGTGGGTATTGTTTATCAACCGATTAAACCAATTTCTCTGTATGCTAGCTATGCTCGCTCCTTCATTCCCCAGACTGGAGTAACCGCAACTGGGCAGGCATTTCAACCACAGCGCGGAACTCAATACGAAGTCGGTGCTAAAGCAGATTTACTCGGTGATAAACTTTCGATAGATTTAGCTCTATTCGACCTTACCCAATCTAATATCCTCACAAATGACCCTAATAATTCTGGATTTGCTATTCCTGTAGGTGAGGCAAACAGCAAAGGTGTTGAATTGTTTGTTACAGGTGAAATATCCCCAGGTTTGAATGTGATTGCTTCCTATGCATACGCCGATCCTCGCGTTACCGAAGATAACTCTATCCCTGTCGGCAAACAACTCCCTGGAGCAGCGCAAAATATAGCCAGTCTTTGGACGACTTACATCATTCCCAAAGGAAATCTTAAAGGATTTGGCGCAGGTTTAGGTTTATATTATGTGGGCGATCGCTTTGTTGATTCAGCTAACACTTTTAAGTTACCCAGTTATCTCCGCACTGATGCCGCCCTTTTCTACCGCCAGGGAAAATTTGATGCAGCGCTCAACTTCCAGAATCTGTTTGATCTAAATTATTTTGAAACTGCTTTTGGTAGTACGCCAACAGATACCACAGTGTATTATGGATACCCATTCACGGTCAACTTTACACTAGGGTGGAAGTTTTGAAAACTATCTTGCTTCTACAAAAAAGTCAGACAATGCAGTTATGTATAATTGCAATATTGCTGCTTGTGTCGCTGGCTGCTTGTACATGGAGACATCCACAAAATCCATCAACTTTTACACCACTAGCTAATGTCCGCATCGTCAAACATGCAATGGGTACAACAGCAGTTCCCCAGCACTCACAAAGGTTTGTTTCACTCCATGCCTTTGCGACCGAAGCAGCTATTGTTTTGGGAGTTAAACTGATAGGCACTACCAAAAAATTAGCACCACAGTTGAAACTGGATGACATTGTAGACATTGGCTTACCACCCAATATTGAAAAGGTCCTGGCTCTCAAACCCGACTTGTTAATTGGAAATATGGGTGCAGGTGGTACAGAACCAGAATCTTATCGTTTATGGTCAGATATTGCACCGACAGTTTTTTTTGACATGAGAGCGATCGCCGATTGGAAACGTCCATTTCTGGTAGTAGCAGAAGCACTAGGAAAAACACAAGAAGCAAAACAAGTTGTAGCACAGTATGATGCACGAGTAACACAGTTTAAAGCAAGGATGGGTGAGAAGCTTAAACAGACGCGAGTATCTGTTGTAGATATTTACGCTGGGACAATTATTGTCAGAATTCAAAAATCATTTTCTGGTTCTATTTTAAAAGAAGTTGGCCTAGACCTTCCCCAAAGTCAGAAACTGAGTCCAACAATAATTACAAAACTATCAGGTAATACTGCTTTGTTTTTGATCTCCCCGGAAATTCTATCTTTGATAGATGGAGATGTTCTGTTTATTATGACTAGTAGCTTTCCAACAAAAGCTGACTCAGAACTAGCAATCCAGCAATTTATGGCACAACCTTTATGGTCAAAACTTAAGGTAGCGCAGCAAGGTAAAGTCCATGTAATTGGCCCGCATTGGGGGGGTGGAAACTATTTATCAGCTAATCGAGTGTTAGATGATTTGTTTAAATACTTGTTACCACAATAATTAGAAGATATTGTACAAGAATGGAGTAGATGATGTTGAATTTAGAGGCGATTCGTAATGGTGTAATGCAAGAATATCCTTACAATTGGATTTTCTTTGACAATCTTATTTCTCAAACCCAACTAATTGAGTTAAGGAACAGTTTTCCCCTAATAGAGATTTTTCCAAAAAGGGAAAAACCTCACCACAGACCTGCAATCATAGTTTACGACGAAGCAGAAGAGTTTGCTGACGAGCATACAAAAAAAATACTTTATTACCCTAGCAAAAGTCTAAGCAATATTTGGCAAGCACTGGTTGAGGAATTACATAGCAGTGCTTATAGAGCCAGTATTGCTAAACTAACCAGATTAAACCTAGAGCAGCAATTGATACGTGTTTCTTTAAGTCGATTAGACCCGATTGTAAATGGTTCTCATTCAGATTCCGAAGGAATTACCCTCACACACCTACTTTATTTCGGTCGTGAAGATTGGAAAACTGAGTGGGGAGGATGTCTTCAAATTCTCTTAAACGAACAACTTGAATCTATATTTCAAGAAATTCCTCCTCGTAATGGTATGAGTATAGTTATAGTGCGTTCGGAAAATTCTTGGCACAATGTCTCTCCAGTTTCATCTCAAGAAGCATCGCAAGACAGACTCACTGTCATAGTTAGATTTTATGATCGAATGACTTTCTTAAAATTAAGAGCTAACCAGTAATAAATAATTAATAAAAATAACTTTCATGTTAAATTTTGACGCAATTGGCAATGGTATAATTCAAGAATATCCTTATCATAGGATTTTTTTTGATAATCTCATACCAAAATCCCAGCTTATTGAATTGTTCAACAGTTTTCCAGATGAGAAATTTGCAGAAAGACCTGGAGGATTGATTTTGGATCAAGGGGCAGAAGTGGTAACAAATGCACAAAAGTTTTACGATGCTACCAAAAACAAGTGTTATATTCCTCCTAGCCCAAACTTGAACAGTGTTTGGCAAACTCTGCTTGACGAATTGGTAAGCTTTGCTTATCGAGAAGCTGTTGCCAAATTGACCGGATTAAATCTGCATCGCCATCTAATTTGTATTTCTCTATCTCAATTAGATAGCACAGCAAACAAAAGTTTAGCACCTCATAAAGACTCATGGTTTGTAAACAATAGGGACTCAGGAATGGCTCTATCTCACCTGTTTTATTTCAGTGAAGACTGGAACAGCGAGTGGGGAGGGAGTCTCCAGATTTTAGAAAATGAGCAGCGCGAATCTGTTTTTCAAGAGATTTCACCAAAATTAGGTAACTCCGTTCTTTTTGTATGTGAGCATAACGCTTGGCACGGAGTCACACCGATTTCACCTCTTGCACTCTGCAAGAGACAGCATCTGATGGTGAGATTTTACGATCAGCAGATTTATTTTAAGTATCTTAAAGGAGAATGAGCAGGACAAAAAACAGTAGAAGTAGAATCTTAATATGTTAATTTTCTCCTTTCCTACTTTTAATGCAGCAAATAAAGGATACTCTTATACACACAGTTGCCAATTGTGTAAATTTAGCATGATTTACTTCAAGTGGGATGTTTCAAGTAAATACTTAGACAGGTCATCAAGAACTCGATTAGCCGCCAACGGTCCACAACAGACCCAGTAACTTCCAACTATATAGACCTTGCGCTGCTGGGCAGCCTTTAACTTTGACCAAAGAGGCTGGACTTGTAGTTGCTCTCTGGCTTTTTGAGCAGATGCCAGACCAAAGCTGGTGTCGGAAATCAGAAATAGAGCATCCCCATCGGCTTCGTTCAATAGTTCTGGAGAGAGGACATAAACATATCCGTTTGTAAATATGTTCCGACGAAATGTAAGAACATCCAGATTCTGTGAAAGGGAATTTAACAGACCAATATCGTTGAAGATACCTCCAAAGAAAGAACCTTTAATGAACATAGTATACCCAGCAATCCGTAAGACAGATATATGAGTCAAAGCTAATCGGTTGCCCATAGAAGCTTTAAATTCAAATATGCGGTTGTAGTATTGAGACATCCATTGCTTTGCAACCGTGGTCTGACCCAAGGCTTGAGCAACTGACAAAAACATTTCTTTCCATGTGGAGTAGCTGTAGTTAATTAAGACTGTGGGTGCTATGTGTGATAATAAACCATACATTTCCTGATTATCGGAAAGCCCCAAAATTAGATCGGGCTTGAGAGCTAAAATCTTTTCTAAGTTGGGGGTTCGCGCCCCTATATCCTCTATACCTGCTTGTTGCATTTGGGATAGGGGGTAGTTTATGAATTTAACAGGAGCGCCTACTGGTTTGACACTTAAAGCCAAGACAGCTTCGGTTAAAGCCCCATCTAGAACAACCACTCTTTTGGGTGAGATGGGGAGTTTTGTTTCACCCATTTGATGTTTAACTATACGGAAGTTGGGGAGTGTTGATTCCTGGCTGGAAGTAAATTTCTGGTGATGGGTTGGTGTTTGGCTACAAGCACATAGGAAAAGCAGCATCAACAATCCAATAGTTAATAGTGACTGAAGATGATATGCCCAAACAGTTAAAGTTTTGCTTTCAAGGAAGCAAAATTTGGTTTTCAGGTTCAAAGCAGAGAATAAGCACTCTTTATTCATCAGTTTGTTCTGTTTTCAAAAAATTATCAGAACTATTTAAGATTAGTGATTCAATCAGCATGATAGTTATCAAAAGTGCTACCTTAGCGTTAAGCTTACCGTAAGTGGGTTAGGATCATACAATTGTAAATTGCTAGCAGCAGTGCAGTTGTTTGATAGTACTGAAGGTTTAGTGTTTGGGGTAACGAGTAGCTCAATTACCCGACAGCAATCAACGCTGTCACCGCAAAAACCGTCATCTAGTGAAAACCAACCACCGATTGAACTAGAGGTGATAGCACCGCCAGATACAGGCTACAAGGTAAGTAATGCGACTACGGGAACAAGAACGAATATACCCAGACGCGACATTCCTCAATCGATTCAGGTAATTCCAAGGGCAGTGATTGAAGACCAGGCAGCAGATTCCTCTGGGGAGGTACTCAGAAATGCTGGCGTACAACGCGGCGGATTACCAAGTCGCAACAGTGACAATATCGTTTCCATCCTCAACGAATAGTGTCACTAGATTCCTATGCTACAGAAGCAGCTATAAGCTTAGGAGTTAAACTTAAAGGCACAACCAAAAGATTATCTCCACACTTGAGACTGGATAACATTGTAGACATTGGCTGGCCACCCAATCTTGAGGAGGTTCTCGCCCTTAAACCCGACTTGTTGATCGGAGAGTTAGATAACTTACAGTCAGATTATAGTTTATGGTCACATATTGCACCCACTGTTGTGTATCACAATAAAAGTCTTACAGAATGGAAACTGCCATTTATGCTGATAGCAGAGGCACTGGGTCAAACTGAGAAAGCTTTACAAATTGTGGCGCAGTACAATGCACGGGTCGCCGAGTTCAAAGCCAGGATGGGTGAGCGACTAAAACAGACTTTAATATCCGTGGTGAATTTCTATCCCGAAGTGATTATGGTTCGACCCAAAAGTTCATTCTCTGGGGCAATTTTAGAGGAACTCGGTTTAGATCGTCCCCGATTGCAGAAACTGAATCCAACAGCAATAGTAAAACTATCAGGTATCCCTGGTATGTATATGATCTCCACCGAACTCATGACTCAAATGGATGCAAATATTCTGTTTGTTTTAGATCCCGGCTTTCCCACCCTTGTTGACTCAAAGCTCGTGCTCAAGCGATTTATGGCAGAACCTCTGTGGTCAAAACTTAAGGTAGTACAGGAGGATAAAGTTTATGTAGTAGGGCATTACTGGTTTTTTGGCAGCTATTTATCGGCGTTACTAGTGCTAGATGATTTGTTTAACTACTTGGTGGAGAAGCAATAGTTTTTTGAGTGTTGCATAATTGAAGTATGAATTTGAGCGTAGGCGTAGCCCGTCGTAGACATCGCGATGAAATGTCCAAGGTGTGCATCCACTCATATCCGCAAGAATGATAAAAAGTATAGTAAGCAAAATCACATATGTGTTCCTTGTGGTCGTCAGTTTATAGATTCCTATGAACAGCAGGGCTACCCAGAAGAAATAAAAAAAGAGTGTTTAGAAATGTATGTGAATGGTTTAGGATTTCGTAGAATTGAGCGAGTTAAGAAAGTACATCATACAACTGTAATAAATTGGGTTAGAGAACTGGGAAATACCCTACCTAATTCACCTGAATATCATGAAATACCAGAAATTACTCAAATTGATGAGCTTGAAACTTTTGTAGGTAAAAAAAACACTCATTGGTTGTGGACAGCATTAAACAAGCATGTTCCAGGAGTGATAGCATGGGTTTTAGGAGATCGTAGTAAAGACACTTTTAAGCTGTTGTGGCAAATAATAAACTGCTGGCATTCTTATTTTTACGTCACAGATGGCTATCCAGTTTACCCTTCTTTTATTAGCAATGAGGATCATATTGTTAGTAAAACTTATATGACACGAGTAGAAGGTGAGAATAGTCGTTTTAGACCGGAGGTGGAGCGTCTCCGGCTCCGCATTATTTGGCTAGGCTACATCGGAAAACATGAGTGTTACTCTAAAACAGAGGAAATGCTTAGACTCTCTATTCGATTGGTAATACATTATCTCAAGTATGGTTCCGTGGCGCTGCGGGCGCATAGCGCCCGCAAGCTTGAGGCGATCGCATGATTCATACTTCGATTCAGCAACGCCTAATATTCTTACAGACGGTTTGAGAAATTATTTTGCTGGAGTCAGAGACCTAACTAGCATTGGCAATGTTGAGCGAATTGAGGTGCTGCGAGGCGCAGCTTCTGTACTTTACGGACAAGGAGACCTAAGCGGAACAATTAATTTAGTTACCAAGCAGCCTTTAATAGATTCTTTTTACGCAGCTTCTTTTTCTGTGGGTAATTACGACACTTACAGCAGTTTCGAGGTAGATGAGGTACATTAAGTATTAGTGCATCAAGAATTACAATGAAACCGTACTCAGTTGACCTGCGAGAAAAAATAGTA
>NZ_JBALFV010000006.1:0-14049 GCF_036916735.1 Nostoc sp.
TGCGAACGCCAAAGTAACAAATGCGAACGCCAAAGTAACAAATGCGAACGCCAAAGTAACAAATGCGAACGCCAAAGTAACAAATGCGAACGCCATGATTCTGAGAGTGAAGAAATAATACTTCCTCAATTAAGCCCACTTCGGCTACGCTCAGGACAAGCTCAGTGCATCGCCTACATTTATGTATGGGGTTCTCCCCCTTCATGGGTGTCAACTTAAGCTTAGAACCATACAGCGTAAGTCTTTGGGGTTCTCTCTATATAAGGATTCAAGTGGCAGGGTATTGACAAAGGGGACGCTTGGAGTAGAGTATCACAATCATGAACCTCAACGTACCTCAACAAATTGTAACTATTTAGGTCTGTATTAGACCCAACACAGAAGCGTTATATTCCCCACTCCCCAGAAAACCCAAATCAAGACCTTAATATAACGAACAACAAACAGACCAATAATAAACCCAAAAGTAACAGCAAAGCCTGATTGCGTTTTACCCAACTTTTTACAGTTTTTGCAAAACTGTTAGTGTAGCGCTGCTGTTGCAACTCTAACTTTGTCTCTTCAATATTTTGGTAGAGGGTACAGTCTTTAGCGTAGGGACGCTGAGGAAAATTGCAAGTATCATCAGCATGATAAGTGCAGGTGTCACACAGATACCCACCCCCAGTAGCGCGATGCAATGGAATACCAGGATGACCGTAAGCTTTGAGTGTCGTCCGGCAATAGGGACAACTAATAGCTTGACTATCAACGAGTTGATGGCAGTGGGGACAAGATACAGTAGCCAAAACCTTTAGCGCAAATAGGTAAACACTTTGATTCTAGCCATTTACAAGGGGAATGGGGAAATACATACGTAGCCTGTTAATTTTGAATCTGACTAGCTCTCAAAATTGGTTATTTTATCAGCAAAAGTACTAATTTTATAATGATTTTTTAGATTTTTCTAAGTGATTTATATCACTCCAAATAATTAAGGCTATGCCATAATCTAGCAAATATAAGGTTTTGTCTTAAGTCCAATAATTATTTAGAGGTAGAAAAATATTGCCTTTTAATCCTGAGCTGTGCCGTAACGAAAGCGAAGTTGAAAGCAAACTCATAGTGCAATATTTGCTACCACAGCTAGGTTATACTCCTGACACCTGGCATCAAGAAGTTGCCGTTGGTAGCATCCGCTTAGATTTCTTAGCATTTGCTGCACAAGTGATTCCCTTTGTCTTAGATGCCAATTCACCGTTGAGTGTCGTCATGGAAGCAAAGCATCCTAAACAAAACTTAAATAATCATGTCTCCCGACTCAGGCATTATTTAACCAGCTTGAATGTCAGATATGGATTGTTGACTAATGGCAAAGAGATTAGAATCTATCAAAAATTGCAGACTGATATTCAATTAGTATTTCAATGTTCTGGGAAAGAAGTTGAGATCAAGATAGATAAAATTAAAAGTTTAATTGCTAGACAAAATCTGAAAGAAGGGGAGTTAGTAGATAAACCGAAAGTTCAAATAACTGAAAATAATTTAAATCTTGAAACAAAGAGGCAACATTCAATGAAAACAATTGCAATTTACCACAATAAAGGTGGTGTAGGAAAAACAACTGTTACAGTTAACTTGGCAGCTGCTTTAAGAAAGAAGGGAAAGAGGGTATTAATAATTGATTTAGATAGCCAAGCTAATACTACGTTGGCAACGGGATTAATTAGATTTGATGATGAAGAACTAGATGATTTAAAAGATTGTAATATTAGTCATGTTTTGCTATCAGAAGACTCTTTTCCTATAAAAGAGGTTGCTAGAAAATCGCTATTTAGTCAACCAGAGATTGATGTTGTTCCTTCTCACATTAATTTAATGAAGTATGAATCAGAACTTACTCAACAGCCTGATAGTAAAATGATGTTGATTGGAAAATTAAATGTGATAAAACATGAGTATGATATTGTTATAGTTGATACACCTCCTGCTATTGACCTGTTTTCTGAAATTGCCTTAATAACAGCTGACTATTTACTTATTCCTTCGGATTTAAAGCCTTTTGCCAACCAAGGGCTATTGAATGTAAAGGAGTTTATCAAGCGAATAGATAAGTTAAGAAAATTTATTAGTAAATCACCTATTGAAATACTTGGTGTTCTTCCTTGCAAAATTTCAACCAATGCTAAATTTATCCAATCTACTTTACCAAAACGTATAGAACAGATTATAAAACGCTATGGCTTGAATGTGATGGATAGTGTCATATATGAAAGAGAGGATCTAGCAAAATGCGGCGAACAAGTTAAAGTTATAGGTAACATGGAAATACCTGATCCCAGGTCTGTCCTTGATTTTAAACCATATTCTACTTCTGCTCAAGAAATGGAATTATTAGCAATAGAAGTTTTACAAAAAATAGGAATGCCTTAATGAAACTATCTAATTCATTTATAGCTGTAAAAAAAATCTCTTCTCCTGTTCTACGCTCACAATTCTCAGAAGATGAATTGACGCGGACAGCAGAGTTAATTTTGAAAGTTGAAGGAATTATCAATCCATTAATTCTTCGTATAATTAGTGCCCAGTTATATGAGGTTGTTGATGGACATTTTGAATACTATGCTGCTGCTAGAGCAAAAGAGATAGATCCTCAAAAAGGTGAATATATTGGAGCATTCATTATTGATCCAGATAATGAAGAAGTTCTCCAAAAACAAATTGAATTAATGAGGAAAAGAGAATTCGGTGACAATGACGTAAAACAAAAGTTAGAAAGTCTTACTGCTCAGATTGCTGAATTAACTGAATCAGTCAAAAAAATTGAAAATATTTTGAGTGATGTACAAAAGCCGAAACGTAGCAATCAGAAAAAAACTCAAAAAGAAACATCTCAAGAGTCTGAGTATGACTCTTTGACAGTTGCACAGCTTAAAGAGATAGCAAAGCAACACAAAATAGTAGGTTTTTCAAAAATGAATAAGGATAAACTCATTACAGCAATAACTCATATTTCCCTATGACGTGAAAAGTCAGTTGCAGAATATGTCACTATCTAACCCCGCACCTGTCGCAGTACATTAAATGCCTTACCCCGAAACCCAACTGGTAACAGCGATAATCCTAAACCAGTCCAAGCTTTAGCAGTTGAAAAAGACTGTCCTGCTAAAACTAGCTCTCTGCCTTTTTGCGTTTCACCTTTTTCAATTAAACGCAAACCTAATAATAATTGCGTTTCAGTTAGACGATTTTGCCTGATTTTTTCTATTTTTTCATACTCAAATTTATAACTTTCTAAATACCGCATTTTATCAAATAAATAAGGAATCGCTCTATTAATACCTTGCTGCTCTGCATGGTAGCGATATTCCATCAATAATTCTGGTAAGTAATAGCCCTTTTTTCCAGCCAAAGCCAGACGCACAAATAAATCATTATCCTCACAATTTTGCAGATTTGGCTGCATATATCCTAATTCTTGCAATGTTTCACGGCGAAATAATGTCGCCCCAACTTGAAAGCTTTGTTGAATAAATACAACTTCTAACAAATTATCTACAACACCTGCTGGTAAATTCTTCCTACCCCAGCGATGAGAATTTTCTTTAGTTTTTACCTCATCTCGCACATTATTAATATCAATTATCCAATGGTCTGTACCAACAAAATCAATGCTAGAGTCTTGAGCAAGAATAGCTGCGGTACTTGCGATAAAATCGGGTGTTAGCCGATCATCATCATCAAATTTAATAAAATATTCACCATTGGTAGCATCAAAGCCTGATCGCATATTATTACTTTTACCAATATTTTGCGGATGACGGATATATTTAATCCGGTGGTCTGTATACTGTGACATCAACTCAGGTGTGCGATCGCTAGAACCGTCATCACAAATAATTAGCTCAAAGTCTTGCTCAGACTGATTAAGTACACTGTCAATGGCATAAGGAAGGAGATGAACACGATTAAAAGTAGGAATGCAAACAGTAATTTTAGGCATATATTATACTATTTTATGAGATATAGTCAATAAAAGTTTATATCAATTTTCAAAAATGATTTAATATTGATATAGTTTGCATGATGTTAACATTACCCGTTGTTTGTTTGCATTAGTAAAATCCGTGCTGTGCTATCGTTTATCCCAAAAATTCCCTGTGCCGTTGGGCATTAAATTAAAACACTCAGCCGACAGTTAATCACTGATAAATAAATACTATTTTTAATTTATAAGTAAAAAAGGAGTAGCAATGTCTGGCATTGAAGACAACAAAATAATTGCTCGACGGTGGATAGAACTCATTAGCGAGCATCGGATTGAAGATATCTGCGAGATGACTGCTCCAACTTGGAGGATACACGGTAGTTTACCTGGGCTTCCTCCAGGGCCAGATGGGGTACGTAAACTCTTTGGTTCATTTGGGGCTATCGAGCAGAAATGGACAATTGAAGACATAATTGCTGAAGGTGACAAAGTGGTAGTACGTGCGACTAATACCTGCGTTCAGGAAAGTTTCTTTGGAATACCTAGTAATGGCCGAGAGCAAACATTCACCGCTATATTTATTCATTGGATTGTTGATGGGAAAATAATTGAAACCTGGCGAAACGCTGATGATCTCGGACGAGTTCTTCAGCTTGGGGCGCGGATTGAACCAGGAACGTCTAGGTAATAACTTTAGAGACTTGCTGAACAAATGGCGAGTCTCTCCACCTTGGTGAAATAGCAAAACAGACACAAAGCCTGCAATAAATGTTAATGCAAATTGAGATAAGGCAGCTTTTTGAGTCATTGCTTATACAAAAACTTCTAGAACTAGCTTCTTTGAGTTGTTTATGATAGTTTACTAACTAGTGTAAATACAGTAATTTTATCAAGTTACTGTATTCTGTAAAACAACATCTTTGATATAAATGATAAGAAAATTAGAAGAAAAAGTAGCAATTATCACTGGTGCTTCAGCCGGAATTGGAGAAGCAACTGCGATCGCTTTGGCTTCAGTTGGAGCAACAGTAGTCCTTGCTGCTAGGCGTGGCGATCGCATTCAGGCATTAACACAACGTATCGAAGCTAGTGGTGGCAAGGCATTGCCTATTGTCACTGATGTGACTGACGAAACCCAGGTAAACAACTTGGTGGCAAAGGCAAATGCAGAATTGGGAAGGGTTGATATCCTTGTGAATAATGCAGGGATTGCCTTACTTGGCACTATTGAAGCTGGAAATAGCTCAGACTGGCGGCGATCGTTTGACCTCAATGTATTAGGACTGCTATATGCTACTCATGCTGTTTTGCCTCTTTTTAAGGCGCAAAAATCGGGGCATATAGTCAATATTTCCTCAGTGGCTGGCCGAACAGCGCGGGCGGGCATTGGTGTTTATAATGCTACCAAGTGGGGTGTCAATGCCCTTTCGGAAGCATTGCGCCAAGAAGTCCACAAGGACAACATCCGCGTCACCATCATCGAACCAGGTTTGGTGGATACGGAAATTGACAGTCAAATAACTGATCCTATTGCCAAACAACGGATCGAAGAACGACGCAAGGCAATTACACCTCTGCAAAGCGAAGACATTGCTGCTGCGATCGTTTATGCCGTTACCCAACCACCGCGCGTTAATGTCAACGAAATTCTCATCCGACCAACGGGACAAGAACACTAAACAAGTACAATTCTTACCTGCGTTGACGTACTCTTAAAATTGCACCTGAAACACCCAAAGCTAATATAGCTACAGTATAAGTTGGTTCAGGAACAGCAATAATGCTTACCCTGTTGATGGCAAAAGCCCTATTTAACTCAGATGTGCTGAAAACGAGTCGTGAGATGTTAGCAGTTTCACTGCGAATCCCAAGGAACAATGCCGAATTATCCAATGTGACTGAAGAAGTCCCCGGTACTGAGAAAGTACCCAATAGGTTATTGGCACTATCAAAAGCTGAGACAAACGTGTTGAATTCTGGAATATCATCTACAGCTATTTGAGTACCAGCACCAAAAACAGGCTGATCAAAGCTAATGGTCAAAGGGCCCGGGTTGCCAATTGCAGGAAAACCACTTCTTGGGTTAAAGCCTGTGAAAAGAAGAAAATCACCATCAGTGAAGTTGGTCGGAATGCCTTTGGGTATAAAAGAGGTTTGAAAAACAAAAGGTGGGCTAATACTAGCATCGTCAACTTGAGGTATATTTACACTCAGAGATAGACCGCCTTCTGATACTGCTGAAAAAGAGTTAGGCAAAAATGCCGAAGGATCGGGAGCAAAGGGATTGAACACTTTACCCAAACTTGACCAATCGATTGCGTCATTGCCTCCGAAAGCAGCACGACTAGTTACTAATGTAACTGCTTTAACTGGTAGTGGGAGAATTGCTATTAAAGTTGTAATTGCTAGTTTGGTGGCAATTGCTGGTAAATATTTAATTGATAATTTTAATAATTTGTTTGTCGCAAATGCCACAAAGCTTACTCCTTATTTCGTAGATTGGCATCATCAAGATACTGCTGCTTATAGTTAGGCTTATCGTTAATCCTACGGTAAAGGGAGTTCTATGTTAATTAATTTCTCTTAAAGTTATAGTGAAATTACTGAAGATTTACGGAAAAGGAAATAATCTCAATTATGTCACTCAGTCGTAGCGACCTCGAAGCTGGAAATGAACAGACAAGGCTATTAGAAGCATCACACTCTGGAATAAAACTAACTACTCTGAGCGAAGATGAGTTACAGCGATCGCTCCATGAAACATTACAACAGCAACCGCCAAATTCTGATATCTGGATATTTGCCTATGGTTCGCTGATTTGGAATCCCTTAATCACATACGTCGAGCGCCGTGCTGGGATCATTTATGGTTGGCATCGGTGCTTCTGTACATGGATGATCCTCGCTCGTGGTACTCCAGAAAATCCGGGATTACTCTTAGGACTTGATCGAGGCGGTAGTTGTCGTGGTATTATTTATCGCATTGCGGCTGCTGATGTCCCATCCGAATTATTACTTATTTGGCGCCGGGAGATGTTGGGTGGTGTCTACGTTGCTCGTTGGATAAAAGTGTTTGATGGTACGCAAGAATTCCAAGCGATCGCCTTTGTTGCCAATCGCCAACATCCCAGGTACGCTGATCAGATATCATTAACAACCACTGTAAATAGTATTGCCACCGCATCTGGAAAATTGGGTTCCTGCGCTGATTATCTGATCAAAACTGTCGAGGGGTTGATGGCAGAAGGTATTAAAGACAGACAATTACTTTTGTTACGTAAACAAGTGTTGGCAAAACAACAAGCGCTTTTAGTTAGTAGCGAGCGCTCTACTTTATCCCCTATTTACGGGCAACAGCCATGATCTGAGCGCTCATCCCCAATATATAGGGTTCAGTTTCTAACCAACGAATCGCTTCTAAAAGGCGATCGTGGTCAGATTTATCTGACATCGTGAATCTCAACTTCAATTAAATCATTATCTTTCAGGTTATATAGCTCCCGAAGTTTAACGTCGCAAGCTATCTCAATAATTGTTTTTGGATGATCTCCACTGTCAGTGTTATTTTTGTCTGTTCTTAAGATAAAAGCATCTCTGCTAAATATCTGACAGGGAACAATGCTAACAGAAACAGTTCCTCCATATTCTTCCTTTTCCAGACGAATTACCTTTTTTGGAAGCTCGTAAGATTGTTCTAGTTGAATATTTAAAGTTCCAGGAAAGAATTTCATTCCCGTTTTTCTCAAGTAATATTTTTGGAGTTTCTCAATCCAGTAAGAAAAGTTTCCTAAACCACTGACAACTTTACCTTTCAATTTCATATATATTTATTATTTTTATAAATAGGTTGGTGAATTTTAATTACTATTAATATCGATTGAACATAAATTGTATTCAGTAGCGATCGCTAAAGTTGTTGCCTCATCAGTAGTTTTGCTAGGGAGCCACGCAGAAATAACTTACCTTCAAAAATCATGGTTTACAATCGTATTAACAACTGAGAGGGGAGTGGCGCTAATACCGCACACAAAAATATCTACACAGGTTTCTATATAGTCCTCACAGCTATAGCTGCCTTGATTGAAATTTGCACTACGACATAGCATTCCAGCTAATAGCATTCCTTTAAACATATCAACTGCTGGGAATAGATCAAGGTCTGCTCTGACAGTGCCTAGTCTCTGACTTGATTGCAAGTAAGCTACTAGTTTTTCCCCTAAAGGCTTGGCAGCTTCTTGAATCACTTGTTTCGCTTCCTCAGGATGACGTTTGGCTTCTCCAATGAAGGTACGAATTAAGTCTTCCTGCGCCTCTAGCATAGTATTGTAAAGATGGGCATACTGTATTAAATCAATTTTTAGATTCTGTGTCCACGCTTGGGGGTATACAAGGGCTTCTGTTTGGAGTACCAAGGCGTTTTTGATAACTGCTCCCAAAAGTTGTTCTTTGCTAGCAAAGTGGCGAAATAAAGTCACCTCATTCACACCAGCAACACGAGCTATTTCACGGGTTGTTGCTCCTTGAACACCTAAACTAGCAAATACCTGCGAGGCGGCTTCTATCAAACGTCTACGGGTGAGAGTTGATGACCGGATGGTTTTATTCATTTATGCTAGCAAATACTTATTTTCATGATATGTTATTTGAAAAAAACTGTCGCAATTTGAAGATAAATAATCTTAATACTAACATTTTTAAATTTATTTAAAATCTTATATTGGCTCAAATTTATTTCGGTGCAATAGCTAATAATTTACTCATTTTAGTAACTGGGACAACTATTCCACTTCTTAAATAATGAGGTGCTCTTTGGATGGCAGTAAATCCCAGTCGTAAATAGAAGCCTTCGGCATAGAGGCTAGCAGTTGTAATTACCTTATTTATACATTGATTAGTCGCTTCGTTGCAAAAATGTTGAACTAAAGCACGCCCGACCCCTTTACCTTGATATTTAGGATGGACATACAGCCCAATTAGTTCATCAACAATAAAACTAGCAAAACCTATTACAAAATCTCCCTCGATCGCAACCCAAAAAGTTTCCACTTTCATGCTCTTCAAGATATTTGAACCATCAGGTTTGTCACGGTTATTACGCCAAGCTAAAAGTTCTTTTCGGGTGTAGAAAGTTGCAGGCAGAGCTTTGATGGCAGCAATATGAATTGCACTTAGCACCCACGCATCTGTTTCTTGGGCAGGCCGCAGAAATATTTCGTTAACGCTCATAGGTTCAGGATTGGTATTCAAATTACATGCCTGTTTGACTTTTTAGTATGTTATGAGAAATTCTTGTACTGAGTTTGTCCTGAGCTTGTCCTGAGTTCAGCCCGAGCTTGTCCTCTTGGTAGTCGTAAAGCCTGCGGCATAGCTACGCTTAAGGCGCAGCCTAAGAAGAGAAGGGCAAAGCCGAGGGGCGTAGTCGTAAAGCCTGCGGCATAGCTACGCTTAGGGCGCAGTTTCTCGTAGAGAAGGGCGTAGTCGAGATGCTCAGTACAAGTCAGTGACCATCGTAGACATTGCAACACGTCAACTAGCCAAATTTTTAGCTACTTTACTGATCTTAGCAGTTTGCCATTGAGTCATAACTCACTGAAAAATTTGCTGTTTGATATCCTGAAAATTTTGACTCGCATCTATAACGCAAGCAAGTACAGCCGCACGCGAACTTTAGGGATAACCACTGATCGCCGCCTGTAATTTTATCGATGACAACTCCTAAACTATAAGTTCCGGTAATTTTATACGTAAAAAATATAATAGTTTTCAATTTACATTAACTCTATCGATAAACCGTATATTATGAATAAAGCAATAAAATAACCAACTTCAAAAGAAATATTTTGAAGTAATCAAGCAATATATTTTGATATTTGGCTAATTTTACGGTGGTTATTTGAATATCTTCTTAAAGCTTGGTGATTCGACTATTTACCAAGCTGGAAGCCATTAGAAATTGAAAAGGAGTGAATGTGATCAACGCCATACAGATTAACGAAAACTTGACAACAACCGGACAAGTTATACCAAAACAGCTTGAGCAAGCTATCCAAGAAGGTTTTAAGTCCGTTTTAAATCTGCGATCGCCAGATGAGCTAGGATTTTCCCAGGATGAGCAAAAAGTAGCAGAAGCATTGGGGCTGCATTATACGAATGTTCCACTCAAGGTGGATTTAAAAAATTTAAATGAAGAGGCTATTACGAAAATCCTTGCGACACTCCAAGAAATTCCTAAACCAGCAGTGGTGCATTGTGCAGCCGGGATGCGATCAACTGGAATTGCGCTCTTAAGTATCGCTATCCAAGAAGGATTAACACCAGAAGAAACTTTGGCAAAAGCTAAGAATCTGGGTTTTGGATTCTTTGAACACGCTGGCGTTAGTCCTCGGCTGAAGCAATTATTTGTAGACTACGTTAACAAACACGCGAAAGTAGCTGTGCCTACTTGCTGAAACAGCGAGTTTAACAAACTTCTCCGAGTCGAAGAGGAGCGGTTTTGCATAGTAAAACCAGGGAGAGGTTTCTTTTACTCAGGTACAAGCACAACTCAGCAGTGGATGAGCAATAGCTTGAGCCACAACTGCTATAGCTATTGGTGCATAATTTTCACTAAAATCAGATTCGGAAACTGGGAGCAATGCCCCTTGATATTGTTCAGTGCGAATCACAGAAGAGGCAGAGGGGAAGGGAGCAGGGAGCAAGCCCTTCTCAAGAGCGTAAAGCAAAGCTTACCTTGGGTACGTTCGCGAAGCGTCTCGAAGAGAAGCCCCGTTCTTTCAGGACGCTTGACTAGGGCAAAGTACAAGCTCCGTTTCAGTCTTTCCCCCTTGCCCCCTGCCCCCTGCTCCCTTGCCTCTTGTAACCTTGACAGGGCTACCTTAAACCTTTAACGTGAGGAATCTTGATATTTCCGCATGTGCTAATACAGCACCAGGTTCGCGCTGGAGAGCGTTGTAATACTTTCTCTCGAAGGTATTGCCCGTCTCTAACGGTATAATCAGCGTACGCACATCAGCAATCAACTTTTCAAAGTCCTCCATTGCTATCGGTTCATCTGCTTCGAGCATTTCATCAACTTGCACAACCATCTCAGAAATGCGATGTAGCCAAGCAAATTGTTCATGAGCGATAACTAGCTGAAGAAGTTCTCCGCTTGATACTCGTCCACTAACCTGCTCGTAGGCAATGCGTTCTGTATCCAACAACATCTTATGAAGGTGGAGTAATTTATTTCGTAAATCACGCAGATATTGATGTTGACGTATTCTTTGTGAAAGTGTGTTAGAAGTCAATGTTACCCATCCTTTCGTTACGATAGTCTTCAATGGCTTAAATAATTGCTGCGTCAGTATTTATCACAAATAGACTGTAGCGAACCACTGGTTGGTTGAGTGATATGCTAGCGATGAGTAGCATATCCAATGATGGCGTAGCAAGATCCTGCAGGTTTACGGGAGCGGAACTCAACATACATCGCCACTTCCTCACTGTCTTGTGCAAACAGCATCATTAGCCATCTGCCCAACCTCAGTTCATCTATTCGGTTTCCTTGTTAAGACGCATGACAATTAACATATCTTTTTATAACTGTTGGATCTTATATTTGATTACTCATATATTAGCATAAACTTATAAGAAGTACATAATGTGGAACCTATCGAGAAAATATCAATTATGGGAAAACTGTCTTAATGTCGCTAGCATACGTAATTCTAGGTCTTCTTCAGCAGCAAGAAATGACGGGCTATGACCTTAAAACGAGCTGCTTTGATCAATGCATTGCCCATTTGTGGCCAGCAGACCAGGCACAAATTTACAGAACTCTCGATAAGCTAGTTGAGCAAGGCTGGATTACCTGTACAATTGAGATTCAGCGCGATCGCCCCAACCGTAAAGTCTACAGCGTAACGGAGCCAGGGAAAGCCGAATTCGCCCGATGGCTTGGAACTCATCAGCCTTTGCCGACTGTACGAGAACCAATGCTTGCCCAGTTGCATTTTGCAAATCAGTTGCCGAATGAAACGATCATTTACCTACTAGAACAACAATTGGCGGCTCGAGGCAAAAAGCTTGCTGAATGTGAAATCATCGATTTACCATCACTTGGTGATGAGTCTGCCAACCGTGAGCAAGTAATGCAAAGGCTTGTGCTAGAGTTGGTGATCCGAAGAGAACAGACTTATATTGATTGGTTAAAGATAGCTCTCAATGTTCTCACTCACGAAAAGCCTTATTCAAATTACCAGATTCTTTGACACTTCCTAGCACTAAAACGACGAAGATTCCTGTTTCAACCGTCTTCTTTAGAATGATTGGTTATCTTCTGTTTAGATACGTCCACAGGCTTAGACCATATACTATGGGGCGTTTTCATCACAACCTCCAGCATCTCAAAGACACTAAGCTGTTGGCTCTAGTGTCTGTCCCATTAGTTACGATGGGTGAAAAAGTTCGTAGTCAGGATTAAAGTCCTGGATTTTTAATCACTTCAGTGCTTACTACAAACCCAGCAAAACTTTTGCGATAGACTAATAGCTCGTTTTTCTGTAACTCTTATATATCAAGCCAATGGTAACAACAGCAATCAATCCTTATCTTGATCGCAATTTTGCTCCAGTTCATGAAGAAATCACCACCGATAAGTTGTCAATCATCGGTGAATTACCCCTTGACATATCGGGGATGTTTGTCCGAAATGGCCCTAACCCTCAATGGAAACCCATCGGTGAATATCACTGGTTTGATGGGGATGGGATGTTGCATGGTGTGCAAATTAGCAATGGTGTAGCCACTTATCGTAACCGCTACGTCCAGACAGCCGGATGGAAAAAAGAACGAGAAGCGGGTAAGGCTCTCTGGAGTGGGTTGTTAGAACCACCAAAAATGGATAATCCTCACGGTGGTTACAAAAATACTGCCAACACTGCTTTAGTGTGGCACGCAGGTCAGATGTTGGCGCTGAATGAGGGGGGTAAACCTCACGCCATCAAGCTTCCTGAATTAGAAACTATTAGCGAGTATACCTACAATGGCAAGCTGGTTTCTGCTTTCACAGCCCATCCCAAAGTAGACCCGGTTACAGGTGAAATGATCTTCTTTGGCTACTCTTTCTTTGCGCCACCGTACCTGCAATATAGTGTGGTTTCAGCACAAGGCGAACTATTATGGACAGTGCCAATTGACCTGCCAATGGGGGTAATGATGCACGATTTCGCCATTACTGAAAACTACACCATTTTTATGGATTTGCCGTTGACTATTAACCCAGAAAGAGCGCAACGGGGAGAACCTGTGATGATGTTTGAGCGCGATCGCCCAAGTCGTTTTGGCATTCTACCACGTCACGGTAACAACAGTAATATCCGATGGTTTGAGAGTTCCTCTTGCTACGTCTTCCATACCCTCAACGCTTACGAAGAGGGAGATGAAGTAGTGCTGATTGCTTGTCGCATGAGTTCTACTACTGTTTTGAGTTCAGATAATTCGCAAGGCGACCCAGAAGGAAATATCCCGCGCTTGCATGGCTGGCGATTTAACCTCAACACAGGGACAGTACGCGAAGAAATGTTACATGATATAGCTTCTGAATTTCCCCGCATCAATGAAAACCTATTGGGGCGACAAAACCGATATGGCTACACTAACAAAATGGCCAATCATCCCCTACCTTTATTTGAAGGTATTATTAAGTACGACTTCAGCAATGGACAATCCCAAACCCACGAATTCAAAGAGGGGCGCTATGGCGGTGAAGCTGTGTTTGCACCGCGTCCTAGTGCAACGGCTGAGGATGATGGCTGGCTGATGACTTTCGTTCACGATGAGGGTTCAGATACTTCAGAATTAGTAGTGGTGAATGCCCAAGATGTGACTGCTGAACCTGTAGCGCGGGTGATAATTCCTCAACGAGTGCCTTATGGATTTCATGGTACTTGGGTTGCACAGGAATAGCTAAATAGGCGGTTAAAAAAGCTTGCTCATAACCTTCTTTTACCCCCTATTGGGGCAGGGCTAATTTATTGTGATGAGAGAAAAATTAGGGTAGCCAGAAATTAGATACACTAAATCTTTATAGCGGCTGATTT
>NZ_JBALFV010000007.1:0-8635 GCF_036916735.1 Nostoc sp.
CCTCCAACTTCGCTCAGCCCTCCAACTTCGCTCAGCCCTCCAACTTCGCTCAGCCCTCCAACTTCGCTCAGCCCTCCAACTTCGCTCAGCCCTCCGACTTCGCTCAGCCAAAATTGCCCTGTAAACAGTAGATTTTCAATCTTTTCGCTCTTGAGGTCTAAGTTATAGCGAGTCAAAAAGTCCCGAATTAAATCTAGCACCGAAGTTTTGTAGCGCCTTAACTCTACTAGTACGGGAATTTTTTGATTTGGTTCTCTTTGTTTCCCCTTTTGAGCTTCTTCCCACAACAAACGCTCTAAAGCTGTAGATTTACCTGAACCTGGTTTTCCTACTAGCAATACATGGACGGGTGCATACTTCCGTAACCCTTCGAGGATATTCAACCGTTCAATTTTTTCTCTGTCTGGTGCTTCACCTTCTCGTTTCTCTGGTACTATTTGCACCATCAAACTTAAATCTAAGCGTCTGCGCGATTTTTTGGGTTCAAGTCTTTAACGGTCTATGGCATCAGTTGGCGTGTACAAATCTTGCCAATCTTTATATGTATCATCCTCGCTCAGAGATTCTAGATACGTTTGAAAATCTATGCTGTGGTCTGCAACCATAGTAGTCAATTGACCGAGGACTTTTAAGTGCTCTTTTATATACTACACAATAAAACGCTCAATCCTTTTTATGATATCCATCCTACAAATGAAGTAAGTGGCAGACTGCGCTCAACTTGAAGAATATCTGATAAGCATTTCAAAATTTTTTGATGTACTACCTAGATTTTCGATCCCCCTTAACTTCTCTTGCCAAGGCTACGGTCTATGCACAAGTCTGAAATAGTTGATTAACCAAGGTTTTACCCCACCCTAACCCTCCCCTTGCAAAGGGGAGGGAACTAGATTCCTGTTTCCCCCCTTAGAAAGGGGGGATTAAGGGGGGTAATTTGACTATTGGATTTTACTCAACTGACGATCGCACCCGATACCCCATTCATAGATCCATTTACAGAAGAAAGCTGGACAGAATCGGCTACTAAAGAATTGGTAACTTTGGAATTGCCTATTACGCTTTGCTTCTTCTTGGTATTACCTCGTTGCGCACCACCCGCCATCTCGTATTCTGGGCTGGTTTTACCGTAACGGCTGCCAACTCCTAGTAACATTTTTTCTGATATCGCTATTACCGCCTTTTCGGCGTTATTCACGTCATCTGTGAGTTTATCAATGGTAGATAACGCAGTGTTGTAAGCAGCAAGCTTAGACCGGAGATCGTTAATTGTCATGGTGTAAGCTTGTATAGTCAATCCTTGTCCAAAGTCAAGTTCTACACTGATAGATTGTAAACTTTCAATCCGGCGATCGGCTCGTTCTAAAACGCTGGAATTTCTTTTCCGACGTGCCATAATCCATCTCTGCTACTAGGTTAATAGTACTGTTTTATACCACAGCATTTCCGATTGTCATGGGAAAATATAGCAAATCAATTGCGATCGCATCTCTAGAGGTTTAGTTAATTTCACTTAGACTATATTTTATTCCAGGTATTAAATAGATTAATAAGTTCGTTACAACAATTGTTGCAATGACTTAAGCCTTTCTTATACATGGAAGAACATTTGTTGCAAAGTATTAAACAATTGCAGCAACAACTTATACCTTTGCTAGAAAAACTTAAGCCTTTCTTATACATGGAAAAGCATTTGTTGCAAAGTATTAAGCGTTTGCAGCAACGACTTATACATTTGCAAGAAAAACTTAAGCCTTTCTTATAGATGAAGTAATCTTAGCTGCAAAGGTTTAAGTTTTCACAGTTTCAACTTTAAGAGTGTAGGCGTAGCCCGTCGTAGACATCGCTTTTGCTTGTCGTCTGAGATAATACCTCTTAGATAAATCAACTAATTGCGGCGATAGCGCAGCGTTAGCGATAGCCTAGCGTTAGTAAGGAACGAGCGTCGGAACGAACGCCGCTTTGGTACTGGGTACTAGGAAAAGTTTTTTAAATTTGGTAGTGGGTAAGATAGGACTTACGCAAAAGCAACATATTTTCGTCATTGCGAGCGGAGCGTACTCCTTCAAAGAAGCAAGCTACGCAAAGCGTCTCGTAAGAGAAGCAATCCCAGTCTTGACGAGATTGCTTCCCTACACTGCCTTCCGGTCGCAATGACTAATCATTGCTGCGTAAGTCCTGTAAGAGCAATCACGATAATTTTTTGATTTTACACCCAGTCCCCAATACTTCGGCTTACTTCGGCTGTACCCTTACTTCGACGCCGCTCAGTACAAGTCGGCTACGCCCCTCGGCTCCGCTCGGGCTGAACTCAGGACAGGCTCAGTACAAGTCGCGGTTCCTGAGCGTAGTCAAAGTGCAGTACAAGTCCCTAATCCCCAGTGCCCAGTCCCTTTTACTATGCGAATGCGCGTCTAGATTGTACATTGCAATTATTAAGACTGTCATGTAGTCAATGGTCATCTGTCCTTTTAAATACAAATGACTAATGACAACCCGTATGAGTAAATATACAATTTAAATGCGTAACAGCTTAGAAGTAAATTTTTATGATTAATCTTCCTAAATTAAATAAAGTTGACTTTTTAGTTTTGATTTTTGTTCTCATAATTGGTTTGATAAATTTACCTTTTCCATTTTCAGGAGATCAAGCACTATTTACAATAGGTGCTTTGGAGATGCAACAAGGAAAGGTACTCTATCGAGATTTTTGGGATCTAAAGCAACCTGGAATTTATTACTTTTATTTCTTAGCAGGAAATTTATTTGGTTTTAATGAAATTGGCATCCATATTTTTGAACTTATTTACATGATGCTTTTTTCTTTTACATTACAGCTAACTCTAAAAAGTTATTTTCGGCATAAGATAATAGCAAGTTTAGTACCTTTGTTAACGGTTGGTGTTTACTATATTGTTTCATATCATAAGCAATTTACTCAAGTAGAAGGGCTAGTTGGTTTTCCTTTATTTTTATGTCTTTGGCTAACTTATGAATCTTTTAATCATGAAGGAAAACAGAGATTTATTCAAATTTTCATCTCAGGCTTAATGGGTGGAATCGTCCTAATATTTAAATTAATCTTTTTACCTATAATACTTTGTTTTTGGCTAACTGCTTTACTTCATTCTATATTGATAAAACATCAAAAAACTCAAAAAATTATTCTTGAAATTTGCCTGCCAATTTTTCTAGGAGTTCTCTTTCCTATTTTACTTATTGCCAGCTATTTTGCCTCATTTGATAGTTTAGCAATTGTATATAAGACATTTTTTGTATATCCAAGTCAGGTGGTTGCTAATGGCAGATTGGATAAATCTAAGTTAATTTCTGGAAACTTATGGTTTTTAAAGAATTTTATCACTTTAGTTGTAATGGCTATTGTTGCAGTAAATGTTTCATTGCGTAAGAATAAAAACTTATTGACCTTGTTATTGATTGTTTGGTTTATTTTTGGGCTGGGTGTTATTTATATACAAATTAGGTCACTTTGGAACTATCATTATTTACTATTATTTGTACCTACAGGTATTTTAGCAACTAAAGGTTTAGATATATTATGGGAGCGTTTCAAAGGATTAAGTTCACCAATAATTAAAATTTTGGTGTCATTGTTGTTTTTATCACCTTTATTATGGAATTTTCAAATTAAAAGTATCGCTCTAGTGAAGAATAATTTTGCTTTAACTGAAGATACACGATTTAAATATCAGACTGTATTTAAAGGAGATTATAAATTACTTCGTTCAGAGATTGGCTTTCTCTCTCAACCAGGAAGTTTATCTGGTGCAATTTTTGTTGCTGGTGACCCGTCTATTTATTATTTATCTGGTCGTACTCAAGCAACATCACTAAATGGATGGTCACTTGAATTATTTTTATCTGAGCAATGGCCACAACTTTTAGAGGAATTAGATTCATCCAAGCCTCCTTATATATTTATTACTAATAATTATCACGCTTTAATTCAAGAAAAGTTTCCAAAAATTATAGAATTGATTGAAAAAAGATATCGTATTTTATCCAAAAGTGATGAGAGTGATAGTGTTTGGTATATTCTAAACTAGAACACAAAAGTTCCTTTTTTAAGAATAATTCAGAACGCCAGCGAGTGTTTACCGCTAGTTATCAAAACCTAATCGAGAAGTTGAGATTTTCCAAAGTCCTAAAACTCTATCGGGAGAAGATGTTTTGTTAGGATATGTTTTAGATTTGGCGGAAATTTTGTGACTAATTTGCTTACTTTACAACGCTGGCATAATTAATCAGAAATTATTCTAGTAAATCAAATGCGATGTCTACGACGGGTTATTCGGCGTCGCAACGAGAACATCGCTCGTAAGATCGTTTAGCCGTAGTTGCATAAACACAGCCGACTTTGATCGCAACAATCAGATATAAATTAGTTTTTGAATATATTTAGTATAGTGTGATATCAAACTTAGTACGTAGTGATCGCCCGGTCATTTACCAGAAAGGGCAGAGGAGGCATCAATGCAACTACAACAGACACAACTTTTAGAGAAAACCCTCTGGGAAGCAGTTCTGAGTCGAGATCCCACAATTGACGGCAAGTTTTTCTACGGTGTTCGCTCTACAGGCGTTTATTGCCGACCTATTTGCCCTAGCCGCAGACCAAATCGCAATCAAGTTTGTTTCTTCCAGTCGGCACAAGAGGCTGAAATTGCAGGTTTTCGACCTTGTAAGCGCTGTCAGCCACAATTTGAAACAGTTCCAAATACAGCGAAAGTCTTAGCAGTATGTAGATATATTGAAGCACAAGGCGATCGCATCCCAACCCTCTCGGAATTATGTTCTGAAGTTGAAATGAGTCCCAGTTATCTACAAAGGATATTTAAGCAAATAATTGGCGTATCCCCTTTTCAATATGCAGATGCACTGCGTAGCCAACGATTGAAGCAGCGTCTTCATTCAGGGGAAGAAATTGCTCATGCAGTTTACGACACGGGATATGGTTCAAGTAGCCAACTGTATGAGAAAGCACCTAAACAACTGGGAATGACACCAAAGACTTACCAACAAGCTGGAAAGACAATCAGCATTGTCTATGCGATCGCTCCATGTCTACTAGGATATTTGCTTGTGGCAACAACAGAGAAGGGTATCTGTGCCGTTAAACTAGGTGATGAAGCAGACAAGCTTGAACACATTTTGAATCAGGAATTTCACCAAGCGCAGATCATACGTGATGACCACACACACAAGGAATGGATACAAGCAATCCTCGACTTCATTGCAGGAGACGAGGCACATCTTGATTTACCACTTGATGTCCGTGGGACAGCATTTCAGAAACAAGTGTGGGAAGCATTACAAAAAATTCCCTATGGCGAAACCCGCACTTATACTGATATTGCCTGTAATATTGCCAAACCCCAGGCAGTCCGCGCTGTAGGTAATGCTTGTGGAGCTAATCCGATCGCGCTGATTGTACCGTGTCATCGGGTTCTGCAAAGTAATGGCAGTCTTGGTGGTTATCATTGGGGAATTGAGCGCAAACAAAAACTGCTTACACAAGAATCAAAACGCACCGCGCGAGATTGATTAAAAGAATTCTTCCCCACTCACTAGAGACGCGATTAATTGTGTCTCTACCTACTCCCTTTTTCAAAGATGACTCAAACACCTGAACTAGAATCGCTGACTGAAGAAAGTCTTACCCGTGGTTTAATGGTGCTTGCCAAACTTGATCGCGATTTGGCTCGGATTTTAGAAACACTGGGGCCTCCACCGATGTGGCAAAGAGAAGCGGGTTTTGCAACGCTCCTGTGCATCATTCTGGAACAGCAAGTTTCCGTAGCGGCTGCAAGAGCTGTATTTAATCGTCTATGTGCGGTTGTTGTAACTTTAACACCAGAAAACTTTCTGGTATTAGATGATGCTCAATTAAGAGCGATTGGATTCAGTCGGCAAAAGATTTTATACTGTCGTGGGTTGGCTCAGGCAATCGCAAGTGGTCAGCTTGACCTCAGCAAGTTGAAAAGAATGGACGAAACTATTATTAGAACTGAGTTAAAGCGCCTCAAAGGGATCGGAGACTGGACAGTTGATATTTATTTGCTTATGGCGCTGCAACATCCTGATGTCTTTCCCAAAGGCGATTTAGCGATCGCGATCGCTTTACAAAAACTCAAAAACTTGGCGACGCGTCCAACACCAGTGCAACTAGAAGCGATCGCACAGATTTGGCAACCGTGGCGAGCAGTTGCGGCAAGACTTTTATGGCACTATTACCTAAGTAATCCTAAATAATTATTTACGCCTACCCACTTAATTACGAATTACGCAAATATGAGACTTTACCAAATCCGCCTCCTCCAGGAGTTTCTATCACAAAAACATCTCCAGGTTTCATCTCTACTGTTGCTGTGCTGTCTAAATTCTCTTCAATTCCATTGTGGCGTTGTATCCAGTTGCGTCCGACAATTCCGGCTTCCCCACCATTTAATCCAAAGGGAGGAATAACCCGATGTCCAGAGAGAATATTAGCTGTCATGGGTTCTAGAAAACAGATGCGACGGACAACTCCATTTCCACCGGAATATTGCCCTTTACCGCCGCTATTGGGACGAAGATTAAAGCTTTCTAAAAGTACAGGATAACGGGTTTCTAAAACTTCTGGATCGGTCAAACGGGAGTTAGTCATGTGAGAATGAACACCATCAGTTCCATCAAAATCAATTCCTGCCCCAGAGCCGCCGCAAATAGTTTCATAATATTGATATTGCTCATTACCAAAAGTAAAATTATTCATTGTTCCTTGAGAAGCAGCCATGACACCTAAAGCGCCATATAAAGCATCGACAATGGTTTGAGAGGTTTCGACATTACCCGCTACTACTGCTGCTGGATAAGTTGGATTCAGCATACAGCCAACCGGAATAATAATTTCTAGAGGATTAAGACATCCGGCATTAAGTGGAATATTATCATCAACCAAAGTCCGAAAGACATATAAGACTGCGGCTTGAGTTACAGCCTTGGGAGCATTAAAATTACTATTTAGTTGCCGAGAAGTGCCAGTAAAATCAATGGTAGCACTACGACTTTCTGGATGAATCATCACTTGAACTTGAATTCGTGCCCCATTATCCATTTCATAAACAAATGAGCCATCCTTAAGAAGATTGATAGCCTTTCTCACCGACTCTTCAGCATTAGCTTGCACAAACTTCATGTAAGTTTGAACAGTCTCAAGCCTGTATTGGGAAACCATTTTACGAAGTTCTTGCACTCCCCGTTCATTTGCGGCAATTTGTGCTTTAAAATCAGCGATATTTTGGTCAGGGTTACGAGCAGGATAAGTATGATTTGAAAGGTGTTGTCTTACTGCTGTTTCTCGAAAACTGCTCTCTTCAACTAAGAGAAAATTATCAAAAATAATTCCTTCCTCTTCTACAGTGGTACTGTGGGGAGGCATTGAACCGGGAGTAATTCCACCGATATCCGCTTGGTGTCCACGAGAAGCAACAAAAAAGATGGGAGTAGGGAATAAAGTATTTTCAGGACTCTCTAGAAAAACAGGGGTAATTGCAGTGACATCAGGAAGGTGGGTTCCACCATTATAGGGATTATTAGATAGATAGACATTTCCCAGTTTTAGGGTGTCGCGTTTTTCGTTAATTAAACTGCGGACACTTTCACTCATTGAGCCTAAATGTACAGGAATGTGAGGAGCATTAGCAACTAATAATCCCGAAGAGTCAAAAATAGCACAGGAGAAATCTAGCCTTTCTTTGATATTCACAGATGTTGCCGTATTTTGGAGAACAATTCCCATTTGTTCGGCGATAAATTGATAGAGATTTTTGAATATTTCCAAGCGGACAGGATCAGATTGAGATGTTGTGTACATTTTTAACTCCTTAAAAAAATTTTGTAGTAATCCCTTAACTCACATCTTGCACCTGGAAATTTTAATGTCAATCCCTTGACTAAGTGTCTGTTCTCTTAGGTGTTCAATGTCTTGTAAAAGAAACAACACCACCAAATGGGGAAATATAGTTTGAAACGTAATTTCTGCGGATTGTCCCCAATCAAAGACGCAAAGCGCTAGAAAAACGGCGTCCTTTTTTTCAATCCCACACTTAAAAGTGTGGGTTTCCTGTTCCCTCTGAAAAACATCTCGGCTCAATGCCCTCACTATTCCACTGTTAATGTCCAAATATTAAAGTTCAGGGACTTATAGTTTTTGAACTCGGCTTCAGATATGTCTAATTTTTGCATTGCAGTTAGCTGATAACTTCCGTCTATTTGTGGAGAGATGCAGCTCCTAAAACCTAAGTGTGAAAAAAAGTCCACAATTTGTTGTTGATTATCAAAGCCTGTTTTGTGCACATCACGCTGCGTTGTGTCTTGGACTCCTTGCGCGATATTCTGCAATTCTGAGTGAGTCTGTAAACGTCCTTCATGTTCAGCGTTTGTTAGAAAATCAGGAGTGATCCACGCGCCACCGAAGCGGGAAAGAACCGAATGAATGTTGCGTGCTGCCCTCTCCTTTTCTTCCATTGAAAGGTAATGATAAAGTCCTTCGTGGATGACGGCTACTGGATGATTTGGCTTAAAGTGACGGATGGCTGATTCAATTTCAGGAAACGAAAGAATGTTTACGGCATCA
>NZ_JBALFV010000008.1:0-73304 GCF_036916735.1 Nostoc sp.
CTGAAGTTACTTTTCCATCGAGCGATCGCTTCTTCATTAAAAAAGTGGAAGTGCTGGGAAATACCGTCTTGCATGACGAAATTGCTGCCTTAACCCAGCCCTACGAGAACCGCTTAGTCACCTTTGAAGAGTTGCTCGACCTGCGCTCGGCAATTATTAAACTCTACATTAGAAACGGCTACATCACCTCTGGAGCCTTCTTGCCCAACAATCAAGACCTCAGCACTGGTATAGTCAAAATTCAAGTTGTAGAGGGCAAACTTGAGCAAATTGAAATCGGTGGTTTAAAGCAATTGCAAGAAGGATACGTGCGATCGCGCCTCGAACGTGCCACGTCTACTCCCTTAAACCAGCAACGCCTAGAAGAAGCCTTACAACTGTTGCAACTCGATCCGCTTATTAAACAGGTGAATGCCGAGTTAGCCGCAGGTAGCACTCCGGGGAGCAATATCTTACGGGTCAGTCTCAAAGAAGCACCCGCTTTTCACACTGCGATCGCCGTAGAAAACAACCAATCTCCTAGCATTGGTTCCATTCAAGGCAGCATAGAAGTTAGTCATGATAACGTCTTAGGATTTGGCGATCGCTTCAGTGCGAAATACGGTCGTACTGAGGGACTTAACCTTTATGACATCAATTATACCATTCCTATAAATGCTCGTAATGGTACTCTTAGCTTTCGCTATAACAATGACGATAGCCGCATTATTGAAGAAGATTTTCGGAATATAGGTATCAGAAGTCAGGTTCAAACCTATTCCCTTGGTTTGCGTCAGCCAATCACAAGAACACCAACTAGTGAATTTGCATTTTTGCTATCCTTAGACTTGCGTCGCAGCCAAACATATATACTCGACAATATTCCCTATTCCTTCACAGAAGGTTCGCAAGATAATGGAGAAAGTAAAGTTACAGTGATTCGGTTTTCTCAAGATTGGGTTAATCGCAGCACTAGAAGAGTCTTAGCCGCCCGCTCTCAATTCAGTCTAGGGATAGATGCGTTTGATGCAACCATCAACAACACTGGTACTGACGGGCAATTCTTTTCCTGGTTGGGACAATTTCAGTTGGTGCAACAATTATCACCCAGAAATCTGCTAGTAGCCCGAATTGATGCCCAGCTAACCCCAGATTCTTTATTATCTTTAGAACGCTTCAGTGTAGGTGGAGTCGATACAGTTCGAGGCTACCGACAAAACCAACTCGTTGCCGACAATGGCATTCTGGGTTCAGTGGAGGTTCGTATTCCCGTTACATCAGACCCCAAAGTACTACAGTTAGTGCCTTTTTTTGATATCGGTACTGTTTGGAATAATCGAGAAATTGACCCTGACCCAGCAACAATTAGCAGTTTAGGATTGGGTTTGCGCTGGCTGATTATCCCCAATTTATCGTTGCACCTAGACTACGGCATTCCCTTAATTTCAGTTGGCGATCGGGGCAACTCGCTGCAAGAAAACGGTCTCTACTTTTCAATACGCTATCAGCCGTTTTAAAATGCTTCAAAATTTTTGAATGCATGAATGCGTGACTTCCCCGAAGGCGAGTGCGTCCCGTAGGGAAGGGGCTGACCAACGCACCCAAGCAAAAACCTCTATATAGCAACCGCCAAGGCGGTTATGACATAAACTGGAAGTAGTCCCAAATCCTCCTTTTGCGCGATCGCAATCATGACGTAAGAGCAACCTAGAAGAGGAAACTGAAAGCGAGATAATGAACTCACTATAAAGGTAACTCAATGTATGATTCCACTAATTAAATCTCCCAAAGACTACCAGGTATATCGTATCAGTCCCGATGCCACGAATCGGTTAGCGATCGTGTTCGATAGGGCAAGTGCTGACGTCTCCCCTATAGTTTGTGTAGAAATTTTTGACGTGGGCGGCAAGCAACCCCCGAATCGGCATCAGTCGGCGGTGGAAATGTTTTTCATCCTTAAAGGGGAAGGACTCGCTCACTGTGATGGGAAGGCAGTACCAATTCAGGCGGGGGACAGCTTTTTAGTACCTCCCACCGACATACATTTTATTGAAAATACCGGGTTGGGTCGCTTATATGCCCTAAGTATTATGGTGCCAAATGACCATTTTGCTGAACTGATTCGCAGTGGAATTAAGGTGGAACTGGATGAGGAGGATTTAGCAGTTTTGCGTCGCACTGCTACACCATCTTTGACAAATTAAGGAAATGGCACAAATGTCTTTTTGCTAATATCATGCCACAGAAGTAATGTGGTAATCCAGGTGAGTTTGGATGGAGAAATTAACTAAATCAGTGCAATTTTGGCTTTGTGCAACTATCCTGATTTTTGGTTTGATAGGCTGCAATCGCTTTATCGGTAATTCTGGAGAACCAGTTGAGCGAGTCAGTGATGGCGATACCTTAGTAGTGAAAGATACTAACGGTAAAAATATTACCGTGCGCTTTGCTTGTCTAGATGCGCCAGAAATAGCTCATACTAACAAAGAAAAGCAGAGCAAACGCACTAGCGATCGCAATCAATTTACTTGGGGTGTGAAAGCCCAACAACGGGTGCAAGAACTGGTGCAACAAGGAGGCGATCGCGTGACTTTGAATATTACTGATAATGATCGCTATGGACGCAAAATTGCCGAAGTCCGGTTAAAAAATGGCACTTTTGTACAACAGGTATTGTTGCAAGAAGGTTTAGCAAAAGTGTATCGTCCCTACTTAAACAAATGTCCTAGTAAAGATTTAATTCAACAAGCAGAAGCTAAGGCCAAGGAAGAACGGCTTGGCATTTGGAGTGATACTAAATTTGTAAATCCTTGGGAATATCGCACCCTATATAAGAAGTAAAAACTCTAGCTGTTTCTAATTGAATACATTATATTTTTTGGTATTGCATATTTGCGCGATGATTTAGCAACTTCCAAAATTCCCCCCCTCCGCCTACTTCCCCTGCTCCCCTGCCTTCCCTACTCCTCTCCCCAAGTTTGCAATTGCAAATACACGAGTACCAGTGTTACTGCTAGTAACACTGTCGCTGCGGCGGCTGCATAACCAAAATCAAATTGCCCAAAAGCCTCTTGGTAAATGTAGTAAACCAGTAAATTAGTCGAATTTAGTGGGCCACCGCCAGTCATCACATAAACTTGCTCAAAACTCCGCAATGTAAAAATCGCAGTAGTGATGATTGCAAATATGACAGTAGGGCGCAATCCAGGGAGAGTAATATACCAAAATTGTTGCCAAGCATTTGCTCCATCCAAATCTGCTGCTTCATAACGACTGGGAGGAATTGCTTGCAACCCTGCTAAAAAAACTACCATATTGAAACCGAGTTGTTTCCAAATACTCATTAAAATAATTACTGGCATTGCCCAAAATGTGTCTGCTAGCCAGGATATTGCTGGAATGCCAAAAAAATCTAAAAATCCGTTAACTGGCCCTGATGTTTGAAACAGCCAGCGAAATCCCAACCCGGCTGCTACAAGTGAGATAATTGAAGGCAGAAAATAGGCACTTCGCAGGATGCCCCGCAAAGGAATGGAGCGATTTAATAAAACTGCCAATCCTAAAGAGATAACTAAACTGGGAATGATGGTGGCAACAGTAAAATAAAAGGTGTTACCCAGAACTTGCCAGAAGTCGGGGTCGAGTAGCAAGCGCCAATAGTTTTTTAAACCTATCCAATAAATACCTTTTAATGTGAAACTACCGGCAGTGAAACTGAGATAAAACAAATACGCGATCGGCCAAATGATAAAAACGCCCAGCAAAATGAGTGCTGGTGTGAGAAAAATCCAGGCGGCGGCTGTATCATTATCTAACCACGACTTAGTATATATTTTTTGCATCTATAATTTTCCCTCTTAGCTATTATGACTTTCCGCCCCGATTCTACCCTTATCTTGGTTTCTCTCAGCATTAGTGATGTATGCCGAGTCGCCTCAGTAATTATGGCTTCTGGGAATGGCAGCAATTTTGATGCAATACTGCGTAGGTTTTGCCTAAAAAATAAAAATGTGTAGTGACTGTTTTAAAAGTCAAGCGTAGGTGTAGCCCGCACTTCTGTACTTGATTGCGGTGCGACAAACTTTGAAGTACTTCAACACGACTTCGGAGTACCTCAACACGATTTTCAAGTACTTCAATACGACTTTGAAGTACCTCAAAACGACTTTGAAGTACCTCAACACGATTTTCAAGTACCTCAACACGACTTTGAAGTACCTCAAAACGACTTGTAGGTATCTGTTGCTTATATAGCAGTCTTAAATCATTTGTGAGAATTTGAGATCGTTTTAACGAACTTTGGGGTTTAAGTCCCCCAAAACATAATCTGCATTCAACTGAATCCCTAAAGCGATCGCTTCTGATTCTCCTTTACCCAATCGTTGATTTAAGCTGTTGAGGAGGGTTATAAGGCTGGATGTACGAACTTCAAGTTTACCAACGTTGATTAGCATTTGAATGGATTGGCTAGCTGGATCTGACTTAGCGCTGATTTCCTCAGCAACAGATTGAGGAATGTAGAAATCATCAGGATATTCGATAAATTGATTCAGGTAGCTCAGTTTAGCGAGAAAAATCAGTGGTGATGAATTGAGAAAAATTTGCGTTCAGCAGGTGCGATCGCTCTCACTGTCTATACCGGAGAATATAACCAGCAACTGGCAATTTCAGCAAGCCAGCAGATCCCTTTGGCTAAGTGGCTGTAACTACAATTTGTCGTTACAATCAGGTAAGCGTAGCTGTGTTTCGGTGATGGAGTTTGAATGGGATGAAGTAAAACGTCTTACTAATCTTCGCAAGCACGGAATCGATTTTATCGATATCCCAGCAGTATTTGATGGAGACACGGTAAGGCAGTCGCAGTCCTGGCGGTTTCCGTCGGTTGCGAACTGCCGAACCTGAAGGGTAACAGTTGAAGATGATCGCTACAGCTACGCAGAGCAGCGTTTCGTCACATTTGGCTTTTTGCAAGGGCGAGTTGTTGCTGTTGTCCATACAGAGCGTGATGATTTAACGCGGATTATTTCTGCAAGAAAGGCAACCAAATATGAGCAACGAATCTATTTCGAGCAAATCTCAGACTGATTGGCAACGGCTTGATGCTATGAGCGATGAAGATATTGATTTATCAGATTGCCCGGAAATTACACCAGAACTGTTTGCTAAGGCTACAGTTAAACGGGGTTTACCTGCGGCAAAAAATAAAGCACAGGTGACGTTACGCATTGACAGCGATGTATTAGAGTGGTTCAAGTCGCAAGGACGGGGTTATCAAACGCAAATCAATACTTTACTGCGAGCATATATGGAAGCTCATCGATAGTCAGTAAATTGATACTGTGGAATAGCTGAACTTCTGAGGCATCGCTTGCATAAGCTTTTGGTTCATAATTATCTCTACTTGGAGTGCTTTGTAAGTCCTATTTTTGAAAAAAATTAGATCGTTCCGCTCCGCTACACTCAAAAAGGGTAAAGGAAAGAAGGGTAGAGGGCAAAAGAACTAAAGTATAAAGGGCTAAAGAGTCCTCCCAACCGCGCAGACAACACGAAAACCAACATCGCCGTGGATGTTCTTGAACGCGCGGGCTCGAGTATCATAGTCGTAGGACACGTAGGACGCACAACCGCAGTCTTTAGGATCGTCGATCCAGGAACCGCCCCGCTTCACACCATATTTATTATCTATTGAGGGACTTCTATCACTAGGCGCTCCTTTATCGCTGTCATCCCTACTATCTTGACACCACTCCAAAACATTCCCGTGCATGTCGTATAATCCAAAGGCGTTGGGTGGAAAACTTCCAACTTCTGTTGTTTCTTGACGAGATTTGCCCTTCGGTGCAGAAGCGTAGGTGTAATTCCCATCATAGTTAGCTAACTCAGTCGTAATCGTCTCCCCGAAGTGAAATGGTGTTGTTGTTCCTCCACGACAGGCGTATTCCCACTCTGCTTTACTAGGTAGCCGATATTTACGCCCAGTCTTTTGACTCAGCTTTCTGCAAAATTCCACTGCATCATCCCAGGACACTTCCTCTACAGGACGTTTTGCTCCCTTGAAGTAGGACGGATTGCTACCCATTATTTGCTGGTACTGTTCCTGAGTCACTTCAAACTTGCCCATAAAAAAAGCAGGCACATTTACAGTGTGCTGTGGTTCTTCAGCTTCGGTTTGACCATTTTCAGCAGGTGGCGAACCCATTTTAAATGAACCAGCAAGAATCTCAACCATATCTAATGTTATGCCATTGCCTAAGTCTTCTTTAAAGAATTTAGCTTGCTTATTAGAATCTCGTTTAATTACCTGTCCCTTTTGATCTACCGTTACCGTTTCAAACTCAACCGTCCACAAGGGTAATCCAAATGCTTTAGACGCTTCTTTAGTAGGGGGAATATATTTAGGTTCAGCTACAGAGATAGTTGTCGATGATTGACCCTTAAAAATTTCACGACCTACTACTGCTGTCACCAAACCTATACTTCCCCAGCCAGCCCACTTCAAAAACTTTTGTCGGGTTATTCGCTCTTGAGTCAGTTGAGTGGGTTGAGCAGAACTTGGCTGCTGAATCGGAGGTTTAATCAATTCTTGGCTTGCTAAAACTCTGGTTTCAATTGCAGTGATATCCGTGTGTATAAGTCTTAAAGTCCATTTAAGTTGCCTTAACCTCTGGCGAACATCATTACTTTCAAGGGAATTTCCTGCTTTAATTGTTTTAATTAATTCCTGCTCATACTGCTGTAATTTTTGGCGATATTCTGATTCCTCTCGCTGGCGTTGTTTCTCTGCCTCCTGCTGCTTTAGTCGTACAGCTTCTTGTTGTTGCTGTTGTTTTTCTGTCTCTTGCTGTTTCCGGTATTCTGCTTCTGAAGATGATTGAATAATGATTGCTTCGATCGCAGATGTTTCTGCATCATTTAGTTTTAAATTTCGTTGAAAGTGCTTAAGTTCTTTACGAGTAACATCACTGAGAGGATATTCAAACTGCATCGACTCTCTAAACACCTGCTCATACTGCTGAAGCTTTTGCTGATATTCCTCGATCGCAGCAATAATTCGATTTTCAATTGCAGTCACATTCCGAGCAGTCAGATTCAACGCTTGATGACGTTGTGTTAGTTGAGAGCGTTTGAAAGCACTGAGCGGATATTCTTGCCCAACAGCTTCTGTAAACTCCTGCTCGTATTGCCGCAAGTTTGCTTGATGCGTTTCAATCTCCGCATTAATCCGCCTCTCGATCGCTCTCACATCCTCTTGACTCAACCCCAAAGTTTGCCACGTTTGCTGCAACTGCTTTTGCGTCACTTCATCTGGATAATGCTGGCGCTGCATCGCCTTCACAAACGCCTGCTCGTACTGCTGGAGTTTTTGATGATAGCTTTCAATCTGTGTTGTGATTTGCGCTTCGATTGGTGCAACATCTACATCCGTCAGTCCCAAGCGCTGCTGCTGTTGGCGTAAATTATTCCGGGTTACCTCACCCAGAGGATATTCCTGCTGCGTCGCAGTCAAAAACAGCTGCTCGTACTGCTGGAGTTTTTGGTGATATGCCTCTACCTCAGCCGTAATCTGAGATTCAATCACGGCAATATCTTTATCCGCAAGTTCTAATTGCTGCTGGGTTTGCCGTAAGCGATCGCGGCTTGCTTCACTTAGGGGAAACTCTTGCCGCAGTGCCGTTGTAAACTCCTGCTGATATATTTGCAGGTTTTGCTGATGTGTCTTAAACTGTGCGGTTACTTGTGCCTCAATCGGCATCGTGTCCTGATTCCACAGCCCCAAAATTTGCTGAAGATTTTGCAGCTCGTGGCGATCGCGATCGGTAATCGTCTCGTCTCGTCGCTCCAGTAGTTCGGTGAACACCTGCTGATACTGCTGGAGTTTTTCGCGGAACTGGTTGCGGTAAGGTTCTAATATCTCATCTTCGATCGCCTTCGCCTCAGTTGTCTCCAATCCCAAGCTAGTCCTCTGATAATCTAATGTGTGACGACCAACAAGGGAAATTTCGCCTCGAGGAATAAATCGTGCTACTTCTTTACGGTATCGCTCGCTGCCTGGGATCGCCTGGAGCCACCTTTGTCAGTCGAATTTTAAAGCCTTCTCGAATTGCATAAATTTCCGGCTTCATCGCCGGTTGAATTTCTCGCACTTTCTGACTGGCGTATTCATGCAGTTCATCGATGGAGATAAATTCATCTTGATTGCGATCAGCTTCTCCTGATTTGATACCTTCAACCAAAAAACGAGTGTAAATCGATAAATCTTGCCCCTCTTGCTCAAAGGAATATTGAGTTGAAGTAGAAGAAGTCAATACAGCTCGTCCTTCACCGCCCAACTGCTCTCGGATGTCAATTGTGCCGTCATCTTTGGCAGACATACCCTCAGCAAATGCGCCACTGAAGCAGCTATCTAGGATTACCACCTGCCGACGGGAGCGGCTGTCGCTCATGCGATCGTGAATGAAATTGGCAGACACCGATGTTGAGCGAATCAATTCGCCCTGCGATGTCTTACTGGTGTTGCGAGTTGCCAGATACAGCCTACCGCGATCGTCTTTAATGCCGTGTCCTGAAAAGTACAGTAACAGCAAATCATCCCTGTGCCGACTGGAAAACAGCATTTCGATCGCCATTTCTACAGCTTGTCGTTCAGGATTTTTTAAGAGGAGAATATCTGACGCAGCAAATCCGCCCATCTCTGGATGCAGCAGTACCTCGCACACTGCTTCTACATCTCTAACTGTACTGGGTAAGGGGTTCAGCCCTGGCTCATACTCACTGACCCCAATCAGCAACGCTACCTTCGCCATTTAACTTACCTATGCTGCGATCTAATTCTCTGCGGCTTTAATGTCTGTGTTGTTTTCTTCATACCAAGTTTTAGAATATCACTTATATCAATTGGACGAGTTATGAGCTAAATCTTTACCTACAACTTAGTATATATTTTTGGCATCTATAATTTTTCCTCTTAGCTGTTATGACCCTTTGCCCTGATTCTACCCTGAGCTTGGTTTCTCCTAGCATTAGCGATATTTGCCAACAAGTCGCCCCTTTAAAACTGGGAATTATGGCTTCTGGGAATGGCAGCAATTTTGATGTAGTTGCTCAAGCTATTCAAGATGGGCGGCTAAATGCCCAAATTCAAGTTTTAATTTATAATAACCCCTCGGCGAAAGCAGCCGTAAGAGCAGCTAATCGAGGTGTAGAAGCAGTTTTATTGAATCACCGCAACTATCAAAATCGAGAAGAATTTGATGAAAAAATTGTGCAGACATTGCAGCACTACGATGTGGAATGGGTGATTTTGGCAGGTTGGATGCGATTGTTAACATCAGTTTTCATTGATGCCTTTCCTGATAAAATTATCAATATCCATCCTAGTTTGTTACCTAGTTTCAAGGGAATTCATGGTGTAGAACAAGCCTTGGCATCTGGGGTAAAAATCACTGGTTGTACAGCGCATATAGCTTGTTTAGAAATGGACAGTGGCCCAATATTAATGCAAGCCGCAGTACCAGTATTGCCAGATGATACAGCAGAAACACTTCACGCTCGGATTCAAATTCAGGAACATCGGATTTTACCATTAGCGATCGCTCTAGCAGCTTCTTCGTCAAAAACTACACTAAGCCCAATACACTTGGGTTAAAAGAGGACAAGGAGCAGTTCTTGCTGGGAGAAAAGGGGAAAAAGAACCTGCATCAAGCCTTTGACTTCCCCCTTGCACCCTGCACCCTGCTCCCTGCTCCCTTGCCTCTTTTCCTCTTTCCCTCATTTATCCGAAGCATATTGTATCCTCTTGTACAAAGCTATTTACTAGAGTTAGCTTCAGTAACTTGATACGCTTGTAAAAGCCTAGCATGATCGAGAGTAAATCCTACTTGCATGGCTATCTGAGTAAATAAATCAATTTCAGGCTGTTGCCAATCACGGGGACCAGAACACTGATGTGCAATTAACAAGCCAAATAGCTGTTCATCTTTCATAATGGGTGCGACTAAATTTGCTTTCACACCAAAGGATTCGAGCAGGTTAATGTGACAATCAGCCAAACCAGACTTATAAATATTGTTTGTTGCGACAACGCGACCAGTCTGGTACTTTTCTACATAGTTTTCAGTGAAACAGGGGTCGTAAATTTTAGACCGTAAAACCTTGGGATAACCTGGAACTACTGATTCAGCAATTATAACTCCGAACCAATTAGCGTAAAAGCTATAAACCAATACTCGGTCAACACTCAGTGCTTTGCGAACCTCTTCCACAGTGGTTTTGATGACATCCTCTTCGTTAAGTGATTGGCGAATGCTGCGGGTAATATCTACTAGTAACTGACTTCGCCTACTTTCAGCTTCGATTCGTTGTAAGAGTCTGGCATGGTCGAGAGCAAATCCCACTTGCATTGCTATTTGGCCAAATAAGTCAATCTCAGATTGTTGCCAATCACGAGGTTTAGAACACTGGTGTGCAATTAATAAACCAAATAGCTGCTCATCCTTAAGAATGGGGGCTACCAAATTTGCTTTGACAGCAAAGGATTCGAGTAGGCTAATTTGATAATCAGCCAAACCAGACTCATAAATGTTATTTATTGCTAAAACGCGACCAGACTGATAATCATTTACATAGCCTTGACCAAAATATAAGTCTTGGATTTCAGATCGTAAAACTTTTGGATAGGTGAGGACAACTGATTCGGCAATCACAGTTCCAGAGTAATTAGCATTAAAGCTATAAACCATCACTCTGTCAGTACTTAGTACTTTACGAACCTCTTCTACAGTGGTTTTCAGCACATCCTCTTCGTTGAGCGATTGGCGAATGCTGCCGATAGTATCCGCCAGCAACTGACTTTGCACACTCTCAGCCTCGATTCGCTGCACGAGTCTTGCATGGTCGAGAGCAAATCCCACTTCCATCGCTATTTGAGCACATAAATCAATCTCAGATTGTTGCCAATCACGGGGTCTGGAGCATTGATGTGCAATTAATAAGCCAAACAGTTGTTCATCTTTGAGAATGGGGGCGACTAAATTTGCTTTCACAGCAAAGGATTCTAGCAGGTTAATATGACAATCACGCAAATCTGTTTCATAAATGTTGTTTATGGCTTGAACGCGACCAGACTGATACTTTTCTACATAGTCCTGAGCGAAACATGGGTCTTGGATTTCAGACCGCAAAACTTTGGGATAACCTGGAACCACTGATTCTGCAATTACAGTTCCAGACCAATCAGCGCTAAAACTATAAACCAGTACGCGGTCAGTACTCAGTGCTTTCCGAACCTCTTCTACGGTGGTTTTGATCACATCCTCTTCGTTAAGCGATTGGCGAATGCTGCGAGTAATTTGGATAAATATCTGAGCTTTATCTGCCTTCGTATCAACCTGTTCTAGAAGCTTGGTGTAGTCAAGAGCGAATCCTACTTGTATAGCTATCTGAGCGAACAAATCAATCTCAGACTGCTGCCAAAAGCGAATTCTAGAACACTGATGTGCAATCAATAAACCGAATAACTGTTTGCCTTTGAGAATGGGTGCTACTAAATTAGATTTGACAGCAAATTGCTCTAGCAGTCCAATATCACTATCACTGAGATCAGCTTGATAGATATTATCAATAGCACGGATGGAACCTTTCTGGTATTTTTCTATATACTCTGCCTCGAACCCAGGCTCAGAGACTGTAACCCCTAATATTCTTGGTAAACCAGGTGCTACTGACTCAGCGATAAAGGTTCCATTAGAGTTGGAGTTGAAGCAAAAAATGCTTACGCGGTCAATGCTTAAAGCTTTACGAATTTGTTCTGAGGTAATTTTGAGAACATCTTCTTCATTGAATGATTCTCGAACCCATCGCGTAATTTTCATCAATAATTGGGAGTAATCAGCTTCGGCTTCTTTTTCCTTTATCAAAACTGAAAGCAACTCTGTAAATAAGTTTATGTTTCTCTCTAACATCACTAATTCATCTTCGTTAGCGATGAAATATTGAGTAAACTCACTATCTGGACGTAGCTGGTTTTTGATATTATTAGAAATTGCCGCAGCTTTGCTGACTCGACTAATAGCTCGATTAGTCACAAAAACAGCGATCGCACCTGTTAAAATTGCTGTTACTCCCATACCAGTTAATAAGAGTGACAATTGTTTCTGTATAACAAGTTCAGTTTCTGTTGAACTTGCCGTACTTTCTTGTCTGACTTGCGGAATTTGTTTGGTAATTAAATTAATGCCGTAGTAGTAAGTAGCTGTTCCAATTGCAACCACAGGAAGGATACTAATGCTTAGTGCCCAAACAATTGCTTTAGTCTTTAAACTCCATTTTTGTTGCCACAGACTTTGTTCACGATTTCGTCTTGCTTGGTTTTGAGAAAAAGACTGACTCATAAATGAAACCTGGATTGCTGCAATTGAGAATCAATTAAATAACCTCTCCACCAAATTCTACACAAAAGTTATTAAATAAGGATTGGCTTTCAGGAGTATGTTGAGGTACTAACCTCCGTAATGCCTCATAACGCTTTTGTGGCTTTTTAAGGCTCTTGACAAAAGAGAAGCTTACTACTTGCTCTGCTTACGTTCGCGTAGGAGCACGAAGTGCGGGAAGGAGTTGGGGTTTATACAATTTCAGTTTAATTTAATAATGATACAAATACTTTGGGTTGGGACGGCAATGCCATGCCTCTATAATAAATTTATATGTATCAGGTTTTTGTGACTTGGAATTAAATGTATGTATTCTAGTCTAATTAAGTAAAAATCTGTGTAGCTGCGATCACACAAACACAGTTTACAAAAAAATCTTTTAGCACAGCGCTCAAATCATGTAATTTATTTTATGGTTGATACTGTACACTCCTTAGACATTTCCAAAAATGAATGTAGAGACGTAGCACTGCTACGTCTCTACAAGGATTCTGGATAATGCATTATTTAATTGTCAAAGATGTCTCTTGGGTTAGGCTACGCTAAAGCACTAATTCCTAGAAGCTCAAAATTTATTTTTTAATTGCCGTAATTGTGACATTTTCCAGAAATAGCTAGAAATCCAATTGGTAATAATGTGAGCGACAATCGGCACTAATAAGTTGCCCGTGAGCAGGGCACTATATGCGAATATCATCCCGACAAATGTTGCCCAAATCACATAAGACCATTGTTGGGAACCGCTAAGATGCAAGATGCCAAAGCAAAGACTAGATATAATGACAGCTAAATGATCCAAACCTAAAGCTGGCAGCATTACACCTCTAAATAATAATTCTTCACTCAACCCCGGTAGTAACCCCAGCCAAATTAAGTCTGGTAAGGCTAAGGGCTTGAGTACCACTTCTAGATAATAATCTGCACTTTTACGATAGGCAGTCCAAAGGCGATAAGTTAAGCCACTTAACGCGGTGATGGTCAATCCTAACCCTACACCCAACATCAACTCTCTTTGGTTCAAGTCCCAAGAAAGTAGGGAAAAGTTGCCAAGGTATAACAAGAGTTTAGCGACTATCAACAAAATGATTGCAGTCGCTCCCATCGCCCCAAGTATTTGGATGCGCGTCAGGTATGGAATTTCTGGCTTTTGCTTTTGTTGTTCTTCAATCACGGGTTTTTAAGGAAGGGAGACGGGGCATTAAAAATGGGCATTGGGCACTTGTACTGAGTTTACGGTGAGCGCAGTCGAACTGCGACTTGTACTGAGCCTGTCCTCTTGGTAGCCATAAAGCCTGCGGCATAGCTACGCTTAAGGCGCAGCCTCTCCAAGAGTTGGGCGTAGTCGAAGTAGCCGAGGTAAGTCGTTGGCGCAGCCTCTGGTAGAGAAGTATTGGGCATGGGGCATAACTCCTAACTCCTAACTACTGGCTGCAAAGGTAATAATTTGGGACGGAGAGCGTCGGGATTAATACCTGCTTTGTGCGCTGCTAATACACCCACTGCTTCTAAATATGAATTTACCTGTATACATTTGATCCCCAACGGTTGAGGAGGAACTTTTATTAGAGTTTTATTTTCTTCTACTGTAATTATTTGGCATCGTCTTTGGCTTAAACTCAATAAAGCACTACTACCACAAGCATTTGCTGGTGCGATCGCAGCATCTACTTCATCTACCCAAATATCCTCTTTCTCTGATGCAATCAGTCTTTTCTCTATTATAAATTGTGGGGCACGACTTAATCCAACAAGGACACACGGCAAAAAAGTATAGCCCAATTCTTCGGCGGCGGAACGGGGAGATAAATTTGGTTGTGGAGGTTCGCTCAAAAGGGCGGGAGAATGGGCGCAAGGAATTTGAAAGGTTCGCACTAGCAAATGGCTAATTACGGCTTCTGCACCCGCTAGGGGATCAACGCCTTCACCCTGGCGGTATTTTTGTACTGCTTCTGAGTCCATATCATCCGGGAAACGGGCAACAACTGCGATCGCTTCTGCCCCCGCTTTCTTAATTAATATCTCAGCTGCTCGTAATAAGCTATCCGGGTTACCAATTGTTCCCCAACTAGCTCCCGATGCTGTAGTCCGTAATTCTACATTTAATCGTGCATCAGTAATTACATAATCTGTTAAGGTCAATCCTAAAGTTGCTCTAACTGCATCGGCTGCTTGTATATGTCGTAGTCGTAACTCTGGCTCAATAGCTTGGTCTAAAAGCAAACCTACTTTGTTGCTGCGGACTGGACGCAAACCCCAACATCCAGAGGCGAATTTGTCAAGCCCGTAACCTTCAACATAGAAAGCATTTGGAAGATTCCAGTATAAACTTGCGCCATTGAGGACATTGGGGTGAGTAATTAGGCGATCGCAAACCTGTGCTATAACCTGGGCAACAGGTAAAGCATCTCCTGCATAACCCCCAATGGTAGCCCCAACGCCAGTTGGTACAATTAAGATAGCGGTGTATGGACGATTCATTGTAAGTTATGAGTGCCCAGTTATGAGTGATGAGTTTATGATTCACTTGCCATCAAATCCTAACTCTTGTACGCGATTAATCGCGTCTCTTGTACAGACACGATTAATTACGTCTCTTCTCCTAACTATTAACTGTCGTAACAACGGCTTCAACTGTAGCTTTTTGTTCCTCAACGTCCACAGAGGTAATTGCCCAACGCAGGGGTTCCCCTTGTTTATTCAACTCTGTTTCAATTACTTCTAGTAATTCTGCGGGAGTTTCTTGTAAATCAATTTCTGCGGTAATAAAATGAGTCGTCATCTTGGTAAATCCTGTTGATTTGTAATTTCTAGAATAGCTGATTTGGTAATGTTAAGTGAGCATTGATCAATAATCTAAACCATATAGGCATTTTCAATCAGGTGAAGTACAAGTATGCAAATATTCAAAGCCTCTCTCCTTTTAGCAGAGAGGAATGGAAGTGAGGTCAAAATTGTACCTCACTGGGTCGATAACCGCTATATATTGATAACTGATTATTGGTCTTTACCAAATTGCAACTGATAAACTATTTCTTCTTTTTCTGTCTCAAGTTTCAAATTAGAAAGGGGTTTGGCAATACAAAGCAATACGTAACCTTGCTTTTGCAAATCTGGACTAACACCCATGCCATCAGTTTGATCCACATTTCCCTCGCTTATTTGACCGGCGCAAGTTGTGCAAACACCTGCATTACAAGAACTCGGCAGTTCCAAACCAGCAGCATCGGCAACTGATAAAATTGTTTCATTTTCAGGAACTTGCAAGGTATGAGTTTTGCCTTGGTGAGCAATTTCTACGGTGTAAATTTTGGGCATATATAAAATAAGCGTGATGCAACTGACAAATTTATTAGCTTATCTGAATTAGTTAAAAATATCCAGATGTTACTATAAAAATTTAGGTTAAAGTAAATATGCGCGATCGCGTTTCTTTAGAGACTGTATCTGTAAGTCTGCCTTTTGGCATTGGTTCGATGGCTTGGAAAGTTGACCCCACAGAACGGAAAGCCGCTTGGTCGCTTTATGTAGAATTGGTAACACGCATTGCTGTACAACCATTGTCAGTTGACCAAGGTTTGGTACGAGAAGCAATGAACTCTCTTTATAGTTTATTTGGTACAACCCGCGAAGTTCTCAAAGCAGCCGGGCCGGATGGGGGTGCTTCTCGTGATTCAGTGGGGGGAATTGCCATTGCAGTGTTGAATAATGGGTTAAGGCCGTTTTTGGCTAAATGGCATCCATTGTTACAAGCGTGGGAAGCTAGACGACCTGTAGGGGTGAGTCCTAGAGAACATGAGCAGGGATGGTCTGAGGAACCCAAATTGCGAAGTGAGTTAGACAAGTTGCGTGTGGATTTAGAACAGTATGCCAAGGCATTGGCGACTATTGCAGGCGTGGGAGAGTGATAAGTGCAACAGTTTGATGTGTTTCTTTGCCACAATACTAAGGATAAGCCTGCGGTTATTCAAGTTGCCAAACAACTACAGCAACACGGAATTGTACCGTGGTTGGATATTTGGCATTTACGTCCTGGTTTTTCTTGGCAAGATTCCTTAGAAGAACAAATAGACCAGATTCGAGCAGCAGCTATTTTTGTAGGTAACTCAGGATTCGGCCCTTGGCAAAATCAAGAAATCAAAGCTTTTTTGCGGGAATTTGTTGATAGAAAATGTCCAGTCATTCCTGTACTTTTACCAGATGCACCACAAGAGCCAAAACTACCTCTATTTCTCAAAGGTTTAATGTGGGTAGATTTCCGTTTACAATATCCTGAACCGATAGGACAGTTGATGTGGGGCATTACTGGGGAAAAGCCGGGGACAACGCCTATAATTCAGCTTACAGCGCCTCAAACAGATGATCTATCTTCTGAAAAAGGCATAAACTACACCAGACTGCGCGATTTACTTGCAGCAAAAAACTGGAACGAAGCCGACCAAGAAACCTATCAGGTGATGATTCAGGCTGTAGGTAAAGAAAATAGCGACTACATTACCTCAGACGATCTCTTAAATTTTCCTTGCACTGACTTACACACAATTGACCGCTTATGGGTAAAATACAGCAATGGACATTTTGGCTTGAGCGTCCAGAAGAAAATTTACTTGAGCGTCGGCGGGAAAGCTGACGCCAAGTATAACGCAGAAGCCTGGGAAAAGTTTGGCGATCGCGTGGGGTGGAGAGTGAATAGTAGTAGGATTCATTACAAAGACGTAATTTATGATACAGCCTCCCCCATTGGACACCTCCCGGTTTTAGGGAGTTGGGGGTTCTTTTTGCGAGGTAGAGTAGAAGGGAATTATCTCTTCTCTCGCATCGAGACTTGTAAACTGTAACATCTAAGGCTTTCCAATATTTATAAATATTTATTACAAGCCCCAAATACACGCTATAATCAACATTTCATAATTCCGATTGGCACTGCGGGGTTATAACAGTTCGCCTGAATAAATTTTTCTGCTACCTCATGCACCTCAGTATCTTCAGTTACTCTTTGATTATCCCACGGTAAACTCATCTGTCCCGGCGACTTCTTCTTACCTTTATTCTTCAAAGAAGGTAAAAAGCGACTACCCCAATGATTCCTTGTTTCAGGCTTCGGCTTTGGTCGATATTTCTTACAAAACTGGCGATATTTAGCGGCACATTCTTCCAACGTCTTGCGATCGCATTTTAATCCTCTGCAATCACTCTAAACCAACAATATACACTATGTAGCGATGATTGCACTCACCAACAAACTTTGGTGATTTAGGTTACAACATTAAGCTTACGGCTTTACTATTATTGCCAAATGTAACCCTAAAGCATCCAACAAAGAATTTAGACTGTAAAACTCAATTTCGCCTTTCTCTAATAGCATCTGGTCAAGTTTATTATAGAGTTCCTTGACTTGTGCAGAAAGCCGATCAATTCCACTATGCGCTTCTATGACATTTTTCAGTGCCTTACTCAACATTTTCGGGTCGCCTTCTTCTAAAACAACTTCGATATAAGCTGCTGCTTCTAGTGGATTTTTTAAGTCTTGAATCAGTTTTTCATGATAGCTTGTACTTTTAGGCATCATCTCTACTCCTGTAGTCTTCCCAATATTCCTTGGCTTTGACAATATCTTTATCTTGAGTGCTTTTATTACCACCACACAAAAGAATAATAACTGTTGAGTCTTGCTGTCCAAAGTATATGCGGTAGCCAGAACCGTAGTCTATTCTCAGTTCAAAAACTCCATTACCAACTGATTTACAATCACCTAAATTACCTGCTTCTACTCGGTCAAGCCTCGCTCTAATTTTAGCTTTTGCTTTAATATCGCGCAAATAGTCAAACCACTCAGAGAAAGGATTGATACCATCAATCCTTAAATAACTCCTGATCTCCTTTGGTGAAGCTTCCATATTGGAATCTTTTTAAGCTCTGCGATCGCCGTAAATCAACTAGACTATGTAGCGATGATTGCACTCACTAACAAACTTTAGTCATCAAGGTTACAACATTAAGGCTTAAGATTACAACATTAAGGCTTAAGATTACAACATTAAGGCTTAAGATTACAACATTAAGGCTTAAGGTTACAACATTAAGGCTTAAGGTTACAACATTAAGCCAAAGAGCTAGAACATGAAGCCTTAAAGTTAAAGCGATCGCTCATAGCGCTTCTCAATTGCATGGAATAGAGGCCATTTGTAGGGGCACAGCATTGCTGTACCCTATTGTGTATTGCTCTGCGAGAACGCTAAGAGCGAACCTGCAAGGTACAAGAACCGCCATAGAAGTAAAAGTGCGTAGTTTACCGCCGTAGGCATCGCTCATACAACAACATTGTAGTTTTTGTACAACTTAAACATAATATTATTTTGCTCAAAATCAACTTTTGATGATTAAATTCCGAGAAATTACGGACATAAATAAAAACTTTTACTAAAAAAAATGCGCTTTTTGCTGAACCAGAATACAGGTTAATTGAGACAAAATAGCTCTGTAAAGCTTTTAAAAGTGTAAATTTATGAGTCGAAAAAAACGTAGTTCCCGGATTTTAGAAAAAGCTGAGTTTAGAGTTGCCGGACTGAAAGCCATCGATCCAAATATCAATTTTAATGATACTTACAACTTGCAAAACCTGACTCAATTAATAGACAATTTTCACAATATGCTTGATGATTATAACGCTGCTATAGCTATGATTGACTCTTCTAGAAAAAAGCTGGATGAGATGGAAAAAAACCTAAGTCAGGTTTCAGACAAAATGCTGATGGGGGTTGGTTTCAAGTACGGCAAAAACAGCAACGAATATGAACTTGCAGGTGGTGTTCGAGACAGCGAACGTATCCGTAAAAGCAGATTGACACGCTTGAAATCTAACACAGATAAAACATCAGATGAAAATGCCATAACCGCTTAGTACCGCAAGGCAAAAGTAGAGACGCGATTAATCGCGTCTGTACAAAAGTCAAAAGGCTTATATAATCTACTTTTAACTTTTTTAGAACGGTATCTGTGAAAATTCAAGGTATCCAGATCCCCGACTTCTCAGAGAAGTTGGGGATTTATTTCATCACAAATGATTCAGGACTGCTATATAATAAGACTTTGTATTAATCCATAACTTCCAAAATATGAAAATTGAATGACCCGGTTTATACATGATAAATTTGCCAAAGACTATCTAGAAGAATTAAAAAATTACGGAAAAATCAAAGCATCAGAAAAAGTTGCAGGAGAGATTAAAGAAATAGATGTTTTATTCACTCCTGCCCGAAACAAAAGCTCTAATATACAAGTACTGGGTTTGCTAGGAAAATTTGCCGAACATCCTGCAATAATAGAACCCTTCCGCAATCCAGCTTCTACCGATGAAATCTGCGACTGTATTCTCAAATTATTAGAAGTAAAAGCTCTCTTGCGACGAGAAGCTAAAACCAATAAAATCAAACTTCAGAACTCAGAAATTCCCAAATTGTGGGTTCTTACTCCAACTATATCTGAAACTAGATTATCTAGCTTTGGAACTATGCAAAAAGTAGGTTGGTTATCAGGAGTGCATTTTCTGCCAGATGCGTTACGAACAGCAATTGTAGCGATACACCAACTACCTCAAACACCAGAAACGTTATGGTTGAGGCTTTTAGGAAGGGGAAGTGTGCAGTCACAAGCGATTATCGAGTTGCAAGCGTTACCATTAGATTATCCATACCAAAAAACAACTCTCGAATTAGTTTACAACTTGCGCGAAAACTTGAGAGTAAATCAAGAATTATCAGCAGATGATAGGGAGTTAATTATGCGATTAGAACCACTTTATCAAAGAGACAGAGAACAAGCTATACAAGAAGGAAATAAACAAGGAGAACAACGTCTAGTTATACGCTTACTCAATCGCCGTATTGGTGAGATTGATGCATCATTAATCGAGCGAGTTCAAAGTTTATCGATTGAACAATTAGAGAATTTAGGAGAAGCATTATTAGACTTTTCTAGCGTCGCTGATTTAGAAACTTGGTTAAACCAATAATAATAAATCATTATAGCTTCTACTAATCAAATAAGTTAATCAGAGCAAGCTCCTTGCTTCCTCTTAGGGGGTTGGGGGTGGAATTCTATACCTACTCAATTAATCACCGCAAATTTGGATTAATTAATTTTTAAACAACTCAGATTCTACAGCAACCCTGTTTAGTATTGCTTGTATTCTATCAAAGTGTAAAAATATTCAATTGACGAAAACTAAACTTTCAGTATAAAAAAACTTGCAAACAACCGATTCCCAGTAAGGCTTTTAGTAATAAAAATAAGCTAAACTTTTATAGCCAAGTATTACCTAAAAATATTTCATAATTAAAGGTAGAACATCCCAATGGAGAACATAGAAATGCTGGAATCATATCGTAAACACGTTGCCGAAAGAGCAGCACTCGGTATTACCCCTTTACCATTGGATGCGAAGCAAACCTCAGAATTATGTGAATTACTGAAAAATCCGCCAAAGGGTCAAGAAGATATATTATTGCATTTATTGAGCGATCGCGTTTCTCCTGGTGTTGATCCAGCAGCTTATGTCAAAGCCGGATTTCTCACCGCGATTGCCAAAAAGGAAATCACCAGTCCCTTGGTTTCGCGCATAGAAGCAGTGCAATTGCTGGGCACGATGGTAGGTGGTTACAATGTGCAAGCTTTAATCGATTTGCTGCAATGGCCCACTGTATCCGTCTCAGACTCATCTGAAACACCTCTGGTAATGGGTGGACAAGGAAAGGAACCCATCGCCGCCTACGCCGCCAACGCTTTAAGCAAAATCCTCTTAGTGTACGATGCCTTCCACGATGTTTTAGAGTTGTCTAAAACCAATCCTTTCGCCAAGCGAGTGATTAACTCTTGGGCGGAAGCTGAATGGTTTACTCTTCGCCCCACAGTACCAGAAACAATTACTGTCACCGTTTTTAAAGTTCCTGGCGAAACCAATACCGACGATTTATCGCCCGCCCAAAGCGCCACAACGCGCCCAGATATTCCCTTACACGCTTTAGTGATGTTAGAGTCACGGCAACCGGGAAGTTTGAAAACCATTGCTGAATTGAAGAAAAAAGGGCATCCTGTAGCTTACGTAGGAGATGTAGTTGGTACTGGTTCCTCGCGTAAATCTGCCATTAACTCAGTATTGTGGCATTTGGGAAATGATATACCTTTTGTGCCAAACAAACGCGCTGGGGGTTATGTTTTAGGTGGTGCGATCGCGCCAATCTTCTTTAACACAGCTGAAGATGCCGGTGCTTTGCCTATCCAGTGCGATGTCACCCAACTGGAAACCGGCATGGTGATTACCATCTATCCCTACAAAGGTGAAATCACTAATGAAGCAGGCGAAGTCATTTCCACCTTTGCCCTCAAACCTGACACCATCCTCGATGAAGTTCGCGCAGGTGGACGCATCCCCCTACTTATCGGACGTACCCTCACCGATAAAACTCGTCTTGCACTTGGTTTAAAACCCAGCACCGTTTTCACCCGTCCTCAGCAAGCCATTGATACAGGAAAAGGCTACAGCCTAGCCCAGAAAATGGTAGGTAAAGCTTGCGGATTACCTGGGGTGCGTCCCGGCACATCCTGCGAACCCATCATCACTACCGTTGGTTCCCAAGATACCACAGGCCCCATGACCCGCGACGAATTGAAAGAACTCGCTTGTCTTGGTTTCAGTGCAGACTTAGTAATGCAGAGTTTCTGCCACACAGCAGCTTATCCCAAACCAGTAGACATCCAAACCCATCACGAACTGCCTGATTTCTTTGCTTCTCGTGGCGGTGTCGCCCTCCGTCCCGGTGATGGTATCATCCACTCTTGGTTAAACCGGATGCTGCTACCCGACACCGTGGGAACTGGCGGCGACTCTCACACCCGCTTTCCCTTGGGTATTTCCTTCCCCGCCGGTTCTGGGTTGGTAGCCTTTGCAGCCGCCTTGGGTGTCATGCCTTTAGATATGCCAGAGTCAGTATTGGTAAAATTCAAAGGTGAATTGCAACCAGGTATCACCCTGCGGGATGTCGTGAATGCCATACCCTACGTAGCAATTCAAAAAGGTTTGCTGACAGCAGAGAAGCAGAACAAGAAAAATGTCTTCTCTGGGCGAATTATGGAAATAGAAGGTTTGCCAGATTTAAAAGTTGAACAAGCCTTTGAACTCACCGATGCTAGTGCGGAACGTTCTTGTGCCGGATGCACAATTAAGCTGAGTGTAGAGACAATTTCGGAATATCTGCGTTCCAATGTAGCGTTGCTGAAAAATATGATTGCACGGGGCTATCACGATCCGCGTACCATGTTGCGGCGTGTGGCCAAGATGGAAGAATGGTTAGCAAATCCCGTGTTATTAGAAGGCGATGCCGATGCCGAGTATGCCGAAATAATTGAAATTGATTTGAACGAAATCAAAGAGCCAATTGTAGCTGCTCCCAATGACCCCGATAATGTGAAATTATTATCGGAAGTTGCTAATGATCCAGTGCAAGAAGTATTCGTCGGTTCTTGTATGACAAATATTGGTCATTATCGGGCAACAGCGAAAGTTTTGGAAGGTGCAGGTGAAGTGAAAACTCGCCTGTGGATTTCACCACCAACGCGCATGGATGAACACCAATTAAAAGAAGAAGGTGTATACAGCATTTTTGGGGCTGCGGGTGCGCGGACAGAAATACCCGGATGTAGCTTGTGCATGGGTAATCAGGCGCGAGTTGCTGATGGCACAACAGTATTTTCTACCTCTACCCGCAATTTCAATAATCGCATGGGTAAAGATGCACGAGTGTATCTTGGTTCAGCAGAATTAGCCGCAGTTTGTGCGCTGCTGGGACAACTTCCCACAGTGCAAGAATATTTAGATATTGTGGCGAGGAGAATTCATCCTTTTGCTGATGATTTGTATCAGTATTTGAACTTTGATCAAATCATCGGTTTTGAGGATGAAGGGCGCATGATTTCTAAAGAGGAGCAGGCTTTGTTGGTATAGTTTAATTAGGTGGGTGTTATGCCCACCTAATATTTAGTGTTTCCAAGAGGAATATTAATGACCAGTCCATCTTTTATAAATGAACAAAATCTCTATGAACAAGACTTTTACTTATGGACACAAACAATTGCCCAGCAGTTAAAGGAAAATAATTTTAATGAAATAGATATACCTAATCTAATTGAAGAAATTGAAAGCATGGGGAGAAGTGAAAAACGTGAATTAAAAAATCGATTAATTGTGCTATTAATGCACTTACTGAAATGGCAATATCAACCAGAAAAACGTAGTGAAAGTTGGCGCAGTACCATTTCTGAACAACGCATCTGTATTGAAACATTATTAGAAGATAGTCCCAGTTTGCAACCTCTACTTGCAGAAGTATTTGAAAATTGTTATCAAAAAGCTCGTCTCAAAGCATCTGATGAAACAGGGATTAAATTAAATTTCTATCCTAAAGAATCTCCTTTTACATTAGAAGAAACCTTAAAAAATAATTAATTTTTTATCGCAGACTTCCTTAGTTCATTTTTTTACTTGTTAACCTCAAAAATTGTGTTATAGTTTACAGAAGTATTTTAAGTATTAAAGTAAATTTTCAAAAACTTTTTCTGGATTGTTCAATAACTCCAGACAAGAAAAGATAGGAGAATTAGCCTTATATTAAAGATTAAGTAATATTGAGTTGAAGTTGTGCTAATGAAAGGTGATTTCTATACATTTCACTATCCACCAGAATTTTTGAAGCTTCTTATTGAGACAATCCCATTATTATGTCCCTCAAAGAAAGATGTATTACTATTTTTTATAGGTGCTGGTGTTGACTCTAGTTTAATTGACGATCTTACTATAGTTGTCAACACCAAGCGTGATAGTATCTCCAAATATGAAATAGTCCGAACTGTATTGACTCGATTGAATGAAAAAGCAGATGCAGCTTTACGAGAAAGACGAGAAATCGTAAAACGAGTTGTTGAGTTTGAGACTTTCTCTACGTGTTGGGAACAAGATCAATGGAAAGCGAGAGGTCTCGTATCAGAAGTCAGGCGAGTTGTTAACGTTAAAGATTCTTTTACAAAAATACAGCAAGAACGAGACGAGGAAAAGAAAAAGCGTATAGTAAAATATCAAGCTAAACTAGATGTAATTAAGCAAAAACAGAAAGAGTTAGCTACCATCAAAGCAGACTTATTTGCTTTATTCCGCGAATCAGATCCTTACAAGCGAGGGAAAGCATTAGAAGGTGTTCTTAATCGTTTATTCCAAGCTAGTGGAATCCTGCTTAGAGAGGCATTTACATTAACAGGAACTGAAGCTGAAGGCATTATTGAACAGATTGATGGTGTAGCCGAAATTGACGGTGAATTGTACCTTGTTGAAATGAAGTGGTGGAAAACACCTTTAGGGCCTGGTGAAGTTTCACCTCACCTAGTACGAGTTTTTGGTAGAGGTAATGCGCGTGGTATTTTTATCTCAAATTCCGAGTATACTGACGCTGCTATTATTACCTGTAAAGAGGCACTTAGCAAAGCTGTTGTAATTCTATGTCAACTAGAAGAAATTGTCTTGCTTTTAGAGCAAGAATCTGATTTCAAAAAATTTCTCAAAGATAAAATTAGTGCTGCAATCATTGAGAAAAAGCCATTATACAAGCCGTTGAGCTTTTAATATGATATCCGGCAAGTTATCCATAATATAGGAGTTATTAAAATGCTTGAAGTTAACAAAAACTATGTTATTGATGAAAATCAACAACCTATTGCCGTACAAATTCCTATTGCTGAATTTGAAAAAATTGAAGAAATTCTTGAGAATTACGGTTTAGCAAAACTCATGGAGGAAGTAGAGGAAGAAAAACCACTATCAAAAGATGAAGCCCTAAAATATTATCAATCACTAAAATAAGAAAATGTGGCAAGTTGAATATACCAAAAGATTCCTGAAATAACTTGCTGCTTTACCAGTTGAAATTCAAAGCCGCATAGAACCTATTGTGTTTCAAGAACTTGAGTCAGAGAATCCGTTTGAATTAGGATATCTTGAAAAACTGAAAGGCTATAGTGATAAATATAAGATTCGAGTTGGTGATTATCGAATTGGCATTACTCTTGAACAAGAAACAAAAACATTAATCTGCCAAAGAGTTGCTCATCGCAAAGACATCTACAGAATTTTTCCTTGAAACACTGTAAAACTTGTTAGCATTAATGTATACACACACTAATACCAGGAAAGCGGCAAATGCTGTGTGATATTTGTGGAAGCGAAGGTGTAAAAGTCCGCCAAATTACTATAACCTATGGTAAGGGTAAAGACCTACTAGTAATATAAAATATTCCATTGATAACCTGTACTCATTGCGGCGAAACTTATTTAACTGCTGAAACTCTTTACAAAATTGAACAAATCAAAACTAACCGTAAAAAATTAGCTGTTGAATGTCCTGTATAAGTGGCTAGTTTTGCATCATGAATAATTGCCAAAATTAAATATTGCTTCAGCTATTCACTAATACACATTTGGTACTCGCCTTTGAGAAAACACCGAATGCTAATAAATAAAAGTAATAAATAATACATAGTATGACTTGGTAATTAAAGATAAATGTATTCTTTACAAGTTCCTCAAATTGTTTTGCTATAAACATAGATAAGGGACAAAAATCTTTAAAAAATTGAAAATTCACAAGTTGCTAAACATAGTTGAGAGATTAGTCATTTTTGACAATCCAGCATTTGGAAACCCAAAACCGTAAAGACCAATTACCAATGAAATCGGAGGTCTATAATGATGTTTAAAAAAATTCTAGTTGCATTAGATCGCTCGGAAATAGGACAACAGGTTTTTGAAGAAGCGTTAGGTTTAGCAAAGTTAACGCAAGCTAGCTTAATGCTAGTACATGTCCTATCTGCCGAAGAAGAGGGTAATCCTTACGTACCTATGCAGTCTAATTTTGACTACTATCCAGGATTGAGCAGTCAAAGCTTCGAGTTATACCAAAAGCAGTGGGATACCTTTAAAAATTTAGGAATCCAGATGTTGCAATCTTTCTGCGCCAAAGCTAACGCAGCAGGTGTAACTACGGAATTTACACAAAATATTGGTAATCCTGGTCGCATCATTTGTGATTTTGCTCATAGTTATGGTGCTGACCTGATTGTGATGGGGCGTCGGGGTCGTTCTGGGCTGATGGAGCTATTTCTCGGTAGTGTAAGTAACTATGTTCTTCACCATGCTCCTTGTACGGTGCATGTTGTGCATCTTTCAGTTGCTCCTAAAACACATGAAGTTGTTCAAGAAACTACAAGCAATTTAAACTTAACTAATTAAGTTCCACATTTAAATTGCATATACTAGGCGGGCAGGATGCCTACCCCACAAGAGTTATATTTAACTCTATTATGCAAGTTAGATGTTTTTTAGCTTACTAACATTGCATAAATCTGAGCAAACCAAACTCTAAATTTGGTTTATCATCGTTTACTACTTCCCTGAATTTCCACAAACGCTTTTTAACCGCACGGTATTGGGCTAAAATTTAGCGTAGGCGTAGCCCGCACTTTGGTAAGCTCAGTGACCATCGTAGACATCGCTTTTTCAGTGAGAAAGAAAAAGTCCACTACCCAAAATTAGAGTTGAGAGCGAAAAGTGGATCTATGAAAGAAGATACTATTGAGATCACTGGTTTTCATGCTCATGTTTATTTCGATCCCACTAGTCGGGATATAGCTGCGCGTGTACGTGAAGGATTGGGCGCTAGGTTTGACGTGCAACTTGGACGTTGGTTTGACAAGCCCATTGGACCCCACCCAAAAGGAATGTATCAAGTTGCTTTCTTACCGAATCAGTTTGATAAAGTCGTTCCCTGGTTAATGCTCAATCGTGAGGGATTGGATATTCTCGTTCACCCTGAGACAGGCGATGCTGTAGCAGACCACGCAGTTCATTCTTTATGGTTAGGAGAAAAACTAGATTTGAATATTGAGTTTCTTCAACAGCTTAGTTCAACAGGGTAAGCGCATCTCAAATAGGGTTGACAAAATATAGATTTAATGTATTAACGATAGAATAAGGATTTATAGTTTGGTTAATTTTTACTGGCTAATAGCGATGTCTATGATGGTCACTGAGCTTGCCGTACCCCTGTGGGGAAGGAAGCTAGCAAGAGCGTCTCTTAGAGAAGTGCTGCTACGCCTACGCCTAATTTCTTATCAATAAGGGAGACTTAATGCGATTACTTGGGTCTTTATTGAGATTAGAGCTTTCTTACTGACAAGATGCGCTTACCCTGGTACTTGCTTGAGTAAAGCTATCCACATATTGGATGGATCTAAGTAATAATCAACTTCCTCAACTTGATATTGATACGATTCATAACCTTCTCGTAAAATAATGTGATCAGAAGGTTTAATGCCTCTGCCAATTCCAGTCATATAACCGATTGTTCCTTCATTGAGGCGCTCAAATACGTAGTCGCTTCCAGAAACTAGTTGGCTATAATCGTATACTTTATGCTTCTGTTTTAATTTGTTTGCTGGAAAGTTAACTAAGGCTAACTTACTTAAAAAACTAAAACTTAAGTTCATACTTGTCCTGATTAAAGACATAAGTGAGTTTTCCCCAAAAAGAAATATATAACGAAGAGTTCTGAACTATAGGTGAATCTCAATTTTTTTCAATCACCAATTCAGAATTGAACAGATGGAAAATATAGTTAGGAATCAATCGCATTTACAACTAGTAAAGCTAATACATCACCCAATGTCTAATTAAGTGCCTGCATCCACAAGTAGCAAAAAATAAATTACAAGCAGTTCGTTGACAAGGTACTTAGAAAAATAATTGTAAATTATGAGGGATAATCTACAACTAAATTTTCTTAATTCTTAATTATTAGTTATTAATAGTTAATTTTTACCCAATGATATCTTTTGCTCAATAACCCTTTCCAATCATTCATAATTTTGCATATATCAGTTAAAAATTAACTATTGATTACTTTATACCTTGAACTTTGAACATCACTACAATCATATTATCCATTACTGTATGAGAGGTTTATAGAAATTATTTATTCATTAACCACTCAAATTTACATTACTATAAACCACAGCTTCAACTGTAAAACCACCGAAATTTTGATGAATTTGGGTCAGATAGGAGTAGTTTTTACTTAAAAAATAATATTTATTTGATAAACATTTTCTATTTTGAGAATGTATTTTATTTATGTATATTTTTTAAGATAAATAGTATTTAGTCCCTACTTGTGGTTTTTAGAGCTACATCGACTTGCTTCAGTAGTACTTCTAGGGTGGAAGAATTATCTAAAATTACATCTGCATGAGCCGCTTTTTCTTCGATAGATAATTGGCTGTTGATCCTGGCTTGTGCCTGTTCTCTATTTAAATGGTTTCGTTGTATCAATCTTTGTAGCTGTTGCTCTTGTGAACAACGCACTACCCAAATTTCTGTAACTAAATCAGTCATCCCAGCTTCAAATAATAGAGGCACTACTAACACCAGGGTTTGTGAGGAAGATAGGGTGATCGCTTCCTCAAGGCGATCGCGCACATCAGGATGAATCAAATTGTCTATCCAGTTGCGTTCATCTTGACGATTAAAGATAACTTCGCCTAGCTTTTGGCGGTTGAGGCTGCCATCTGGTAGTAAAATTTGTTCGCCGTAACGTTGAGCGATCGCACCAAGAATAGGCGAACCTAAAGATACTGCCTCTCTAGCATAAATATCTGCATCCAGAATTGGCAGGTTATAAGCGCTAGCCAAATAATTGGTGACAGTGGTTTTGCCTGTGGCAATACCTCCGGTTAAGCCGATGATACGTTTTGTCATTTGTCATTTGTCATTAGTTATTCTGCCCCTGCTTCCTCTGCTCCCCCTGCTCCTCATCTAAAAATTTGTCGCCCATGTTATCAATGCTTGGGTTAAACCATCTAAAGTATATTCTTGGGCTTCTACATCCACACGCCTAAATAAAAAATGACACGTTTTGGAGGTTTGAGGCCCGATAGAGGCAATACAAACGCCCTCTAATAATTGACTAGGATCGGAGTTGTTGGAAAATATTTTGTCAGTAAGTTGACAGAAAAATTGCACAGTTTTAGAACTAGCAAAAGTAATCACATCTATCTTGCGGTTTTGGAGAGCTAACTGTGCCTCTGGTGCAATACCAGTTGGACAACAAGATTGATATGCGGCAACTTCTATCACCGTTGCTCCTTTTAGAGTTAATTCCTTAACCAAAATTTCTCTGCCACCGCTTTCAACTCTGGGAAATAAAACCTTTTTACCATGCAGATGCTCTGGGAAATTTTCTACTAAAGAATCGGCAATAAAATTGGGGGGAATAAAATCTGGTTGGAGAGAGTGTTGTTTGAGACAATGGGCTGTTTTCTCACCAACAACGGCAATTTTGACGCCTGCCAAGGCACGGCTATCTTTACCTTGAGCGTTTAGCCTTTCAAAAAAGTAGTCTATGGCATTGGTAGAAGTGAGAATTAACCAGTCAAAGTCAGATAAATGAGCGATCGCATTGTCCAAAGCTTCCCAACTGGAGGGCGGGCCGATTTCTAAGGTAGGCATTTCGATGACTGTTGCACCTAATGCGATGAGGCGACCGCTAAATTGGCTGGACTGTCCAACTGAACGTGTCACTAAGATTGTTTTGCCACTGAGAGGAAGAGGAGATGAGGGGAAGTTACTTAACATAGGTTGGGGTATAAAAATACTCTCGTTCACAGCCGGAAGCTGGGAATGTTGTTCTCCAGACTCCTGCCTGATAATTTAGTCTAAATATATATTCTCAGGTTGTAAGTACTTCCGTAGCCCAACAACTTCGCCAATAATAATTACTGCTGGAGAAAGGGATAATTCGGTGGTTTGTTCTACAATATTGCCCAGTTGCGCTGTCCAAATTTGTTGACGAGGAGTTCCTGCCCAGCGAATGATGGCAATGGGTGTTAAGTGCGATCGCCCGTGTCGCACCAGTTGATGTACAATTTCTGGCAGATGTTGTCCTCCCATCAAAATTACCAGTGTCTCTAGCCGTGAGAGTGTCTCCCAGTCTAAAACTTCTGGTTCATGAGCTGTAAGCACTGCAAAAGTTCGACTCAACACCGGATCTGTGAGGGGAATTCCTGCTAACAATGGTGCTGCAAGGGCTGAGGAAATTCCTGGTACGAGTTCAAAATCACAACTAGATGCTTTGAGCGCTTCAATTTCGGAAGTACAACGCCCAAAAATTAACGGATCGCCTGATTTTAGCCGTACAACTTGTTTCCCTTGCTGGCAATGCTTTACTAGTAATTTGTTAATCTCAGCTTGGGTTGTACTGGGTTTTCCACCCCGTTTCCCAACATCTAACTTCAAACAATCAGGTGGTACGCACTGCAACAATTGAGCATCTACTAGGGCATCGTAGACTAAAACCTGAGCAGCAGCTAAGAGCTTGTAAGCTTTTACCGTCAGGTATGCCACATCTCCAGGCCCAGCACCTACGAGGTAGACTTTACCTTTTTTTTGAGTCATTAGTCATTAGTCATTTGTTAATAGTTCTTCTTGCTGTGCTTCTTTCCTAGTCCGCAATCGCCAATCCCCAATCCCCTTTATTCAATTCGTTCGGATATTCATTTTTTCGATTAGCTGATCAACTTGCTCAACCATCTCTTTGTTTTCCTCAGCTTGGAATAACTCTCTGGCTTTTTTGAGATTAACGATCGCTTCTTCTAGTTGTTGTTCTCTTGCCAAAGCGATCCCCAAATTATAGTAAGTGAATGCATCGTTGGGTACAAGGCTAATGGCTTTTTTGTAATGGGCGATCGCTTCTTGTGGTTTACCTTGATCGTCCATTGCATTTCCCAAACCTGTGTAAGCTTGTGCATGTTTGGGATCGAGGCGAATCGCTTCGGTATAATCTGCGATTGCTTCTGTTAGCTTGCCTTGAGCGTAAAAAGCGCTGGCTAAATTATAGTGAGCGTCTGCATAGTTGGGATCGAAGCTTATGGCTTTTTTGTAATGTGCGATCGCTTCTTCTAGTTTGCCTTGAGCGTACAGAGTATTTCCCAAGGCGTTATGACCTGCGGGATTTTTGGGAGCGAGGCGAATGGCTGCGGTATATTCGGCGATTGCTTCTGTTGGCTTTCCCTGAGCATACAAGGCGTTCCCTAAGTAATAGTGAGCCTCTGCATAGTTGGGATCAAAGCTAATGGATTTTTTGTACTGAGTAACTGCTTCTTTTAGCTCACCTTGATCGTACAGAGCATTTCCCAGACGCGTGTAAGTTGGGGCATAATTGGGTTTGAGGCGAATAGCTGCTGTATATTTGGTGGCTGCTTCTGTTAGCTTGCCTTGAGCGTAGAGAGCATTTCCCAAGTTATAGTGAGCGTCTGCATAGTTGGGTTCAAGGCTGATAGCTTTTTTATATTGTGCGATCGCAGCTTCTAACTGATTCAATCTTGCTAAAGTCAAACCTAAATTAAAGTAAGCTCCAGAGTTTTTCGGATCGAGGTTAATGGCTTTTTTGTAATGTGCGATCGCTTCTTGTGATTTACCTTGATCGTCGAGAGTATTTGCCAAAGCAATATAAGCTTGGGCAAAATTGGGTTCTAGTTCAATTGCTTTCCGAAAAGCCGCCTCTGCTCCTTTGAAATCTCCTTGTTTGTAGAGATTGGTTCCTTGCTCGAAGTTAGCGAGTGCGTTTTTGTTTTTAGCAACTGCTGCTTGATTTAAGTCTGGAATTTTTGATAAAACAACGCCAACATCTTTACCAAAGGTAGTATTTCCATTACTCAAACACAAGCAGATAATAGTTGCTACCAGTAGATTCTTGTTTTCCAGCATTTTTATAAAGCTCTCGGTAAGCGTAAAACTCAGCGTCTTCAGACCTCAGATATAAGCGACTGTGTAATTTTAGTCATCTACGTTTTTCTTGATTAATTTACCACTTTGTGAGATGCCTGATAGCATCATAAAAAAAATAATTTATGGCTAAAAATAAACCCTTAAGGGGAATTCAACTAGTCCTTTTGTATCCTAACAAATAGACTAAAGCAATATTAGAATACCTAGGCCATTCGTGTTCCAAACTCGGAGTTTTATCTTCCGAACTCGGAGTTTCGTGTTCCGAACTCGAAGTTTTATGTTCCCAGCTTGGAACTTGGTATTTTAGACGAACTACGCTTGCAACACAAAATCAGATGCCGTAAGAATTGGCGCACCAGTTAGAGTCGCAAATAAACCACCGCTACCAAAACCCGCCGCAGTGCCATTTTCGTTATAAAATAACTGCCCACTCATAGGGTCGTAGACAATTTTCGCCGTGCTAGTCCCTGCTGAATTGGTAACTTGAAAATCACTCTTGTTACTAAAACCTTTTCCCGGAGCAGAGGTAATTGCACTAAAGGTAGTCAATTCCAGTACGATTTTGTCACCTTCACAACTGTGAAAGTCACTAATGGTATCGACACCAACAGCAGCACTGTTAAAGGGAACATTGGTATTGTAAAGGAATCTGTCAGGACCAGCACCACCGACAAGAGTATCATTACCAATACCGCCTATAAGGGCATCATTGCCAGTACCGCCCCGTAGCAAGTCGTTGCCACTCAAGCCATTGAGAATGTCATTACCCCCTTCACCATTAATCACATCATCGGAGTTATCAAAACCGGCAATGTTATTGTTTAAGTCATTGAGGAAAGTAACAGTGTTTTTGTTGAAAATGCTAGTTTGAGTGGAATTGGCATCAATCACATCAAAGCTGTCGGTGATGCTGGTTTGCCCATCAAATAGGATATTGCCAATCGCTGATTGTAAAAAAGTTGCTGGCAGGTTATCCAGGTTTTCTAAAAGGAAGTTTTGCAGAGTGACTTTGGTGGATGCCACATTTTCAAAGGAAACTTCTAAGTTGTTGCCCTGTTGAGTAAGTTGCAAATTTCGGGCAGTCAATCCCTTACCTGTAAATTGCAGTGTATCAACATTGTTAATTACTGCTGCTTTGAGACTCAGAGGCGATAATGGATCTGAGCCTTTACCTACACCAGCAAAATCAATGATAATGTCATTGCCATCGCCTGGACGAATAATAAACTTATCTTGACCACCGTTGCCTGTCAGGTTATCGTTACCAGCTTTGCCGTCGATTATGTTGTTTCCACTTGTACCTACAAGAGTATCTGTACCAGCAGTTCCCGTCAGGTTAATGGTGCTGCCCCTACCAATATTCTTCCCACCAAATACCACGTAGCTCTGCCCCGACGGGGACGAGTCGCCGTTGAGGTAGACATTAGGTGCCCCGATAGTCAGGTCAGCAATGCCGTCACCGTTGACATCTCCGGCACTGCTGACAGAAAAACCTGAACCGGAACCCACGATGCCGTTGATGGCGAAGCCGTTAGCGCCGTTGAGGCTAGAAAGGTTGAAGGTGGAGCTAAAGCCTGTACTCTTGCCAAATACCACGTAGCTCTGCCCTGAGCCATAACCGTTGGGGGAGGCATTTGGTGTCCCGATAATCAAGTCAGCGATGCCATCGTCGTTAATATCTCCGGCACTGCTGATAGAAACGCCTAAGTTGTCATCTGATTTGATGCCGTTGATGGCGAAGCCGTTAGCGCCGTTGAGGCTAGAAAGGTTGAAAGTGGGGCTAAAGCCTGTACTCTTGCCAAATACCACGTAGCTCTGCCCTGAACTATCGCCGTTGGGGTCGGCACCAGATGCCCCGATAATCAGGTCAGCGATGCCATCATCGTTGACATCTCCGGCACTGCTGACAGAATTGCCTGAGTAGTCCAATTGATTGATGCCGTTGATGGCGAAGCCATTAGCGCCGTTGAGGCTAGAAAGGTTGAAAGTGGGGCTAAAGCCTGTGCTCTTGCCAAATACCACGTAGCTCTGCCCTGACTGGAAGCCGTTGGGGGAGGCACTAGATGCCCCGATAATCAGGTCAGCGATGCCATCATCGTTGACATCTCCGGCACTGCTGACAGAATTGCCTAATTCGTCACCTGACTTGATGCCGTTGATGACGAAGCCGTTAGCGCCGTTGAGGTCTGAGAGATTGAGTGTAGGGCTAAAGCCTGTGCTCTTGCCAAATACCACGTAGCTCTGCCCTGAATAAGTACCGTTGGGGGAGGCATTTGGTGCCCCGATAATCAGGTCAGCGATGCCATCATCGTTGACATCTCCGGCACTGCTGACAAGAAAGCTTGAACTGTCACCCTGCTTAATGCTGTTGATAGCGAAGCCGTTAGTGCCGTTGAGGTCTGAGAGATTGAGTGTAGGGCTAAAGCCTGTGCTCTTGCCAAATACCACGTAGCTCTGCCCTGAATAAGTGCCGTTGGGGGAGGCCCCGATAATCAGGTCAGCGATACCGTCTGAGTTGACATCTCCGGCACTGCTGACAGAATTGCCTGAGTTGTCACCTGACTTGATGCCGTTGATGGCGAAGCCGTTAGCACCGTTGATGCTTGAAAGGTTGAAAGTGGGGCTAAAGCCTGTGCTCTTGCCAAATATCACGTAGCTCCGCCCAGAAGAAGTGCCGTTGGGGGAAGCAAAGGCTGCTCCAATAATTAGGTCAGCGATGCCATCATCGTTGACATCTCCGGCACTGCTGACAGGCAAGCCTGAACTGTAACCCTCGATGCCGTTGATAGTGAAACCGTTACTGCCGTTGAGGTCAGAGAGATTTAATGATGAATAAACCATGATTTTCTCCTGTGTTTGTATTCATTGAATATTCCTCAGCCTTGGTAAATGGAATTCGCGGCTAGACAACCTGCAATTGCCTATGCAAACGTACAAAAAATTCCCGTTTGTAATTCGTAATTAGGAAGTTTAATCACGAGTTACAAGGCTTATAATTACGAGTTGTATTGATTGCGGTCAATTGAAGTTAGCTATTCAAAGGATTTCAATACTGCTCGGTTAAGAGTCGATCCCCCCAACCAACCTTAAAAACGGGGGCTAAAAATGCCTTATTTTCCCTCTTTTTAAGGAGAACTAAAGGGGATTTACAATGATTATGCACCTTAAGCAAGCAGTGTTGCAACAGATTTAACTTTCTAAATAAAAATTACTTTTATAACCGTTAAACCACTTAAATACTCTGATGAATATCTAGAGTTGTCAATAGACTGGCTGCCATGAAGGGGAAAGTTATATTATGTCCGGCAAATTACTTGTGATATGTCATTGCAAATGAAGTGAAGCCGCAATGCTTTTTGGATTTAGACGTTTCAAACAAGTGGCTTATTTACGCCTTTTGTTCCCATAAGTTGAACAATGGCTGCAATTAATTCTTCTAGATTATAAGGCTTGGGTAAATGCATCTGAAATCCAGCTTTTAATGCTTCTTGCTGGTCATCGTTTCTAGCAAAAGCCGTCAAAGCAATAGCTGGAATTTGTCCACCTTGTTCTGGTGTCCAAGTTCTCAATTGACGTATTAACATATAGCCATCCATATCGGGCATACTAATATCGCTGACTAACACATCTGGCTTTACCTCTGCTAGGGTTTGTAATGCTTCATAAGCGGAAGATAAAGCAATAACAAAAGCCCCATCTTGCTCTAATATAAAAGCAGCAAAATCTAGCGAATCAGGATCATCATCGACAACTAAAACCCGAACACCATTGAGGGGTAAAGACTTAGGAGTTAATGATACAGGGTAGTTTTGTTCATTCGTCAGACTTGGGCTTTCATCTTGTAGAAGCGGCAAACTAACAGTAAATGTTGCCCCTTTGTCCTCGCCGTGGCTATGTGCTTTGACAATGCCGCCATGTATCTCGATGATATTACGCACAATTGCCAATCCCAGTCCTAATCCACCAAAATTTCTCGTAGAGGTGCTATCTGCTTGGCGGAAGTAATCAAACACGAATGGCAAAAATTCAGCGCTAACTCCCTTACCTGTATCGCTAACTATGATTTGAGCATAGCCATCATCTTGCTTTAGTCGTACTTCTATCTTTCCTCCCTTGGGTGTAAATTTGACAGCGTTAGAAAGGAGATTCCAGACGACTTGCTGCAAACGAGTGGAGTCACCCATAACTTCCCCCATTACGGGTTCAAATACTGTACTCACCTCAATCAACTTTGCTTCTGCTGCTAAACGCATTGTCTGTAGTGCGGATAAAATCGTAGACTCTAGATTAATCTCCCTAATATCTAGCGTCAGTTTGCCTTGTAAAATTTTAGAGATATCTAGCAAGTCTTCAATGAGTTGAACCTGTAAGGTGGCATTCCGCTCGATTATGGCTAGTGCTTCAGATGTCTTTGCTTGGTTTAACCTGCCGGTTTGCAACAACTTTGACCAGCCGAGAATTGCGTTTAGTGGAGTACGTAGTTCGTGAGACAGGACGGCTAGAAATTCATCTTTAATTCGATTAGCTGTTTCTGCTTTAGCTCGTGCTACTTGTTCTAATTCCAGCAGGTGTGCCCGTTCTTCAAGTATTTGTTTTTGTTCGTGGATATCTGTACATGTTCCAAACCACTTTACTACAATACCTTGCTCATCTTTGAGTGGTAAACCTCGCGCTAGCTGCCAACGATAGCAGCCATCAGAAGCCCGTTTAAAGCGATATTCATTGTTATATATAGTGCTATTTTTTACAGCATTAGACCAAACTTCATCAGCATTTTGGATATCATCTGGATGCAATGCAGCCAACCAACCAGAACCCAAGGATTGCTCTAATGTTAGCCCAGTGTATTCGCACCAATTTTGATTAAAAAAATTGCATTCACCGTTAGGATTGGTTGTCCATACAAGTTGAGGAATTGCCTCAGCCAAGTAACGGTAGCGTTCTTCGCTTTGTCGAAGAATTTCTAAAATACGTTGGCGTTCAAGGATTTCTTGTTGTAATTGCTCATTAGCCTTAGTAATTTCATTGGTGCGAACAGCAACCATTTCTTCGAGATGATTCTGATATTTTCGCAGTTCCTCTTCTACCCGTAACCGTTCGGCTATTTGTGTTTGAAGTTCTTGATTCGCTTGTTCTGACTGAACTGGGCTAGGAAGTGCTAATGCTAGCGGAACTAGAGGTATAAGTTGTACTGCTGTAATTAGAGAAATTATTGCAGTTACTGCTTTGACAAACCCCGACACCCAATAGGTTGGATGCCAAAGCGTCCAAATCTCTATTAAATGAGTGGTGCCACAAGCTACGATAAATGTACTAAACAGGAGAAAAATCTAATCAAAGGGCAAATCCTGCCGCTTGCGGACAAAGTAGAAGAGGGTAGCTGGAATCGAGTAATAAGCTAGTGCTATAAATGCATCAGATAATATGTGTAACCAAACTAAATTAGTTTGCCATAGATAGCAGTGTCCATGTGGAATAAATGAGTCTGATGTAAAAAAATTAGTCCATAATTCTGATATAATTTTTAACATAAACACTTGATTTTTTTAATTTATACAATTTACTAATAATTTTTTTAATTAGTCCAAGTTGTTCGCACATTTTAAATTTACTATTATCCTGTCTTAAGATAGGAATAAAATAATGAGTTACTTAAAAAAATTACTTTGATAAAGAGTTAAGCTGTACCTAATACGCTTAGGTTAAGCAAAGCGCAACCCAACAAAGCCCCAGAAAAGTTGGGTTTTGTTTCTCAAACTCCACTTGCTACCCTTCTCCTAACAAAGACGCTGTTTGCGAACGGGAACGCTAAGAGCGAACAAGTCAGGAAACTGCAAGGGCGCAGTGGCTCCCCAACCTACACAATTTAAGGTTTTTAGCGCTAACTGAACTGTATTGGGACATAATTAGGGCAAACACTAGTAAATTCCAAAACAAAACCCATTCTCCCCATCATGAGGGGAATGGTAAAAAAATTAGGAGACGGAACAAGAAAATTTAGTCTTCGTAATTCTGAGTTAACTTATAGATTTACTTGACTGATCACTCATTTTATCTAAAAGTTCAGTGATTTTTTTAGCTTTTTCAGGTTGGCGTTGTTTTTGCAATAAATCTTTAGCTTGTCGCAAATTAATTTTAGCTTCCTCTTCTTGCTCTTGCTGTATGAGAATATTTGCCAGACGCAAGTAAGCGTCAGGATTTTTTGGACTGCGGCGAATCACTTCCCTGAATAATTCTGTTGCTTCTTCTATTTGACCTTGTTGGTTTAAAACATCTCCCAAAAACAAGCGCACCACATCATTAGTAGAATTGAGGGAAATCACCTTACGAAATGCTGCTTCTGCACCTTGGTAATCTTTGGCTTGAGAAAGATTAATTCCTTTTTGAAATAAGTCTGAGGTAATCAAAGTTTTCCAAGCAAAATAGCCAAGAATTGACAGACTAAGAACAACTACAACGGCAGCGATAATAGAACTAGTAGGAAAGGTTTCTAGCATTGTCTAAGCCAAAAGACAGGCGATAGGAAAAATTAGATATTCAATAAAAAATAGTTTCCAGATAAATTGGTAAAATTGAGCGATCGCACTTTTATCTTGTAAGTCTACTGCCAAACTCCGCAACCACATCCAAACTAGCAGCGCTAAATGAGTAATTACCAGAAATATGGGGTTAATTGAGTCTACACGTAGCACACCAACTGAAATCATCCCAATATAGCAGGCAGTTATCACCCAAAGAGCTAGATTAAACACAGCTTGCGAACCGAGTTTGATAGTGAAAGTAGAGATATTATAGAGGCGATCGCCTTCCATATCGGGTATATCTTTAAAGATTGCGATCGCAAAGGTAAACACCAAGATAAATAACGTCAGCGCCCACACCACGGGCGGAATTACTTGGCTTTGTTTCAGCACCCAAGTATAGTGCAAATACAACCCTAAATTAACAATCGTGCCACGCACCGAAAAAATGCACAGCGCTGCCCAAAATGGGAACTGTTTCAAGCGAATTGGCGGTAAAGAATAAGCAGTACCAATGGCCAAACTAATTGCTACCATGCCAAATAAGAATGGCCCAGTTAGCCACGCTACAACTAGCGCCAAAATCCCAGTTAAAGCAACAATTAATTGCCCCGTCTGTTGGGAAAACTCACCTGATGCCAACGGTAAATGAGGCTTATTAATTTTGTCAATATCAACATCTTCTAATTGATTTAGCCCCACAATGTAGACATTGCCACACAGACAAGCAATCCATGCACCTAAGACAGGGAGGAGCCACTGCGGTCTTGGGGTCTCCCCAAGTCGAGCAAGTGGCGTTAGGGAATGGGGAATAGGCTTGCCGTGAGCGTAGTCGAACGGGAATAGGGAATCAGTACTATTACTAATTGCAATGGCAATAAAATACAAACCTAACACACTCAGACTTGTACCAATAATCGTGTGAGGGCGAGAGAATTTCCAGAAAGCGTATAACCAATGGAAATATGATTGAACGGGTTTGCGTGGCAAAGGGCTGTTTTGAAAACTCTGGCTCATGAGTACCTTAGATTAAGTATCCGGCTTATTGTTAACCCTGACTTTTCATAGGATTTAGAAAACCTCACCACGGAGGCAGAGGGGAAGGGGACTGGGGGTTAGCTTTCGCGTTAACAAAGTTTGGGGGTTTAAGTCCCCTGCCTTTACAGGCAGAACGTTTTGATGCCTAAATCTAAATCCTCGTCACAAAACGTAATTGCGTAAAGCCTGCGGCATAGCTGCGCTTAGAGCACAGTGTTAGCGAGGTACGAGCGTCATTGCGAACTTGTACTGAGCTTGTCCTGAGCGTAGTCGTTGGCGCAGCCTCTCGTAGAGAAGGGCGTAGCCGTAAAGCCTGCGGCATAGCTACGCTTAGGGCGTAGTCTAAGAAGAGAAGTATTGCGTTAGCCAAGCGGGGCGAAGCAAGAGTGCGAATTGCGAATTGGTTTAATTTTTCCACATGACCTAAAATTGTCAGATTGTTAACCATTGTTACAGAATTTGGTCATTAACAAGAGCCAAAGCTTTGGGCGCACTTTATTTTTTCAGGGAAGTAGTGGCGGCTTAAACCCTTGCCACAGACCGTCTTCATGCTAATCAAGAGAATCAATTTACCTGATGAAATCAGGCTCTATCGCGAAAAAATCGACAACTAAACATGAAAATATCTTTTCCTGATTCTTTTCTGCTATTCTCCATAACGGTACAATCTATCAGAAAAGCAAATAAATAGTTAAATTATGACAGCTAATTTGACATCTAAAGCGACATTTGACTTTGTAAGTGTGCTATCCCAAGCTGCGGCTGCGTATAGAGGAGAGAGAGACACACTCCCTAGTGCTGAAATATTAGTAAATGCGTTGCTACAAGCAGAAAAATCTGCCAAGCAAGAAGGGTTAACTTATCCGTTTGAGTCTCTTCTGGGCAAATGGCAACTTTGCTTTGCCACTGGCACTAAGAAAGTCAGAGAGCGAGGCACAAATGTATTAGGTAAGGGTTTGTATGTACCCAAGTTTATGAGAGTCAATGTTTCCTTTAATGCCACTTTGGCACAGGATTCAGACAGGGACGAAATTAGTAATCAAGTTGAGTTTGGCCCAGTTTTATTGAACCTCACGGGGCCAGTGCAATATTTAAGTAAAAAAAATTTATTGGCGTTTGACTTTAACCAGATGCTTATTAGTCTGTTTGGTCGTGTTGTTTATAACAGACCAATGCGTTCTGGTAAAGTTAAAACAGAAGATTTCTATAACCAGCCCGTAGCTAAACTACCTTTCTTTGGCTTCTTTTTGGTAACGGAAGATTTTATTGCAGCTCGTGGTCGTGGCGGCGGATTGGCATTTTGGATTCGAGAAACTTAAAGACAGTGGATTTCAAATTTGCATTAACCATCAAACTGGACGACAACTAAACAAAATACTGTGCATCTTCACTACTTGTCCAATAACTGCGATCGCAGGCGCACCAAATCCAGTTTGCTCTACTTGCTCTACAATTGTCTCTAAAGTACCAATCAATTCTTCTTGTTCTGGGCGTGTACCCCAGCGCACCAAAGCAATGGGCGTTTCTAAATTCAACCCACCCGCACTTAACTGTTCCACAATATAAGCCAGATTGTGAATTCCCATATAAATTACAATGGTTTCGGAACCGTGCGCGATCGCATTCCAATTAACTTGCGGTCTATACTTACCCGTCGCTTCATGACCAGTTACAAATGTCACTGACGAACTATACAGCCGATGCGTCAAAGGAATACCTGAGTATGCGGCGGCTGCAATTCCCGAAGTGATACCTGGCACAACTTCTGTTTGTATTCCAGCGTTAACTAATTCTTCCATCTCTTCGCCACCGCGACCAAAAATAAAAGGATCGCCACCCTTTAAGCGCACTACAATTGCATTATCCTGCGCTTTCTCAATCAGCAATTGAGTCGTTTCTTCTTGGAATAGCGAATGTTTCCCCCTTCGTTTACCAGCATTAATTTGTTCGGCTTGGGGATTAATCATTGCCAAAATTGCCGGACTCACCAAGGCATCATAGATGACTACATCTGCACATTCCAACAAACCTTTCGCCTTCAAGGTAATTAGTCCTGGATCTCCTGGCCCTGCACCGATTAAATAAACCTTTCCCAAATACTTTTCATCCTGTTTTTCTGTGCGGTTCATTTATCTGTTAAATCCCAAATTATCTCGGCTAATTCTGCACTTGCTCCTAGTGGCTCTGCCAACTGGAAATTCACCGCAGAAAATTGTAATTTTAGCTCGTCTATTGAGGCTGCGATCGCATCGGTTATTCCACCAGCAAATAAAAAGTATGGCAGAATTGCAATTTCTTTATAACCAGCAATTACCAACTCTTTCACCCGTGATTCTAAACTACCAGGGACAGCCCAATAAGCAGCCACAGCTGACAAACTCGCCGCCATTGCTTCGACAGTTTCTTGAGAACCTGGGCGACGGCTACCATGAGCTAAGAGAATCCATGCTTCTGCTTTTATAGCAGCTATTTGCTTTACCAACAATTTCTCTAAATTGGGGTGAGAGCCTAAATATGGTTGCAATTCAATCATGATATCCTGACCAATAGCCTGTTGTGCTAGTGATACTTCGGCGGGAATATCTGTCATCACATGGACTCCCGGCAGCAGAAATAGCGGTACAATTTTGAGGCGATTCTCGTTTTGAGATAGTTTGCCATCGCCAAAAGCACTCTTGGCAAATTCTTGAATCTGCTCATGTAAAGACTGAGGATTCATTTCCAAAGCAGCTATACCAACCTGATGTGCACTATTTAATGTGTTGTGGTTTTCTGACAATTTGTTGCATACCAGCTTTGCTAGTTGCTGCATAGCAATTTCTGGGCGGCGATCGCGGCTTCCGTGAGATACTAGCAGATAGGCAGATGACATCGGCAAAGCTTGAACTCTCAGTGACTAATTATCATATTTTACTTAATATTAAGCTGGTGGTAATAGTTACTCTGGTGATTATTGAAATTATTATCAATTACTAAATAGAAGTATTCTCAATTACTTTTATAGGTAACTCTAAAAATTAAATTGACTATCAACTTCTGCTTCCCCTGCTTTCCTTGTCCTTACTCTTTTTCGGCAGTGTAAGTATAAAATTGATCAAAAGCTCCTACAGTTTCAAATTTGTAAGAAGGTAGCCAAGAGTTTATTTTTAAATCTGTACGGTAAATGCTAAAAATAATATAATTTTGTCTTTCTGTAGTCCTGGCAATAATTTCTTGGATTTGCGGGCTAGCTGAGTCAACCAACTTATCACAATTAAAACGGATTAAATTTTCTATAATATTGGTAGTTTTTTTGCATACATCGGTTTTTAAGTATTCTGTCAGCCGTTGCACTGCATATTCTTCATACTCAACCTGACTGGGATTGGTGTTCGCCATTGTTACACCCAAGGCGGCGAGTCCTGCTGCTGCACCAGTATATGCAATGATCGTTAAGGGTTTCATATTTGCCAAAAGTTCATTATAATTGCTTAGATTCCAGAGACTCTAAATCAACTGAGTCCGTTCCTTAAAGAAAAACTCTTGATCGCTTGCCAAATTATTGCTATAATTCAAATTGTAGAATGGCGAGCGTAGCCAAGTGGTTAAGGCAGTGGTTTGTGGTACCACCATTCGTGGGTTCGAGTCCCATCGTTCGCCCTATGTAATTTAATAGCGATCCATAAGTTCCTATATAAGATGGGTTGTAGTTCTGAAGATTCATAACCATTACTTTAGCAACGATCTGCCATCTACAAGTTTGTGGATTTGGAAGGGTCGCAAACCCACTATTACTCATCAGAGTAGCTTATAGATTAGCTTTATGGACAAAAAGTGCAATTGACGACTTAAATCGTTATTACGATTTTATTAGACTTAATAATGCTGATGCAGCAGTACACGCAGTGCAAGCAATTGTCTCTTCAAGAGAGAGTCTACAGCAAAATACTCGTCAAGGCGTGATTGCAGATAAAATAGCAGCATTGAGACAACTTGTCGTTTCTTTTAGCAAATACGGTTTTATAATTAACTACATTATTCTTAAGGATAAAGTTGTTATTTTATGCGTCTATCACGGGCAAGAGAATAAACTTCGTTAGTATTAATTTTCTCAAAGGATAAACTATTAACTTTTGTGTCAAAATTTGAAAAATAAATAATAGCAATACAATTACTTGTTAACCAAATTACGAAAAGTTCAGCTACAATCAAAGTCGTAAAATAGCTCATCTATATTTACTATAAAAATCAATATAGGAATCGTATTTGATTTTTGAAATTATCTACGTGGTGCGCGTTCGCGTTGGCGAACGCGAGTAGCGTGTCGCAGACAAGCCTCTGTGTAAAGAGAAGCGTCTCGCATAGAAGCGCAGTGCAACCGCCATAGGCGGGAAGTGGGGAATAGGGAATTAGGCTTTTCGAGTTGTATCGAGCTTTTTCAAAAATCAAATATTAGTCCTATATTAATACCCTAGAAGAATTTAAAAAAGTATTGATTTACAAGTATTGCAGAGCTTGAAATGCTAAATATTGGCATTATCAGTGTGCTGATAATCAGATGCACGTAAATAAAGTGATACAGTAAAGATTAGCTCAAGCAGTTGAGGGTGTGAAATGTTGTGCCCTACGATAATTATGCAGTTCTTTACTAACCTTTATCAAAAGAAACAAAAATTGTATTCCTTTAGTTAGAGCCAAAAATACTGAGTCATAGATACTTTAGGTAAAGAAGAACACGATTTAAGTATCTGCTGAAAAGTTGATATTTGTAGATACACAGATAAATACAATTTATCTGTGTTATTTCGTATTTATATTTTGTTTAACAAAAGGTTGAGGCTTATTTGTCTGGCCTAGAAAGTCAACAATGCAAACATCATCATCTAGTGGAGTTGCCATGTCTGAATTGCTTCAAGCAGTCTTAGATAGTGAAGAAAAAAGTGATTTGCGTTCCTTTATTAGTGAATTACGCCAACAAGAAAAGAAGTACTTGCTGCGGAATGACATCCTTAATGTATATAGTGAGTATTGCTCAAAGTCCCAGAAACCGGAGGCTTATTACACTTCTTCAGAGTTAGGCAAACTGATTTACTATACTCAAGAAATTATTCAGGAGGACTCAAAGTTTTGCTTCATCATCCGTTCTAAGATTGCCAGCCAAGAAGTTTATTGGTTAACATCAGACTTAAGCATTGAGCCGATGACGGTGCAGGATTTGCTCGATTTGCGCGATCGCTTGGTGAACAAATATCATCCTAACGAGGGCGACCTGCTAGAATTGGACTTCGGCCCGTTTTATGATTACACCCCAGTCATCCGCGACCCCAAAAATATTGGTAAAGGGGTACAATTTCTCAACCGCTATCTTTCCAGCAAAATATTTCAAGATTCTAAACAATTGTTGGACAGCTTATTGAATTTCTTGCGGCTGCATCACTACAACGGTATTCAACTGCTGCTCAACGATCGCATTCAATCACAGCACCAACTTTCCGAGCAAGTTAAGAAAGCTATTGGTTTTGTTAATAATCGCCCCGAAGATGAACCCTACGAACAACTCCGGTTCCAATTGCAGTCAATGGGTTTTGAGCCGGGTTGGGGTAACACCGCAGGGCGAGTGCGTGAAACTCTAAATATTCTCGATGAATTGATTGATTCTGCCGATCCTCAGACCTTAGAAGCATTCATTTCTCGTGTGCCGATGATTTTTAGAATTGTCTTGGTGTCGGCTCACGGTTGGTTTGGGCAAGAGGGAGTTTTAGGGCGTCCCGATACTGGCGGTCAGGTAGTTTACGTGCTTGACCAGGCAAAGAGCCTAGAGAAGCAGCTACAAGAAGATGTCCTGCTTGCAGGTTTAGAGAAATTGAATGTCGAGCCAAAGGTAATTATTCTTACCCGCTTGATTCCCAATAGTGATGGCACTCTATGTAATCAACGGCTAGAAAAAGTCCACGATACTGAAAATGCCTGGATTTTGCGAGTCCCTTTACGGGAATTTAATCCTAACATGACTCAAAACTGGATTTCCCGGTTTGAGTTTTGGCCTTATCTAGAAACTTTCGCCATTGATTCCGAAAGAGAACTACGGGCAGAATTTCACGGCACACCTGACTTAATAGTTGGAAACTATACTGATGGGAATTTAGTAGCATTCTTGCTGGCGCGACGGCTGAAAGTTACTCAATGCAATGTTGCCCATGCTTTAGAAAAATCTAAATACTTGTTCAGTAACCTCTACTGGCAAGAATTAGAAGATAAATATCATTTTTCCTTGCAATTCACAGCTGATTTGATTGCGATGAATGCTGCCAATTTTGTGATTAGCAGCACCTACCAAGAAATTGTCGGAACACCGGATAGTGTCGGACAGTACGAGTCTTATAAGTGCTTCACCATGCCGGAGTTGTATCATGTTACCAATGGCATTGAATTATTTAGTCCCAAATTTAATGTCGTACCGCCTGGAGTAAACGAAAATAATTACTTCCCCTACACTCGGAATAAAGACCGCGTAGAGAGCGATCGCCAACGCCTTGCAGAAATGCTCTTTACTCTGGAAGATTCCACGCAAATCTTTGGCAAACTCGACGATCCGAACAAACGCCCTCTCTTCTCAATGGCGCGTCTTGACCACATCAAAAACCTCACAGGTTTAGCTGAATGTTATGGTCAAAGTAAAGAGTTACAAGAGCATTGCAACTTAATTTTAGTAGCAGGTAAATTACGCGTCGAAGAATCAGATGACAACGAAGAACGCAACGAAATTATTAAACTCTACCAAATAATTGACAAGTACAATCTCCACGGTAAAATTCGTTGGTTGGGTGTGCGTCTCTCCAAAACCGATTCCGGTGAAATTTACCGAGTTATTGGCGATCATCAGGGAATTTTTGTACAACCAGCTTTATTTGAAGCTTTTGGGTTGACAATTTTAGAGGCGATGGTTTCAGGATTACCAACTTTTGCCACACAGTTTGGTGGGCCATTAGAGATTATTCAAAATAAGGTTAATGGTTTTTTAATTAACCCAACAAATTTAGAGGAAACAGCCACAAAAATTGTGGATTTTATCACAAAATGCGAGCAAAATCCTAACTATTGGAATGAAATTTCGCAGCGAGGAATTGACCGAGTTTACAGCACCTATACTTGGAAAATTCACACTAGCAAGTTGTTATCATTAGCACGGATTTATGGCTTTTGGAACTTTAACTCCAAGGAGAATCGGGAAGATTTGTTACGTTATCTTGAGGCTTTGTTCTATTTAATTTACAAACCGAGAGCGCAACAGCTATTAGAGCAGCACAAGTACCGATAATAAATTAGAAAGGGTATGTTGTATATTTAACTCAATACACTTTGATTAAGGATTTTTGGTATGTAGAGACGTTGCATTGCAACGTCTCTACATGCGCCTACCCATAATATATTGTCAACAAGCAAGATTTAATGCTAATATATCAGAAATAAATCATTGATAAAATTTGATCACCTTAGCTAGATAAGCTAAATCAGAATTACTATTAAGGTCTATTTGTGAAATAAGCAGCCCAAAAGCTTAAAAATCAGGAAACCATTTCATCAGCGATCTGACCAGTGACAGCATTTCAATCAATGGTTAACGCGTCTTGAAAATATCAGCGACAGTAACGTTTGAACACAATATATCGCCATTAACAGACAGTAAACAATGTTACTTATTTACTCCATATTCTAGAAAAATTTTAGCATTATTACTAATTTACAAAAGTTATTTTTTCTTAAATTTCACAAATGAATCAGGAATTATGAATAATACCAAATTTCATAACTCTTAACTCCTAACTCCTAACTCCTAACTAAATTGTCAACGCCTGCCAAGTTCGTTGACCAACTACTCCATCTGTTGCTAAATTCTGCTGATTTTGAAAGGCTTTGACAGCAGTCTCTGTCAGTGCGCCATAAATCCCATCTACTCTAACAGCATAACCGTTAGATACTAACAACCGTTGTAAGGCTCTGACACCAACACCAGAGCTACCGAAAGAAAGAGTCGGCATAGGTTGGCTACTAAACTTTTGGAACCGTCCTGTAGCCTTTGCACGGATTTGATTTCCAGGCTGAGAATACTTATTAGACTCACCTAAGTTAGAAGAAGCTAGTCCCGGATTCTTTTTGCTGATTTTCTTAAGTATATGTTTTTTTTCTGGTGCGATAGCAGAGGTAGAAGCCTGAGAAATCCCATCTGTCTGCATGAATTCAGGTGGTGTGACTTGAGTAGTTATCTCTAACTGACTTTCTTGTGACTGGTTTACGTCATTCTCCATCTGAACTAATTGCTGCTGTGGCAAATTGGCCCCAAATACTTGTTTTATTGTTAACACGTCCGTCATCATCAGGCCAATTTCAGTCATTTTACTTCAACCAACTTCAACCAATATTTATTTCTTTTAACTAACAACATTGCTGCTGTCTAGCATAGTGCATACTGACCAAATCAAAAACTCATGTAATAATTTTTTCAGATAGTATTGTCACGATCATATTTGCTCACCTCTTATTCCATTTAATCAAACTAATATCATTAGTTTTGTGCTTTTTTATTTTTTGTCATCTTGCCACAAAGCAATACCGCCTAACAAACCAGTGATATTGGGGATGAGTTTGACATTTAACGGTAGCTGTAAATTCACTCTCACAGCTTCACCGCCACCAATGTAAAGGTAATCATAATTGAACAGATGTTGCAAGGATGCGATCGCTTTTTCTAAACGCCTGTTCCATCTTTTCTCACCAATTTTTTCTAACTCTGCACGCCCCAACTGCTCCTCAAAAGTCTCTCCTTTGCGAAACGGGTGATGTCCCATTTCCATATTCGGCACTAGCTTACCATCTATAAATAAAGCCGAACCAAACCCCGTACCCAGAGTAATCACTAGTTCAACACCTTTACCTGCGATCGCACCAAACCCTTGCATGTCTGCATCATTAATCACCCGTACAGGCTTGTTCAAGTGTTTTAATAATGCTGTTTCCAAATCAAATCCGATCCAATCTTGATGTAAGTTTACCGCAGTTTCCGTGACTCCAGACCGCACCACACCGGGAAAACCGACCGAAACACGATGAAATTCACCTTGAGCGGCTGCTAACCCAACAATTGCATTAATTACAACCTCCGGTGTAGCAGGTTGGGGTGTATCTAAACGCGCCCTTTCCGTTACAGGATTCCCCGTAATATCCAAAACTATAGCCTTAACACCACTACCACCAATATCTACCGATAGAGTACGAATCGATCCATTTTCTTCAACCATTAGCTTAAGTCCTTGTTATTAGTCCCTATTTGGTTATTATCCTCTGCTGCATCTTGATTAGACTGGATATAGCTAAAGTTTTTCACATGGGAATGTTACAAGCGATCGCTCCCAATTTACACATAGGAAAAAATCTGGCTTGCTTTGAGCGGGGTTATACACCAGTTTTCTTTTGCATAAAGTACAAAGCTACGGGTTTTGAGGCAGTCCGGCTTGAGGTGAGGCAGCCTCCGTCTTCTCTACGAGACGCTTTGCGAAGGCGGTTCCCGTCGATAGCGCCACAAAGAGCGAGTCTTCTCCCTACAGCCCTTTGGGCATCCTACGGCAGGCGCTAGCGTCTCACGAATGGGAGAAGGGGAGATGCTAAGAGCGATAGCGCAGCGTAAAGCCTTCGGCATAGCTTCGCTTAGAGCGAGTCATCGAGCGTCACGAGTGTCTGGGGGACTGCCATTAGCGCAGCGTTAGCGAGCCTGCGAGCGTCACCCGTTCGCGTAGTGTCTGGAGAAGGGCAGAAAGTAAAAACTCTTTATATCTGATGCGTAAGTCCTGCGTTTTGTACCTCACTTAAAAAGCAAACTGCTGTAACTAAATCACCAAGCGTCCCTAATCCTCAATCTTATAAATCGGAATGCTAATTGTAAACTGTGAGCCATGTCCTAAAACTGACTCTACTTCTAGTATTCCTCTATGCTTTTCTACAATAATTTGATGAGCGATCGCTAATCCTAAACCAGTTCCTTTACCCACGTCTTTAGTAGTAAAAAATTGTTCAAATATACGCTGTTGTACTTCTCTAGACATTCCTATCCCATTATCAATAATTTGAATTAATATAAATTTTTGGTCTTGAGTTAGTTCTGTACGAATTTTGATTTGAGGTGTGAATTCGATTTCAGAGTTAGCTAATATAGAATTGGGAGTTAGGAATTGAGTAGATGAGGAAGTTAATTTATCTACCTCTGCTTTCTCTGTTTTCGGGAGTTGCACATTATTAATCTTCTCATCAATTGCATCAATAGCATTGGATAAAAGATTCATAAACACTTGATTCATTTGTCCGGCATAGCACTCTATAGGTATTATTTCACCGTACTCTTTAATCACTTCCATAGCTGGACGCTTTTGTGTAGCTCTCAAACGACTATGCAAAATCATTAAAGTACTATCAATACCTATATGCAAATCAACTTCTTTAATTTCCGCTTCATCCAATCGTGAGAAAATTCGGAGCGATCGCACAATTTCTTGAATGCGGTTAGAGCCTACCATCATTGATGATAAAAGTTTAGGAAGGTCTTCTTTGAGAAAATCTAATTCAATAAAGTTTGAAAATTCTTGAATTTCTTGAATAGTATCTGGTGTATAATTTTCGTAAAATTGTAATAGTTTTAATAAATTTTCAATATATTTTTGAGCATAAATTAAGTTGCCAGAAATAAAACTAACTGGATTATTAATTTCATGAGCAATTCCGGCTACCAATTGTCCCAAAGAAGACATTTTTTCTTCTTGTACTAACTTTAACCGCATTCTCCGCAGCTCTAAGTGGACATTGATCCTGGCTAAAACCTCTTCATGTTCAATAGGTTTAGTAATATAGTCTACCGCACCCAGATGCAATCCCTTCACTTTTTCCACAGTTTCAGAAAGCGCCGTCATAAAAATTACTGGAATATCTTTAGTTTTTGGGTTATTTTTTAGACGACGGCAGGTTTCAAACCCATCAATTCCTGGCATCATTACATCTAATAAAATCAAGTTTGGTAATGTCTCTTGTGCTTTTTGTAATGCACTTTCACCGTTCTTGGCAATAGAGACTTTAAAGCCAGAATTGTTTAAAATATCAAATAGAACCTTGAGGTTATTTGGAATATCATCAACAATTAAAATCAATTCTTTTTGATAATTATTCATTTTGAATTTTAGTCAAATTTATTTTTAATTAAATTAACAATTTCTTCATCCTCAAATTCTTCTGCTAATTTTAATATTTTATTAGCAAAAACTGTATATTTATGGTCTAGTTTTTTAATATGATCTGCTTCTTCTTGAATGTCTTGAATATAACCAGTTCTCGCTGCTTTATATAAATTAACAAGCTGTTCAGAAGGTGGAAATATCATTTCTTCCAGAGGAATAGTAATTTCTAAAATTTGATTTTCTACTTCATAAATCCATGTCAAATTTAAATAATGTTGTAATTTCTCAAATAACTCGAAATTTTGCACTGGTTTAGGCAGAAAGTCATTACAACCTGCCTCTTGGCTCTGTTGGCGATTCAAGCTGAATACACTTGCAGAAGAGGCGATAATTACTGTATCTTGAAATTCAGATTGAGCGCGTAAATGTTGCGTCATTTCTAAGCCATTCATTATCGGCATTGCTAAGTCGGTAATAATCAAATCTGGTTGAAATTCTTGAGCTTTCTTTAAACCATCTTTGCCATTTTCTGCTTCAACGACTTTAAAACCAACAGGTTCCAGCAGATTGATAATTACAGAGCGATTTTCCCAACGGTCATCAACAATTAGAATTATCTGTTCTGTACCTTGGTAAGAAACTACATTTTTGTTTAACTCAGGTGTCTGTGATGATATCCAGTTATTAGCTTCTGGTAGAGCTAAGTCAAACCAAAATTTGCTACCTTTATTCGGTGTACTTTCGACTTTTATTTGACCTCCCATGATTTCCACAATTTGACAACTGATTGCTAATCCTAAACCTGTACCTTCAGATTTCTGTTTGCTATCCCCTACTTGCTCAAAAGGTAAGAAAATTTTCTCTAATTGTTCAGGAGTCATCCCAACGCCTGAATCTTCAACTTGGAAGCGGATATTCCAAGTATTAATATTATTTTTATTTTTTATTGCATATTTCTCATCTTCTACAACTCCTACTGAAAACTTTACTTTCCCTCGTTCTGTAAACTTGATAGCATTACCCAGAAGATTAATCAATACTTGCTTTAGACGTTTTTCATCACTATTAATAGCAGTAGGTAACTGGTTAATTACTTCATATTGAAAATCTATTTCTTTTTGTTCAGCTTTAATACTACAGATGTTTCGTACTCCCAGAAGAAAGTTTTCTAAATGAAAGTCAGTAGTGTAAATATCGAGTTTTTTTGCTTCAATTTTGGAAAGCTCTAAGATGTCATTAATTAGTGTTAATAGGTGAGAACCACACTCCTGAATAATGTTCAGTCCGTTCTTTTGTTTAGAAGTAGCGATTTGATCGCGTTGCAGAATTTGAGCGTAGCCGAGAATTCCGTTGAGGGGAGTGCGGAGTTCATGACTCATGTTTGCTAAAAATTCGCTTTTTGCTTGATTAGCAACATCGGCTGCTTCTTTTGCTACTTTGAGTTCTACGGTACGTTCTTCAACCCGCTTTTCTAAATCTTGATTGGTATTTTCTAAGTTGGTGAAAGACTCTCGTAATTGCCCTGCCATTCTGTTAAAGGATTGGGCAAGGATACTAAGTTCTTTGATACCAGAGACTTTTACAGCTAGGTCTAGGTTACCAGATGCGATCGCACTACTTGCTTGGCTTAACTCCCAAATAGGTTTGATAATCCAACGAGAAGTGTAGATTCCCAAAATTGTTGCTATACCTAATGCACCAAGACACAGTAAAATTGTTGTCTGGTTATGGGCGTTGATTTGTGCCATAAAATCGCTTTCTGGTACAACAACTACTACTAACCAGTCCAGACCAAACTCGTCTTGCCAATTCATGACGTGGACAAATTCGCGATCGCCTTTAAACTCAAAATCTAGTATTTGGGTGTCTTTAATTGCCTTAAAGTTGCCAAATTTGTGCTGTAAATACTTTGCTGTCGCTTGAATTAAGTAATCACTACTATTTAATGCGCTTAAACGTTGTGCTTTACCATTTATCAACGTAAATGGCCTGTGGCTACTAGAATTAGCTATTAATAGCCCGTCGCGTTCAATAATAAAAGTTTTTGCTCTTGGGCTAACTTTTAAGTTGCTCAAAAAATCACTGATACTCGACAGCAGCAAATCAGCGCCGATCACACCAATCATTTTGTGGGTCTTGTCGTAAATAGGACGATCTGCCGAAGCTACGATATATCCTTCATATCCCTCTACTACGCAAATTTGACTCCAAATGGGTCGGCCTGCTTTTACCGTCTGGGCGTACCAGTCCTCAGTTACCGGGTCGTAGTCTGTAAATTTTAGTAATTTAGTGCGATTTCCCTGGCTATCTACTGCGTAAGTGTAGTCTTTCTTAGCAAAACCTTTATTAATTACAATTCCTTGACCTGCCAGCCAACGACCCGCCCCAGCTTCTTGATAAGTTTCTAGATTATAGCCAATCCAGCTAACATTTTTGAATACCTGCGCTTGTTTCCAAAAGTAACGCCCTGTACTTTCCAAGTCTTTTAAGTTGAGTAGCCCTTGATCTATTGCATCAATGTTGATTTGATTAATTTGATGCGGGGTTGCTAAGTAAGTATCAAGGTGTTCGTCAACGAGGCTATCGGTTTTGCTCATCAACTGATTAGCTAGGTCATTAACTGCCTTCTGTCCATTTTTAAACGAAAGATACCCAACAAGTCCCACAGCAGCAAAGATTTGGATTACAAAAGGGACTATGAGTACAAGGCGCAGTGGTAACTTTTTGGAATACGGCAAGCCAAGAAGGTTCATTGCTTAAAGTTTTGGGCAGTTTGATAACTCCTATCTTGCACTTAGCGATCAGAGTCACCAGGGCAAAGTCCAAGATGTGAGCAAAGAATAAATTTACTCGCTAGAGTTAGTTTGCCCACAATCTTGTTTGTTGTATCAATCCCGTTAAGATAAAAATGGCGCAATCCAAGTAATATGCACAGTTTCATTCCACCAGAACGTTTTTTTCCCTACCTCACCGGAACTGACATCGAGGCAATACCAGATACCAGCCTATGGGGGTAACTTGAATAACATGGCCTTTATCTGCGGTTAATTGTAGATACTGCGATCATTGTGGAGGTGCTGGGAAAAGTAATGGAAAGCTGGATGCCAATATGCTGTTGCAGAGTATGCACCAGAACACTCAGAAAGTAGTTTACCGACTTGGCAGGGTAAGTTACCTGTGGCTTAGGTGACGCGAGATATCAGTAAAAGTGGAGTGATTGGCGACGCCACAACTGCAACTAAAGAAAAAGGCGATCGCATTCTCGAATCTGTTGCTAACGGTTGGGCCCAAGTTATTCAAGATATTTACGCTTATCGACAACCATAAGTGGAGAAGGGATTGACAAGTTTTACTCAAAGTTAAAAATCCCATACATTAGATGCAAGACAGCATTTAGATTTGCTAATGTAGGAATAATGGAAATAGTACTGGCGTAGCTGCTTAAAATCTATCAAGCAGCAAATTTCTATTAAAAGTAATATAAGAGAAAAAATTATGACGGCGTTTGAACCTCAAAGCATCCGCTCGTATAGCCAAGAAGATGTCCAACAAATTTTGCACTTAGCGATCGCTCGTCAAGCTGATGATAAAGACACAGAATTTTCTTACGAGCATATATTAGAGATTGCTGCTGAGTTAGAAATATCACCTGAATCTTTAAAATTAGCAGAACGCGATTGGGTATTACAACAGGGTCAAGTCCAACAACGAAAAGCTTTTGACGGCTACCGCATCAGAAGATTTCAGAAGCGTTTAAGCAAATATGCAATTTTCAATGGTTTTTTTATACTGCTTAATTTAATCACTAGTGGCGGAATTTCTTGGTCGCTGTACATTTTGCTATTCTGCGGATTGCCTGTAGCCTTTGATGCCTGGAATACCTTTCAAATGAAAGGCGAAGAGTATGAAATGGCCTTCCAGAAGTGGAATCGTAAACATGAAATTAAGAAAACCATCAGCACAGTTTTGAATAAGTGGTTTAAGGTATTACAGGCTTAATAGATTTGCTTGGCTTTAGCGTACCCCTACCCAGAAGTGAGCTACGCGCAGCATCTAGTAAACATTGCTAATTCAAAAAAATACCCCCCATACCCAACGTACTCATGCGGGCACTGAAGCACCTCTATATTGAGTTCAATAAGATATCATGATCGCATAGCACTTTCATCAAGGCGGCTATTTCGCCAACGCCTGCACAAACATATAGTGGGGAGCGCATTGGAGCTTAATCGCTGGGCTTTTGAATCATGGCTAGATTGTGTTTTGTTGATTTGTGCAAGGTTCTATCTCCCCTGCTCCCTTGCCTCTTTTTCAATAAGTCTTTGTGGTCTAGTGTAGTTGCTCAGATTTACAGGTACTTCAATATGTGGATCTAATTGAGGATCATTTATGGGTACAGTTGCCGTCAATTTTAAGGGAATTTCTCCTGCCCATACAGGTATTTGATAATCAGCTTGATCATCAATGGGCCCACCAGTGCGAATTTTTGCTGATGCTTCTGTAAGCGGTAAAGATAGGACTATAGTTCTGGCTAATTCGTTATGGCTTGGCGATCGCACTTGCGACCACCGTCCAAGAATAACGTGTTCTGTAAATGCTTTCAAAGCAGCTAATTTCTGCTCTGCATCTTCAACCAGTATTGCTTTACCAAACACAACTACTGAGTGATAATTCATTGAGTGGTGAAACGCCGAGCGTGCCAATACTAACCCATCAATTAAAGTTACTGTTACGCAGACATCAATACCTTGTTGTAATGTTCGCAGCATTCGACTAGCAGGTGAACCGTGGATGTACAAGGTATCCTCAACTCGTCCATAGGCTGTAGGAATCACAACAGGCTGTCCATCTGCGACAAAACCTATATGACAGACTAATCCTTCATCCAATATCTGATAAATAATATCGCTTTCATAGTTTGCTCGTTGGGGTGTGCGTTTAACTGTTGTTCTTTGGCTGGGAGCTTTTTGTTGAGGCATAGCTGAAAATTTCTACTTTATATCATTAGAGTAACCAGGTAAGTGGAATGACACAAGTGCCACTTTTTGAATAAATTACCAGTCCACTCATCTCATTTTTAATTCATAACCCGAATGGATTTTGTTATTAGTATTGACCTAAAAGCAGCTTTACCTTTGTATCGCCAAGTTTACGCCCAACTACGTCAGGCTATTCTTTCAGGAAGATTAACCTCAGGAAAAAAACTACCTTCAACACGATCGCTGGCTCAATTGCTTAGTGTTTCCCGCGCCACTGTTACCCAAAGTTATGAGATGCTCCTGAGTGAAGGTTATCTAGAAACAATTGTCGGATCGGGAACATTTGTCTGTCGTCAACTCCCTGATGAATTGCTAAATACCACACCGATTCCGGCAAAATCACAACTAGCTGATTCTTTAATACCCTTATCAACTTATGGCGATAGTTTGAGCGATCAAGCTTTTTTACGCATACCAGAAGCAGAAGTTGAAATTAGCTTTAGTTATGGGCGACCAGCTTTTGATCGGTTCCCAATAGACTTGTGGCGTAAGCTCTTGTTTCGCCATTGCCGCTTTAGTCGATATGTACTTGACTATACTTATGACTCTATGGGATATCAACCTCTGCGAGAGGCGATCGCTGACTATCTGTCACGCTCTAGAGCAGTTAAGTGTGAGCCAGAGCAAATCATTATTGTTGGTGGTTCACAGCAGGGACTTGACTTGATTACACGTATATTAATTGACCGTGGTGATTGGATAGCGGTGGAAGAACCAGGTTATTTAGGTGCTAGACGAGCTTTTTTGGCACAGGGAGCTAGTTTATTCCCTATATCTGTAGATCAATCTGGGTTAATAGTCAGTAGCTTAACAACAGATATCATCCCTAACATTAAACTGGTTTATGTCACTCCATCTCACCAATTTCCTACAGGTGCTACGTTATCTCTTTCTCGCAGGTTAGAGTTATTAGCTTGGGCGCACAAATCAGGGACGATGATTATTGAAGATGACTATGACAGCGAGTATCGTTATGGTGAGCGTCCCATACCAGCATTGCAAGGATTAGACCAAGCTAACTCAACGATCTATGTGGGTACATTCTCTAAAGTACTATTTCCGGCTTTGCGTCTGGGTTATTTAGTTTTACCACAGAATTTAGTGCATATATTTGCTCGTGCAAAATGGCTAGCAGATCGGCAATGTAGTTTGTTAGAACAGTACGCACTGACTGATTTTATTACCGAAGGACATTTAGAACGCCATATCAGACGGATGCGATCGCTCTACGACCAACGTAGGCAGACTTTGGTGCAGTCTTTGTTTTCTTATTTCGGTGACAAAATTGAAATCTTGGGGGAAAATGCCGGAATGCACCTGATGGTCAAAATCAATACTAAACTCAGTGATGATAATATAGTCCAGCTTGCTGCTCTTGCTGGCGTAAGTATTGGGGCGGCGTATCCCCAATATCTAAAACATAGCCCTGGTGGTGAATTTATCTTAGGATATGCTGAACTCGATGAGCAGAAAATTCAAGAGGGAGTACGCCGACTAGCTCAGGTAATACTAATTTAAATGGAACTATGTTGCTGCTCTTGATGCTGGCTGTTGATAGATGTTTTTTCAGTTTACCTGTAAACAACACCAATTAGACAGCCAGGGTCTGCAAAGGCGATTTTATAAAGAATTTTTAAGACATTAACATTCTTCAGAAAAGGAGAGACTTTATGCTGAAGTAATCCTCAAAAGTTCAAAATCATACATAGATTTTATATTTGACAGACACACAAGCGTGTTAGGAGAGAATTATGGCGTCAGGAATGATGCTCGAAGGCAAATGGACAACCGATGAGAATAAATCAGATAAGGGCAGTAAGTTCAATGAGACGCCGACGACGTTTCGCAATAGTATAACCGTCGATGGTTCTAGCGGGTTTAAGGTAGAAGCAGGACGCTATCACCTCTACGTTTCCTTATCGTGTCCGTGGGCGCATCGCACCTTAATTATGCGAGAACTCAAAGGTTTGAATGATGCAATCTCAATCTCTATCGTCGATCCGATTATGAGCGACAAGGGATGGATGTTTACTGAAGCACCAGGAGCTATTCCTGACTGGGTAAATCACACTCAATATTTGCAAGATATTTATCTCAAAGCCAATCCCAAATACACAGGACGAATTACTGTTCCGGTGTTGTGGGATAAGCAAACTCAAACAATCATCAATAACGAATCTCGCGAAATCATGCGGATGTTTGACGTAGAGTTTGAGGAATTGGCAACACAGAAAATAGACTTATACCCACTCGACCTACAACAAAAAATTGATCAAACCATCAATGCAATTTATCTACCAATCAATGCTGGTGTATATCGCTGTGGTTTTGCCAGAGAGCAAGTAGACTACGAAAATGCGGTAACTGAACTCTTTGAGAGTTTAGATCATTGGGAAACCGTTCTGAGTAAGCAGCGCTATTTATGTGGTGCTCAACTCACTCAAGCCGATATTTGTATGTTTGCAACTCTGTATCGCTTTGACTCAGTATATTACGGTCACTTTAAGTGCAATTTGCGGCGAATGATCGACTATCCAAATCTCTGGAATTATCTACTAGATTTATATCAGTGTCCTGAGTTTAAAGCGACTTGTAATCTAGACTATACTAAGCGCAGCTATTACATCAGTATGACTGATATTAATCCAAATCGAATTGTTCCAAAGGGGCCGATCATTGATTTTGACCAACGGCACGACCGGGCTCGCTTCGCTATTTTGGGTTGATATGCGATCGCTCCTTCACATTTAAGCCTCGACGTATCACTTAAACTCAGTTTCGCAGAAAGATTTTAACAAATTGATACAATTAGCGATCGCTCCTAAATGAGCGATTTCATATCCATGCGTATTTTGTGTGGGAAATGCCAAACAAGCAGCACGTCCAACATGTCCAAATTTCATGGCAATGGAAGCATCACTACCAAACTGGCTCAGTATCGTTAGCTGCACTGGTATATCAAGTTGCTTGGCAGATTGGCGCAGTTGTCCATTTAGCCCTTCATCATATATCCCATAAGCATCTTGAGATAAAAGTACAGGACTTTCCCCATCTTTAACAGGATATTCTTCAGATAATGGACAAATTTCTAAAGCAATTAAAGCATCCAAACGTTGATTTTGGGTGAAAAATAGCGCCCCAATTGCCCCTACTTCTTCTTTTGCTGATGCCACTAAATAAACATCAACTACTGGCTGTTTCAAATTTTCAGCCAAAGCTAGCAAAATCGCAACAGAGGCTTTGTTATCCAAAGTGTAACCAGCAATATGATCCTTTAACCGAATTGGATGCTTGCGATGCTTGCCGATCACCATTCTAGTTCCAGGTTGAATGCCAGCTGCTTCTAATTGAGTCGCAGTGCGTTTCGTTTCAATCCAGGCATTTTCCCACTTCAGAGTAGTATCTTCCTGCTGGACTTTTTGCGGCGATTCGTGAGAAACGTGGCGGGAACCAAAGCTGAGAATACCGCTAATGGTCTCGTTATCTCCAAGTAAATCTACAACGCCTTCGCCGTAAACCCACGGAAAAGAACCGCCAAGCTTGCGGACTTCCACACGACCTTCATCACCGATATTCTTGACAATTGCGCCAATTTCGTCTTTGTGTGCGGTGATGGCAATGGCTCGGTCTGGACTTTTCCCTGGAATCTTGGCAATAATATTATCGGCGCGATCGCACCAGACTTCCACACCCAGCGCCGCAAATCTTTGCATCAACAACTGGTTAATTTCAGCTTCTGCACCACTAGGGGAATGGTGCATGACTAATTCTTCAATAATTTTAAATAAGCGATCGTAATCCCACATCAATACAGTTAGTTTAATTTTCAACTATTGTATGAGACAATTGTGCATCAAAAACCCGACCTGCTGATACTAGTGCTGACCTTTTTTGTTGACGCTTCAGCACTCCTACCACACCAAAAGCACCAACGGCTAAAATCCCCAAGTTTATCGCAGGTTCCGGGACAGACTTAGCCTCAATCGCCGCCAGTGCAGTGTCTGCTACTAACTTATGAGCAGCAGTCGTTGGGTGGACATCGTCCCAGAAAAGAAACTTGTTATTTCCTGGGTTACATATATCTGGTCTAGATAGACAAGACTCGGTTACATTCGTAAAACCCAATGCACTTGCCTGATTAAATAAAGAATAAATATCAACAGAGAAGATGTTGAGATTCGGATTTTGGTTCAAAACGCTGACAGTTTCTGCTAAACCTAAGTCAAACTCGCTACTCGATTGGCTAAGGGCTGTAGGGTTGCGACCTCTGCTTTTAGCTGCTGGTAGCTCTCCTAAATCTGGCAAATTAAACACCAAAATATTTTTTGCGCCGGCTCCTACGAGAGTATTCAACGCCACAGATATATTACTGTTTGGCGTGGTCGAGTCTTTGGGGTTAGGAAAAAGGAAATCATTTCCACCTCCCCACAATGTATAAAGTGCATCTGGATTAGCAGTTTGATTATTTGCTTTCAGAGTTCCAGCAAAATCAAGGACTTGTTTAAGCACTCCCGGTAAACCTGAATCGGGAACAACAGCATTATCTAAACCAGAGCTAGCACCACCGATAGCGAAGTTTATTCCTTGGGTAGAAATTGGTGTGGAAGGAATAATAGGAGATAAAGTAGGCTTTAACCCTAGCTGATCTCCGAAATAATCCACCCAGTTCGGGCCATCAGAAAAACGTCCTTCAAAGTAAGGTGGGCTTTGAGGGTATCCTTTATCCGTAAGATTGTATATATTGCCTGTATCGGAAAGACTATCGCCAAATACATAAAGCTGATCAAAACTCACAGCCGAGGCTTTGGTCGGCAACATGAAAGAGAATAGAACAAATCCTGCTGCTACAGCTTGTTTTTTCATATTCGTTTTACCTGAGGTAATTTTAATTTGTTTAACGATTGCGGAAGTCCCCACCTTCTCTGCGAGATGCTAACGCCAACAATCTACTTATAAAGTATGAGATAGAGATTGTGAACTACTAAGTACGTCTCTTAAGTTAATTTACGTTATTTTACTTAATTATTCCTCAAAAATTCATTAAACACAGATAAAAACGCTGAAAATACTTACAATAACATTTTCTTGATAAAAAAATAGCTATATTACAAATAAATGGAAAAATTTACATGCTAAAGCGTGGAAATTGCCCACTTCTATGCTGACGACAAACTAACCGCAACAGAATGGTCTAGCTCATCGTAGGCATCGCTTCAACTTCGCTTTAATTTCAAAGCCTCAGTAGCCGATACACCCTCACCCTGACTGCCAAAGTACCACAAAGCTGTAGCAGCCTCAGCACGAGTTACTGGTTTTTTGGGTTGAAACAGAGTCGTATAACCAAACACCCGCCGAATATTTGATTGTTCGCCATTCTGGTAATCAGCCAACACTGCTCTTAATACCTTGGGGTCAATTCGCGCCGCATCTTGGAAACCCCAGGTTTGTTTGACTGCATCTAAGTTAGCAGAGGGTAAAGCTTGGCGAGTATCTAAAGGTAATTTCCACAGCAGCAACTGTTCCCGCGTTAGGGGTGCATCAGGACCAAACAAAACTACTGTAGAATCTCCAGACAAAGGACTGGGAATTAACCCAGCTTCGGCTAATCCCTGAATAGCTGGAAAATCAGGGTCTTTTGCAGACACATCACTAAAAGCTGGTTGAGTAGTTTCTGATGCCAAGCGAATTTGTTTTGCTGGATTGTTGACATACATAGCATTGTTAGCAGCAATTAGCCAACGAGCGTATTCTCGATGTGTAACAATTTTACCGGGTTCAAACTGGTTAGTTATGTTAGTAGAGTTGCTCTTGGTTGTCTTTGGTTCTATAGACAAAACACCTAATGCACCTAAGTCTTGGATATGTTGCCGCCATTCTTGCGGTACTTTATTCAAATCGTTAAATTCCTGAGATTCAGCTGTGGCTGTAGAAGTTATTTGGTTATTAGCCGTAGTTGGTGGCTGTGCTGCCAAGTTTGCAGGTGATACCGGGCCAATGAACTGGGAATCTCCTGGTTGAGGAATGGCGTTAGTAGTTTCGTTAGGATTTGTAGTTGAGGTAGATTGTGCTGTTGCAGTACTATTGGGTACGTATTCAATCAGTAATTCGGTGGCTGTTTGAGGTTGATTAGGTATAGCGTTAGTAACTGATTTAGGCTGAATGGAAACCTTCAACAGCAAATCGTTACGACGTGCCTCAAACACACCTCCCGCATCATCTGTTGGCTGTTGCAAAATCTGCCAGTTATTTGTTTTAAACTGGTTACTATAAAAGCTAGCAATAAAGTTACTGGGGTCAGAACTCAACCAACGAGTTGAGATTCTGTTTTCTGAGCCGCTAGCAGGTGTCACTTCCTGTAGTTTGGCATTGGAATATAGTGGGATATCTTTGGGAAAATCAGGTGGTAACTGAAGTGTTGCTTCGTTTTGCTGTGCTTGCGGTTGGTTACTCTGAGATTCTCCAAAGACAACTGGATTGCTTTGCAGCTTCGGATCTGCCGCCAAAGATTGCTCAAGGTTTTTGGCGACTGGACTGTTAGCACAGGCTGTTAACGAAGTCAGTAGAACAGCCCAAATTAGAAATACAGCTGGAGGTTTACAGGAAAGCACAGGAAATCACAAATTGAGTTTCAATTCCTACCCTAGCGCAGACTGTTGATTAAATGGGAATGGAGAATGGAATATTGAAACAAACCTATTTCCTCTGGCTCTATGCTTCTCTACCTCTTAAATATCACCAAAAGAAAATATTAACCTCACTATGTCCTCTTGGTAAATGTCTCTTTTGATGAAGATGATATCTATTTGTTTTAGCTAAAAAGGAGTAAACGGTAGCAAAAGCTACCGTGTTGTCTTCGTATTACAGCCATTAGGTTTGATAATTCCCATGCTTATTTATAGAGTTCCCTGAAATTTTGGCAAACTAACATTTTGCAAAAAAAAAATATAAATAAACTTGAAATACCTGTTAGATAAGAGTTTTGTGATTTTGATGCTCTCAGATCATAGTAATACATCAGCTCACTAAGAATTAGCTCCTCACTGGTGGGTTAATTTCAAAAAGAATATGATTATCGTGACCACTTAGAGAAACACAAAGTTTTTCTCTAATTAGCTGTTGATCGTTGAAAAAGACTGTCCGTACCAACTTTTGCTTGCCAATACACTTGAGAATAGCTCGTGCAGCATCTCGATCGTATTCAGAACTCGACCAAACGATGCCACCGAAATTTCCATTTTTTTGGGGTAAGTAAACATCGCACATCATACCAGTTTCATGTCCATGATGGTCGGGAGTATCGCCTCCATGAGGAAGACTAACATCGTTAATTGCAAATGGAGCAGCTGTAGGGTGAGTGTTACGATAACTGTTTTGATAATCTTGGGCAATTTTTTTAATCACATCAGCTAACCAGTGTGTTCCAAAATCGTGGTTATCTTGGATGTCTTCTAGTTCACCGTTAACGAAACCATTATCACGATCGCTTTTTGGCATTAACTCCCATCGTGGTGCGTTAGCTGCTTGCAACCATCGATGAGTGATTCCACCAACATCAACTCGACCATCACCATTAATAGTACTGCTACCAGCAATAATTGACTGAAATAGTTTGATTGCGTCAAATAGTCCTCTGTCTCTGTCTGCACTGTTAGGATTACCTACCCATGTGTAGCCTAGCTCATGCAATCGTGCCTTAATAGCCTTAACATCATCAGCTTTATTGACTCCGCCAATTCCCACACTACCAGCGAGTTTAATTACCTTCGCTCCTGGTAAACTGGATACTGTAGGTTGTTGAGTGTTCTCATCGTCCTTGTTATTGAAAGGAACAACAACTTTAATGTGGATCTCTAGACTTTGATCGTCAATGGCAATTATTATGCGGCGATCGCCTTCTTTTTGAAAGACGAAATCAAATTGCCATTTGCCGTCCTGACTAATTGCTACACTCATGCCTGGAAATTGATCGTCGAACATAATCGACAAAACTTTGCCACTGTCAGCTAAACGTGCTATGCCTTCAACCCTGAAATTTTGCCCTAAATCAACTTCTTTTGGAGCACGAATTAGCTGTAGTTGTTCTACTGAAGCGGGAATGGTAACACCTGCATTAGCCAGTAACTTTTGCGCCTCTGGAAGTAAGTCTACAACTTTACTCACATATTTAGGATCAGATGAGTAGCCTTTAGCCTTGAGAAAGCCAAGGAAGTTTTCTGGCGTGTTCGTATAATCTTCTAAGCCTTTATAGGGAGTGCGAGTTAAAAACTTCCAATAACCAATGATAAAAGCATCTGTATCTGTAAATTTACAGAACTCAATTTCTTCTGGCTCAGAAGGAACTTTGATTTTCAAAGGTTCGGCAAACCCTTTCATGTCAGGAAATCGCCATTTTAATCCGGCAAAATTGTTAGCATTAACAGCAAGATAACTTTTTCCTCTTGCAGACTCTAATAACCATTGTGCAAGAGTAACTTCTTTTAAAACTTGCCGATTAATCTCGGTTATTTTTTCACTTCTAATCCCAACTTTTATAAATACTGATACTAAATCTTTTTTGAAATAACTGCTAACTAAATCATCTATTGATGACATACATTTACCTATTAAAAACATTTTTATAACCCCGATTTTTTTAAAAGTTCGGGGATTTAGGTGTTGACGAATGAATTAACTATTCATAGCTAATCTTTTTCTATAACTTTGCTATATCCAGCAAAAACAAAATGCTCATTTCGGTTTACTTTAGTTTGATCGGGCCACTTAACCCAATAATGGTTTTCCTCAAAACGGACATCTAAAATGGGGTAACTCCCTGGATCAATATCGAATAGAGATTCTTTTGGTAGCTCTGATGCCTGTTCTGTAGAAGGCTTTAAAACTGTTTTTGTTGTAACTTGCAAAATGTAACTTTTATCAGATTTAACTTCATTTTTAGACTCACCAATTAATCCATCTTTAATTGCTTCGGCCATTTTTTCAGCATCAAAGCGATCCATATCTGTTTTAGAGTCACAGAAGCAGCACTCAATTAAAATAGCTGGCATTTGTGTATTCTTCAGAACAAAGAAACCTGTATTTTTAACCCCTCTACTATGAAAACCAAGTTTAACAATCTCTTTAAGAACTGATTGAGCAATACCTTGTGATGCATTACTAATGGCAAAAACTTCTGTGCCATTGGCTATACCGTTGAATTTATTAAAGTGAATCGAAACATAGACATTAACGTTATTGGCATTTGCTTTATCAGTTCGTTGTCTTAGAGAATCGGTTACACTGCTAGCGCTTGTGGGAGTGCAATCAATAGCAGTGTGACCTGCTGCTTTGAGTTTTTGTATCAATTGTATCCCAACTGCTTTAGTTAAAGCATCTTCTTGTTTTATGCCTGTTGCACCTGTATCTGGAGGGCAATTGTGCCCCATATCAATACCAAATTTCATAGAGTTGATGTCCTTTTTGTAACTTTAGAGGTACGGATTAACTTACTATACTGTATTAATTATTAACTCAAGTACGCTCGCTCTGTCAGTAACATAAAGTGAATTGTTACCGTAAATAAATGTAACATTTTATGCAATAATCCCATTAAAAACAGAAATTTCATTAGTTCAATCTATAAATAAAGCAGGTTAACCCATGACGGCATAAGAGGCACTGAATCTAGTCGATAGTCTTTTAGACTCTATCTTTGGGTAAAGACTCAATGACGTTCAATTGTTAGTTTTACTGAAAAGTTGGCTGGGACACATTTATGCGGAAAATGCGGTGCAGATAAGTTATAAACACGACTACATCAAACAAGTTGCTTCTCTGCTGTGGCGATCGCTTTCTCAAGTAATTAGTGAAGAGGTTTGTAAAAAAATATTCAATCTGTTTTGCGTCGCTATCGGTGTCGCAGTTAAGCGTTTCAGACTAATAAGCTGATGCGCGTCTAGATTGTACATTGCAATCGTTAATATTGTCTTTTGAAATACAGCCGCAGGCTTTACGACTACGCCCCTCGGCTTTGCCCTTCGGGCAGTACAAGTGACAAATGAATAATGACAACCCTCTGTTGAAGGAGACGCTCTTGCTAGCTTGCTTCCCCAGAGGGGTACACGAGTAAATATCCAATTTGCATAACAGCTTATTCTCATAAACACCAGCGATCGCTACCATACCTACTTATCTGGTAATTAAAGATTGTTGTGATAAAATTTGATGAATCTCGTATTTTAATCTCTACATCTCCATCACTGCATTTTGATGCAATCTTTTAATTTTCTTCTCAATTTATGGTGCTATTTCTAGATGATAGAACTTAATTATTGATTGAAGTTGTGCCCTCTCAAGCTCAAGACAAATAAAGCATAAATTAACAACTGAATCGTCAGCGCTCTATTTTGGAAAAATTTTAGACATAAAACTTTTTAGAATATTTCCTTATTTTCTGCCCTGTTAATGAAAAAAAGTGAGTATTTGCTTAAATAAATCTAAACTTAGCCTAAGTATTTCAGAAAACAGTTAAATACCACGAATTCTAACCAATATAGCCAGAAAACAAAGTTGATGGTGAAGAATTAAAAGACAGTCATAAATTTCCCTACCTAAAGATAGTTCACAGAAATAAATTCTAATGTTAATTTATGTTAATCATAGTTGCACGATGGCCGCTATCCGGAAACATATATTTTTTATCTATGTTGTTTAAGCAAGATAATTTTAGCTAAAAAAAATTATCTTGCTAATTGATGTAATCATAAAATTTTACAAATATGAAACGACCTAACTATTTTCAAATTAATTCCAAAAACACTTTAATAGAAAAGTATCACCTTTACAAAGGCGAAAAATTGAATTGGTTTCAAGTAACTCTTCGCCTTGAAAGGTCAATTATTTCTATCATTCTTCCTTGGGTAATTTTTTGTACTGCTTATGGTATTTTAATATCATTTTTATATCATTTAGGATTACCAATAGCATTTTCAGATTCAAACAGTATTATTACTAATGCTGTTTTAAGTTTTAATATTGGTTTCACATTACTATTAGTTTTTCGGACAAATACAGCCCATGATAGATTTTGGGAAGGTCGTCAACTATGGGGATCTTTAGTTAATACATCTCGTAACTTAACTCGTGGAATTTGGATAATAGTTAAAGACAAGACACCGCAAGATAAAGTAGAAAAAGAGGCAATACTTCGGTTAGTAACTGCTTTTGCATTTGCAATGAAGTTACATCTAAGATCATCACCTTTAGACACTCATTTAGCATCCTTAATGTCTGAAAAAAAATATTTACAACTCCAAACAACTAATCATCCCCCTCTACAAATTGCTTATTGGATAGGAGATTACTTGCAGAGTCAGCATGACCGGAATTGTCTCAATGTCTATCAGCTGACTACTCTACATAACTGTGTAGATGATTTAGTAGATATTTTAGGTGGTTGTGAACGGATTTTAAAAACGCCACTGCCTTTGATATATACTATTAAACTTAGACAACTGTTATTAATTTTTTGTCTGATCTTACCTTTGGAAATTGTTAGCTTGCTGAATTGGTGGACTGGTATAGCAATGGCTTTTGTAAGTTTTACCTTATTAAGTATTGAACAAATTGGTTCAGAAATTGAAGAACCTTTCGGCTTTGATCCCAATGACTTACCTTTAAATGCAATTTGCAATACAATCTCAAACAATGTTGAAGAATTAATCAGGCTAACTTCTAACAATGTTCGTTCTTCCTAAATTTATAAACAAGTTTTATCTGAAAAAATACTGATGAGATGATAAAAAATTTACCTTTCATTAAAAACAGATAATACTTGGGTTAAAATGCGTAAGCGTACCCCCTTGGAAATATGGCTTAATAAATGTTTCGCCAAGCTTTAACCGTCCCTTTGCCAATTTCGCTATCAACAGTTTGACCACCTTCCAAGACTAGTCTGATGTCTAATTTCTCATCTGGAGCATTTTTTAAAGCAGTGGCTAATTCTTGACTGACTACAAAGGTGCCGGTTGAACCGTCTAATTGAAAAACTTTTTCTCTGACCTTTAGCAAAAGTTTATCTACTTTTTTGGTAGTAAAAAACCTAAGAAACTCAGTTCTAGGATAAACACGACCAGCAATGTATAAAGGAGACTTTGCTTCACGCGAATTTACAGTTACGAGGACTCGAACGCTTGAAGGAGTCCACAAACTAATAACTTGGGTTGAACTCTCACGGTACAAATAGCCATTTAAAGAGTTGCGGTCGAAAACCCCAAGAAACTCCCCTTCAAAAGGATCAACGATTCTCACGGCTTTCGACCAAGGTACATCCATATCGGGGGACAGTCCTGCTGATTTAACTATCGGTAAATCACTTGATGCTTTGGCTAGGCTAACTACCTCTTGAACATTGAAAGCAGGACAAACTTGAGGTGAAAGCACAGCCAAGCTAGTCCCTAAAAGAAGAACTGGAATTGTCTGCGATAAATTCATCATAAGTCAGGGGTACAATCTTCAAAGACAATAATTGGACAGCTTTTATTGGTCATCCCCCGCAAGACTTTTATTCGCTATGAAGCTTTGACAATTGAGCAAATTCCAGTGTCTTGGGGCAATGTCTCTTAACTCGCCGCATTCTCTAGGAGACGCTTTGCGTGGCTTACTATCAATAATACACAGTACTAATATTTACGGATACTTAAATAATATCATTTAATATTGCTATAGCGCTTCTCGGCCGTTGTGAGGTACAAGGGAACTATAAAAAATAAATTATCCAATTTCTGGACTTGACTACGACTTTCCCTCCCCCTGCCTTTAAAGCGATGGGATAGGGTGACGTGTACTAAGAGCAAGCGATGAGGGGGCTAAGATGTACCTTGTATGATTAGAAAGCCCTATAAAAGGTTTGAGATTTTTGTGCAAAAGTTAGTAAATAGAATTTTATTTTTGACATACAGATAAAAGCAAACATTCCCAAACTAGTCGTGGTTGAGCGTAAGAAAGTAAGTATTTACGAGATTTTTCTAACTGGTTGATGATGCTGGATTGATGCCACTGCTGCCAGTATAATTGCTGAAGATAATCAATTAACCACAGTTGGGCTTCTGTATTTAAATCCTTATCAATTTTCTTAGCTAACTCCAAGGCTTTATGGTAAGAAGCAGGAGCTTTTTTTAAGTCTTCAAGTAACTCAGAAGGAATAGTTTGTAATTGCTGGTAAGATGCGATCGCACTTCCGGCACTGCCAGCTGCTATGTTCAATACTGCCTGATTTGGCAAAATTTCTTGATGACCAGTTTGTGTAAGTACAACAGCCAAAGACTGTGCATCTAAGCGATAAAAAGGAATGCGTTGACAGCGTGACACTAAAGTTGGCAAAACCGACTCAGGTGTAGGTGCAATTAAAATTAACGTCGCTTGTCCTGGTTCTTCTAAGGTTTTAAGTAAAGCATTTGCTGCTGCTTCTGCCATTGTTTGAGCTTCTTCCAGCACCACAACATTCCTTGGCGCTTCCAAGGGTGGACGACTGAGAAACTCCGTAATTTCCCGAATTTGCTCTAGGCGAATTACAGGTGGTGCTTTTTGCTTAAGTCCTTTTTCGGTCGCTTCTGCTGCTGTTAATCGTTGTCCCTGGTATTGGTACGTCGGTTGTACCCACAATAAAGCTGGATGGTTCCCTTGACGCAAACGGTTTTGTAAAGCCGCAGCGACTCCCATCTCATTAGAAAATAGCAATTCCACAAAACACCTGGCTGCTAAACTTCTTCCTACGCCATCTGGCCCCACAAATAGATATGCTGGAGCAACCCGATTTTGTCTAACAGCCTGAGTGAGTAATTCTATGGCTTGCTGTTGTCCTACAAGTGGTGCAAATGGGTTAATAGTTCAGTACCTTCGCCAAAACAAGAATATAGAGAACAGAGGGCTGATGTAGCATCTAAGTTGTCTTCTAGAAAGACAACTTAGATGCTACAAAATGCCAATATTTGACATACTAGCACTGTTGCAATGACTTCTACCGCGTAAAGACCGTAGCCTTTTTAAATGCAGAGGGATGCAATGCTATTGTAAGGCGATACATTCAGCAAATCAAAAAGTTTTTTTCCAAAAGTGCGAGCGCTTATTTTACAATTGGATAGCTAGCTATCCAATCGAGTAGAGCCTTCCAGAGAAGGCGATCGCTCCACTTGTTGAAGAATTTTCAACCACTGCGCCTTGTTAGAGTTCATCCAAAGCAAGGGATATTGCGATAATGCGATCGCTCTCACTAAGAACATTTCTCTTTACTTATTGACTATCTCTCTTCTACCCCCTTGAACGGTTACCCTAAAGTCTTTTTGAAAAGAATTTGTTACAACAAACTTATGTAATGTTGTAGTTAAGAAGTCTCACATGTCGTACAAACAATTTATTTATTGGTGGCACAAATCCTTACCTTCTATCTTGGTACGTATTGCGGTACGTGCAGTGGTAATAATTTGTCTAACAGTAGGGGTGTTGGGCATATTGGGAAGCACTGCTTCTATGAGTAATGCTCAACTGGTAAGTAACATTAAGGGTATCCAATATAAACAGACACCATTAAAATCAACAGCGTTAAATGCCACCGTATATCACAGTCCTGATTGTAATTGTTGTGGTGGGTGGATTGACCACTTAAAGGCACAGGGTTTTCAAATCACAGACTTTTCCACGCCTGACATAGAAAGAGTCAAACAAAAATACAATGTGCCAGATAACTTGTCATCTTGCCACACAGCAATTGTTAATGGATATGTTATCGAAGGACACGTCCCAGCAGACGACATCAAACGTTTGCTTCAAGAAAAGCCAAATGTTACGGGTTTATCTGTTCCTCAAATGCCCGTAGGCACTCCTGGAATGGAGATGGGGGATCGAAAAGACCCGTTTTATGTGCTTTCTTTTGACCGCAAAGATTCAGTTGCGGTATTCAATCAATACCCGTCCTCTTGATGTAATCTCGCTGTATTTCGAGGATGTTTTAAAAGCGGATTTTCATGTATTTTAACGATTTATAATCACCAAAGCTTTTTAAAACATCCTCACATTACTTGAATCACTGGTGAGAAATCTTACTGGTTAGAATCAGCTTTGATGAGTTGTAAGCATTGCCCAAACTTCCTAGACAAACGACTTCTCTATTGCGATCGCCTATTTCTCTAGCTTTGTGCAAGCACCGCTTTCATGTACTCAATGGACTCAATGTTATTTAGGCCCCCGGATTTAATTACTTCTGTCATTCTCTACAGAAAAGGAAATTTGTGGTCGATAAGCTGCCGATTATACAATTTTCTGTGTCTTTCGCCGACTATAAGTACAAATTATATGCACAAATCATCTCAGAATGTAGAAATTATTTTTCATCAATAAGTTATGTTTTATACACATTTTTTATGTATATAAAAGGTTTTTATTTATATTGGTAACAAGCGCACTAATATACTATGATGAAAAACTTCGTTTTTTAAAAAGTATATATATAACAACCAAATCAATCAGCAGCAGCATAATCAGGCAAAGCGTTCAGTTGTGAATTAACAGCACTTAGATAATTTGGGTCATTTAAAACTTGTGATGGTAATTGATCTGCATTAACAGCAGCCTTTACCAAATCTTTTGCAATAATATTTCTATTCTGAGTTTGAAATATTAGCGCGTCTCCACTAGGAATTCCGTGCTGCTCCAAACCTCCCTGATAAGCAAAAGTAACTAGATTGAAAGGCTGGAGGTAACTAACAGAAGTAGAATTCCTAGATAAATTGTTAGAGTTAATAGCTATCTCGCTACTCTTATTCGCGGTTTGAGCGCCAGCAATTCCAGGTACAAGAGTAATAAAAGCAAAAATCAGTCCAGAATTTATTAAAGTAACAAGTTTCATAAGGTTTTTTTAGGTAAAATGCGATCGGTGTTCTTTAGTAATAGATTCTTCTTTATTATTAATCTCAGCTTCCTTCAGTCAGGTCACCTGATCGGTTGATATATGACTCACCCAAAAGGATGAGCTAAGTAGGTAAGCGGGAAAATTCATAACTACGTCATTGCCAGTGAAACGTTCGCGGAACGTCTCTAACAGTTGCAATGGCAAAGTTTTTGAGCATTTTATATTTCGTTACATAGTTAGGTTTGTTTATGCCCACCTACTTAATTGAGAAACACAAAGTTTAGACACACAACAGATTGATTAAAATTTCCAATTACTTAACTGAGGCGAGTTGAACATTTATGCAATTTTTTATTCGCCTCTTGAGTTCCCCTAATGAGCAAGAATGCCTGAATATCTGCGAATTTAGTAATACAGATGTATTTGTATGTATAAAACTTATGTTTTATTTTTTAAATATACCAGGACTTACGCATTGACAAATTAGAAAACAGGTGAATCAGTAAAAATAGAAAATATATGATCGCTCTTTGGGAAAAGCTTTTTGGTTTATTGTTACTCCAATTAACTTTGGTAGCTCGATTATTTGTATACTTAATCTTGTTAATAAGTAGGAATCTTATACCATCAATCTAGTAACAGTATCAGTGTAGTAACAGCTAATTGCTTTCTACTTGTGATGAGTTCAACGAGTAAAGTTGATCTCGATATTTTGTCGTAATCTTTTTCAAAAATAAAACCGGATTCCGATATTCAATCTATAAGAATGCTTGTCTAAATTTCACAAAAGGAATAATATGCCAGGAAGTACATTAGCGACTGCTCAAAACATTGGTGTTCTCAAATCTTTTAAATACAATGATGCTGTAGGGAATGTAGACCCAATTGATTACTACAAATTCTCCCTAACAGGCACAAATAATATTAGTTTGCTTTTAAGTGGAGTGAGTCAAGCCTATCTCCGTGCATTTATTTATTACGATAGCAACAATGATGGATTGATTGAGAGTGGAGAACAACTTTACTCTACTTATGCTAGTAATGGTAGTAACGGTCAAATTAGTGCGACTTTGGGAGCATCGGGGAATTACTATGTTGGAATTTCAGCAGACCCCAACGTCAACTCCAACTATTCCCTACAGTTATCAGCCACATCTGCACCTCCTTCCATTGCTTCTAATCCAGGAAACACACTCAGCAGTGCTTACAATATTGGCAATCTGACTGGTACTAAAACTTTTAACGAATTTGTCGGGAATGTAGACCCAATTGATTACTACAAATTCTCCCTAACAGGCACAAATAATATTAGTTTGCTTTTAAGTGGAGTGAGTCAAGCCTATCTCCG
>NZ_JBALFV010000009.1:0-27482 GCF_036916735.1 Nostoc sp.
CATTAGCCTGAACAATTTGGCAGAACTCTACTGTTCTATAGGACGCTACAACGAAGCTGAACCTTTGTTTCAACAAGCTTTGGAACTGAGAAAACGCCTACTAGGAGACAATCATCACAATGTCGCGACTAGCTTGAATAATCTAGCATTACTCTACTGTTCTACAAAACGTTACAGCGAAGCCAAACTCCTGTTTGAGGAAGCTTTGGCAATTTGTGAACGTACTTTAGGTATAGGTCATCCCAATACAATGAGGGTAAGGCATAATTTTGCCTGGTTTTTAAGAGAAGCATACCGCTAATGATCGCCTCCCTTCGCTACGTGATCGCACCTTCCTCGCAAGACTACACCATAACCCTTCACTTGTGGAAATCTTTGCTCAACTGCAAGCAATAATTGATGCAACACAACAGTTGTAGTTTAAACTTTAGCAGCGATCGCCCATCAATTGTAACTTCAAAGGGCGATCGCTCTTTCTTCTCTCTTCCTTGGCGCCCTCTGCGCCTTTGCGGTTCGATTCTCATGCCCCCTCATATCCAAAGTACAGTGAAAAATAGAGCGATCGCATAGCCATTTTGAGTACAAAACTCGAAACTAGAGATTCAAAGCCTCAACTGTCAGCCTCAAAGGCTCAACGTTGAGGTTCAGAGGTTCAAGTGGCGATGTCTACGATGTCACTGAGCGGCTGGTGAGCGGAGTCGATGTCGAAGTGCGGGCTACGCCTACGCAGAATTCTTGCTCTGTGATATGATGAGTTAAATAGGCGGTTATAAACTGCACGCTAGTCGCTTCAAAGGGAAGAACCCCTGTACAGCGCTGGTTCATTTACACAGGTAAAACCTGTTGTAAAATTCTGATGACTGTGGCGGGCTAAGCCAACGCCGGAAGCCGACACTCAGACTTCTCTGTGCGAAGCTTAAAAAAGCTTGATTTTCATTAGCCCACGTTCGCGTGGCGTTCCGTTGGCGCACTTGTGCTGAGCATAGCCGAAGTAGCCTCTCGTAGAGAAGGAAAGGTAGACTTTATTTGTGTAGCTGCGAATTCTATTCGTCCTAGCTGTAAATTGACTACTTCTTTTTTTCCCTTGTTGGGCTTACCATTAGAGGCACTAAAGTTTTAACTAAACCCGTAATCGCCACAATCACACAGGCAATTCCCCCAATGAACAATGAAGTTAAAGTTGCCGCTGCGAGGATGATTTCAGTAGGACTGTATCTATCTCGTATCCAGGTAGATGGATTTTCTATCGATGTTGTAGAGGTGGGGATTAATTGCGAAGTTTGAGTGATTTGATTGGAGTTGACTGGAGTTGTTAAGGCAGTTTTCACGGCTCGAACTTCTTTTAAATGTTTCTATAAAAATGGTATTTATGCCAGAAGAATGAGGAAATTCCTTAGAAATCGAGAGAAAGTAGAAATTAAGTAGAATTAAAAATAAATCTTACAAGCTGTCTATGCAATGGGTTGATTTTCTCACCAATGAAGCTGCTACTCATAGCTTATCCCCAGAGCAAATGGCAGCTTTTGTAGAGCGTTTGAAGAATGAAAACTTAGGTAAGAGTCAGGTGAAACTTGCCAGTGAATTGAATATCGGTGTTGGTGTTTTCAAAAAGCTGATGACTAAGGTGTATAACAAGTTTGCTCAGAGTTATCCTGAGTTAGCGACTTCTAAGAGTCGGGGCAAACTAGAAAAGTTACGGGCTTGCCTGAGAGCAAAATATAATGGTAGGCAAGACTTCAGCGTGAGCGCTACTTCTCTACAAGAGGCTACTTCGGCTACGCTCAGCACAAGTGCGCCAACGACAACGCCCTTCTCTACTAGAGGCTGCGCCAACGACTACGCTCAGGACAAGCTCAGTACAAGTCAGTCGAACGCTGCCGACACCACAATTAAAGAAATTCATCAAAATATTCCCCCTGCTGTCCCATTTGAAAAATTTGTGGGACGTGAGGCAGAACTACAAAAACTGCACTCCTCATTACAAACATCTGGGCAAGTTGCCATTGTAGCTGGGGCGGGTATGGGTGGAGTTGGCAAAACTGAACTGGCTACTCAATACGCCAAACAGAATTTGCAGAATTATCAAGGTGGGGTTTGCTGGTTATCAGCACAGGGAATTGATGTCGGAATTCAGATTCTCAGATTTGCCCAATTGAAATTTAACCTCATAGCACCGGATGAGTGGGAATTAGCAGATAGGCTGAGATACTGCTGGCAAAATTGGCAACAAGGTGAAGTCCTGCTGGTGTTTGATGATGTCACTGACTACAAAACACAGGTTCAGCCTTATTTACCCCCAGAATCACCCCGGTTTAAAGTATTGCTGACAACGCGCCAGGAATTTGATAAAACTTTGCTGCAATTACCTTTGGATGTCCTCAAACCATTGGCGGCGATGAAATTATTAAAATCGCTGGTTGACAGAGAACGACTTAAAAGCCAGGCTTGGGTTGCCAGAAGAATTTGTAAATTCTTGGGATATTTGCCTTTGGCGTTAGAGTTAGTGGGGCAATATCTGGATACAATACCAGATTTGTCTCTAGAAACACTGCTAAAGCGGCTAGAGAAAAAGCGACTGGAACACGAAGCAGCAGCCAAGGCTAACCCATTGATGCATTATGAATACGGCGTTGCTGAAGCTTTTGCATTGAGTTGGGAACAGTTAGATGAGAAAGCACAAGGCTTAGGCTGTTGGCTGAGTTTGTATGCCTTGACTGACATTCCCTTATTTGTTGAAGCGATAGAAAATGACGATGAACAAGAATTCTGGGATAAAGCTATAGCCCAGTTGCAAAAACTGCATTTAATACAATGGCTGGCTAAAGGAATTTATCGTTTACATCCACTGATTCGGCAATTTTTCCAAATGAAGTTGAATGAGTCAAGTGAGGTAGATAATGTAAAAACTGCTTTTGTAGCGCTGCTGGTAGAAGTGGCAAAGCAAATTCCTCAACAGCTTAACCGTGAAGATATTTTCAATCTCACTTCCGCTATCCCCCACATTGCAGAAATTGCAACCCATCTATCCGAGTATCTCAGTAACGAAGATTTAATTTGCCCTTTCACAGGCTTAGGCTGGTTTTATCAAGCTCAAGGACTTTATCAGCAAGCAGAACCTTGGTACAAACTATGTCAAGAGGTAGCTGAAAATCGTCTTGGGTTAGAACATCCCGATGTCGCCACTAGCTTGAACAATCTCGCAGAACTCTATCATTCTATAGGACGGTACAGCGAAGCCCAAGCCCTGTATCAGCAAGCTTTAGAACTGAGAAAACGCTTACTGGGAGACAAGCACCTCGATGTCGTTACTAGCCTGACCAATCTCGCAGGACTTTACAAATCTACGAGACTCTACAGCAAAGCTAAACCCTTGTTTGAGCAAGCTTTGGAATTAAGCAAACGCTTACTAGGAGACAACCATCCCCTTGTCGTCACTAGCCTGAACAATCTCGCAGCACTCTATTATTCTATAGGACAATACAGTGAAGCCGAACCCCTGTATCAGCAAGCTTTGTCACTGAGAAAACGCTTACTGGGAGACAACCATCTCGATGTCGCTACTAGCCTAAACAATCTCGCAATACTCTATGAATCTACAGGACGTTACAGGGAAGCTGAACCCCTGTATCAGCAAGCTTTAGAATTGAGAAAACGCTTATTGGGAGACAACCATCTTGATGTCGCCACTAGCTTAAATAATCTCGCAGAACTTTACCGTTTTACAGAACGCTACAGCGAAGCCGAACCTCTGTATCGGCAAGCTTTAGAATTGAGAAAACGCTTGCTAAAAGACAACCACCCCGATGTCGCCACTAGCCTGAACAATCTTGCAGAACTCTACCGTTTTGCAGAACGCTACAGCGAAGCCGAACCTCTGTATGAACAAGCTTTAGAATTAAGAAAACGCTTACTAAAAGACAACCATCCTGATGTCGCTACTAGCCTGAACAATCTCGCATTACTCTACGGTTCTACAGAACGCTACAGCGAAGCCGAACCTCTGTATGAGCAAGCTTTAGAATTGAGAAAACGCTTACTGGGAGACAACCATCATCATGTCGCCAATAGTCTGAATAATCTGGCATTACTCTACAAATTTACAGGACGCTACAACGAAGCCAAACCCTTGTTTGAGCAAGCTTTGGCGATTTGTGAGCAGGCTTTAGGTGTAGGTCATCCCAATACAATGACAATAAGGGGAAATTATGCAATCTTTTTAAGAGAAATATATCGTTAGCGAACGCCTCCGGCAAGCTACGCGATGTCCACGACAGGCTATTGGGCGTCGCACCCTTTCTCAAAAAACTATACCATAACCCTTCACTTGTAGAAATCTTTGCCCAACTGCAAGCAAAAATTGATACCACACAACAGTTGTATTTCAAATTTTAGCAGCGATCGCCCATCAATTCTAACTTCAAATAGCGATACCTTCTCTACCAGACGCTACGCGTAGCTTGCTTCTCCGTAGGAGTACGGTAAGCTTCTCTACTAGACGCTTCGCGAACGCTAACGCTCCCTGTTATCTATTTCTTGGCGCTCTTAGTGTTTTTCTCTAGCAGACGCTGCGGGTTCGCGTAGCGTTCCGTTGGCGCACTTGTGCTGAGCGTAGCCGAAGTAGCCTCTCGTAGAGAAGGAAAGGCGGTTCAATTCTCAAACTTGAAACTTGAAGTTCACAGACTCAAGTGGCAATCCCTAACGGCAAGCCATTGCTCTTAAATATTTCTATACAAATGTTATTTCTCTCGCGAACAGAAAAATTTTCCAAATAGAGACAAAGTATAATTAAAGATAAAAATTATAAACGGTTTATGCAATGGGCTAATTTTCTAGCCAAAGAAGCTGCTACTTATGGCTTATCTCTAGAGCAAACAGCAGCTTTTCTAAAGTATTTTAATAATGAAAATTTAGATAAAAGTGAAACTAAACTTGTTAGCGAATTAAATGTTGATGTTGCTGCTTTCAGAAACTGGATGAGCGAGATATATGACAAGTTTGCTCACAGTTCTGCTGAGTTAGTTATTTATAACAATCAAGACAAACTAGAAAAGTTACAAGCTTACCTGAGGGCGAAATATAATAGCAAATTGGATGTCCTCAAACCATTGGCGGCGATGAAATTATTAAAAACGCTGGTGGTTCGGGAACGACTGCAACAAGAACCTTGGGTTGCGAGAAGAATTTGTAAATTTTTGGGATATTCATCTTTAGCGTTAGAGTTAGTAGGGCAATATCTGGATAAAATACCAGATTTGTCTCTGGAAACACTACTGAAGCGGCTAGAGAAAAAGCGAGTGGAAGATGAAACAGTAGTCAATGCTAACTCATTGATGTCTTATAAATACGGTGTAGCTGAAGCTTTTGAATTAAGTTGGGAACAGTTGGATGAAAATGCACAAAGCTTTGGTTGTTTGCTAAGTTTGTGTGCCTTAGCTGACATTCCCCTATCTGTTGAGACGATAAAAGATAACAAAAAACAAGAACTTTGGCAGAAAGCCATAGCCGATTTAGTAGAATTGCATTTGCTACAACAAAAAAGTAAAGAAATTTATCATCTAAATCTTCTCATTTGGCAACTTTTTCAAATGAAATTGGATAAGTCAAATGAGGCGGATGAAGCAAAAACTAACTTTGCAGCGATGATGTTAGAGGTAGCAAAGCTAATTCCGCAACAGCCTAAGCCTGAAGATATTCTCAACCTCACTCCACATATCCCGCACATTATAGAAGTTGCAACTCACCTATCCCAGTATGTGGACGATGAAAATCTTATCACTCTGTTTACCAAATTAGCCTGGTTTTATCAAGGTCAAGGACTTCATCAGCAAGCAGAATATTGGTTGCAGCAGTGTGTAGAAGTGACTCAAAATCGTCTTGGTTTAGAACATACTGATGTCGCTGCTAGTTTAAACAATTTAGCAGGATTTTATAAATCTACAGGACGTTACAGCGAAGCTGAACCTTTGTATCAACAGGCTTTAAAACTTAGAAAACGCCTGCTGGGAGAGAACCATCTTGATGTTGCCACTAGCTTGAATAATTTAGCACAACTTTACAATTATACAGAACGTTACAGCGAAGCCGAACCTCTGTATCAACAAGTTTTAAAACTGAGAAAACGGCTGCTGGGAGAAGAACATACTGATGTTGCCACTACCTTAAGCTATTTAGCGTTACTCTATGAATCTATAGGAAGCTATAGCAAAGCCGAACCTTTGTATCAGCAAGTTTTGAAATTGTGGAAACGCCTAGTGGGAGAAGAACATCCCCATGTCGCCACTACCCTAAACAATTTAGCAGCATTGTATTGTTATACAGGACGTTATAGCAAAGCTGAACCCTTGCTTAAAAAAGCTTTAGAACTGAGAAGACGCTTGCTGGGAGAGAACCATCTTGATGTCGCCACTAGTCTGAATAATTTAGCACAACTTTACGAATCTACAGAACGCTACAGCAAAGCCGAACTTTTGTATCAAGAAGCTTTAGAAGTGAGTAAACGCTTGCTAGGAGATAATCATCCTGATGTCGCCATTAGTCTGAATAATCTCGCAGCACTTTACCGTAATACAAGACGCTACAGGAAAGCCAAACCGTTATTTAAACAAGCTTTGAAAATTTGTGAACAAACTTTAGGTATAAGTCATCCTACTACTATGACAATTCGAGCAAATTATGCAAACTTTTTAAGAGAAGCTTATCATTAGCGATCACTGCACCTAATTCATAATTCGTAATTCGTAATGGGCTACGCCCCGCTACGCTAACGTAATTCGTGAAAATTTATCGTAAATCAAAGGGTTTAAGACCCCTAAGTCTACACTTAGCGCAAAGTCTGAGCCACTCCGCCTTCGGGCATTTTCAGTCGGGGTTTAAATCCCCGTCTGAAAATATCTTAAATTTTGAATTTTGAATACTTCGGCTACGCTCAGTACAAGTTTTGAATTTTGAATTGTTAACCCCCTCTCCAGCAGAGAAGAAGGGGATAAATTCTACTTACATCCTAAAGATTGGCGAGTATTTACACCAGTTTTAGAATTAACACCACTTGCCTTAACACAAAGTTTTTTGATTTGCGTTCCATCTAAAATTGCATTCGTAAAATCAGCACCTGTGACATTTACATCATCAAAAATAGAACGCAGCATCATGGCATCAGTCAATACAGCATCACTTAAATCAGCATCCTTAAACTTTGTTAGATAGGCTATGCCTTCACTAAAATCAGCACCATGCAGATTTACTCCTTCCAGCAGAGTACCGTTAAACACGCCACCACGTAAGTCAGCATTGCTAAAATTAGCATTCTCTAATTTGAGATTGGTAAACTCATTGCCAACTAAACTTTGACCAGAGTAATCCTTGCCCTTGAGTTCATCATTACCCACAGAACGGGTAATACTAGAAGAACTTGCAGCTTGTGCCGATAGGGGAAAGCAAAAAAGAACCATCGCTAAGATAAAGCTAGCTAACAGTCGCCAATATTTCATAATGTCTCTTAATAAATCTCAACACTTCTACCATTAACTATTAAAGCTTACAGAAGGGGACAAAGGAGATGAGGGAGCAGAGAGAGCAGGGGGAGCAGGGAGGCAAGGGTACAAGGTGACAAGAGGTGAGAACTTGCAACAAGTCTTTCCCCTTGTCCCCTTGTCCTCTTCCCATGCCCCATTCCCAAATTCAATACATAAGACTGTCAAACCAGAAAGCATCTCGTAGGATTATAGATGTTGAGGTGCGAAAATTACCTGTGGCTAATCAAGAAGACAACGCCCAATCTCTGGCACGAACCCTTTTATATCAAGTAGGTGTAGAACTTAAAGCACGCTTTACCAGCTTTGGCGGTTGGGAAATGCCTGTGCAATTTAGTGGCATTAGCCGCGAACATGAAGCTGTAAGAAATACAGCCGGAATGTTCGATATTTCCCACATGGGCAAATTTACCCTCCAAGGTAAAAATCTCATTTCCCAACTCCAGACTCTAGTGCCTTCAGACTTGAGTCGTTTGCAACCCGGTCAAGCGCAATATACTGTATTGTTAAATCCCCAAGCCGGAATTATTGACGATATCATTGTTTATTACCAAGGTGAAAACGCCATTGGTATACAGAGGGCATTCATTATCGTCAATGCGGCAACCTCTGGTAAAGATAAAGCATGGCTATTGCAACACCTTGACTCAGATAAAGTACAATTCCAAGACCTTTCACTAGATAAAGCCTTAATTGCCGTGCAAGGGCCAAAAGCAATTAAATATCTCCAGCCCTTAGTGCAAGAAGACTTACAATCAATCAAAGCCTTCGGACATTTAGAAGCAACCCTACTAGGAAAACCTGCCTTCCTGGCCCGCACAGGTTACACCGGAGAAGATGGTTTTGAGGTAATGGTAGATCCAGATGTGGGGGTAGAATTGTGGTTAAGTCTCTATAATGCTGGTGTTATTCCCTGTGGACTCGGAGCCAGAGACACTCTGCGGCTAGAAGCGGCGATGGCACTTTACGGACAAGATATCGATGACACCACCACACCCTTAGAAGCAGGTTTGGGGTGGCTAGTTCATTTAGATACCAAAGGCGAATTTATTGGTCGAGAAGTTTTAGCACAGCAAAAAGCTACTGGAGTCCAGCGCCGATTGGTGGGTTTACAAACCCAAGGACGCAACATTGCCCGTCACGGCTATCAAGTGTTATCAGTAGGTAAAGTTGTGGGAGAAATTTCCAGTGGCACTTTGTCGCCTACACTTGGTTATCCCATTGCCTTAGCTTACGTTCCTACCCAATTAGCAACCATCGGTCAACAGCTAGAAGTCGAAATTCGCGGCAAAGCTTACCCAGGAGTTGTAGTTAAACGTCCTTTTTATCGTTCAAAAAATCGTGTCGCCAACTGATAGACGTCGAGGTTTTTGAGGAATAATGTGTTGTGAGTTAGTCCATCTACGGTAAGCTTCATTACCAGATATGGTTTCGATGACTGTAGGGACAATAATTTTTTTGATAAGGGAGAGGAAGTGATATGTCTTTTGAATATCCTCAAGATTTCAGATACCTGGATTCTCATGAATACGTGCGAATAGATGGTGAAATTGCCACCATAGGTATTACTGAATTTGCTGTACATGAATTGGGCGATATCGTCTTTTTAGAACTGCCAGAAGTTGGCGACGCTCTTACTAGGGGAGAAAACTTTGGCACAATTGAATCAGTGAAAGCCGTTGAAGAACTGAATTCACCAGTCACAGGAACAGTTATAGAACGCAATGAAACTTTAATTAATTCTCCTGAAGACGTGTCAGAGGACCCTTACGGAGAAGGGTGGTTTTTAAAAGTGCGCGTCAATGACCCTGATGAAGTTGAGGATGCCTTGACAGCAGATGAGTATCGCGCCCAGGTGGAAGGGGAGTAGGGAGTAGGGAATGAGGGATGAGGGGCAGTTCGGATAAGCAGGGGAGGCGGGGAAGAAAGAGGGTTATATTTCAATAATTCTTCTGTTTCCCTGCTTCTCTTCTCCCCCTGCTTCTCATCTCTCCAATCTCCGACTCTACCCGAAGATAAATCATGAAATTTAGATGAATTGAAAAGTTATACCCACTTATCATGAGTATTTATTGCAAAATATGAAATAGTATCATCTGGAGAGTAATTTGTGGTATTGAACGCCCCTATTCTCAAGTCTAATGAGCAGCAAGTGCTGGACAAAAAAAGTAAAAAGTTAAGTAGTTTTGTGCCAAGACACATTGGCCCTAACTCCGAGGATATCCAGCAAATGCTTGAGTTTCTGGGGTTTCCCACCCTAGATGCCCTAATCAACCAAACAGTCCCACAGGCGATTCGGCTGAACCAACCGTTAAAGTTACCAGAAGCCGAAAGTGAGTATGCAGCACTAACATCATTAAAAAAAGTTGCTGTCAAAAATCAGGTTTTCCGTTCATACATCGGTATGGGATATTACGACAGTATTACCCCACCTGTAATTGAGCGTAACATCCTAGAAAACCCCGGTTGGTATACTGCCTACACTCCTTATCAGCCAGAAATTGCCCAAGGGCGATTAGAAGCACTGCTAAATTTCCAAACCCTGATTATCGACCTTACAGGTTTAGAAATCGCCAATGCTTCGTTACTTGATGAAGCTACAGCCGCAGCTGAAGCGATGAGCCTAAGCTATAGTGTTTGTAAAAATCAGGCAAATGCCTATTTTGTCTCTAGTAATTGTCATCCCCAAACTATCGACGTGTTGCAAACACGCGCTAAACCATTAGGGATTAAGATTATTGTTGGCGATCATCAAACATTTGATTTTGATCAACCAATTTTTGGGGCTGTTCTGCAATACCCCGCTAGTGATGGCACAATTTACGACTACCGCGCTTTTATAGAAAAAGCCCATGCTAAGGGTGCATTGGTGACGGTAGCAGCAGATCCTTTAAGTTTAACTTTGCTTACGCCTCCTGGGGAATTTGGCGCTGATATTGCTGTAGGCAGCACCCAGCGCTTTGGTATTCCTTTGGGGTTTGGGGGGCCTCATGCGGCATACTTTGCTACGAAGGAAGAGTATAAGCGCCTGGTTCCAGGGCGAATTGTAGGAGTATCAAAAGATGCTCAAGGTAAGCCTGCATTACGCCTTGCCTTGCAGACCCGCGAACAGCACATCCGCCGCGAAAAAGCTACTAGTAATATTTGTACTGCACAGGTTTTACTAGCGGTAATGGCGAGTATGTACGCCGTCTATCATGGTCCAGATGGACTGAAGCAAATTGCTCAAAACATCCACTCTTTAACGGTGTTGCTGGCACAAGGACTGAAACGTTTGGGTTACAGCGTTGTTTCTGAATCTTTCTTTGATACGCTGCGAGTAGAAGTAGGAACAGACAATTTAAAAGATATTCTGGCAGCTAGCGAACAGTTTCAAATTAACCTGCGGGTTTTTGATGCAACTACTGTTGGTATTTCACTGGATGAAACAACTACACCAGAAGATTTAATCGACCTCTGGCAGATTTTTGCTGGTACAGATGATTTACCTTTTACCCTAGAAGAATTAACTTCTCCTTCTCTTCCCCATCTATCTCTCTCTCGTACCAGTACATATCTCACCCATCCTGTATTTAACCGCTATCATTCAGAAACTGAGTTGTTGCGCTATCTGCACAAACTTGAAAGCAAGGACTTGTCGCTAACAACATCAATGATTCCTTTGGGGTCATGCACAATGAAGTTGAATGCAACTGCTGAGATGATTCCGGTAACTTGGGAGGAATTTGGCAAGATTCACCCGTTTGCACCCGCATCGCAAACGCAAGGTTATCAAATCCTGTTTGAGCAACTTGAGGCATGGTTAGCTGAAATTACTGGTTTTGCGGGAATTTCTCTACAACCAAATGCTGGTTCTCAGGGCGAATACGCTGGACTTTTAGTGATTCGCCAATATCACGAAAGCCGTGGACAAAAACACCGTAATGTTTGTTTGATTCCCACTTCGGCACATGGGACAAATCCAGCCAGTGCGGTGATGTGCGGGATGAAGGTAGTGGCAGTTGCCTGTGACTCACAAGGTAATATTGACGTTGATGACCTAAAGGCTAAGGCAGAAAAACATACCAATGAACTAGCTGCCTTAATGGTGACATATCCCTCAACTCATGGTGTTTTTGAGGAGCCAATTCAGGAAATCTGTGCTGTTGTCCACAGTCACGGTGGACAAGTTTACATGGATGGGGCAAATATGAACGCCCAAGTGGGAATTTGCCGTCCTGGAGATATTGGCGCGGATGTCTGCCATTTAAACTTGCATAAAACCTTCTGTATTCCTCATGGTGGCGGTGGCCCTGGTATGGGGCCCATTGGGGTGGCCTCTCATCTTGTGCCTTTTCTTCCCGGACATCCTGTTGTGGGGAGTGGGGAAGAAATGCCTAATTCCCAACGTATTGGTGCTGTGGCGGCTGCGCCTTGGGGTAGTGCTAGTATTTTGGTGATTTCTTGGATGTACATCGCCATGATGGGTGCAGATGGTTTAACCGAAGCAACTAAGGTGGCGATTCTCAATGCTAATTACATCGCTAAGAGACTGGAATCGTACTATCCGGTTTTGTATCAGGGTAAAAATGGTCTAGTTGCCCATGAATGTATTTTAGATTTGCGATCGCTCAAAAAATCAGCTGCGATCGAAATCGATGATGTTGCCAAGCGTCTCATAGACTATGGTTTCCATGCGCCGACTGTCTCCTGGCCTGTAGGAGGTACAATCATGGTGGAACCTACAGAAAGTGAATCTAAACAAGAGTTAGATCGTTTCTGTGATGCTTTGATTTCTATTCGCCAAGAAATTGCCGAAATTGAATTAGGCAAGGTGGATGCTCAAGATAATGTTTTGAAGAACGCACCCCACACTGCTGAAAGTCTCATCACTGACGAATGGCATCATTCTTATTCTCGTGAACAAGCTGCCTACCCTGCATCTTGGACTCGTGAGTATAAATTCTGGCCGGCTGTTGGTCGCATTGATGCAGCCTTTGGTGATAGGAATTTTGTTTGTTCTTGTCTGCCAATGGATGCTTATTAAAATCAAGTGAGGAGTTAAAAGACGCGATTAATCGCGTCTGTACAGTTAGGAGTCTTAATTTCTAACTCCTCTAATTCTTCCTTTACAGATAAAGGCTGATACCCCAATGCAAAAGCTTGGGAACTATCTAAAGAAACATCTGCTGGTCTAGGCGCTGCCATTTTCACATCTTGTTGGCGGCAGGATTTGAGCTTGGTGGCAGGAAGTTGGAATACTTCAACTAATAGCAGCCCAAAATCATAACGCGAAATCCGCTCTGTTCCACCTAAGTGAATGATGCCGTTAACTTTTTCTAACGCTAATAAAAGTCCTTTGGCAGCAGTTGTTCCACTTACTGGGGTGCGAAATTCATCAATAAATAAATTTAGTTCTTTTTCTGCTTGTAAAGTTTGAATAAATGGCTGAATAAAGCTTTTCGCTGTGGGTGTTTCTGCACCAAACATTAACGGCATCCGACACACTGCTGTCATGGGATATCTTTCTATCATACCTGCTTCCGCCATGACTTTTTGCTCACCGTAAAGATTGACAGGACACACGGCATCTGTTTCTCGATAGGGAGCATTTAAACCATCAAAAACTAAGTCGGTTGAGGTAAAAGCACAAGGAATAGAATTATCTGCACAAAGTCCGGCAATATTGCAGGATACTATAACATTAATTGCGTGCGATTCTTCAGGGTGGATTTGACAAAAATTTGGTTGCGATTGGGCGGCTGTATGAATAACTGCTGTTGGTTTGATATCACTAAAGATATGCTGCAATTCTTGAAAATCTGTTAAGTTGACTTTTAGCATTTTGATGCCAGGAATCTCTAGACAATGAGAAAAATAAGTGCCATAAATTTCCCATTCTTGTTTTACAAGCTGGCAAAGATGCCACCCTAAAAAACCACTTGCTCCGGTGATTAACAATTTTTTCATGTTTAATTGGAAACCGCTCAAGAGAAAATTTTCTTGCTATAATAAGCTGACATTCTACACTGAGTACTGGTTACAAAATACTATTGCAGTAATTCCTGAAACTGCTTTGTATTACGCACTTTGCTAAAATCTGGGTCAGTTTTGGCTAATTTTTTATATTTATTAGGAACAAACTCGATTGCTTTATCTAAATTCTCAATTGTTAATTCGAGATTGCTTTGTAAAGCATAAGAGCAAGCTTTGTTGTAATATGCTTGGTGCAAATCTTGCTTGATGGCAATCGCTCTATTGTAAGACGCGATCGCATCTTGGTAGCGGTGTAGTTTTGTCAGAGCAATGCCTCGGTTGATTAAGGCTTCATACTTGTCGGGTTGGATAGCGAGCGCTTTGTCGTAAGATGCAATAGCATCTTTGTAGCGTTGCAACGATGTTAAGGCTATGCCACGATTATACCAGGCTTCATATTTGTCGGGTTGGATAGCGATCGCTCTATCGTAAGATGCGATCGCATCTTGGTAACGTTGCAACGATGTTAAGGCTATGCCACGGTTAATCCAAGCTTCAGGACTCTCAACTTTAATAGCGATCGCTTTGTCGTATGCTTTTATTGCATCTTCGTAATGTTGTCTATCTAATAAATTATTACCTTGAGCAAAGAAATCTTCTGCTTTTTGGGTAGTCTTCGCTTCTATCAAAAGCTGGGTTAAATTATTTTCTTGCACAACTTTTGTAGTATTTTCTATTGATGAGTTTGCCCCACCACTACAGCCAAATGCGAAGAAAACTATCAAGCCAGATGTAACCAAGCAGCGCCGAAAAACCATGCTGTACCTACAAAACTTATAAGATGATGTTAAAACTGTTTGTTTTCTGAGTATTATCAAAATACACTACTTTTTACCCATTAATTTCCTTTTATTCTATAAAATAACTTTCTTGATGATGCATATAAGCTTATCAAACTCAAGCGTATGTTACATTATCATATTAAATACACATAAAGCAATTGCTTAGAGCCTATTGCACTCAAAAAACAAGAATTTGTGTTGCTATAGCAATCCGTGCAGGAGTTACAAACAAAAAGATCCCCGACTTCTTGAACAAGCCGGGGATCTGAGCCTCTCGGTGGAGAGCGAATCAAATAGGAGTGCTATATATAGGTTGCTTCGGCGTAGCCTGCACTTCTCTCTGAGACGCTGCGCGTAGCTTGCTTCCACGAAGTGGTACGACATACTTCGACTGCTGTGGGTTAAATAATTAAGGATTAGTGATGTTTGTGCCTTGAATTAGGCATACATCTATTTTTGACCTTTACAAAAAGTCTATTAAATGTATGCCTTGGTGATAATATACTTTGTCTATGCAATGCTTAACTAATCCCAAACACTGACTCGACAGTTGACTTAATCGAATCGCGTGCATCTTTCAAAGTTTGGCTAATGGGATGTTTCGCCTGCAAAAATGCCCGCGCACAATTGCGTCCTGGCATTCCCGAAATTGAACCACCTGGATGAGTCCCTGCACCAGTCAAAAATAGATTATCAATTGGTGTTTTGTAATTGGCTATTTCTGGCAAGGGACGGAAAAATATCATCTGATCAAGAGTCATGTCAACATGATAATAATTACCTTTGTATGCACCTAATCTTTCTCCTAATTCGGCTGGACTTTCTACCCGACGGGCGATAGTTGCATCTTTGACATTGGGTGCATAGTCTGCTAATTTGTCAATCACCCTATCTGCAACTTTGTTTTTCAATTCATCTGTCCAACCAGTACCTTTTAAACCAGTACCTTCTGCACCAGCAATTTGATAAGGGGCAAAAAACTCAATCCATACAGTGTGCTTACCTGGTGGTGCTAATGTGGGATCTAAATAGCTAGGCATCACCAAATACATTGATGGGTCAGCATCAGGAATCTCTCCCAAAGTACATTTGCTATGAGCCTGTTCTACATGAGCTACAGAATCAGCAATCAAGATAGAACCAACAAGATATTCGTCTTTGTGAGCGTGGTGTGGAAAGCGCAATGGTTCGTCTAAAGCCAAATCTATTTTGAGGATGGTTTCGTTATTGTTAACGATGCGGCGTTCTAATCTTTCCCATAACTCTGGGTCGGCTGCATTAACATCGCTTTTTTCTGTCATTTGTAAGAACAACCGCTTGGCATCAATATTAGAGATAACCCCATGTTTAGCGCGATATTCTTTACCACCAGCAACCCGCACGCCTACAGCTTTTCCATCATCAACTAAAACTTTTTCAACATGCTGGTCTGTGAGAATAACGCCACCTTTACTTGTGACTAAATTCACCAAAGCTTGCACAAGTGCGCCTGTTCCCCCACGCGGTCTGGCCATCCCTGGATTATGACGCATTGCCATCATAATTGCACCAATGGCAAGGGTTTTTTGTGATGGCGGCGCACCAAGTTCTGCTGCTAGTCTAGCTAATGGTGCTTTTAGAAATTCTTCATCAAACCACTCATTAAGTAAATCTTCAGCGCTGGTTAACATCGTGCGAATGAAGTCCAGCGTTTTGTTAGGGGAACCAATAACTGAAACTAAATCTTTTATTTTGGTGATGTCGTAGTTACCAAGGATGTCTATAACAGATTTTGGCGGTGCATTAAACATGGGAATCATTGCACCTAACGCTCGCTGCCAAAAGTCTACAAATTCCGCGTATTTTTTGGCATCACGTTCATTGTAACGGGCGATTTCTGCACAAGTCTTTTCCACCGACTTATGTCCTAAGAAATACTTGCCATCAGGATGAGGACAGAAAACAACTGGATCGCACTCCAGATAATGCAAGCCGTATTTTTTTAGTTCTAATTCCTCAACAACTGGCCCCAAGTGAATAAATTCATGGTCAATAGCACACAAATTAAATTTAAATCCCGGAGCTTCTTGGGGTAAACATTCTTCAGTTGTTGCTGCACCACCTGGAACAGAACGCTTTTCTAGTAACAGAACGCTATAGCCAGCTTTCAGCAAATAAGCTGCACAAACTAGTCCATTGTGTCCAGCACCGATCAGCACAATATCATACTCTTGCATAATTGTAATTCTGAAATTAAGTATCTTTTAAAAGCTTATAAAACTTTTCAAAAATTTACATCATTCCCTAGTTACAAAAATTATCCTTAACTAATGTCAATACTACTAAAGAGATAGTTCAGTTAGTGATGATGGTATCTGCTTTACTTGAGTTTCTATCAAAAGTGTCAAACTACCCTTTTCTACTTTCATATCTTTAATCTTGAACGCCATATCTTCCCATTTCAAAGATGGTAATTTCATCAGTTCTTTGACTTTCTGCATTAATGCTGTAACTAATTCTACTGAAACACCTTCTCCCTCGGTGCAGTTAAAACTCTCCAGCATCGCGGGTTGTGAATGAGTCCGTGGACGAAGCACCGCAGTGTAGGCTAAAGGACGAGTATTTCCCTTTTCCTTTAACAGCAATCTTCCCCTACATTCAATTTTGCCTTCACCAGGTAAAAATACCTGAATTTTTTGCGGCTTAAAACTTACAATCTCGCCATCTACATCAAAATCAAAGTTTTGCATCTGGCTGTTAACATAGTCTGATGCCAAGGTGCGGTTCATATCCACTTCTGTGAGTACAATACGAGCAATGGCATTTACAGCCTCATTAAGTTCTATTTGACCAAAAAGAGCGCTGAAAGGATTGATGTCAATACTATCTGTTTGCAGTTTTATTTCCTGTATGCGAATGTCTTCTTGTATAACCAATCCTTCACCTGCAAACGAAACTCCATCCGCTTGTCCCTGAAGTATTTTGAATAAATCAGTTTGTACATTTATGTCTATTTTTTCTGCTTCATCTAACCCTTGGGATACCATCATTTCAGCGCCCTGAGATAGAACTTTTTCTTCTAAATTATGTTCGTCTTGCATGAGTTAGTATCTCCTAGATATTCTCTTACTACTTACTGTAAAGGCTAGATAATAACAAGCGAATCTACATTGCGATATATAATCAGAGGTTTGAGTAATCAAGTAAAAGATATTGTTTCTCTTTTAATTCTTGCCTTTTTGGTAACAACCATTTTTACACCACCGCTAGGGACAATCGTAATCCCACGACGGACTGGATGCACTGGACGTTTATCAGTAAGACTTAGTTGAAAATGCGATAAGATTATGGCTGTTACTAATTTTAATTCATACATAGAAAATGCGCCACCAATGCAACCGCGATAACTGCCACCAAAGGGTAAATATTCATAAGGGGAAAATTTTTGGTTGAGGAATCTTTCTGGACGAAACTTTTCTGGTTCTGGGTAAGTGTCCGTTCGGCGATGTGCTAAATAAATACAGGGAACTAAAACTGTTTCTGATGTAAATTTATGCCCCATAATTTCCACTCTATCTTTTACCATTCGCGGTGTGCAAATTAAAGCAATAGGATGAATTCGCAGTGTTTCTTGACAGACGGCGGTGAGGTAAGGTAATTGTGTAATTTTTTCAGGATTTGTGAGATCATCTAAAGTGTTTAGTTCTTGCATTAGCCGATGTTTAACCTCTGGGTGAGAGTGAATTAAATAAAATATCCAAGCTAATACACCAGATGTAGTTTCGTAACCCAATAGCAATAATGAAACTAGGTGATCGCGTAATTCCTCATCTGTCATTTGTTGCCCATTTATGTCACGCGTTGACATCAGCAGACTGAGAATATCTGTACGCACAGCATCTTTTTGGCTACGTCTTTCAGAAATTTCTGCATAGATGAGTTTGTCAATTTGCTCTCGTCTTTTTAAGAAAATTCCCCAAGGACTCCATGCACCTAAATCTTGTTGCAGCAAAGGAAAGAAAAACAAGCTAGAATACCAAGGTTTAGTTACGTCTTCTAACAAAGAACTCAATTTTTCTTTCAATTCTTGGTAACGCGCACCATGAGTAATACCAAATACCACTTGTAAGATAATTTCTAAAGTGATATCTAACATTAATTTGTGTATACAAATATCTATACCTAATGTCCAACTTTGTGTAAGCTCTTCAGTAATTTGGCAAATTGTTTGTCCATAAGAATTTAAATTTTCGCCATGAAATGCTGGGAGTAATAGCTGCCGTTGTTGTTGGTGCGATCGCCCTTCTTGAAATACCAGAGAATTCTCTCCAAACAAGGGTTTAAATATATGGGTTGCTTTCTTAAAATCTAACTTGTGTGCAGAGATGGCAAAACAATCGCTAATTGCTTGGGGATGGCTAAAAAATACTATTGGTGGCGACTTTAAACCCATTACTCGCATTGTGAAAATGCCACCATACTTGGCGGCATAATTTTCTAAAGTTTTTGTAGGTTTAGCAATTAATTGCAGAGTTTGCAGCAACGCTGGTGTGCTTAGACTATTAAGTGTTTCCATTGTTTATTCCATACCTTTATAATTTAATAAGCTACAAATAATCCAATCCGCTTGAGGTCAATCTTGATTATCTTTAACTTCCTTTCTAAAGAAGGAATTATCGCAAGCCTTTTTAATAGTTTGGCGGGATATTTGGGATTTAATGTACCACTAAGTTAACCATTCTGGCAAATCATTACTATTAAGTTTACAATAATATTTTTTATAATTTTTAGAGGAATTTATAGACAAAACTTATTTAAGTATATTGGAATATATCCCCCTAAAATTACGTCTTTCAGTAAGATTAAAATTTATTGTATTAGTGTGTATATTCAGCCTTGAAATTCATTTTTTACACTTGTAGTATATTAAAATCCCCCATAAACCTCCTTAAAAGAGGACTATGGGAGATTATTTAAAAGCATTGAAAATCTATCTAAATATATAGATAAATCTTGTTAGTTTGCTGAACGCAACAATCAGACCCCCCAGCATCAAACAGTGGTTGTCTGTAGAATGGGAGACTTCACCTGACGTTGACTCGTAACAACCATTTCAATCGGACGATCTGGGCCTGTCACCAAACCACGGCGTTTTGGTCGCACTTCACCTTTATTAACTAGTTCTAATTCTTTACTAGAAAGAATTTGAGCAAGTGCTAGCTTCATTTCCAACTGGGCAAATGCTAGACCAATACAACGTCTTGCACCACCGCCAAAGGGCAAATACTCATAGGCAGAAAATTGCCGTTCTAAAAAGCGTTCTGGCTTAAACTGCTTAGGTTCTGGGTAAATATCTTCCCTCTGATGAGTCAAATAAATAGAACCAAGTAGGACTGTACCCGGTTCTAGTTCGTAACCACCCAACGATAGGGGTGTTCTTACTACTTTTCTAGGAAAGGTAAGCATACCTACTGGGTAAATGCGTAATGTCTCGGAGCAAACAGCGTTGAGATAGGGTAACTTGAAAATGATGCTGGGATCTGGGTCATCGCCCAAGCTATCTAATTCTTGCAGTAGCTTTTGGCGCACTGATGGTAGTTTGTAAATCCAGTATAATGCCCATGCTAGGGCTGTAGCTGTGGTTTCATGACCGGCAGCTAACAGAGTCATCAATTCATCGCGCAACTCTTCATCAGTCATGGGTTGACCTACTTCATCTCTAGCAGCCATGAGTAAGCTGAGAATATCTGTGCCTGATGAATGTGGTTGTTCTCGACGTTCCCGAATTTCCTCATAGATGAGTTGGTCAGCTTCCTGCTGACGGCGGATATGTTTTCCCCAGAAGTTAATCGGACCAAAATCCCTTTGCAAAGTGGGGAAATAAAGCAAAGCCACAAGTAACCGAGAACTAGCCTTTTCTAAAAGCTCACCCAAAAATTGCTGTAGTTTTTCGGCGCGAGTCCCTTCATGTAGCCCAAACACAGCTTGCATAATCACCCGCAGGGTAATGGCTTGAGTAGCAGACCGAATATTGAAGGGTTTGCCTATCTGGTATTGGCTGATAACTTTCTGGGTAACATCGGTAATCACCTGGCTATAGTTTCGCATTCTTTCGCCGTGAAAGGGAGGCATTAACAACTGGCGTTGGCGCTGGTGTTCTGCGCCGCTGAGAGTAAATACAGAATGCTTCCCCACCAAAGATTCAAACACCTGATTCAAATCACCAGGCGCTTCCAATGCCTTGGTATCATTTGTCAAAATTTGCTGTAACGCTTGGGGGTTGCTGACCATTACCAAAGGAGGAAGATTTTTGTCTAACCTGATAGTAAAAATATCGCCATAACTTTTGGCACAAGTTTCCATAAATGACATCGGATTAGCAATCCAGCGCACCATCTGTGCAAGGGGTGAGATTTGCGGCCCATTTGGTAATTTCATAAATTTTTTTGCTACTTAATATTTTTCTGCTACTTAAACTAACTGAAATTTTAGTTGCGTAACTATTTAAAGTACTTATTCTAACGTTGTAAAAAAGCAATAAACTGTTACAACCTCAAAGATGTAAAATTTTTGTTAAATTCAACGAGCATCTACAGTTTTATCTAATCGTCAAAAGGTACCCAGCATGACTGCAATCTCCCCAAAGGCATCCTCAGCGCTTCCCAATTTTTCTGAGGGAATTCAATATTTTGGTGAAGCTTTACCAGATTTTGAAACTTATGGTGCAACACCTGCTATTGAGTCGGGCAAAATAGCGATCGCATCACCCACAGAACCGAATGCAGTATATCAAACTTTACTTGCTGCTGATGCCCTCCGCTACCTAACTTTACAAGTTACTGCTACTAAAGCTTCTGGGCATCCCGGCGGATTCGCCAGCCAAGCAGAAGCTTACGCATCTCTTGTCATGCTGGGATACAAGAACATTCTCACTGAAGTAGGACACCACGCCCCTGGATTTTATTGTGCCATGTTCTTGGATCGTTCCCTAGAAGACATGGGAATTTTTACAGTCCAACAATTGCGCGATCGCTTCCGAGAAAAGCACGGACTATTAGGACACCTTTCCGGTTACATTCCTGGTATTCTCGCACCTGCGGGGCCTTTGGGACAAGGGCAACACTTTGCAATGGCAGCTGCACTGTTACACAAAGATAAGTTATTTCCCTTTACAGTTGGGGATGGGGGATTGGGTGAGCCTTATATTGTAAGTGCGATCGCTCACTTCCATACTGCTTATCCTGCTGTCACCAACTTCTTACCAGTGTTGGTGTGGAACGGTTACAGCCAAGAACACCACAGCATGGTTTCCCTCAAAACCAATGAGCAAATGCAAGCATATTGGCAAGGTAACGGTTTTGATGAAGTCGTGTTAATTGATGCCAAGGATTTCGATGATCAAAATCAGCCAGGGGATTACGTTGATAGTACCGCTTTTTCTTTCGAGAAACGGCTAGAATTTACTCAAGCAGTACTTTCTGGTGTAGATAAAGCAGCGCGATCGGCCCTTGGTGGTAAACTTACCGTTTTCATTATTAAACAACTCAAAGGTGCAGGAGTCCACGCACGAGGCGCAAAATCTCACAACCTCTATCCCAAAGATACGCTAAATGCGCCGCATATTATTAGTGCATTGCAAACCCGTGCTTTATCAGCTGAGGCTTGGCAATTAGTCAGAACAAATGCAGAACGTGCTGGCGGAGGTCCAGCAGCAAAAACAGTAGTAACAGAATTTGAATTCTCATTACCAGATTTAGGCAAATTACCTTTAGAAGAATATGCAGTCGGTGGTGAACATAAAGTTTCCACAACCGCAATGGGACGATTAGTCGGAATCGTAGGAAATAAAGATCAGAATTTCCTTGTTACCAACGCCGATGGTAACGAAGCATCTGGAATTGCCAACATTAATCAAGCATTAAAGATTATCCACCCCACAACCGACGACTTATATAACCAAGCACCAAATGGACAAGTTTATGAACCTTTGAGTGAAGATGCTTGTGCAGGTTTAGCTGCGGGTTTGGCGTTAATGGGTGCGAGAACTTTGTGGTGTTCTTACGAATCTTTTGCTATTAACGGATTACCAATTTGGCAAACTGTTATCCAAGCAATGGCAGAATTGCGGCGTCCCACACCCTCGACTATTACTTTATTCACAGCTGGCGCATTAGAGCAAGGGCGCAACGGTTGGACTCACCAACGTCCCGAAATTGAAGCTTACTTTGCTTCGTTGATGCGAAATGGCAATGTTTTCCCATTATTTCCCCCCGATGCTAACAGTATTCAAGCCTGTTATGACTGGGCGTTGAAAACTAAGAATAAGGGAATTGTGATTACAGCTAGTAAGTCACCATTGCCAATTCGCACCACTTTAGAACAAACTCGTCAAGGGTTGCGCGATGGTGCGGTGCTATTACATGAAATTGCTGGTGATAAACAAGTTGTATTTGCTGTGATTGGCGATATGACATTAATGCCAGTATTTGAAGCTGCTGCTTTCTTGGAAACTGAAGGTATTGGTGCCAAGATTATTTCTGTTATTAACCCTCGGCAATTGTATCGTAGCCATGATACCGCGTGGGATACTTGTTCTGAACCTGATGGCGGTTTCTTGGATGATGCAAAATTTGCGGAATTATTTGATGGTGATGCGCTAATTGCTGTGACTGGTGGTGCTGCGTCAGTACTGGAACCAATTTTGTTACGGAGTACAGTGAAGCGCGATACCTTTGCTTGGAAGCGTGGCGAAACTACAGCTAGTGCTGGCGAGTTGATGGCGTTTAATGGATTGACTGCTGAGGCGTTGACGAAACGTGCGATCGAGTTAGTGCATTAAGGCTGGAATTGTTTCTCTTTTTATCGCAAATATACGGTTATAAACGCTGAAAGATTGCGTTGCAATGCGTATATTTGCGTTTTTTTATTTCAGAGAACTTAGCAGACAGGAGAAGTAGAGGTAAATTTACTGAAATTCCTTGACAAAAGCTGGTTTACGAGTCGCAAAAGCTGGTTTACGAGTCGCAAAAGCTGGTTTACAAGTCACAAAAGCTGGTTTACGAGTCACAAAAGCTGGTTTACGAGTCACAAAAGCTGGTTTACGAGTCGCAAAAGTTAGTTTACGAGTCGCAAAAGCTGGTTTACAAGTCGCAAAACTTGATTTTTGAGCTAGGACGAAGGGTGATATTTTTATCTGGAAGCGTAGGGAAACTACAGCTTGGCTGTGAAGACTTGAGGAAAAGTGCGATCGGGTTAGTACATTAAAGCTAAATAGATATAGTATCATGTGATACACCCACCAAAGTGATTTCTTGGGTGGTATTTGCTATTATAGGGGTTTTAATAATGAGGCTAAAGCCACAATGATTAATCGCCAAAAATTCCAGCTACTAAAGTTTTTTCGCCCTCCTCAACCTGGAGATATTATTAATCAAAGATACTTAATTGGTGAAAGTCTAGGACAAGGTTCCTTTGGCTTGGTATACGAATGTCAAGATGAGTGGGAAAATGAACTAGTAGCTAAAGTTCTTGTGCCTCAAAACCGTACTTATGAGCAGGTTCACCAAGAGTGGTCAGAAGAGTTAAATAAGCTAGTACACCTACGGCATCCAAATATTACTTATATATATGACGCCTTTGAGTATCGTAATACTTTTTACCTAATTATAGAGCGTTGTCATTGTACACTTAAAGATTTGCTTGAGATGCCAGATTTAGCAGGTGAGATTTTATTACCATGCCTTGCACGAGAGCTATTATGTGGAATTGACTTTATGCACGGCGCTGGTTACGTTCACAAAGATATCCATCCTGGAAATGTTTTTGTGTCATCGATGCACGATAGGTTAATTCCAAATAAAGAGCCAGTTTTTATGTTCAAAATTGGAGACTTAGGAATAAGTAGATTAGAAAATGATATTAATATTTTTAATACCATACTTGCAGAATGGATGCTGCCTCCGGAATTTCTTGCTCCCGAAGAATATGGGAGGATTGGACGACAGGTAGACATATACCACACAGGCTTATTGTTATTAAGTTTATTAATTGGAGATATTCCACATTTTACGGATAAAGAAATATTGGCAGGAAAGCCACGCAAATTAGCAGAAAGGCTCTCTTCACCATATAAGTACGCGATAGCAAAAGCGCTACGTAGACACGTTGATGACAGAACCCAAACAGCCCTCGATTTTTGGTGTGAAATATCACAGGCAAGCAAATTAAAACAGTAATTAATAATTGGTAAAATTGAGCAATATTTTACTTTTAAAAACCTGCAAAGGCAGGTTTTATTAGGATAGCCACGACTTCAGTTGTAAAGCGTTAAATAAGACAAGTTGAGGAAGTGTGATCGCACTGTTCCCATTAATTTATCAGCCGCGATCGCGCAATTTATCTTCTACTGATTGGACGTACTTGTATACTGTAGAGTGAAACAATTGCCACAGTTTCCCCATCTAATGTGACAAATTCAACCTCATATCCTTTGCCACCCTGATGTACTAAAACAACTGTACCTATATCACCCTCTTCTAAACTATATTCTGGGAGATCACTAGTCAGAATAACCCTATCAAGTACTTGAATCATTCTTCTCTCTGTTTCAATGGGTATAAAGTAACAAACTTAGGATTTGAGCGTTATATTTATTTTAGACCTCAACTATACAAGATTAACTTATTATGAAATTTCAAGTAATATTTACCTTTGATTCAGAATATGAAGGCTATATTGCTGAGGTTCCTGAACTTCCAGGCTGTGTGAGTCAAGGCAAAACACTAGATGAGGCAATTGAAAATATTAAAGATGCTATTACTGGATATCTCCATGTCCAAGATAAACATGGCAAACCTTATATTTTTAAAGAATCGCAAGTGTTTATCAGCGAAGTTGTAGTATAAACGGGACGTTTATCAAATATCTCTGGTAAAGAAGCTGTCAAGATTTTTGAAAAGTTTGGTTATATATTAGATCACCAAACAGGAAGCCACATGATATTTTGGTGTGAATCAAAACCAACTTTATCAGTTCCCAATCATCGGGAATTAGCACCTGGGTTACTCAGAAGTTTGATTCGACAGGTAGGAATTACAGTTGATGAATTCCTCGAAAACAAATGAACTCAGATACAAGCATCATTATATTAGTCAGAATAATCTTATGAAATTCTTGAATCATCGCTGTTAATCTTACAGCCTCAACCAACTATAATGTACTTAAGATTTTACACAAGGATAGAACCATGACTAACACTCAAAAAATGGTTCGCTTAAACTTAGATTTGTCACCTGAACTTAATCAGATATTAGACGAACTAGCAAAGAAAATAGGCGTAAGTAAAAGTGATATTCTGCGTCAGGCTATAACCTTGATGCAAATCATGGTTATAGCTAAAGAGGAAACCAAAAAATTAGGAGTTCCAGAAGCAAATCAATTGATAGTGGATGAAATCATCCTCTCATCTGAACAGCAGCCAAAACCGCATCCACTAGATACGTTTATGGAAAGGCTTGGCCCTTGGGAAGATGAACGTACTGCTGAGGAAATAGTCAAAGATATTTACGATAGCCGTACTATTTCTAATAATGACATTAGTCTATGACTTATTTACTTGATACTGATACTTGCATTTATTGGATTAAAGATATTAATTCAGTCAGAACTAAAGTTAGAAAAATATGATGCGAGCAAATTTGTATTTGCAGTATCACAGTTGCTGAGTTGTATTTTGGTGCTTATAACTCTCATCGAGTAGTGGAAAATTTAAATCGTGCAGAAGAATTTATTCAAAACTTACTCGTTGTACCTTTAACTATTCCTGCTCTCAAAAAGTATGGTGAATTAAAGGCAGAACTCCGTAGAATAGGACAAATAATTGCTGAATTTAATTTACTAATTGCTAGTGTTGCAGTTGCAGAAAATTACATTTTGGTAACAAACAATACTTGTCATTACAGCCGCATTTCTAATTTACAGTTGGAAAACTGGATTTTACCTTAAAAATATTAAATAAAATAGAAATGACTGCACAAATAAAAACCCAACGAATTAAAATAAATTTAGATTTATCACCATAAGTTTATGAGACACTAAACAATCTGGCACAACAGATTAATGGAGATAATGCTGAGGTACTTCTAAAAGCGATGCTTACGGCTGGCTACGCCTACGCACTCCTAGAAGTAGCCGTAGAAGCCAAGCAAAAAGGCAGGCATATCTGGGTTGCAGATAATAACCAAAATCTTGAAACTGAAATTATTGGTATCTAAACAGTATGACAGATAAAACAGATTTATCAAAAATAATTGCCAGCAAAGGTGACAATCCACTAATTATCTCAACTGTCAACTTGCAGTCCCAAGAAGATGCTGAACTTGAGCGAAAACTACGAGAAATCAAGTTCAAACAAGAACTAAGAAAAGATTGGATTTTATTTATTGTCAGGGATGTAGTAATTATTCCTGCTGCTATCCTATTTATTTTTGCTGTTAGTGGTTATTCCCTATTTATTCAGATTCATAGGTAATTTATCTAGTTATACTTCTTAATCAACCGCAGAGGCGCAGAGTACACAGAGAAAAGATAGATGATAGAGTTCACGAACAATTTTGAATTGTTGTAAATTAGTTCTCTATGTTTCTTTCTCTCTGTGTTGCGCCAGTTGCTACCCTTCTCCTGACGGAGACGCTGCGCGAACGGGAACGCTAAGAGCGAACAAGTCGGGGAACCCGCCCAACACACTGGCTTCTCTGTGCCTCTGTGGTTATTTAAAAAACCTTACAACTCATCAAGCTCAGTGCAATTGCGTAACTAATTTTACAGGCGACGAAGCCAACTTGCTGAAAGTAGACTCATCTTTATATCTACACAAATTTTGCTGGATATAAAGTAAGTATCTGATGGAAATTATCTAAAAATATGGGGCTTTTAATATTTTCTGTTGCTTTAGTCCCAATTGTTGCTGTAATTATCATTAATGGCTACAACGATTTAGTCAAGTATCAAACCGCTACAAAAATACTTACTCTCAAATCGATGTGCAATTATAACGTCGCTATGATTTAATTCCTAACTTAGTCGAATCCCCAGCCTTTACGACTAAGTGAGCGAAGCGAAACTTAGTCAGGCTGGGGAGTGTCAAGACTATTGGCTAATAGCCGGAGTGAAGTCAACG